>NZ_BAAASQ010000022.1:0-93143 GCF_039532965.1 Streptomyces mauvecolor | reverse complement strand
CAACTGGCGCGAAACCTGACCCGGGAGCAAACGCCAATCAACGAACCAAACGCTCAGTGAGAACCGATCCAAGATCAACGGGGGTTCTGCGGCTCGTTCTTGATCTTGCTCGGGCAAAGGCCCCCCCCCGTTTGTGAGAATCATTCGGCGTCAGGGTCGATGTCGCTCGGGTGCTTCCCCGTGAGCTCCCACTCCAGCATCCGCATCCGCTCTACCTGCCGACGCGCGACGGAGACCATCCCGGCGTCGAACTCGTGGTCGGGGCCGATGTCCACGGCGTCGAAGTAGGGGTGCCGGTAAGAACGCTGTCACCAGCCGCAAACGACGGTGATCTTGCGGGTGTGTCACCCGTGTGGGTGAGTCCGGGGTCGTACAGCTGCGCGGGGTGAGGCCTCACGAGGATGATCGACGACCGTGGCCCGTACCCCTTTGGACTTGGACGCCCTGGTCGAGCACTGGACGCTGTTGAAGGACGAGCAGCCGCTCGTGTCCGGTAAGCGCGGTGCGACGCGACTGGGCTTCGCGGTGTTGCTGAAGTTCTACACGCAGTACGGCCGGTTTCCCCGGGGCCGGTCCGAGCTGCCGGGCGAGGCGGTGGAGTTCGTCGCCCGGCAGGTACAGGTGCCTGCGTCCGAGCTGGACGCGTATGAGTGGAGCGGCCGGACAGTCGAGTACCACCGTGCGCAGATCCGCGGGCACCTGGGCTTTCGTGAGTGCAGTGTCGCGGACGCGGACAAGCTGACGGCCTGGCTCGCCGAGCACGTCGCCTGCAAGGAGCGGCGGCCGGAGCAGGTGCGGGTGGAGCTGCTGGCCCGTTGTCGTACGGAGTGCATCGAGCCGCCGACGGCGGGGCGGTGTGACCGGATCGTGGGGGCGGCGCTGCGGGTCGCTGAGGAGACGCTGACGGCGCGGATCTCGGCGCGGCTCACGGTGGAGAGCATCGAGCGGATCGTGGCCCTGGTCGCCGGTGCCGACCAGGAGGGCGACGCCGACCCCGGTGAGGCCGGTACTGGTGAGGGTGAGGACGGTGCGCCGGTCCTGGGGAAGGTCAAAGAAGCGCCCGGCAACGTCAGCTTGGAGACGATGCTCACCGAGATCTCCAAGCTGCTGGCGGTCCGCGCGGTCGGGCTTCCGCCGGATCTGTTCGCGGACGTCGCGCCGAAGGCGGTGGCCGGATGGCGGGCGCGGGCCGCGGTGGAGTCCCCTTCCCATCTGCGCACGCACCCGGTGCCGTTGCGGGTGACGCTGCTGGCCGCGCTGCTGCACGAGCGGGAGCGGGAGATCACGGACACGCTGGTGGAGCTGCTGATCTCCACGGTGCACCGGATCGGGGCGCGGGCGGAGAAGAAGGTCACCGAGCAGCTGGTCAACGCGTTCAAGAAGGTGTCGGGCAAGGAGAACATCCTCTTCAAGCTCGCTGAGGCGTCGATCGGCGAGCCGGAGGGCACGGTCCGGGAGGTCGTCTACCCGGCGGTGTCCGGCGGTGAGCAGACGCTGCGGGAGCTGGTGCACGAGTTCAAGACCCGCGGCCCGGTCTACCGGCGCACGGTGCAGACCACGTTGAAGGCGTCGTACACCAACCACTACCGGCGCGGGCTGATCAAGCTGCTGGACGTGCTGGAGTTCCGCTCGTCCAACCACACCCACCAGCCGGTGATCGAGGCCCTGGCGCTGGTGGCCCGGTACGCGGCGGCGGGCAACACCACGTACTACCCGCTGGGCGAGACGGTGCCGGTGCACAAGGCGATGGGCGGGGACTGGGCGGAGGTCGTCCACCGCACCGACAAGCGGGGCCGGCGCCGGGTGGTGCGCATGGTCTACGAGGTCGTCGCCTTCCAGGCCCTGCGCGACCAGCTCAAGTGCAAGGAGATCTGGGTCGTCGGCGCTGACAAGTGGCGCAACCCGGATGAGGACCTGCCCCAGGACTTCGCCGAGCGGCGCGAGGAGAACTACCGCGAGCTCCGCAAGCCGCTGGACGCCGCCGACTTCGTCGACGAGCTGCGCGAGCAGATGACCACCGAGCTGACCCTCCTCAACGACACGATGCCGAAGCTGGCGTGGCTGGACATCGCTGAGCGGAAGTCCGGGGCGATCCGGCTCACCCCGGCCGAGGCCCAGCCCGAGCCGCGCAACCTGCGCCGGATCAAGAACGAGGTACAGCGCCGGTGGGGCATCGTGCCCCTGATCGACATGCTCAAGGAAGCGGTGCTGCGGACCGGCTGCCTGGACGCGGTCACCTCCGTCTCCGGCGGCGGCAGCCTCTCGGCGGAGGTGCTGGCCGAACGCCTGCTGCTGGTCATCTACGCGTACGGCACGAACACCGGGATCAAGGCCGTCGCCTCCGGCGGCCACGGCCACACCGAGGACGAACTGCGCTACGTTCGGCGCCGCTACCTTTCGGCGGAGGCCGCCCGCGCCATCGCCGTGAACATAGCGAATGCCACCTTCGCCGCCCGCAGCACCGAGCTGTGGGGCCAGGGCTCGACCGCCGTCGCCTCCGACTCCACCCACGTGCGCGCCTACGACCAGAACCTGTTCACGGAGTGGCACTCGCGCTACGGCGGCCGCGGGGTGCTCATCTACTGGCATGTGGAGAAGAAGTCCCTGGCCATCCACTCCCAGCTGATCAACTGCACCGCCTCCGAAGTCGCCGCGATGATCGAGGGCGCCATGCGGCACGGCGCCACCATGGACGTGGAAGCGAACTACACGGACTCGCATGGTCAGTCGGAAATCGGGTTCGGCATCACGAGGCTGCTGAACTTCGACCTGCTGCCCAGGATCAAGCGGATCAACAAGGTGAAGCTGTACCGGCCGACAGCCGGCGAACCAGACGCCTACCCGCAACTGACCCCTGCGCTGACCCGCCCGATCCGCTGGGAACTCATCGCCCAGCAGTACGACCAGATGATCAAGTACGCCACCGCGATCCGAACCCGTACCGCGTCCACCGAGGCGATCCTGCGGCGCTTCACCCGCAACGCCTCCCACCCCACCTACGCGGCGATGCTGGAGGTCGGGCGCGCTCAGAAGACCATCTTCGTAGCCCGCTACCTGCGACTGCGCGACCTCCAGCGGGAGATCGAGGAGGGCCTGAACGTCATGGAGTCCTCCAACGGCGCAAACTCCGTGATCGCCTACGGCAAGGGCGGGGAGATCGCCTCGAACCGGCGCGACGAGCAGGAGATGTTCGTCCTGTGCCTGCGGATCCTCCAGTCGGCCCTGGTCTACGTGAACACCCTCATGCTCCAGGACGTCCTCAGCGAACCCCAGTGGGCCGGCCTCCTCACCCCTGCTGACCGGCGCGGCCTGACCCCGCTGTTCTGGTCCCACGTACGCCCGTACGGCGAGGTGAACCTCGACATGGGTGCTCGCCTGAACCTCGCTGCGGTCACTGTGCCCGGACCGCGGGCAGCGGTTGGCGACCGTGACCGCGTTCCAGCCGGGGGCGCTGTCTTGACGGAATCGACAGCGGTCGCTGAACGTATCTGATGGAATACGTTGCGCAGGGTATTGGCCGGATCTGGACTGCTTGGGGGAAGGTGGCGGGGATGCTGACGGAGGCGATGACCGCGCTGGCCGCGGCGGGTGGCACAGCGGTGGTGCAGGCCGCAGGCACGGATGTGTGGACGGGATTCCGGCAGCAGGTGGCAATGTGGTTCGGCCGCGGAAACGCGCAGCGTGAGAGCGCTGAGCTGGAACGGCTTGACCAGACCGCAGCCGCCCTGAGGACCGCCGGGGCGGAGCAGGTCGAGCGGGTGCGGATCCGCCAGGAAGCGACCTGGGAAGCCTGGTTCATCTCGCTGCTGGAAAGCCTGAACGACGAGCAGCGTGAGCAGGCCGCTACCGAACTGCGCGCCCTGCTCACGCAGTACGCCCCGCAGGGCGGCGCCTCGGCAGGGCAGGGTGGAATCGCCGCGAGCGGCGATGTGATCGCCAGGGCGGAGCAGGGTTCGATCGCGGCCAACATGCTCTACGGGGGCGCGAGCGTCGGCACCCCTACCAAGCCGGATCCGTCCCAGGGCTGAACGGACCGGCCGCCACCAGCCCACCCCCTGCGTCAGCGCCCGGATCGGGCCGTGCCGTACCTGGCATGAACGCCCACGCCTCCAACGGCAGTATGGCCATCAACAATGTAGAGCCCGGTGGCCAGGTCTCCGCCTCCTTCTTCGCCCCGCCTCGGCGCCCCGTTACCTGGCCGCACACCGTCGGCGTACTGCCCCGGCAGGCCGACCACTTCCTGGACCGCAGGCCGGCAGAGCAGATGCAGCAGGCCATGGCCGACGGCGGGACGGCAGTGCTGGCTGGCATGGGAGGGGTCGGCAAGACCCAGCTTGCCGCCCACCACGCGCGCGCCTTGTTGCGGGCCGGCGCACTGGATCTGCTGGTGTGGATGACCGCCAGCGACCCCACCGCGATCATGTCCGGTTACGCCGAAGCCGAAGCTGCGGCCGCGATCCTCGGCACCGACAAACCCGAGCCCGAGGAGGCCGCACGGGCGTTCCTGAACTGGCTGGAGCCCAGCCCCACCAGGCGAGTCCGGTGGCTGGTGGTCCTCGACGACGTGGCCGACCCAGCCGACCTGCGTGGCCTGTGGCCCCCCAGGAGCCCGCACGGCCGCACCCTCATCACCACCCGCCGCCGCGACCAACTTCTCCAAGGGGACAGCCGCCGCCTGGTGCCGGTCGGCGTCTTCAACGAGCAAGAGGCTGCCGCCTACCTGACTGCCACACTCGCTGCCCATGACCGTCACGAATCAGCCGACCAACTCGCTCTCCTCGCTGCGGACCTCGGCCACCTACCGCTCGCGCTCTCCCAGGCAGCTGCATACCTCATTGACACCGCCCTGGACTGCACTACCTACCACCGACTGCTCACAGACCGCGCCCACACCCTCACCGAGGTGCTGCCAGATCCTTCCAAGCTGCCCGACGACCAGGCCACCACGCTCGCCGCCGCCTGGTCCCTGTCCATCGATCGGGCCGACCAGCTGCCACCAGCGGGCCTGGCCCGCCCGATGCTGCAGCTCGCCGCGATGCTGAACCCCAACGGCATCCCTGCGTCCGTCCTCTCGGGAGCCCCGGCCCTCCAATACCTCGCCGAGCGGGCAACCCGGCCGGCAGTCTCCGCGGATATCGGCCAAGCGGAGACGCGACGGTGGTGGCCCCGGCACCGCAGCAGGCCCCCACATGCCACACCCGCGCCCGTGACAGCCGAGGATGCGCGCGGGGTACTGCGGACACTGGATCGCCTCAGTCTGATCGACTACACCCCCGCCACGGAGCACCAGGCCGTGCGCATCCACCAGCTCATCCAACGCGCTGTCCGCGACACTCTCACCACCGCCGAGCACGCCCACCGCGTCCGCGCAGCCGCTGACGCTGTCGCCACTGTTTGGCCCGAGAACGAGCAAGATATCCCTCTCAGTCAGTCCTTCCGTGCGAACGCCGAGGCGCTGGGGTGTCAGGCCGAAGACGCCCTGTACCAGTCTGGAGCGCACGAGGTGCTCTTTCGCGCCGGCCGCAGTCTCGGAAATACAGGCCAGTACAGCGCCGCCGTAATCTACTTTCGCCAACTAGCCGATACCGCCAACCAGCGACTTGGCGCAGACCACTACGACACACTCCGCGCCCGTGGTGACCTCGCCGGATGGATGCGCGAAGCCGGAGACGCGGCAGGCGCCGCAAGAGCACTCACCGAACTGCTGCCCGACATGACGCTGACGCTGGGCCCCGACCACCCGCACACTCTCCTTGTCCGAAAGATGCTCATCGAACTGGGAGCGTCTAGAGACCCAGAAGGCGCTGCAGAGGCGCTCCACGCATTACTAACCGACATGGTGCGGGCGCTCGGCCCTGGCCATCCCTACACTTTCGGCACTCTCGGTCACCTCATCGCCCTCGGGGAGAGCGCTGAAGACACCGTAGAACCACTCTCTCAACATCTGGCCTACGCGGTGGGGGTACTGGGCCCCGACCACACATACACCCTCGCCATCCGAGGTGACATAGCTGAATCTCAGGGGAGGGCTGGGGACGCGGAAGGTGCTGTGACAGGGTTCGCCGAACTGTTGCCCGACATGGTGCGGGTACTGGGCCCCGACCACCCCCACACCTTCGCTATCCGTGATGATCTCGCGGGGTGGCGGGGGAGGGCTGGGGACGGGGAAGGCGCCATAGCCGCATTCGCCGAGCTGGTAGCCGACATGGTGCGGGTACTGGGTCCCGACCACCCTCACACCCTCGGTACACAGGCCAACCTCAACCGCTGGCGGGCGGCGGCTGGCCATACCGTTGTTGATGAATCGACCGATTGATGGGCAAGATCGGCAAACGGCGGCGCGTGGCCGGATCGGCGCCGGATCATGCCCATAAAACGGTGTCAGAAAGTCGATGTGCTCAAGAACTTGAGGGGCACCCTTTTCTGTACGATCTGGCGGGTGCAGCCCTCCCAGGACGACGACGCCGATCTCCTCGCCCCCGTTCCGGCCGTACGGACCGGCAGCCTGGTGGGATACGCACGCGTGTCCACCAAAGGACAGCTGCTCGACCGGCAGATCCACGCGCTCACCGAAGCCGGGTGCATCCGGATCTTCGCCGACAAGAAGTCCGGCAAGAACGCCGAACGCGAGGAGCTGTGGAAGGCCCTCGACTACCTCCGCGAGGGCGACACCCTCGTCGTCCCGTCACTGGACCGGCTCAGCCGCTCCATCCAGGACCTCATCGCGATCGTGTCCGGCCTGCGCAAGCGCGGCATCGGCTTCACCTCGCAACATGAAGCACTCGACACGACCACGCCCGGCGGGCGCCTGGTCTTCCATGTCTTCGCGGCCTTGGCGGAGTTCATCCGCGAACTCATCGTCCAGGGCACCAACGAGGGCCTGGACGCCGCCCGCGCCCGAGGTGCCCGCCTCGGCCGCCCGCCGGCCTTGACCGACGAACAGGTACGTCACGCCCGCGACCTGCTCGCCCGCCCGGAGAACACCGTCACCTCGATCGCGAAGCTGCTCGGCGTCTCCCGCAACACCATCTACAACTACCTGCCCGAACTGAAGGGCGGCCGTCTCGCGCTCGCCGAGTCGACCAACACGGCAGAACTGCCCCGACCCTCCAGGTCAGCGGACTGATCATCGCCGTTTGCGGCTGGTGACAGCGTTCTTACCGGCACCCCAACGACGCTGGGCCGAACGGGTGACGGGTCGGGGCGCTCATCACTCCAAGATCATCTCGTGGCGGGTTTCTGCCGTATCTGGGTCAGGCCCCTTCCTGCTCAGTCAACGTACGGACCCTTACCGGCTCCGCCATTCCGCCTCCCCGTGCCGACCGGACGTGGCGTCACATCCAACCGTTACAAGGGCCAACCCGGCGAACCAATGCGGTCAGAGCACTAGGCAGTGACGGGCCTGGCCTACGGCGGACTCGTCGATCAGGATCTGGGCGAGGTCGGCGCCATCCGACACGGCAGGGATGGCATGACGTCGATCCCGCGCACCGCTGGTTCAGGGACGACGTTCGCGCCGTCGCATGCGCGAAAGACGACGGAGATGAACCTGGCGACCTCCGTGAATTCGACAACGCTGAGCCAGGCGAGTGCGCTTCGACCCGTTACTCATCCCCGGACCGCATTACCGCTGTTGAGGCATTCTCAGCAAGGGAGCGGTCGGTTGGCGTAGTAGTGATGCGCACGACGGCGGTGCCGACACGAACATATACGGCATAAACTACCCCGCTGGGTGGTTCCTCAGTGTAGGAAATTCTTTGTGGCCCGAGCTGCCTTATTTCCTTCGCGGACACTCGGGCCAAAGCAGTACGTGAGCGAATTAGCTGGTCGGCCATCTTCTCTGATGGTGCTATCCACTCGATGGAGAGGCGAATCAACGGTGCATTGCCCTGCTTTGGAACGTAGGTGCATGCCGCAGGGTGAGGCAGCTGGATTCCTAGGATACTTCGACGCTGAGGTACTGCTGTGTAATTGGCTTGTGATGCCAGAACATCCGCATGCAGTAGATTGCAGGCGTTTGGCCAGTCACTTGGGCGGAGGCCGGCCAAAGCGGGATACCAGTTCTTTTGAGGAGGTGTGGTGCTGTATACAGTGAGGACACTCCAGTGGACGTCGGCATCGCCCAGTGGTCGCTGCTCGAGGGCTGTATCCTCTCGCGTGACCATGAATCGGCCGCCGATTCCGATCAGGTCGGTATGGAAAATGCTGGCGGCCAGTGGAATATGGGAAGTGTAGCCGTTGTCAGCCGTGACCTGTTCGATAAATATCGGCATCGGCCAATCTTGGCGCGTTTGCCCAACTAAAGCACTCCCCCATGGTTCCAGCGAATGTGCATAACTCTCCCTCTCCCATAGGGTTTTCCCGTCCTTGACGCGGATCGCGCGTAGTTGAGAGGGGTCATATTCGCCACGAGTTTGGTTCCGAATCGATGCGTACAGCATTGAGTTTAGGCTGGTCAGGCTCCATATCTCGTTTGCGCCCTCTCCTAGCAGCCGTCCATCTGCCGCGTAGAGTTGGTGCGTCTCGTTGATGTTCACGGCGATGTCCCCACCGGGGGAGGTTACGAGATTAAGCCCAAAGGGGTCCCCAGTGGCGCTATGGGTTTCCGGATCGGTCGGCATAGGTATCAGCCTTTGCCATCGCCTAGTCCCGCTAAAAGGGTCGAGGGAAGCTAGTGTCACAAGGCCCCGGATCTGTCGGTCCCACCGGAAGACGAAGAAGGATCGGTTGCTATATGTGAACACGGCCGATGTCGTTTTGAGGGGTTCCGATGTCGGGAGGCTCCACAGCGGGATTCCCGTGTGTATTTCAAAAGCGCGAGCTTCGACTGGTGAACTACTGAAAATGACAGCAGCCTGATCAGTGAGGGCTACAGGCGATCGGAAGTCGCGCCGTTTTTGGGTGAAGCTCCTGTGCCAGAGCTGCCTACCTGTTGATACCTCGTAGCCGCGCAGGAGTACTGTGTCATCTTCGGTTCCTCCCCAAGCCACCACCATTGTGGTGTCGACGATCCGGATCTCCTCTGGCTTGAAGTTGCGCAGATCGTTGATTTTTGGGATCTCGGAGACCTGTTGGCCTGTCGCAATCTGCCATACAGTCAGCCCGTTCCCATGTTGGCTAGGCGTCACAAGGTATCGGTCTGACGCGTAGGTTGTCGCTGAATCATCAGATCTGACGGTAGCGTGCCATGCCTCGCGAAGTCCTGGGACGAGCGGGTGATGCACTTTGGTCAAGTCCGTTTCCAGCAGTAATGGAAGGATTGCCAGGCAGGCGAGTAGGGTGCTCAGCAGTTTCCATCGTTTCATGGTGAGCAGTCCTGAAGCTCGTAGCGTTTAGTGCACCACTGGCCGGCGGGCGCCTGAATCCAAGCGCCATCAACCTCCTCGAAGGCCTGCTTGTAATTGATTGGCTTTTCTTGTCGGCCAGTCAGGCGAAATAGGCCGCCCTTGTCTGGGTGGATGGCTATTTCTTCAGTCTTGTCGTCGGCGGCGACAGTTACCACGACATCAAATTCATATGACGCCGACCGTGCGGTAAAGGTCATCGATACGGTCGACTGTTCCCCCCGCGTTAAGTCAATTTGACGTTGAGTGAAGTATCGTTCACTCTTGTTCCCTGCCATGAAAAAAGCAGGGTGTTGTTGATCTAGGTCAGAGGTGAGCGGGACGGTTCCGACCTCTCCGGCCGTAGCCGGGGTGAAGTATGCGCCACTCCACCGATCGCCCTTATGGTGGATACGAGGTCGCATATCCACCACTCTCACCTTGCTGCGCCCCCCTTCCAGGACCACGCTAATGGTCATCTGGTTAACTGGGGCCGCCTGTTTTTGATAAAGAAAGTCTATCCATGCCTTCTCTGTGGCGGGATTGGCTAGCATTGTCCGGTCCTCAGTAGTGGTTATGGCTTCTTTTATTGCCACCGGTACCTCATTGATGACGTTAGAAACGTGCACTACCTTCAGAGGTGTCGTGCCCAGGGCTTTGTCGACCATGTCTGGTGCGCTGTTTGTGAACCAGCCATTCAGTAGAGCGGTGACGACCGCTCCGACTACTGCTGCGGCTATCCCGGCAAGCCAGATCTTCAGAGCACTCTTTGTTTCTTCAGGAGGCGCCGGATCGGGGGTTCCGTCAGGAGGATTTGCCGGACGCGCGTCCGGCCCGACTGTCGGTTGTCCAGGATCTCGCCTCGTTGTCGCCGGCGGGCGTGGATCTGGCTGAGGTGAATTAGTGGCATCAGGTGCCCCGGGATCTTGTGCCACAGTCCCCCCTGATCAAGCGCAGAGCTGTGTCTGAATTTCTTGAGGCGAGTCCTTTATCTTACGTTGGATGCTTAGTGGTGGTGTGGCTGGCGGGTGACCAATTGGCCTACGTACGGATGGAAGCCTCTTGTTCTGCGCCCCTTTGGAGCGCGCGCGCCCTGCAGGCGAGGCGCGCGCCGCCCTGTGTTAACTGTGAGGTTGTTGGGTCGCCGCGCTGGTTCCCGCCCGCAGAACTGGAATGCCATGGGACCGTCGCTTCCTGTGGCGCCTGACTCTCCTTCCGGTTCTCATGCGCAGCAAGAGGCCCCCGGAGCTTGGAGGCCTCTCTCGCGCCTGCCGTGTTCAGTTGTAGCTAGGCGAGCTACACGCACTGGCCGGGCGCCGCCCCAACCATCCTGCGGTGCTGGGGGTTTGGGAAGCTCCGAGCACCCAGGAGATCGAGAGCGAGCAGAACACAGATGTCGGCGTCGATTCCGATGGGAAAGAATCAGGAGAAGGTGCCGTAGCCCTTCTTCACCGCCAGCTCGTGCACCGCCGTGTATGAGCCGGCGAAGCCGATCCCGGCGATGATCACTGCACCGGCGACGGCCATCCCGATAAGTATCCGGTGGGCCCGTGTCAGTTGCGTCGCGGCCACCCGCGATCTCCTTCCTGCTCGGTCTGTTGCGAGCGACAGCCCGACACATGCGTACGAGCGTGCATGGGCCGGTACGGGCAGAGCCGGACGAGGCTCGGCGATATGGCGTCTCGAGTACATCTGCTCGTGGCCTACTGAATGCTCCAGCGGCGGAGGTGCTGCGGCCGCCACACTTGCTGCCCTTGCCAATCCCAGCCTCTGGTGAACTGGTCGGCCGCGAGTGAAATGGACCAGATCGCCAGAGACAAGCATCTTGGGTGGGCTGGGAGTCGGTTGCCTACTCGCAGATCAGGTCGCGAAGACAGTCGAGGGCAAAGCGCAGGAGAGTGGAGATGAGGCTGGTGATGGCAGCTTTGCGGACTTCGGTGCCAGCCCAGCTGTCGCGGCGTGACTTACGAGGCATGGTGGTGTCCTCACCTTGTCGTGGTTAGGGGCAGCCGGCCGGCTTGCTCTCCACCTTCAAGGCGGTGGACTGACTCACGACGAAGTGCGATAGCGATCAGCTGCTGTACGAAACTTGCGCAGTTCAGCAGTGTTCGAGCACTGCGATGGGCACCATAGTGCGATGAAGCGCGACGGAATCGGGCCGGGCGGTGGCCGACCTGCTGGGGCAAAGCGCCTGATACCTCGCCCGGCGCTGCCACCGGGGCCGCTACGTGTGCTGAAGACCTTGGTCTACGAGGCTTATGTCGCCGCTGGTGCGCCGACGTTGGACGAGATGGCTACAGCGGTGGCCGCCGACGAAGCGCTCACGGGCAGTCCCTCCCGCGACACGATCAATCGGCTGATCGGCGATCCGACGGTGCCGGCAAAGCAGGCGGACGTAGTCGCCCTGCTCACCGTGCTGACGCGGATGAGCGGAGCTGACGGCACGCAAGGCGGGCAACAAGCGGCGTCCTTGTGGACGCAGATACAGCTCTCCGAACGCCTAGGCCGTCCCATCAAGGATCTTGATCCGTACGACCTTGAGGTACACCACGCCATCACCATGGGCGGTGCGACCGGGCTGCCTGCGTACGTGGAACGCGCTCACGATGTGGACCTGCATCGTGTCGTTGCCGAGTCCGTCGGGGGGCAAAGCCGCCTGTTGATGTTGGTGGGTACATCGTCGACGGGGAAGACTCGAGCTTGCTTCGAAGCCCTGTACCAGTTGCCGGACGACTGGCGGTTGTGGCATCCGATCGACCCGGAGCGGCCTCAGGCTGCCCTCGCCGACCTCCCCAGAGTCGGCCCGAAGACGGTGGTCTGGCTCAACGAAGCCCATCACTACCTGCTCCATCCACAGCACGGCGAGCACATCGCGGCAGGTTTACGCACCTTGCTCAGTGACGCCAGCCGGGCACCGGTCCTGGTGTTGGGAACGATCTGGCCGGGTCCAGGCTATTTCGAGGATCTCCGCGTCACGCCTCAGCCCGGTGCAGCGGACCCTCACGCCCAGGCACGGGTGCTGCTCGCTGACAGGGTTCTCCTTGTGCCGCCAGCGTTCGACTCGTCAGAAGTCGCAGGCATCAAGCGCTCCCAGGACCCGCGTCTGGTGGCCGCGGCACAGTCTGCCCAGGACGGAAAGATCACCCAATATCTGGCCGCCGGCTTTGAGTTGATGAACATCCACAAAACGGCGGCACCAGGTTCCAGAGCGCTGCTGGATGCAGCCATTGACGCTCGCCGACTTGGCCACCCTGCGAGTCTTCCTCTGTCTTTCCTCGCTGCGGCTGCTGAGGCCTATCTCACCGACACTGAGTGGGATCTGCTGTCGGACAACTGGCTTGAACAGTCCATGGCTCAGCTCACCAATGCGGTCAAGGGTGCTCGCGGGCCTCTTCACGCTCAGCGGCGCCGCCGAGGCGCCACGGTCACGGCGGCAGGCAACGGCCAGGCCTATCGGCTCGCGGACTTCCTCGAAGCCCACGGCCGGTCGTCACGCCGCCTTGATGCTGTCCCGGGGCTGTTTTGGCAAGCAGCCGCCCAGCACTGCGACAGCGAAGCTGTTCGCCGCCTCGCTTTTTCAGCGGAAAGCCGAGGGCTCAGCGAGGTGGCATGCCGCCTGTGGGCAGCCACTAGCGGCTACGCGCAGGTTGCCCGGCTGCTGGAGAGCCTTGAGCGAGGAGACGAAGCCGACGCGTGGTATGAGTTGGCAGCCGAAATGGGGGACGCTGTCTCCTGCAAGCGCAGAGCGGACCAACTGGTGGTGGCTGGACGCCTGGACGATGCTCTCGCCTGGTTCCAGCGGGCGGCCGATGCCGGCGACCAGCTTGCCCTCCTGGCCGGCGGAAACCGGCTCGCTGCAGCGGGGCATCTCGAGGATGCGCTGAAGTGGTTCAAGAAGATCGGAAATGAGGACACCACCAAAGCCTTCGCCACAGCAGCCTGCTGGCTCGCCGACGAGGGCCGACTGAATGAAGCGTTGGAATGGTGCGCTCACGGCGTGGCTGCGGGAGACGACACCGCGCTCGACACAGCAGCGATGCTGAAGAAACGAGAGGTTCTCCGAGTCTCTACGGATCCTGTGGCCTCGCCGCTCGCCTACCTACCGCTAACGTCTGATTCCGAGCAGCTCCTGGCCTGGGGTGGACTACTGGCTCGCGCGGGGCAGGTAGCTGAAGCACTGCCGTATTTCGAGCGCGGAGCCGCGGCTGGCATGGGTAGAGAGACGCTGCGAGAAGTGGGTCGACTGCTGGCTGACGCAGGGAACATAGACGAATCTCTCTCGTGGCTGGAGCGAGCTGCCCAGGCGGGCGATCCTGACGCGCTCCGCACCGCCGGTGATCAACTCGCCGCTGTGGGACGCATCGATGACGCACTGCTCTGGTTCGAACGAGCGGCCGCGAGCGGCGACGTCCGTGCGCTCCGGTCCGCAGCCGACTGCCTCGCCGCTGCGTGGCGCCTGGAAGAGGCACTCACGTGGTTCGAGAAAGCTTCTAACAGAGGAGACTCGCTGGCCCTCATGCAGGCTGCCGAATGGCTACTGGAGGCAGACCGTCCAGCGGAAGCACTCACGCGTTTCCAGCAGGCGAGCACGAGGGGTGAAAGGCACGCGCTTCGCGCGGCTGCGCACTTGCTCGTAAAGGCCGGCTGGGTCGACGAAGGACTCGTTTGGTTCGAGCGTGCCGCCACCGACGGAGACGTTCCTTCACTTCGCGCGATCGCACGCTTGCTCGAAGCTGCAGGTCGCGTAGATGAGGCACTCACTTGGTTGGAACGAGCTTTCGGTGAGGGAGACATGGAGGCTCCAGACGAGGCAATCAGCATCTTGCTCAGCGCTAACCGTATGCACGACGCCAATGCATGGGTTGACCGCGCGCTCGCCTCCGGCCGCTTCTTGGTGCTCAGGCAGATCGCTGACCACCTAGCTCTTGCCGGTCGCACGAAGGAGGCCCTCGAGTGGTTCAATCGTGCGGTGTCGTACGGGGACGCTGAAGCCTTTCAGGCGATAGCAAGTCAGCTATCTGCCAATGGCCAGTTGGATGACGCCCTTCCGTGGCTTGAGCGCGCTGCCGCTATCGGCGACATCCCGGCCCTCCGCGTGGCCGGGACATTGCTAGCGGGCGCGGACCGGTGGAGCGAAGCCCTCACCTGGCTACTACGAGCGGCCGCAGCCGGAATCGACGACCACGACCTTGCAGTTCGTGCACTCATGATGCTGGGCCGAACAGCAGACGCTGACCGGCTGCGGCACTACGGATGGGCTAGCGACGGCACCATCGCCGAGCCCTGGCGGGTCGAGCTCCCGACGGATGCCAACAGTGGCACTCTCCGCCACGACCTCTAAGGACTGGGATCAGAATGAGGGGTTCGTTGTTCGGGAATGACGGTCTGCCGATTCTTGTTGACGGCTGCCGGACAGGGAGTGGTTGCGGCCGAGACACGTGATGGGCTCAAGCCGTGGGAGATCGAGGACGGGCTCTGGGGGCGGGTGGAGCCGCTGCTGCCGGTGGCCGAGGGGTCTGCTGCACTGGTTCCGCCGCCTGCGTATCCGCTGGGAAGTCCGCGACGACATCCACCAAGCCTTCGTCACCCTCGGCTGCGCCATCATCTGCTGGCGACGGTTGAAGACCTCATCCTGATCCCAGTCCTGAGCTTCTTCTTGATCTACCAAGGTTTTCCAGGATTATTGCCGATGGCGTTGAGGGCCTGGCGGATTCGACTGTCTTGCCGACGCCGTACCGGAAGATTGGGAGCAAGCTCAGCCCGTCTACCCGCCTGGCTCGATCTCCTTCAGCTGTTCCGGAAGCAGTCGGTTCACCATCATTTCCGGTGCCGCATCCATGCCTAGCGCCTTCATCGCAGCAGCAGAGTTGAGGTCATCCTTCTGCTTCGAGTCCGTAACCCGGTCGATGAACGTCGTCGCAATTTCGAGCTTGTGATCGATGTCGATCTTCTTCTCGTTGTCCTCAGCGGCCTTGGTCAGATTGGCCATCGTCCGCTTTGAGTGGAGCGCCAGCGCGCCACCGCCAACCGTGATCAAGGCTCCGGTCAAGCTCGTTACGAGTGGCAAGTAGCTGAGGTCTGGATTCCCCGCGTGAACCAGCGCTAGCACACCACCCCCAAGGATGATCAGGGCACCACCGGTCATGAACCACACGCTCAAACGGAACGTCCACTCCGCTTGCTTCAGCGTGTGGTTCAGGAAGTCGAAGTGGAACTTCTGCCGCTGCTTGGCAAGGCTCTCGTCGCCAACCTGGATCGTCCCATCGGGGGGAACGCTGGCTTGTTGATGGATGTAGATGTTGCTGACGCCGCCCGATTGCACCACACCGCTGTTCCCGAAGCTGCCTACCCCAACGTGCCTGACCTCGTCCTCAGAAGTGCCGTCATCGTCTCCAACGGTCCTCACCTCAGCCCCCTGTTCATCGCACCTGACACGACGCCAATTCCCTCTAGGATAGGGGCAGTTAGGGCTGGGATCAGGATGAGGTCTTCAGCCGTCGCCAGCAGATGATGGCGCAGCCGAGGGTGACGAAGGCTTGGTGGATGTCGTCGCGGACTTCCCAGCGGATACGCAGGCGGCGGAACCAGTGCAGCAGGGCGAGTGCGCCCTCCACCACCCAGCGGTGAACACCAAGCCCGGAGCCGTGTTCGGTGCCGCGTCGGACAATGTGTGGGGGTGATCTCGAACCGGCGGGCTCGGTCGCGGTAGATGTCGTGGCCGTAGCCGCGGTCGGCGTAGATGCGCCGGGAACGGCGCAGCGGCCGGCTGCGTTTGCCGCGGACCGGCCGACGGCCTGGACCAGCGGGATCGGCTGGGTGACGTCGTTGCGGTTCCCGCCGGTCAGCGTCGCAGCCAGCGGATGCCGTGCGCCTCGACAATGAGGTGGTGCTTGCTGCCGGTGATCCCAGCCCTTAAGGCCCTCTCAGAGCTGACCGACGCGCCGGTCGAGACGCCGGAGAGAACCTTGTCGATGAAGGCTAGCCGCGCTGAAGCCGAGGCCGAGGAGACCTTGGTACTGGCTCCGGGCAGGGTTGGGGGCAAGACCGAAACCCAGGGCGAAGCCCGCCGAGGGCTCCCAGACCTCTGCCAGGCTATGGACGAAGATCGCTGCCAGGACCAGTCCCGCTGCCCCCCCAGACCGGGGTGTACGCCGCCAACGCCATCGTCGGGCCTATGACAGACCCGTGAACGGCGCGCAGCCAGCCTGATGCGGCCCGCTCCTAGACCCTTTTGCCAGAGTGGCCGTCCCAGCCCCCGTGACGGCCACCAGCGGCATGTCTCACGTCGCCACACAGAAGGGCGAAAGATCTGAACACATTAACTTGACAGGGAAGACGACGGCCGCCCGAACGCGGTCACGGCTTTCCGCGAGGCTCTTGTCGGGGAGGCCCACGAGGGTGAAGGCGGCGACGCCGGGTTCGAGGTCGGCCTGGACCTCGACGACGACTCCTTCGACGCCCACGAGGGCGACCGAGCAGGTGCGGGCGAATCCCATCTCAGGCCACCCCTCGCACGTGTTCGGCCCGCGGGGCGCCCTTGCGGGGCAGTACGACACCGACGAGGTCGATCCGTACGCCCCCGGGCGGTGGCCCACCGTGATCGGCGAGCCAATGCCCGGCCAGGCGCTTGAGCCGGTCGGTCTTGGCCGGGGTGACGGCGGCCATGGGGTGTTCGTAGGCGCCGCTCCTGCGGGTCTTGACCTCGCAGATGACGAGCACGCTCCCGCTGGGGGACGTGTCTCTGGCGACGATGTCGATCTCGCCGCTCCTGCCGCAGCGCCAGTTGCGTTCCAGGACCGTCATTCCGGCCGCTTCGAGCAGCCGTACCGCCAGGTCTTCGCCGTATTTTCCGAGTGCTCCGCGAGCGTTCATCCGGCACCACCTCCGGCACCGACTGTCACGCATCCGGCGCCGACGAGTGGATCTTGGTGGACAGCCCTGGGGTTGTGGAAAACCCCGCCACCCGAAGGAGTCCTTCCACCCCCGGCGGAAGCCCCCGCAAGCCCCAACGAGCCCCGGCGGGCGGCGGCTCAGCCGCCCGGCAGTTCGAGGTCGCTCTTGTTCAGCTCCTCGATATTCACATCCTTGAACGTGAGGACCCGGACCTGCTTGACGAATCTGGCCGGCCGGTACATGTCCCACACCCAGGCGTCCGCCATCGACACCTCGAAGAACACCTCGCCCTGGACCGAGTGCACCTGCATCTCGTAATCGTTGGTGAGGTAGAAACGCCGCTCGGTCTCGATCACGTATTTGAACAGACCGACGACGTCGCGGTACTCCCGGTAGAGCTTCAGCTCCATCTCGGTCTCGTACTTTTCGAGGTCCTCGGCGCTCATGGCATGTTCCCCTTCAGCCGTGCGTCCCCCTATTGTGCGTCAGCCCCCTGGGCCCCTAAACGATTTCCGGGGCCAGGACCACCGGCGCGTGCGGAGGACCCTCGTCGAGCAGCGTGCGCAGCAGCTCGGCGAGCCTGGTCGGGTACACCGTCTCACGCGCCGCTGACAGTTCGGCGGAGGTCCACCACCTCAGCCCCGCGGTGCTGCGCCGCTCCAGCTCCGTCAGGCCCGTGGGGGCCGCCTCGGTCTGGGCGGTACGGGCCAGGTAGTACCACTCGTCCTGGTCCCAGCGGCGCCCGTCGAAGGGGAACGAGCACATCCGCTGCCACAGGACGGGGCCGAGCTCGACGTCTGTGATTCCGGTCTCCTCCGCGAGCTCGCGCAGGGCCGCCTCGGCCCGGGTCTCGTCGCCCTCCAGGCCACCGCCGGGGGTGAACCACCAGGTGTCGGCGGGGTCTTCGGGCTCGTACCCGTGCATGAGCAGGATGCGGTTGTCCGGGTCGAGCAGGACGACCCTGGCGACCTTGCGGGGTTCGGTCACGGGTTCACCTCCCGGCGGGCGAGGCGGCGCGGGCCCTGCGGCGCCGAGCGAGACCGGCGACCGGACCGTAGACGGCGCCGGCCAGGATCAGCACCGCGCCGGTCACGACGGCGCCCAGGACCAGTTTCAGCGGGCCGGGCTGCGAGATGCCACCCGGCATCGCCTCGAAGCCCGAAGGGCGCCCCAGCATGCCGTCCATGGGCCAGGCGATGGCGTCCACGCGGGCGGAGACCGCCGACAGCGGGACCGAGCCGTTGGTGGCGTCGTCCAGGTGCACGCGGGAGTCCATCGAGACGTAGCGGTCGTCGCCGAGCAGGAAGACCTGCCCCTGTGGGACCTTGGCGTCGAAGGACGAGGCAGAGGCCGGTGTCTTGCCGTGCAGATACGGTTCGTCAACCGGTTGGCCGTTGACGGTGAGCTTCCCGTCGGTGCCGCAGCACTTCACGGTGTCGCCGCCGATGCCGACCACGCGCTTGACCATGGGCATGTCGCCCCAGGTCTTGTCGGTGAACACCACGACGTCACCGCGCCTGACGTCACCGCCGGATATGCGCTGGGCCAGCACCCGGTCGCCGGCCTTGACGGTCGGCGACATGGACTGGGTGGGCACGGTGTACGGCTTGTACTGCACGGCGCCCCAGGCGAACCCGCCGAGGAAGAGGACACAGCCGACGGCCACGGCCAGCCCCGACAGCACACTTCCGGGACTACGGCCGCGGCCGTCGTGGTCCAGTCCGTTACCGCTCATCGCAGGGCTCCCTTTCCGGCAGCGCCCCGGGGTGCGCGCGGCATCCCGGGACCCCGGAGATCGACATTCCGGGACCGCACCCTACCCGGCGGTACACCGCCAGGTCAGCCCTTGGCGACCGGGCTTTGCGCCTTGACCTGCGCTTGAAGGAGCCTGCAGCGCCGCCACAGAACCATCGGGACCGCACCGGCGAGGCCGGCGGCGGCGGGGGCCGCCGTGCCCATCGCGCTCAGGCCCGGCTGGTCGAAGGTGTCGGGGACACCCAGCCAGTCGATGCGGTTGAGCGGCCAGGCGATGGTGAAGGCGCGGCCGACGACCTCGTCGGTGGAGACCGTGCCACCACCGGTCAGTTCCTGGTGGTAGCGGGAGTCCAGCGAGTTCTGGCGGTGGTCGCCCATCACCCAGATCCGCCCCTTGGGCACCGTGATCGGCCCGAACGGCATGTCGTCGCAGGCGCTGTCGCCCGGGTAGATGTACGGCTCCTTCAGGGCCTTGCCGTTGACCGTGACGGGCCCACCCTTCTTGCACTCGACCTTGTCGCCGCCGACCGCGATGACCCGCTTGATCAGGTCCTTCTCCTCGGCCGACGGCATCAGGCCGATGAAGCTGAGGAACTTCTGCGCGGCGTTCGGGTTCGGCGTGGGCTCACCGTCGAGCCAGCCGCCCGGGTCGTGGAAGACGACGACCTCGCCGCGCTGCGGCTCGGCGCCGAACCACGGGGTCAACTTGTCGACGAGCACCCGGTCCCCACGCTGCAGGGTGTCCTGCATCGAGTCCGAGGGGATGGAGAAGGCCTGCACCAGGAACGTCTTGATCAACAGGGCCAGAACCAGCGCGATGCCGACCAGGAGCGGCAGTTCCTTCCAGAAGGAACGCGGCTTCTTGGGGGCGCTGCCCTTGGCGTCACCGGGTCCTTCGTCGCCGGAGCCGCCGCCCTGCCCGCTGTCCTGCGCCGGCACCGTGTGCTCGGTCGCGGGGCTGTCCGCGGGTCCCGCGGAGGCCTGCCCCGCGGCGGGTCCCGGGGAGGAATCGGCGAGCTCGCTCTCCGGCCGCTCCTCCGGCTCTTCGCGTCCGGATCGTGCGCCGACCGCCAAATCCCCCACATCCACTCCTCACTCTGTGCCACCGCCTGGCCCGTACGAGGCTCAGGCCCACCACTCCCATAACGAGCGGGAGTTCCGCAGGGGTCGGGGGCTGGGTCGCTTGGTCCGGCTCCGCCGCCGGATCCCGGGACGACACCCTATGCGACATACCCAGGGCCGAGCCGCCGGGCGCGGCGGGCACCGAGTCGAATGCGGGGGGCACTTCGAGCCTGCGCCAGTGCGAGAAAGGCCAGGCCACGACCACCGCGCGGCCCACCACTCCGCTCACCGGGACGGTGCCCTGGTGGCCGTCGTCGAGGTGGTAGCGGGAGTCCGCCGAGTTGGACCGGTGGTCGCCCATGACGAAGATCCGGCCCTGGGGAACCTTTACCTCGAATTGGATGAGCGAGGGCGGATTCCCCGGGTGGACGTACGGCTCGTCGAGGGGGTGGCCGTTGACGGTGACCTTGCCGTCCTTGTCGCAGCACTTCACGGTGTCGCCGCCGACCGCGATGACGCGCTTGATCAGATCCTGCTCGTTGTCGGACGGCAGCAGACCGATGAAGGTGAGGCCCTGCTTGACCTGCTTGACGACGACGGGGTCCTCGCCGGAGGCCGTCTTCTGCTCGCCCTTGAGCCAGCCGCCGGGGTCCTTGAACACGACGACGTCGCCCCGCTCCGGCTTCGAGCCGAACCAGGGCGTGAGTTTGTCGACCAGGACGCGGTCGCCGATCGTGATGGTCTGCTGCATCGAGCCGGACGGGATCACGAAGGCCTGCACGAGGAAGGTCTTCAGTACGAGAGCGATGAGCAGCGCCACGACGATCAGGACGGGTATCTCGCGCACCGCCGACCTGCGTCTGCGCCGCTTGACCTTGCGGGCGAGCCTGCGCCGCTCGGCCCGGCCGCTCTGGCCGCGCCTGCCGGGGGCCGGTGCGGCGGACGTGGGACGGGTGCCGGTGGGCAGCGGCTGGTCGTGGGCGGGGGCACTGGAGCGCGGCCGCCCGCGGCTACCCATGTCCCCCGCCCGGCGCCCGTACGCCCGCGAAGGCGCCGGAGCCGCCCACCGATGTCCACCGGCCGAAGGGCCAGCCGATCCAGTCGGCCCGCCCGATCACCCGGTCGACGGGGACCATGCCGCCGCCGGGGTCGCCGAGGTGGTCGCGGGAGTCGCTGGAGCGGGAGCGGTGGTCGCCGAGGACCCACAGGGTGCCGTCGGGCACGACGATGTCGAAGGGCACCTGGGAGGGGCTGTCTCCGGGGTGCAGATAGGGCTCGTCGACGGCCGTGCCGTTCACCTGGATCCTCCCCCGCCGGTCGCAGCAGACCACGTGGTCCCCGCCAATGCCGACGACGCGCTTGACGTAGTCGGTCTCGGCGGGCTCGGTCAGGCCGAGGGCCGCACCTGCTGAACGCACCGCACGCCCCAGCGGGTTCCCCTCGTCGCCTTCTCGTACGAAGGAGCCCCGCCCGTCGAAGACGACGACGTCGCCGCGCTCGGGGGTGCCGCCGAAGCGATAGGCGAGCTTGTTGACCAGGACCCGGTCGCCGACTTTGAGCGTCGGTTCCATCGAGCCGCTGGGGATGAGGAAGGGCTGCACCACGAAGTGGCTGAGCAGCAGCAGGAAGACGACGCAGAGCGTCAACAGCGCCCCGGTCCTGCGCCAGGGCCCTTCGAGATGGCCGGACAGGGCGCTGAAACGCGCGGAGCGCGACTCCTCCGCGGGCCCCGGATCGGGGGTGGCGGAAGGGTCGCGCTCCGTGTGCTGTGCTTCGGTGTCCATCGGGGCCAGAGCTTATCCGGCCGCCGTCAGACCCGTACGCGCGTGTGAGCCGGGGCTCAGCGGTCGCGCTTCTCCTTGATCTTCGCGGCCTTGCCGCGCAGCTCACGGAGGTAGTAGAGCTTGGCGCGACGGACGTCACCGCGGGTCACGACCTCGATCTTCTCGAAGATCGGGGAGTTCACCGGGAAGGTGCGCTCGACGCCGACGGAGAAGGAGACCTTGCGGACCGTGAAGGTCTCGGAGACACCGGCGCCCTGGCGGCGGATGACTACGCCCTTGAACTGCTGGATACGGGAGCGGTTGCCCTCGATGACGCGGACGTGGACGTTGACGGTGTCACCCGGGCGGAAGGACGGGACGTCGCTGCGCAGCGTGGCGGCGTTGACGGAGTCGAGCAGGCTTGCCATGACTGACTACTTCCTCACTGATGCCACAGGTCATCAGCGGAATTCGAGATGAATGGGGTGCTGTGCGCGGAAGGCGGGCGTCGTTCCCCCTGTGGCAGGGGCGCCGGCTGGGCGTACAGCAGCGGCCTATTCTTCCACGGCCCGGGGCCTGCGCCAAAATCGGCCTCCGGGCTCGGGGGCCCAGCCGAGGATGGAGAGGGTTTCGCGGTCCTTCTTGTCGAAGGCGGAGGCCTCGCAGCGCTCGATCAGGTCGGGCCGGTTCTGGGCGGTGCGCTTGAACGCCTCGTCGCGGCGCCAGCGGGCGATCCTGCCGTGGTGGCCGCTGAGCAGGACGTCCGGGATGCCGTGGCCGCGCCACTCGGGGGGCTTGGTGTAGACGGGGCCTTCGAGGAGGTTGGCCATGGCTCCGGGTGCGAAGGAGTCGTCGCGGTGCGACTCGGCGTTGCCGAGGACGCCGGGCAGCAGCCGGGCCACTGCCTCGGTGATCACCAGGACCGCGGCCTCACCGCCGGCGAGCACGTAGTCGCCGATGGACACCTCGTACACCGGGAGCCGGGTCGCGTACTCGTCCATGACGCGGCGGTCGATGCCCTCGTAGCGGGCCGGCGTGAAGATCAGCCAGGGCCGCTCGGAGAGCTCGACGGCGAGTTCCTGGGTGAAGGGGCGGCCGCTGGGCGTGGGCACGACCAGGACCGGGCTGTGCGCCCCCGACTCGTACCCGCTCGCCAGCGCGTCGTCGAGGCAGTCGCCCCAGGGCTCGGTCTTCATGACCATGCCGGGTCCGCCGCCGTAGGGGGTGTCGTCGACCGTGTTGTGCCGGTCGTACGTCCAGTCCCGCAGGTCGTGGACATGGACGTCGAGCCGGCCGCGGGCCCGGGCCTTGCCGACGAGGGAGACGTTCAGCGGTTCGAGGTACTCGGGGAAGATCGTGACGACGTCGAGCCGCATCAGTTCGCGTCCCCGGCGTTCTCGATGTCGTCACCGGACTCGTCGTCCCTGGCCGAGGCGATCTCGGCACGGTCGTCGATGAGGCCGGGCGGCGGGTCGATGACCGCGCGCTGGGCTTCCAGATCGATCTCGGTGACGATCTGCTCGACGAACGGGATCATGACCTCGGTGCCGTCGGGCCGCTCCACGATGAAGAGGTCCTGCGAGGGCAGATGGGTGATCTCGGTGATGCGGCCGACCTCGGTGCCGTCGGCGAGCACCACGTCCAGGTCCATGAGCTGGTGGTCGTAGTACTCGTCGGGCTCTTCCGGCAGCGCGGCCGGGTCGACGTCGGCGATGAGGAGGGTGTTGCGCAGGGCCTCGGCGGCGGTGCGGTCGCGTACGCCTTCGAAGCGCAGCAGCAGCCGGCCGCTGTGCACCCGGCCGGTCTCGATGGTCAGCGGGCCCGCCGACGCCGGGTCGGTGGTGAGTACGGCGCCGGGGCCGAGCCTCAGCTCCGGCTCGTCGGTGCGCACCTCGACGGTGACCTCGCCCTTGATGCCGTGGGCGCGGCCGATCCGCGCGACTACCAACTGCACGCTTGCTTCTCCTTCGGACAACTTCCGACAACTTCCGACCATTGCGGCCTCGGTGCGGCCGCGGCCTTCGTTCTGCTATGGCCACTATCGCCCGGAATACGACTGCGGGCCGGGGAGGGCCAGAAGCCCTCCCCGGCCCGAGCCGGCGTATCTAGGTAAAGCGACCCTACTGGTCAGCGAACCTGGTCCACGTCGACGAGGTCGACCCGGATGCCACGTCCGCCGATTGCGCCCACGACGGTGCGCAGGGCGCGGGCGGTACGGCCGTTGCGGCCGATCACCTTGCCGAGGTCGTCGGGGTGGACCCGGACCTCCAGCACGCGCCCCCGGCGCAGGTTGCGCGAGGCGACCTGCACGTCGTCGGGGTTGTCGACGATGCCCTTCACGAGGTGCTCGAGAGCCTCCTCGAGCATGCTCAGGCCTCGGTCGACTCGGCGGCGGCCTCGGCCTCGTCCGCCTTCTTCTCGGTCTTCTTCGCCTTCTGGGTGATGGCCTCACCCTTGGCGTCGTCGCCCTCGAGGGTCTTGGCGAAGGCCTCGAAGGAAGCGCGCTTGTCTTCCTTCGTCTCCGGCTGGAGCAGCGGCGCGGGGGCCGGGAGGCCCTTGTGCGCCTGCCAGTCACCGGTGAGCTTCAGGATGGCGAGGACGGCCTCGGTCGGCTGGGCGCCGACGGACAGCCAGTACTGCGCACGCTCGGCGTTGACCTCGATGCGCGACGGGTTGTACGTCGGGTGGTACAGACCGATTTCCTCGATCGCGCGACCGTCACGGCGAGTGCGGGCGTCGGCGACGACGATGCGGTAGTGCGGCTGGCGAATCTTGCCGAGGCGCTTGAGCTTGATCTTGACTGCCACTGGAGTGGTGTCTCCTGGTCTTGACGTGGTTGGGCACATGAGATGCCACGTGGGGTTGCGGTACTCGGGTGCCCGATGGACGCGTCAGCCGGAGGCGAGAGGGTTCCTGTGCGGCTGTCGAGTACAGCTAGCCATTGTGCCACACGCCTGGAGTGCGCACGCCGGGGGTCCGTGGGGCACCCCCGGTGGCCCGCTCCCCCGGACCTGCCGCCCCTGCCGGCGGCGGGGCCCGGGGTCAGCCGACCGCGGCGACCACTTCGGCCCCTTCCGGGATGCGGAACGGCTTGCCGCAGCCGCCGCAGACGATCGGCGCCTGGGCGAGCACGGAGGGGACCACGCGCACGTTGCGCCCGCAGTCGCAGACGGCCTTGACCCGCACGCCGCCTCCGGAGGAGCCGTGCCGGGCGGCAGGCCCGCGGAAGGAGCGCTTGGTGTCGGCGGCCGTGGCGACGGTGTGGGCCTTGAGTGCGCGCTGCAGCCGTTCGATGGTGGGCCGGTAGCGGCGCCTTGCCTCGGCGTTCAGCGCGACCAGGGAGAAGCCGCTGCTCGGGTGCGGTTCCTCCGTGTGGTCGAGGCCGAGCTCCTCGGCGATCGCCAGGAATCTCCGGTTGTGGTAGCGGCCGGCGCGGGAGGTGTCGCGGACACCGCGGGCGGCGGCAATGCCGTGGACTGCCTCATGGAGCAGTCGCTCGAAGGAGAGCTCGGCGCCGCAGGCGGACGACGACTCTCCGATCAGGGACTCGGGCGCGGCTAGGTCCGGCAGCTCGGGGTGGTACCGCTGAATGTCGGCCCACGCCTGTGCCAGCTCTGCGGCGAGAACAGGTGGTGTCGTGCTCACGTCGTGACAACGAGCCGCAGGGCCGCTGTGTTCCTATTCCGGGGCATCCCAAATAATTTGCTCGTACCCGTCAGTTGGCATTGATGCGTGCGGACGAGGGCGGGTGCGCTGATCTGCGGAGAAGGCTCACAGCTCACACCAAGGTATGACGTAGCGGCGCGTACGCCCCAGCGCGTAGATGAAGTCCGCACGCCGGGGCGGCCGTTGTCCGGTGGTGCGCAAGAGCCGTTTCGGCCGACTCACGGTGGCTTGTGCGCCACGTGTGCCGGGCCCCGTTCCGCTCAGTAGGCGCGGGCCACGATCGCGACCGTACCGGGCGCGTCGTCGGCGTCGGGCACCGACCCGTCCTCGGCGACCAGACACCGTACGGACACGGCCTGTTCGGCGAGCTTCGCCTCGCCCTCGGGGCCGAGGTCCGCCCACGGGATGCGCGCCCAGCCGCCGGCGATCGCGGCCTCGGCGGCCTCGGCGAGGGTGGCGACCTCGCTCGTACGGGACTCGCGGCGCTCGCGGGACTGCTTCAGGAGGAGCGCCTGGTCCTCTTCGAGGACGGTGGGCAGCAGCTCGGCGAGCACGTCGATGGAGACGGGCTCCTTGCCGCCGGGGATGCGGCGGGCCAGCATCGCGGTGCCGGCCTCCAGGTCGCGCGGGCCGATCTCGATGCGTACGGGGACGCCCTTGAGCTCCCAGTCAACGGCGCGGCGGCCGAACGGGGTGTCCACGCGGTCGTCGACCTGGACGCGCAGGCCCGCGGCCTTCAGGCGGTCACCGAGTTCGCGGACCTTGGCGACGGCCTCGTCGCCCTTGATCGCCATGACGACGACCTGGACGGCGGCGAGCCGCGGCGGCACCCGCAGCCCGTTGTCGTCGCCGTGCGACATGATCAGCCCGCCGACCATGCGGGTGGAGACGCCCCAGGATGTCTGCCAGACGAGTTCCTGCTTGCCGTCCCTCGACAGGTACTGGGTGTTGAAGGCCTTGGCGAAGTTGGTGCCGAGCTCGTGGCTGGTACCCATCTGCAGCGCCTTGCCGTCGCCCATCATCCCTTCGAGGGTGAGGGTGTTGATGGCTCCGGCGAAGCGCTCCTTGGCGGTCTTGCGGCCGAGGACCACGTCGATACCCAGGACGTTGATCATGAAGTCGGCGTAGACGTCGCGGTGGATGCGTGCGGCGTAGTCGCGGGCGTCCTCGTAGCTGGCGTGGGCGGTGTGCCCCTCCTGCCACAGGAATTCGCTCGTACGGAGGAAGACCCGCGGGCGCATCTCCCAACGGACCACGTTCGCCCACTGGTTGATGAGCAGCGGCAGGTCGCGGTAGCTCTGGACCCACTTCGAGAAGTAGTCGTTGATGATCGTCTCGGAGGTGGGGCGCACCACGACGGGCTCTTCGAGCTCCTTGCCGCCACCGTGCGTGACCACCGCGAGTTCGGGCGCGAAGCCCTCGACGTGCTCAGCCTCGCGAGTCAGGTAAGACTGGGGGATGAAGAGCGGGAAGTACGCGTTCTGGGCCCCCGCGTCCTTGATGCGTGCGTCCATCTCCTGCTGCATCCGTTCCCACAGGCCGTAGCCGTACGGTCGGATCACCATGGTGCCGCGCACGGGCCCGTTGTCCGCGAGCTCGGCCTTGTTGATCAGATCCTGGTACCAGCGGGGAAAGTCTTCCGCCTGGGGCGTGAGAACGGGTGCCTTTGCCATGGCGCGAATGGTACGGCGCACGGGTCGGTGAGCGTGAATCGCCTTCCGGCCGCACCTGGTCCTCGCTTCCTGGCTCCGCCCTCTGGACGCGGGGCGGGATGCGGAGTTCCCTGGCATACGGGGGAAGTGCGTACGGACATTCACGGGGGGCTGTCAATCAGGGCACAGCTGACCTCTCGGCGGATTGGGGCGCTTTCCATGACACCAACGCTCGTCCGGCATCAGTCCCGCACGGCCTCCGCCCCCTCGGCGGGCACGACCGGGCGCGCGCGGGACTGGGCGGAGATCCAGGAACGGATGCTCGTCCCCCTCGTCGAGGCGGCGTACGAGCGGCTCGACGTGGGTCCTGCCACGCGGCTGCTCGGGCTCGGCTGCGGCTCGGGGCTCGCGCTGCTGATCGCGGCCTCGCGCGGGGCGGCGGTCACCGGCGTCGACCGCCCCGAGCGGGCCGCGCGCCTCGCGCTGGCGCGCGAGCGCCTGGTGTCCGAGACCGGCCGGGACGGCGCGCCGGGGATGGGCGCGAGCCGCCTGGTGACGGGCTCCCCCGCCGACACCAGGGAGCCGGACCGCCCCCCGTACAACTTGATCACCGCTTTCGAGCCCATCGGCTGTGCGGCCGGCGACACGGAAGGCCTGGTGTCCACGCTGGAGGCAGCCGTCGCGCTCGCGGAGCACGGCAGCGCCGTGGTCCTGGCGGGCTGGGGCCCGCCGGAGCGGTGTGCCACCTCGGCGGTGCTGCGGGTGGCGACCGGGCTGGCGGCCCGCCTGGACGACGCCCCGCGCTGGCGGCCGAGCGCGCGCGACGACCTGGAGGACGTGGCCGCGCGCGCCGGGCTCAAGCCGGACGGCTCGGGCCGGGTGGCGTGCCCGTTCGGCTATGCGGATCTGGACAGTGCGGTACGGGGCCTGATGTCGACAGGCGCCTTCGACGCGGCGGCCCGGGCCACCGACCAGGCCCAGGTGGAGAAGGAGCTCATCGAGGCGCTGCACGGGCACGTCCGGCGCGACGGCACGGTGTGGATGCCCAATGTCTTCCGTTATCTGATCGCCCGCACACCGTGAAAGTCCGTAACAGCCGCTTCTTATAAGAATGCCGAGAGGGGTTAGGCCTCCGCCTTGGACATGCGGGGGATTCCGGCCGCCTGGTAGGCGGCCGCCTCCTCCAGGGTCTCGTTGGCGAGCAGGGCTTCGGCGAGGGCGTCCAGCTTGTCGCGGTTCTCGCGAAGCAGCCGGACCGCCTTCTCGTAGCACTCGTCCACGATGCGGCGCATCTCGACGGCGATGGCGTCCAGGGTGCCGGGCGCGGCCGAGAGCCCGTAGGCCTGCTGGGCATCGCTCGGCAGCGCGGACAGCGGGCCGATCTTCTCGCTCATGCCCCAGCGCCCGACCATGCCCCGCACGATGTTGGTGACCTGCTCCAGGTCGTTCTCGGCGCCGGTGGTGACCACGTCGAAGACGAGCTGCTCGGCCGCCATGCCGCCGAGCGCCCCGATGACCCGGCCGCGCAGATACTCCTCGGTGTACGCGTACTTGTCGGAGTCCGGGGTGGACAGGGTGACGCCGAGGGCCCGGCCGCGCGGCACGATGGTGACCTTGCGGACCGGGTCGGCGCCGGGCTGGAGCATGCCGAGCAGCGCGTGCCCGCTCTCGTGGTACGCGGTGCGGCGGCGCTCCTCGTACGGCATCACCAGGGGCCGCTCGGCGCCGAGTTGGACCTTTTCCAGGGCGTCGGACAGATCGGACTGGGTGACCTCGCGCTGCTGGCGTTTGACGGCGAGCAGGGCCGCCTCGTTGGCGAGGTTGGCGAGTTCGGCGCCGGTCATGCCCGGGGTGGTGCGCGCGACCTGTTCCAGGTCGACGTCCCGGTCCATCGGGATCTCACGGGTGTGGATCTTCAGGATGGCCTCGCGGCCGCCCCGGTCGGGCGGGCTGACGTGGACGATGCGGTCGAAGCGGCCGGGCCGGGTGAGCGCCGGGTCCAGGACGTCGGACCGGTTGGTGGCGGCGAGCACGATGACGCCCTCGGAGCCGGAGAAGCCGTCCATCTCGGTGAGGATCTGGTTCAGGGTCTGTTCGCGCTCGTCGTGGCCGCCCATGCCGGAGCCGCCGCCGCGGGCCCGGCCGATGGTGTCGATCTCGTCGATGAAGACGATCGCGGGGGCCACCTTGCGGGCCTCGGCGAAGAGTTCGCGGACCCGCGAGGCTCCCACGCCCACGATCATCTCGATGAACTCCGAGGCCGACGCCGAGAAGAACGGCACCCCGGCCTCCCCCGCGACCGCCCGCGCGAGCAGCGTCTTGCCGGTTCCGGGCGGGCCCGCGAGCAGCACCCCGCCGGGCATCTTCGCGCCCATCGCGCGATAGGCGTCCGGGTTCTTGAGGAAGTCGACGACGTCGTTGAGCTCGCCCTCGACCTCGTCGATGCCGGCCACGTCCTCGAAGGTGGTGCGCTTGCCGTCGGGCCCCATCTCGACCGGCTTGGGCGGCGTCTTGCGGCCGAGCATGCCGCCCGCGCCGCCGCCGAGCCCCGCGCTCATGCGGCGGGCGATGAACACCCACAGGACGACGAGCAGGAGCATCGGGGCGAGCGAAATGAGCAGGTTGGCGAGGAAGCTGCGGTGCTCGACGACCGGCTCGGCGGTGACCGTGACGTTCTGCTTGGTCAGCTGGGCCCACAGGTCGTCGTCGGCGAAGGTCGGCCGCTGGGTGGTGAATTTGGTGTAGTCGCCGCTGCCCTCGCCGGAGGGGACCGGCGCCTTGTTCTTGAGCTGGCCCTGGATGGCGTCGCCCTTGGCATAGATCTTCGAGACGTTGCCGGCCGTGACCTGCTTGCTGAATTCGGTGTACGAGACGGTCGGCTCGTCGCCGTCGTTGAAGAACGACAGGATCAGGTTGGTGATCAGGTACACGATCAGCGCGGTGAGGATCAGCCGGCCCCAGCCGCCGGGCATCTTCTTCTTCGGCGCGGGCGGCGGTGGCGCCCCTTCCGAGCGCCACGGCTGATCGGGGCGGTCGCGCGGGGGTACGGAACTGGGCACGTGCTCTCCTCATGGCCGGTACGCGCCATTATTGGAGACCCGTATAAATAAGGCATTCCGGGCGGTCCCGACGGGTCGCCCGTATACGAGACGGGGCGCCCGCATACGGAAGGGGCGCCTCCCGTACCGGCCGGGAAGCGCCCCACACGCACGACTGCGGGCAATCAGCCCATGAACTTCTTGAACTCGTCGGGCAGCTCGAAGTTCTTCTGCTCCTCGGCGGCCGGCAGGCCGAGCGCGCCGCCCTGCGCCCTGCGCTCGGCGGCAGCGGCCTCCTCCGCCTTGCGCTTCATCGGGTTGCCGCTCTTGCGCTTGCCCTTGGCCTGCTTGATCTGCTTCTTCTGCCGGCCGGGGCCGCCACCCATGCCCGGCATCCCCGGCATGCCGGGCATTCCGCCGCCCTGGGCCATGCGGGACATCATCTTGCGGGCGTCGAAGAACCGCTCGACCAGGTTCTTGACCGCGCTGACCTCGACGCCGGAGCCCTTGGCGATACGGGCGCGGCGCGAGCCGTTGATGATGGTCGGGTCGTGGCGCTCGCCGGGGGTCATCGACTTGATGATGGCCGCGGTCCGGTCCACGTCCCGCTCGTCGATGTTGTTGATCTGGTCCTTGATCTGCCCCATGCCGGGCAGCATGCCGAGCAGCTTGGAGATGGAGCCCATCTTGCGGACCTGCTCCATCTGGGCCAGGAAGTCGTCGAGCGTGAAGTCCTTGCCCTTGCTCGACGCCAGCTTGGAGGCCATCTTCTCGGCCTCTTCCTGGCTGAACGTCTTCTCCGCCTGCTCGATCAGGGTGAGCAGGTCACCCATGTCGAGGATGCGGGACGCCATCCGGTCCGGATGGAAGGCGTCGAAGTCCTCCAGCTTCTCGCCGTTGGAGGCGAACATGATCTGCTTGCCCGTGACGTGGGCGATCGAGAGCGCCGCTCCGCCGCGGGCGTCGCCGTCGAGCTTGGAGAGCACCACGCCGTCGAAGCCGACGCCGTCGCGGAAGGCCTCGGCGGTGTTGACCGCGTCCTGGCCGATCATCGCGTCGACGACGAAGAGGACCTCGTCGGGGCTGACGGCGTCGCGGATGTCCGCGGCCTGCTGCATCAGCTCCTGGTCGATGCCGAGGCGTCCGGCGGTGTCGACGACGACGACGTCGTACTGCTTGGACCGGGCGAACTCGATCGAGTCCTGGGCGACCTTGACCGGGTCGCCGACGCCGTTGCCCGGCTCCGGCGCGTAGACCGCGACACCGGCTCGCTCGGCGACGACGCTCAGCTGGTTGACGGCGTTGGGGCGCTGGAGGTCACACGCCACCAGGAGCGGGGAGTGCCCCTGCGCCTTGAGCCACTTGCCGAGCTTTCCGGCGAGGGTGGTCTTACCGGCACCCTGGAGGCCCGCGAGCATGATCACGGTCGGCGGGTTCTTGGCGAACCGCAGGCGCCGGGTCTCGCCGCCGAGGATGCCGATGAGCTCCTCGTTGACGATCTTGACGACCTGCTGGGCGGGGTTGAGGGCCTGGGAGACCTCGATGCCGGACGCGCGCTCCTTGACCTGCTTGATGAAGGCGCGGACTACGGGCAGCGCGACGTCGGCTTCCAGGAGCGCGATGCGGATCTCGCGCGCCGTGGCGTCGATGTCCGCCTCGCTCAAGCGTCCTTTGCCCCGGAGGTTCTTGAACGTCGCACTCAGGCGGTCGGAAAGGGTATCGAACACGGTGGTCGCGGGTCCTCGGCTCGTGGGGCGGTCGGGTGAACGTCCCCCAGGGTATCCCGGCGGATAGGGGTGCGCGGGGGTGCCTGCGGCAGGCCTCCTTTACAAGGCGACCCCTACCCGGGGCCGGGTGCCGCTCCCAGCGCCGACTCCAGCTGCCCCGCCACCTCGGCCGCCACCTCCGGCGCCAGCGCCGCGCCCTCCGCGTCCGTCACATAGAAGGCGTCCACGGCGTTCGACCCCAGCGTCGAGACATGCGCGGAGCGCACCCGTACCCGCGCCGTCTCCAGGGCGTGGCCGATGCGGTGCAGCAGACCGGGCACGTCCTGGGCGCGCACCTCGATGACGGTGGCGTGCCGGGACGCCGAGGGGGCCACCGTCACCCGGGGCGGCGGCGCCTGCGCGCCCCGGCGGCGCGGGTAGGCGGCCTCGCGTTCGGCCAGGCGGCTCTCGATGTCGAGGGAGCCGTCGAGCGCCCGCACCAGATCGGCCCGCAGCCGGGCCGCCTGCGGCAGCGAGCCGTACTCGGCGGCGACCCGCCAGTCCAGCAGGAGTACGGAGCCGCCGACCGGGTCGGGGAGTTCGAGGGCGCGCAGTTCCGCAGCACGCACGGTGAGGCGGTGCAGGGCGAGGACCCCGGCCGTCACGGGCAGCACGCCCGGCTGGTCGGGGACGGCGACGAGGAGCTCCACACCCAGCGGTTCCTGCTCGTCCGATCCGTCGGCCCGGGCCCGCAGGGCGAGGACGGGCCCGCCGGTGCGGCGGGCTTCGACGGCGAGGCGTTCCTGTTCGGCGGTGATCGCCGCCGGCTCGGGGTCGGCGGTCTTTCCGGCGAGGACCGCCGAGGCCCGCGCGGCCAGGTCCGCGACGAGCGAGCCGCGCCAGGAGGACCAGGCGGCGGGCCCGGTGGCCAGCGCGTCGGCCTCGGTGAGGGCGTGAAGCAGCTCAAGGGTTCCGGTCGAGCCGACGGCCTCCGCGACCGAGCGCACGGTCGCCGGGTCGTCCAGGTCGCGCCGGGTCGCCGTCTCGATGAGCAGGAGGTGGTGGCGTACGAGGGTGGCGATCACGGCCACGTCGGCGGCGTCGAAGCCGATCCGCGCGGCGACGTCACGGGCGATGGTCTCGCCCACCACCGAGTGGTCGCCCGGCCAGCCCTTGCCGATGTCGTGCAGGAGGGCGGCGACCAGGAGCAGGTCGGGGCGGTGCACCCGGCGGGTCAGGTGCGCGGCGCGCACGGCGGTCTCGACGAGGTGGCGGTCGACGGTCCAGGTGTGCACGGCGTTGCGCTGGGGCCGGCAGCGTACGCGCTCCCAGTCGGGCAGCAGCCGCGTGACGAGGCCCTCCGCTTCGAGGGCCTCCCAGACGGGGACGGTGGACTCCCCCGCGCCGAGCAGCGTGACGAGCTGTTCGCGGGCCTCGGCGGGCCAGGGCGTGGGCAGCGGCTTGGCGGTGGCCGCCAGACGGCGTACCGCGTGCAGGGAGATGGGCAGGCCCGCCTGGGCTGCCGCGGCGGCGGCGCGCAGCGCGAGGACCGGGTCCTTCTCGGGGCGGGCGGTCAGCGCGAGCACGACCTCGCCGTCCTGTTCGACGACGCCCTCGGCGAGCGGGGTGCGCTCGGGGGCGCCGGTGCGGCCGCCGCCGAACAGCCGGCTCAGCCTGGGCCGGGCGGAGCGGGCCCGCAGCACCCGGCCGACCTCGCGCCAGGTGACGTCGCCCGCGTAGGAGATGACGCGGGCCGACTCGGACACCTGACGGAGCATCACATCGGCGTCAAGGAGCTCCAGTTCGGCCGCCACGGCGTCCTGCTCCTGAAGGGCGAGGCGGTCGGTGGCGCGGCCGGTGCACAGGTGCAGCGCGTCGCGGACGTCCAGGAGGCGGCGCCTGGCCTCGGCGAGCCCCTCCCTCGGGGCGTCCGCCAGCCAGGACGCGGCGACCGCGCGCAGGGCGGTCGCGTCCCGCAGACCGCCCCTGGCCTCCTTGAGGTCGCCTTCGAGGAGGTACTGCAACTCGCCCTGGCGCTGGGCCCGTTCGCGGCACAGCTCGTCGAGTTCGGGCAGCCGTTTGGGGGCGAGGTTGCGCCAGTCGGCGAGGACCGCGGTGCGCAGCGCGGACGTCATGGCGAGGTCGCCCGCGACATGGCGGGCGTCCAGGAGGCCGAGCTGCACCTTGAGGTCCTCGCCCGCCGTCTTGCGGGCCTGGGCGGGGGTGCGTACGGAGTGGTCCAGGGCCAGGCCGAGGTCCCACACGGGGTACCAGATCCGGTCGGCGAGCAGGGCGAGGGCCCCGGGGTCGGCCCGCCCGTCGTGCAGGAGCAGCAGGTCCAGGTCGCTGCGCGGGGAGAGTTCACCGCGCCCGTAGCCGCCGACCGCGACCAGGGACGCGCCCGCCACCCCGGCCTCCTCGGCGGCGCCCGCGAACAGTGCGGCCAGCCAGTCGTCGGTCAGCTCGGCGAGCGCCGCACGGCGCGGCGGCCCGGACTGCCCCTTCTCGGTGAGAAGGCGCAGCCGGGCCGCCGCGTAACCGCCGGGCTCCGAGTCGTCGTCACAGGATTCGGTACTCACGTCAACGCTCGTCACCCAGCAGCTCCTCGCCGTGTCTACAGTGCGTCAGGTCCGCGTTCGCCGGTGCGTACCCGGACCGCGGTCTCGACCGGCACGCTCCACACCTTGCCGTCGCCGATCTTTCCGGTGCGGGCCGCCTTGACCACGACGTCGATCAGTTCCTCGGCGTCGTCGTCCTCGACCAGGACCTCTATGCGGATCTTGGGTACGAGGTCGACGGTGTACTCGGCGCCGCGGTAGACCTCGGTGTGGCCGCGCTGGCGCCCGTATCCGCTGGCCTCGGTGACGGTCAGGCCGTGGACGCCGAAGGCCTGGAGGGCCTGCTTGATCTCGTCGAGCCGGTGCGGCTTGACGACCGCGGTGATGAGCTTCATGCGTCCACCTTCTTGTTCGCTGCCACTTCGCCCGGGACCGACACGGTCTTGCGGGGGGCGGTTCCGCCGCCCGCGCCGCTGAAGTCGTACGCCGTCTCGGCGTGCTCGACCTGGTCGATGCCGGAGATCTCGTCGTCCTCGGGGACCCGCATCCCGATCGTCTTGTCGAGCAGGAGGGCGAGGACCGCCGAGACCACCAGCGAGTAGCCGAGGACCGCGCCGACGCCGATGGCCTGCTTGCCGAGCTGGTCCAGGCCGCCTCCGTAGAAGAGGCCCTTGGCGGTGGACTGTACGCCGCCGGTGGCGAAGAGGCCGACGAGCAGCGAGCCGGTGATGCCGCCGACCATGTGGACGCCCACGACGTCGAGCGAGTCGTCGAATCCGAAGCGGTACTTGAGGCCGACGGCCATGGCGCACAGGACGCCCGCGATGGCACCGATCGCGATCGCGCCGAGGGGGCTGACGCAGCCGCCGGACGGGGTGATGGCGACCAGGCCGGCGACCGCGCCGGAGGCGGCGCCGAGCGTGGTGAAGGAGCCGTGCCGGAGCTTCTCGTACAGCAGCCAGGCGAGCATGGCGGCGGCCGTGGCGACCTGGGTGTTGACGAACATCACGGCGCCCACGCCGTCGTCGTTGCCGAGCCAGGAGCCCGCGTTGAAGCCGAACCAGCCGAACCACAGCAGGGCCGCGCCGAGCATGACGAGCGGCAGGCTGTGCGGCCTCATCGGGTCCTTCTTGAAGCCGACGCGCTTGCCGATGACCAGGATCACGCCGAGGGCGGCCGCACCCGCGTTGATGTGCACCGCCGTGCCACCGGCGAAGTCGATGACGCCCTTCTTGAAGAGCCAGCCGTCCGAGGCCCACACCCAGTGCGCCACGGGGAAGTAGACGATGGTGACCCACAGCGCGGTGAACAGCGACCAGGCGGTGAACTTGACACGGTCGGCGAGCGCGCCGCTTATGAGCGCGGGCGTGATGACCGCGAACATCAGCTGGAAGACGGCGAAGACGTAGATCGGGATGGAGTATCCGGGCCAGAGCTGGACCAGGCCGATGCCGCTGAGCCCGAAGTAGTCCTTGGACCAGCCGATGAAGCCGTTGCTCTCGCCGAAGGCCAGGCTGAATCCGTAGAGCACCCACAGGATCGTGACGATGCCGAGGCTGATGAAGCTCATCATCAGCATGTTCAGGGTGCTCTTGACGCGAACCATGCCTCCGTAGAAGAAGGCGAGTCCGGGCGTCATGATCATCACCAGCGCTGAGCAGATCAGCATGAATCCGGTGTTGGCGCTGGACAGCTGCGGAGCGTCAGCTGCGAGCGTGATGCCTGGAGGCATCGGCGTCTCCTCGTCGTCGGTACGGCCCGTGCGGGGGCGTTACTCGGGCGGGAACTGGCTGGAGGCCGGTTATGCGCCCTGAGGTTGTCCCAGCGCGGTTTCCGGCGGTGCCGCTCGATGTTTCACCGCAGTGACGAAGGGGGCGGGCGTGTTACGCGCCAGTGAACTGCCGGATCAGAAGGGGGCCGGCGACTACCATCCGCGTACGTCCGGGCACAGCGGACCGGCCGCGACGTCACCCGCTTGACCTGGCGTGGGGGTGCCGAGTCGGGCTGAACGGGGTGAGCGTCGCGGCCGGGGTCTTGTATGCCGTCGCACGGCCGGGGCGAGAACCCTCGGGCGGAGCGGACTCAGACGGCTTCGGCCGTCTCGGGCAGCTCCCTGCTGAGCAGGTCGGTCATCCGGACCACCTCGGCGACGTCCGAGAAGTCGCGCGCGGCGGTGTCGACGGTCTTGCGCAGCCGGGTGTTGACCCGCTCGGAGCGGACCCGCTTGGCGACCCGCAGGGCCTGCTCGGCAAGGACGGTCGACTGCTCGGGCTCCCGCTTGAGCAGGTGCACGGTGGCCATGCCGATCAGGTTCAGGGCGTAGCTGCGCTGGTGCTCCTCGTCCTTGCCGAACAGGGCCACGGCCTGCTCCATCACGGGCTCGGCGAGCGAGGCGTAGGTGGGGCTGCGGCCGGCCACATAGGCGAGGTCGCGGTAGGAGTGGGCGTTCTCCCCGTTGAGCTCCGCCTCGGAGAAGAAGCGGATCCAGTCGGGCTCCGGCTCGCCGTCGAGCCCGGCGTCGCCGAAGGTGTCCTCGGCCATCCGGACGGCCCTCTTGGTCTTGCTGGGCTGGCCCATGTTGGCGTACGCCCGGGCCTCCATCGCATACAGCATGGCCTGGGTGCGGGCGGTGGCGCAGTCGCGGCTGCCGTACTGGGCGAGGTGGATGAGTTCCAGGGCGTCGTCGGGCCGGCCGAGGTGGATCATCTGGCGGCTCATCGAGGACAGGATGTACGAGCCGAGCGGCTTGTCGCCCGCCTCCTTGGAGGCGTGCAGGGCGAGCACGAAGTACTTCTGGGCGGTGGGCTGGAGGCCGACGTCGTAGCTCATCCAGCCGGCCAGCTCCGCGAGTTCGGCCGCGCACTGGAAGAGGCGCTTGGAGGTGGCCGCGGGCTGGGGCTCCTGGAGCAGGTCGGTGACCTCGTGGAGCTGGCCGACCACGGCCTTGCGGCGCAGCCCGCCGCCGCACTGGGCGTCCCACTGGCGGAACATCGCGGTGGTGGATTCCAGCAGTTCCAGCTCGGGCTTCGAGAGCCGGGAGGGGCGCCGGGCGCTGGCGGCGGTCTCCTTGGGGCCTGACTCGCCGGAGAGCGAGGGCACCAGCCAGCGCTGCATGGGCTCGATCAGGGCCGGGCCCGCGGCCAGCATGAGCGAGGTGCCGAGGAAGCCGCGCCGGGCGAGCATGAGGTCGCTGCGGGAGAACTCGCTGAGCAGGGAAACCGTTTGGGGCCCGGCCCAGGGCAGGTCGACGCCGGACACGGACGGCGACTGGTGGGCCTGGCGCAGGCCGAGGTCCTCGATGGCGACGACGCTGCCGAAGCGCTCGGAGAACAGCTCCGAGAGGATCCGGGGAATGGGCTCGCGGGGCATCTCGCCGTCGAGCCAGCGCCGCACCCGGGAGGTGTCGGTGCTGATGTGGTGCGCGCCCATCTGGCGCGCCCGGCGGTTCACCTGGCGCGCCAGTTCGCCCTTCGACCAGCCGCTGCGGACGAACCACGAACTCAGCTGCTCGTTGGGGCGCTTGCCGGCGCTCGTTTCGCTAGCCCCACTGCCGCCCACTGGAACGCCCCCAATCCGCTGAAGCCTCGGTTGTGCATCGATTGCGCGAACCTCTATCAGAATGCCGCGAGTTGGGCCTCCTGTCCTGCGGTTGCACCCGCCCGGACCGGAAACCGGCTTGCCTCCGGCATACCCGCGGGTGCGTATACCCCCAAGGTCTGTGTACCGACGGTAATCCTACGATCACGCGTCCGGCCATGGCGATTCCAGAAACGCCACCATTCGCCACCCCTTCGAATGAACTCCCCTGCCGCCAGGCGCGATTCACTTGACACATGACGATCAGCGTCGGGTGGAGCGAAGCGAGCCGGGGCGCACGGCGCGTTTCGCACCACCCCGTTCACGACCGTGTCCGACCTGGCGGAGACGGAATGTGACGGGAAAACTCCGGATCGTCACGACTATGTCACTGGCGTCGTAACCACCGACGCGGCAGACCCGTTGGAGGGGGCATGGGCTTCACGATCGGCGGCAGCCGGGGGATCAAGGAGACCCGGCCCGGCTCTTGGCGCCGCGGCCGCTCCGCACGCATCACCCGAACGAGCGAGGTCACGGCGGTGGCCGAGTACACCGGGCTGTGGGGCTGGGACGTCGCACCGGGCGCCCGCGCCCTGAACGGCGAGTGTTCCTGCGGCAGTTCGACCTGTACGGCGCCGGGCGCGCACCCGCTCGGCTTCGCGCCCGAGGTCCCGGCGGGCGCCACGCTGGACGAGGTGACCAAGGCCTGGTCGCAGTGCCCGGGCGCGGCGGTGCTGCTGCCGGTCGGGCGGACCTTCGACGTCCTGGACGTGGCGGCTCCGGCCGGGCGGCGGGCCCTGGTGCGCCTCGAGCGGATGGGTCTCCCGCTGGGCCCGGTCTCGACGACGCCGACCGGCCGCACCCACTTCTACGTGGCCCCGGGCGCCTCGGCCGAACTCCCGGGGCTGCTCTACCGGATGGGCTGGGACGATGCCGTCCTGGACCTGCGCTGCCCGCCGCGCGGCAGCCACGTACCGGCGCCGCCGTCGGGTGAGGTGCGCTGGCTGCGCCCGCCGTCCCTGGACACGGCTACGCGGCCGCCGCAGGCCCGCCTGCTCCTGGGCACGCTCGCGTACATCTGCCACCGCTCGGCGGCGTAAACCACCCGTACGAGGGAACGCCCCGCGGCATCCTTGTCGATGCGGCGGGGCGTTCGTGCGCAACCGGTGCGGCTACTCTCCGATGAGGGCGTCCACGAACGCCTCCGGCTCGAACGGGGCCAGGTCGTCCGCGCCCTCGCCGAGGCCGACGAGCTTGACGGGCACGCCCAGTTCGCGCTGGACGGCGATGACGATGCCGCCCTTGGCGGTGCCGTCGAGCTTGGTCAGGACGATGCCGGTGATGTCGACGACCTCGGCGAACACCCGGGCCTGGACCAGCCCGTTCTGGCCGGTCGTGGCGTCGAGGACGAGCAGGATCTCGTCCAGCGGGCCGTGCTTCTCGACGACGCGCTTGACCTTGCCGAGCTCGTCCATGAGGCCGGTCTTGGTGTGCAGGCGGCCGGCCGTGTCGATCAGGACGACGTCAGCGCCCTCGGCGATGCCTTCCTTGACGGCGTCGAACGCGATCGAGGCGGGGTCGCCGCCCTCGGGGCCGCGCACCGTGCGGGCACCGACCCGCTCGCCCCAGGTCTGCAGCTGGTCGGCGGCGGCCGCACGGAAGGTGTCGGCAGCGCCGAGGACGACGGACTTGCCGTCGGCGACCAGGACGCGGGCGAGCTTGCCGGTGGTGGTGGTCTTGCCGGTGCCGTTGACGCCGACGACCATCACGACGCCGGGGACGGTCTCGCCGCCCTCGGTCTTGACCTCGCGGTCGAAGTCGGTGCCGAGCAGGGTGAGGAGCTCTTCGCGCAGCAGGGTGCGCAGGTCCTCGGGCGTGCGGGTGCCGAGCACCTTGACGCGCTCGCGGAGCCGGTCGACCAGCTCCTGGGTCGGCGCGACACCGACGTCGGCGGTCAGCAGGGTGTCCTCGATCTCCTCCCAGGTGTCCTCGTCGAGGTGCTCGCGCGAGAGAAGGGTGAGCAGCCCCTTGCCGAGCGAGTTCTGCGAGCGGGCGAGGCGGGCCCGCAGCCGGACGAGCCGGCCGGCGGTGGGCTCGGGGACCTCGATGGCCGGGGCCTGGGGAGCCACCGGCTCCTCGACGACGACCGGCGCGGCGGGTGCCGCGGGAAGGCCGACCTCCTCGATGGTGCGGCGCGGTTCCTGCGCCGTCTCCGCGGCGTCCTCACCGACCTGAGGTTCGGCGGGCGGGGCTGTGATGGTCGGCGTGCTCGGCGGGGCGGTGGGCGGCAGCTGCTTCTTCTTGCGGCTGCTGACCACGAGCCCGCTGATGGCGCCGACCGCGACCAGGGCGATGACTACAGCAAGGATGACGAATTCCATAACTCTCCCAGTATCGGGTACGGGCCCACGAGCACCCAGTTTGTGGCTTCCTCCGAGAACGGAAGGGAATTATGGGACGGGTGTCAGATTAAAGTACGATAGAGGTGGGCGCATCAACGCGCGTAGAGTCCCCTTCGACCACCCCCACCGGCTCAGCGTCGAGCCGAGCGAGAGGCATGGAACTCCACCCCCATGAACACTGGCACCACCGACGAACCGCAGAGCGCCCTGGAAACACGCGGCCTTGAGCCCGTGCCGGACGCGGAGCGCACCGCGAGAACCCGCGAGCTCTTTCCCACCTGGGTCGCCGCGAACATCAGCGTGCTGCTGCTCACGATGGGCGCCAGCCTCGTCGTCGCGTACAAGCTCAACTTCTGGCAGGCGATCGTGGTCGCCGTGGCCGCGCCCGTCCTCTCGTACGGCCTGGTCGGGCTCATCGGGATCGCCGGCAAGCGCGGCGGCGCACCCGGCATGGCGCTGTCGCGTGCGGTGTTCGGCCAGCGGGGCAATCTGCTGCCCGGTTCACTGATCTGGGTGGCGCGCTGGGGCTGGGAGACCATCAACGCGGTGACCGGCGCCTATGCGGTGCTCACCGTGCTCGACATCCTCTTCGGGATCAAGAGCAACACGTTCCTGATCATCGTCACGCTCGCCGTCTTCGTGGTCATCACGTTCGCGATATCGGGCCTCGGCATCCACGTCGTGCAGAAGTGCAACAAGTACGCGACGTTCCTGTTCGGCGCGTTCTCGATCCTGGTGCTCGTCTACCTCGTCATGAACACCGACTGGTCGGCCGTCTTCCACCAGCCGGCCGGCAAGACCTCGCTGATGGTCGCGGGCACCGGCATGATCGCCGCCGGCGGTGTCAGCTGGATCCCGTCCGCCCCCGACTTCGCCCGCTACCTGCCGCGCAACGCCTCCGCCAAGGCGATCGTGGGCAACTCGATCGGCGGCGCCGGCATCGTGGTGCTGCCGATGGTCCTGATGGGCGCCGTCATGGCGGTCTCGACGCCGGACCTGGCCTCGGCCGCCGACCCGGTGTCCTTCCTCGGCGAGATCCTGCCGATGTGGATCGCGGTGCCGTACCTGCTGATCGCCCTGGTCGGCATGCTGCTGATCAACTCGATGTCGATGTACTCGGCGGGCTTCACCGCGCAGACCCTCGGCTTCAAGATCCCGCGGCACTGGGCGGTGTCCGTCAACGCGCTGATCTCGCTGATCTTCGGCGGCATCCTGATGCTGGTCGCCACCAGCTTCATGGGCTCGTTCATCGCCTTCCTCTCGCTGCTCGCCGTCGCGTTCTCGGCCTGGGTCGGCGTGTTCGGCGCGGACATGCTGCGCCGCACCGAGTACGACGCGAAGGCGCTGCTCGACACCACGCGCACCAGCGCCTACTGGTACAAGGGCGGCTTCTCCCCGGCCGCCGTCATCGCCTGGGCAATCGGCCTGCTCGGCGGCCTGATGTTCACCAAGTCCGACTGGTTCACCGGCCCGCTGTCCGGGAACAACCCGGTCGGCGAGTACGGCCTGGGCTGGGTCGCCACCATCGTGATCTCCGGCCTCCTGTACGTCGTGCTGCCCAAGCCGCCCGTGGTGACCGCAGAGCCTTCTGAGCCCCATGAGGCTTCTGATCCGGCCAAGTCCCCCGAGACCCTGGCCGTCTGACGCGGCGTCAGCTACCGTCCCCCTCTGCCCGGGGTTCTGCGGAACCCGCCCGGTGGAGGGGGACTTTTCCATGCCGTTCACGGTCGTACGCATGAATCTGGTGGACCCGGACACCACCGCGCAGTCGCTGTCCGCGCGCTACCGGGCGGCCCTGGAGATGGCGGCGTACGCCGACGACCGGGGCATCGACACCGTCCAGACCGAGGAGCACCACGGCACGGACAACAACTGGCTGCCCTCCCCCTTCGCCTTCGCGGGCGCGGTCTTCGGCGCCACCCGCCGGATCGCGGTGACGGTCTCCGCGATCATCGGCCCGCTGTACGACCCGCTGCGCCTTGCCGAGGACATCGCGGTGCTCGACCTGGTCAGCGGCGGCCGGCTCGTGACCGTCTCGGGGATCGGGTACCGGCCCGCCGAGTACGAGCAGCAGGGCGTCGAGTGGGGCCGGCGCGGCAAGCTCCAGGACGAACTGCTCGAAACCCTCCTCAAGGCGTGGACGGGTGAGGAGTTCACCTTCCGCGGGCGCCGCGTACGCGTCACCCCGCGCCCGTTCACCGAGCCGCACCCGATGCTGCTCGTCGGCGGCTCCTCACGGGCGGCCGCCAACCGCGCGGCCCGCCTCGGCCTGCCGTTCTTCCCGAGCGCTCATCTGCCCGAACTCGAGGCGCACTACAACGAGAAGCTCGCCGAGTACGGCACCGAGGGCTTCTGCATGATGCCCGCGGCCGAGACGCCTCTGCTGCACATCAGCGAGGACCCGGACCGGACGTGGGCCGAGTACGGCGAACACTTCCTGCACGAGGCACGGATGTACGCGTCCTGGCAGTCCAAGGACATCCGCTCGGCGGTGAAGTCCGGCGCCACGACGGTGGAGGAGCTGCGCGCGGAGGGCGTCTACCGCATCGTGACGCCGGAGCAGTGCGCGGCCCTGGAAGCCGACAGCCTGGTCCTGCACCCCCTGTGCGGCGGAATGCCGGTGGACGAGGCGTGGCGCAGCCTGCACTTGTTCTGCGAGCGGGTGCTGCCGGCGCTCTGAGCGCTCCGCGGGATGTGGGGTGCGTCGGCCGCAGGGCCGGTGGGGCCCGGTCGCGCAGTCCCCGTACCCCTGTCGGGGCCGAGGCCGCTCAGGCCGGCTCCTTCTCCCGGCTCGGCGTCAGGGCCATGAGCACCAGGGTCACGGCCCGCACGATGAGGCCGCCGAGCAGCGCCGTTCCGAAGCCGTCGACCTCGAAGCCGTCCAGCTTGCCGCCGACCCATTCGGCGAGCAGCCACAGCAGAGTGTCCTGGACGACGCCGACGACGCCGAGGACCAGCAGGGTGATGGGCGGGGTGCTCCTGATGTCGTTCGGGTAGCACCTGATCATCTGGTTGGCGACCACGAACACAATCCCTGTGATCGCCAGCCCCAGGATCGCCGAGGACTGCTCGCGCAGCGATATCCCGGGCAGCAGGGTGGCCGCGCCCACGCCTAAGAAGATGTGGATGACGAGGGGATTGCTCTGTCTTTCCATGATCCGGATCCTGGCACGGACCACCCGGAATGGTGAATTCAGCACCAAACCGCCCCGGCTCGATGGCGAGCCGGGGCGGTTTGGCGAGAGGAGAGGGGCAGCGGGGATTAGCCCATCTCCTCCAACGCCTTGCCCTTGGTCTCCTTGACGTACTTGAGCACGAAGGGGATCGAGAGCACGGCGAAGACCGAGTAGATGATGTAGGTGCCCGACAGGTTCCAGTCCGACAGGCTCGGGAAGCTCGCCGTGATGGCCCAGTTGGCGATCCACTGGGCGGCCGCGGCGACACCGAGGGCCGCGGCGCGGATCCGGTTCGGGAACATCTCGCCGAGGAAGACCCACACCACGACGCCCCAGGACAGGGCGAAGAAGAGCACGAAGACGTGGGCGGCGATGAGGGCCACGACGCCCTCGGTGTTGGGGAGCTTGCCGTCGACGAGGTGGGCCGAGAAGGCCCAGGCCTCGACGGCCAGCGCGACCGCCATGCCGATGGAGCCGACCAGCGCGAGCGGCTTGCGGCCGACCCGGTCGACCAGGACCATCGCGATCACGGTGCCGATGATGTTGATGATCGACGTGGTGAACGAGTAGAAGAACGAGCTCGACGGGTCGATGCCGACGGACTGCCACAGCGTCGAGGAGTAGTAGAACGCGACGTTGATGCCGACGAGCTGCTGGAAGACCGAGAGGCCGATGCCGACCCAGACGATCGGCAGGAAGCCCCACTTGGAGCCGAGCAGGTCCTTGAAGGTCGACTTGTGCTCGGACTTCATGGCGTGCTCGATCTCGGCGACGCGGGCGTCGAGGTCGACGTTCTTGCCCTCGACGTCGGCGAGCACCTTCTTGGCGTCGGCGTCGCGACCGACCGAGATGAGGAAGCGCGGCGACTCGGGGATGGCGAAGGAGAGCAGGCCGTACAGGATGGCCGGGATCACCATCACGCCGAGCATGACCTGCCAGGCCTCAAGCCCGATGATCTTGCCGCGCTGCTCGCCGCCGGCGGCGTTGAGGATGCCCCAGTTGACGAGCTGAGAGATCGCGATACCGATGACGATCGCGGCCTGCTGGAAGGAGCCGAGCCGGCCTCGGTAGGCGGGCGGGGCGACCTCGGCGATGTAGGCCGGGCCGATGACCGAGGCCATGCCGATGGCGAAGCCGCCGATGATCCGCCAGAACGCGAGGTCCCACAGCGCGAACGGCAGCGCGGAGCCGATGGCGCTGATGGTGAACAGGGTCGCCGCGATCTGCATGCAGCGGATGCGTCCGATGCGGTCGGCGATCCGGCCCGCGGTGGCGGCGCCGATCGCGCAGCCGATCAGGGCGATGGCGATCACCTGGGCCAGCGTCCCGGACCCGATGGAGTACCGGTCACGGATCGCCTCTACGGCGCCGTTGATCACGGAACTGTCGTAGCCGAAGAGGAAGCCGCCCATCGCGGCCGCCGCCGTGATGAAGATGACATGGCCGAGGTGGTCCGGCGCGGTCTGGCCGCCTCCGGACGCCTGCGCCTGCGCGGTACTGGTCACGTGTACTCCTGGGGCCGCCCTGCAGCGTCGCCGGGCGTGGGGGGACTCCTCCAAGTGGCGCACAACTTCCTGTCACCCACCACTTGAAGGTAAAAGCAACGTTGCAGAGACTATGCCTTCAAGTTTCGAAGTCAATACCTGTTCGGTTGTGAATTTGCAGGCACGACTCGCCGCCGAATGTTCAAGACTTGAAGAAGTAGAGGTCAGCCCGGGGATCGGCCGCGCGGTACCGGGCGGACCGCCGCCGACCTCAGCGCAGCCGCTGGCTGATCACCTTGGACACGCCGTCGCCCTGCATCGAGACGCCGTACAGCGCGTCGGCGACCTCCATGGTCCGCTTCTGGTGCGTGATCACGATCAGCTGCGAGGACTCCTGGAGCTCCTGCATGATCCGGATCAGCCGCTGGAGGTTGGTGTCGTCGAGGGCTGCCTCGACCTCGTCCATCACGTAGAACGGGCTCGGCCTGGCCTTGAAGATGGACACGAGCAGCGCGACGGCCGTCAGTGAGCGCTCGCCGCCCGAGAGCAGCGAGAGCCGTTTGACCTTCTTGCCCGGCGGGCGCGCCTCGACGTCGATCCCGGTGGTCAGCATGTTGCCCGGATCGGTCAGGACCAGCCGGCCCTCGCCGCCCGGGAAGAGCCGCGAGAAGACCCCCTCGAACTCCCTGGCCGTGTCGCGGTAGGCCTCCGTGAACACCTGTTCCACCCGCTCGTCCACCTCCTTCACCACTTGAAGGAGGTCGGTCCGGGTCTTCTTGAGGTCCTCCAGCTGCTCGGAGAGGAACTTGTGGCGCTCCTCGAGGGCGGCGAATTCCTCCAGGGCGAGCGGGTTGACCTTCCCGAGCTGCTGATACGCCCGTTCGGCTGCCCTGAGCCGCTTCTCCTGCTCGGCGCGCACGTAGGGGACCGGCTGGTTGCGGGGGTGCTCAGGGTCATCCGGCAGCTCCTCTCCCTCGGCGGGCGGCGAGGGGGCCACCAGCTGGTCGGGCCCGTACTCCGCGACGAGCCCGGCCGGCTCGACCCCCAGTTCCTCCAGCGCCTTGGTCTCCAGCTGCTCGATCCGCAGCCGCTTCTCGGCACCGAGTACCTCGCCGCGGTGAACCGAATCCGTGAGTTTGTCGAGCTCCGCCTTGAGGTCCCGGCCGGCGCCGCGGGCCCCGGTCAGCTCCTGCTCGCGCTCGGCCTTGGCCGCCTCGGCCCCGGCCCGCTCCCGCTCGGCCCGCACCAGCGACACCTCGACGTGGGCGAGCAGGGTGCGGGCGCCCGACGCGACGGCCGCGGCGACGGCCGCTTCGTGGCGCAGCCGGGCGCGGCGCTGCTCGGCGCGGGCCCGCGCCTCGCGTTCGGCCCGGGCCGCCCGGTCGAGGCCGTCGGCCCGCCCGGCGAGCGCCTTGACGCGCTCCTCGTGGGTACGGGCCTGGAGCCGGGCCTCCATCTCGGTCTGGCGCGCGTTGGCGCCGTCGGCCGCGAGCCGGTCCCGTACGGACGTGTCGGGCTCCTCCTCGACCGGCATCTCCTCGGCGACGAGGAGCCGTTCGGCCAGCTCCTCGGCCTCCTCGGTGGCCTTCTCCAGGGCCTCCTGGGCGCGGGCGGCGGCCGCCGCGGTCCGCTCGGCCTCGCCGGCCGCGCCGCGCGCCTGCCCGGCAAGCCGGCCGAGCTGCTGGGCGACGGAGGACCGCGCCTTCTCGGCGACCCGCCGCCGCTCCCCCAACTCCTCGACCGCTGCGGTCAGTTCACCGCGCCGCTCGGTGGCCTCCTGCTGCACGCGGGCCAGGTCCTCGCACCGTACGGCCAGATCGGCGAGCTCGGCGGCGGCCTCGTCGACGGAGGCCTGGACCTCCAGGAGGCTGGGCGCGCCGGCCGATCCGCCGTGCGCGAAGTGGGCGCCGAGTACGTCGCCTTCGGCGGTGACGGCGGTCAGCGCGGGCCGCGCGTAGACCAGGTCCTCGGCGTCGTCCAGGGTGCCGACCACGACGACGTCGCGCAGCAGGCGCCGTACGGCGGGCATCAGTTCGGCGGGGCCGCGGACCAGGTCGGCGGCGCGAGGTGGTCCTTCCCCGCGCGCCGACTGCACGTACTCGTCCTCCGGGGCGCCGTTCAGGAGCAGGGCGGCGCGGCCCGCGTCCTGTTTGCGCAGCATGCGGATGGCTTCTGCGGCCGCCGAAGGCCCGCTCACCGCGATCGCGTCGGCGGCGGCGCCCAGGGCGGCCGCGACCGGCACCTCGTACCCGGGTGCCACGGTGAGCAGTTCGGCGGCGGGGCCGAGCAGTCCGGTCAGCGTGTCGCGGGCGCCGAGCAGCGCGCCCGTGCCGTCCTTGCGGCGCAGCCCCAGCGCGAGCGCGTCGTGCCGGGCGGCGGTGGCGGCACGTTTCCGCTCGGCGGCGGTGGCCTCCTCGCGGGCGGCGCCGAGCGCGGCTTCGGCCGCGGCGAGCTCGCGCTTGGCCGCGTCATGGGCCTCGGCGAGCTCGGTGTCGTCGGCTTCGAGGCCGTCCACCTCGGCCTTGAGCTGCTCGTACTCCTCCTGTGCGAGCGCGGCCCGCTCGCCCGCCTCGTCGCGCGCGGCGGCGAGCCGGTCGATCTCGGCCTGCGCGGAACCCGCCCTGCTCCGCGCCGCGTTGACCTGCCCGTGCAGCCGCGCGAGGCCCTCGCGCCGGTCCGCGATGGCCCGGGCCGCATCCTTCAAACGCCGTTCCTCGACGGCGAGTTCCCGCTCAAGATCGGCGCGATGGGCGGAGGTGTCCTCCAGGGCGTGCTCGGCCGCTTCGAGGGCGGCCTCCAGCTCGGCCTCCTGTTCGCGGATCCGGGCGGCCTCGCGCTCCATGTCCTCCGGGTCGCGCCCGCGCCGCTCCTCGGGCGGCTGCGCGCTCGCGCTCTTGACCCGGGCGTCGGCCAGCGAGATCGTGCCGCGCACCCGCTCGGCCAGCTGGGACAGCTCGTACCAGGTCTGCTGGGCGCGCTGGAGCCGGGGCGACAGCTGCCGCACCTGGTCCTCCAGCCGAGCCTCGCGGGCCAGGGCCGCCTTGAGATCGGCCTCCGTGCTCTCCTTGCGGCGAAGCAACTCGGCCTCGTCGGCGATCTCGGCGCCGAGAGCCTCCCGCATCGTCACGAGGTCGTCGGCGAGCAGGCGGAGCCGGGCGTCGCGCAGGTCGGCCTGGATGACGGCGGCGCGGCGCGCGACGGCGGCCTGGCGGCCGAGGGGCTTGAGCTGGCGGCGCAGTTCGTCGGTGAGGTCCTGGACCCGGGCGAGGTTGGCCTTCATCGCGTCCAGCTTCCGCAGCGCCTTCTCCTTGCGCTTGCGGTGCTTGAGGACGCCCGCGGCCTCCTCGATGAAGGCGCGCCGCCCCATGGGGTCGGCGTGCAGGACGGAGTCGAGCTGGCCCTGCCCGACGATGACGTGCATCTCGCGGCCGATGCCGGAGTCGGAGAGCAGTTCCTGGATGTCGAGCAGCCGGCAGGTGTCGCCGTTGATCTGGTATTCGCTGCCGCCGTTGCGGAACATGATCCGCGTGATGGTGACTTCGGCGTATTCGATGGGCAGCGCGCCGTCGGAATTGTCGATGGTGAGGGAGACTTCGGCGCGGCCGAGCGGCGGTCGGCCGGTCGTCCCGGCGAAGATGACGTCCTCCATCTTTCCGCCGCGCAGCGACTTGGCGCCCTGCTCCCCCATGACCCAGCTCAGCGCGTCCACGACGTTGGACTTGCCGGATCCGTTGGGGCCCACCACACAGGTGATGCCCGGCTCGAACTTCAGCGTGGTCGCGGACGCGAAGGATTTGAATCCGCGCAGAGTGAGGGCCTTGAGGTGCACGCCGCCGGACTCTACCTTTCGCTCTCGGTTTCGCCCAGGAAGGTGCAGGGCACATCAGACCGTAAGGGAAAGGCGGGCCGGCCCATCGTGCGCCGGAAGAAAGAAAGAAGGGACGCCGGAGCGTCCCTTGCAATACATTGCAGGTCTTGCGGATCTCTCGATCTCGACGAGAGGGACGGAAGCCTCTCTCACCCCGGGGTCAGGTGAGCGCGGGCTCCGCCTGCGGGACGTCGATGTCGATGCCTTCGAGCAGCGAATCTCCGCGGTGCGAAGCGGCGGCAGCGGACAGCACGTCGTTCTCGGACTGAATCCGGTTGAGCTCGGACTCGAGGTCCTGGACGCGCTGCTGGAGCCGTCGCATCTCGGCGAGGAGTCGCGGGTCGGAACCGCCGACGTAACCGAGAAGCGCCTTTGCCATGATGGATGGTCCTCCACACTGAGTGACCGACCGAAGCGGTGTGGGTCGTGAGGGAATCGCACCCGCGGTGCTTGGACTTGACTGCGGTTCTTCATGCCAAACAGCTAAGGTGCGCGGGGCTTCCAGAGTCTCACCAAAAAGTTTGACGGTCAACACGATCACGCCCCGTATCCACCGGCAATCCGGGGGCCCGCAACCGCTGAACGAGCGGTGCTGCCTCTTCTCGGAGCCCTGGGGGCGTGGAGATCATCCGTACTGTTGGCAGCCTTGCACGCCGGGCGCGAGATGGCAACAGGCAGATCGTTCGAGGTCAGCGCGTGGTTGCGAGCCGGATGCGGGGCGTCACCGCGCCCGGCTGCCGCTCCTCGCACGACGGTGCTCAGCGGATGACGAAGGTGTCGTAGCCGCCCCGTGCCGTGCCCCATATCTCGGTCACTCCGTCGACCCGGCCCGGCGTGTCGTCGGAGCGAAGCCACTCCAGCAAACGGTGGCAATTCTCACGCGGCCCCTCGGCGACGACCTGGACGCGTCCGTCGTCCAGATTCAGGGCGAACCCGCTGAGGCCTCCGATCCCCAGAGCGTTTTCCCTGGTGAACCAGCGGAAGCCGACTTGTTGCACTCGCCCGCGCACCCAGGCCGTGAGTCGAACATCTCCGTGCGCATCTTCGTTCATACCTGCACGCTAACCGGCCAATTGCACACGCAGCACTTCGCCCCCATGCGCCATGGCGTACAGTCGCGACGAAATGAGCCTCACCCGTATGGGTTAGTTCCCATTTGATCATTTACGGCCGATCGCGGCCACCGCGGCAATGCGGCCAGGCATTGCCCACGGCACTAGGAAGGCACAGCAGATGGGACGCCATCGTCGCTCCGCCGCCGAACCCGCGCCCGCAGATCCCGCGGTGGGCCAGGACGGCCGGCCCCGGGGTGGGACACGCCGGAAGAAGCGGGTGATCGTGCCCGTGCGCACCGGGCTGCTCGGCGTCTCCGCCGCCGTGGCCGTGGGCGCCGTGGCCGTCGCCTCGGGCCTGCTGCCCGGCGGCGGTACGTACAAGGTGAGCGGCGACACCATGGCCGGCGGCCAGCTCCGTTCGAGCCAGACACCGGACGTGCAGCCGCAGGGAGGCGAGTCGGAGAAGCCGAGCAGTCCGGCGCCCACGCCCTCCGAGTCGGCCAAGGCCGCACACGCGCCGTCGACCGCCCCCTCCCCCAGCGCCTCGGCAACGCCGTCGGCGCCCGCGTCCGCGCCCGCCCCGGAGAAGAAGTCCGCCCCTCCGGCCCCGGCTCCCTCGAAGCCGGCCTCCCCGCCGAGCGCCCCGCCCAAGCTCGTCCCCTCGCAGCGCGCCCAGGTGCCGACCGCCGAGGCCTCGGCCGCCGCCACCGTGATGTCTCTGGTCAACATGGAGCGCGCGCAGGCCGGTTGCAGCCCGGTCTCGGCGAGCCCGGCGCTGGCCTCGCTCGCCACCGCCTTCAGCGACGACATGGCCGCCCGCGGCTTCTTCGACCACACCGACCCGGACGGCAGGACGCCGTGGGACCGGGCCGCGAAGGCGGGCATCCAGGGCCTCGGCGGCGAGAACATCGCCCGCGGCCAGGCGGACGCCAAGGCCGTGATGGACGCCTGGATGAACAGCCCGGGTCATCGCGCGAACATCCTGAACTGCGAGTACAAGGCCCTGGGCGTCGGCGTGCACTTCGGCCCGGGCGGCCCCTGGTGGACCCAGGACTTCGGCTTTTGATCACCGATTCCCGATCCCCGGTCTTCGATCATTGCCCCGGACGCACATCCGGTCCTGACCATCGCTCATTCGTCATCGCACGTACGTAATTCGCTTCGTACGCGCACGAAAGGGCCCCTTCCGTTGTGAACGGCGGGGGCCCTTTCGTATGCGCGCATTCGGATCCTGATGCGAAGAAATCGGAGCGCGTACTGTTCCGTATTGATCAACCGGCCGGAAAGCGATCAGGCGCTCACGGCCGCCTTGCCCGCGATGAAGACGCGGGTGGTCTCGGCGATGCGGCGGCCCAGGTGCTCGGCGGTGGCTATGTCGGCCTTGTGGACGCCCTCGGGGCCCTCGTCGGAATTGGTCTGGGCACCGGCGCCGGAGAAGAAGCCGAGCCGGTTGAGGTCGTTCTCGGAACCCGCGGTGGAGTTCCAGCCGGGCTTCAGGCCGAGGTTCACCCAGTGCATGCCGTGCTGGGCGGCAAGGGTCTGGAAGTACTGCAGGGTGTGGCCCTTGTCGCCGCTCTTGGAGCCGGAGTTGGTGAAGCCGGCGGCGAGCTTGTCCTGCCAGACATCGGTGAACCAGCGCTTGGAGGTGGCCTCCGCGAACTGGTGGAAGGCGCCGGACGCGGTGCCCATGTAGGTGGGCGAGCCGAAGACGATGGCGTCGGAGGCGTCGAGCAGCTCCCACTCGGCTTCGGTGATGGTGTCGACCTTGATGACGTGCACGGTGGCTCCGGCCTCGGCGGCGCCCGCACGGACGGCCTCGGCGACGACGGCGGTGTGGCCGTACCCGGAGTGGTAGGCGATCGAGACGACAGGAGTGGTCACGGCGGGAATCCCCTCGGAAGGACAAGCGAAACGGCAGAGCGAGCGCGACGGCCAGTGGCCGGTTCCGCGGCGGCTGCCCGCTGCGGCGCTGCCTACAGGTAAGCACTAACTTCTGGTTAGCGCAACCCGAGCGTGCGCGCTGCATAGGAGTACCCTGAGGTCATGGAAGAGACCGCCACGAGCACCAAGTGCACCGCCGAAGCCTCCGAAGCCGCGGATCTGGCGTTCGACGTGTTCTCCAAGGCCTGCCCGTCCCGGCGCACGCTGGAGGACGTCACGGGGCGCTGGGGCAGCCTGACGCTCGGCGGCCTGTACGAGGGGAGCCTGCGCTTCAACGAGCTGCGGCGCCGGATCGACGGCGTGAGCGAGAAGATGCTCTCCCAGACGCTGCACTCACTGGAACGCGACGGCCTCGTACACCGCGAGGCGCAGCCGACGAACCCGCCGCGGGTCGACTACGAACTGACCCCGCTGGGCCGCGACGTGACCGAACGGCTGCTCTCGCTCATCCACTTCCTGGAGGGCCGGATGCCTGAGGTCCTCCAGGCGCAGCAGAGCTACGACGCGGAGCGCGGGGCCCTCTGACACTTCGGGCAGAAGTAGCTGGACCGGTTCATCCAGGCGCGCCGGCGCATCGCCGTGCCGCAGCGCCGGCACGGCTCGCCCTCGCGGCCGTAGGCGTCGAGGGAGCGCTCGAAGTAGCCGGACTCGCCGTTCACGTTGACGTAGAGGCTGTCGAAGCTGGTGCCGCCGACGGCGAGGGCCTCGTTCATCACGTCCCGTGCGTGGCCCAGGAGTTCGGCCGCCTTGGGGCGGTTCAGGGTCGCGGTCGGGCGGTCGTAGTGCAGCCGCGTGCGCCAGAGCGCCTCGTCGGCGTAGATGTTGCCGACCCCGCTGATGAGCGATTGATCGAGCAGTGCTCGTTTGACCGTGGTGCGCCGCAGCCGCAGCGCCGCGAAGAAGGCCTCGTCGTCGAAGGCGGGGTCCAGCGGGTCCCGGGCGATGTGCGCGATGACGTCCGGCAGCCCGTCGGGCGTGTTGTCGTGCAGCGAGAGCCCGCCGAAGGTCCGCTGGTCGACGAAGCGCAGCTCGGTGCCGGCCTCGTCCTGGAACCTGACCCGGATGCGCAGATGCTTCTCGTCCGGGGTGTCCTGCGGCTGCACGAGGAGCTGCCCGCTCATGCCGAGGTGCCCGAGCACGGATGCGTCCGTGTCCGCGAGCGGCAGCCAGAGGTACTTCCCGCGCCGCTGGGCGACGCCGATCCGGTGCCCCTTGAGCCGTGCCGCGAAGTCGTCGCCCCCGGCGAGGTGGCGGCGCACGGCGCGCGGATGCAGCACCTCGACGTCCGCGACGGTGCGCCCGGCCACCCAGCGCTCGAGTCCGCGCCGGACCACTTCGACTTCAGGCAGCTCAGGCATGCGCGCAGATTACCGCGCGCCCGGGGAGCAGCCGCAGCGGGCCCGGAAACAGGGCCTCGGCCTCTGCGCGGACAAGCGAAAACCCCCGCCCCGCACCGGAGTGCGCTGGGCGGGGGCTCGAAGGAAGGATGCTGATCAGGCCGATGCGCCGGCGGCGGGGGTCGGCGACCCGCCATCGGCCGCGGCGACGACGGGAGCTTCCGCCGCGGCCTTGGCCCGCTCGTCGGCGGCGGCGCGAATGGCCCGCCATGCCGACTCCGCGGCCTGCTGTTCCGCTTCCTTCTTGCTGCGGCCGGTGCCGGTGCCGTACGAGACACCACCGACGCGGGCGGCAGCAGTAAAGGTCTTCTCGTGGTCGGGTCCGGTTTCGGAGACCAGGTACTCGGGAACGCCGAGCCCTTCGGCCGCCGTGAGCTCCTGGAGACTGGTCTTCCAGTCCAGGCCGGCCCCGAGGTTCGAGGACTTCTCGATCAGGGGGTCGAACAGCTTGTGGACGAGCGCGGACGCCGCCTCAAGACCCTGGTCGAGGTAGACAGCGCCGATCACCGCTTCAAGGGTGTCGGCGAGGATGGATGCCTTGTCCCGGCCGCCCGTGCCCTCTTCGCCCCGGCCGAGCCGGATGAAGGAGCCGAGTTCGAGCCCTCGGCCCACCTCCGCGAGCGCACGAGAGTTGACCACCGCGGCCCGGAGCTTGGCCAGTTGGCCTTCCGGGAGATCGGGGTGGGTGCGGTACAGCGTGTCGGTGACGACCAGACCGAGCACCGAGTCCCCGAGGAACTCGAGCCGCTCATTGGTCGGCAGACCGCCGTTCTCGTACGCGTACGAACGGTGGGTGAGCGCACGCACCAGAAGGGCGGACTCGAGCTGATACCCGAGCCGCCCTTCCAGAAGCGTGTGGGACGAGGCCGTGTTGTTGTCCGCCTTTTTGGCGTTGGACTCAGACATCGGGCCTCTCACCAGCCGCTCAGACCTCGAGGACCTGGCGCTTGTTGTACGTGCCGCAGCTCGGGCACGCGATGTGCTGGAGCTTCGGCTCATGGCAGCGCTCGCACGCAACCAGGGTGGGGACCGCAGCCTTCCACTGCGACCGGCGGTGGCGCGTGTTGCTGCGCGACATCTTCCGCTTCGGAACAGCCACGGCTACTTCTCCTGCTTCTCGGCGGCATCCTGCACGTCAGACGCAGTGCCGCTCATGTTGTCCTTCTCGCCGTCCTGGATGGTCCCGGCGAGTCCCTGCAGTGCCGCCCAACGGATGTCGACGGCGTCGTGGTGGTGGTCCGGGTCGTCCGCCAGGCTCGCTCCGCATGCGGAACAGAGCCCGGGGCAGTCCTCCCGGCACACCGGCTGCATCGGCAGTGCGAGCACCACCGCATCGCGCAGCAATGGCTCGAGGTCGAACATGCCGTCCTCGAGCGGAATCATGTCCTCGTCGTCCTCGGCATCGTCGTCCGCGGCTGCCTTGCGGCGGCCCCGGTCGTCGGTGTCGGGGTACGAGAACATTTCCTGGAAGTCCACTTCAACGTCCTGCTGAAGCGGCTCCAGACACCTTACGCACTCCCCGTCGGCCGATGCACGGGCGGTGCCTGTGACAAGCACCCCTTCCATGACCGACTCCAGGCGGAGCTCGATGTCCACGGGCCTGCCCTCGGGCACGTGGATGACCTCGGGGATCCCGAGGTCCTTCGGGGCCTCCACGGTGCGGGAGAGCCGCTGGAGCGCACCGGGACGCCGTCCCAGCTCGTGTGTGTCGAACACGAGGGGATTGCGGTGGTCGAGGCGCGTGCTCAGGGCTCTTCCTGCTTTCGAGGTCGTGGAGTGGCTGCCACCGGCTTCGCTGAGCGAATCGGGCAGCGTGGATCGCGGACGTACGCGCGACCGAAGAGCCAGGATAACGGACCGGCCGCGATAGGCCCAATCCGGCCCGGTCCCTCCACGTTCGGGTGGCGTACGGCCGCGTGAGGTTACGGGCGGTTCTGCCCGTGGCCCTGCTCGTAGGCGCGCAGCTGGTCCAGGTTGATCATGCTGGTGTCGAAGAGGCTGGTCTCGTCGAGCGCGGCCTGCTGCGGCTGGTGCTGGGGCTGCGGCGGCACGCCGTACTGCCCGGCGTCGGGGGCCGCGTACTGCTGCTGGTTCGGGTCGTAGGCGTACGGGTCCTGCTGGGCGTACCCGTACTGCGCGTACTGCTCCTGCTGGGGCTGGTGCTGCTGGTAGGCGTACGGATCCTGCTGCGGCTGCTGATAGCCGTACGGGTCGTACGCCTGGGGCTGCTGGGCCGGGATGTGCGGCTCGGCGGCGGCCTGGGGGGCGGCGGCCGGGTCCGGCTCGGCGAGCTCGGCGAGGCCGGCCAGGTAGTCGGCGTCGCTGGTGTGCTGGTGCAGGTCGCCCGCCGCGTCCTGGGCGGCCATGTGGGCGCCCAGCTCGTCGGATGCGGTGCGGCCGTGCAGCTTCTGGCGGCCGCGGCCGACCGCTTCGAGGGTCTTGGCGAGCACCGCCTCGAAGGCGCCCAGCTTGGCGTCGACGTACTCGTCGGCCCGGTGGATCAGGGTGCCCGGGTCCGCGCTGTACTCGGGGGCGTCCTCGTCGGTGCGGCCCTGGTCGTCCAGGCCGGGGCCGCGGCCCAGCAGCTTCTCGCGGCCGCGGTCGACCGAGCCGATGGTCTTGGTGAGGACGACCTCGAAGTTGGCGAGCTTGGAGTCGACGTAGTCGTCGGCCTCGGCGCGGATCTCCTCGGCGTCCCGGCGGGCCTCGTTGAGGATGCGGTCGGCCTCGTCCTGGGACTGGCGGGCGACGGCGGTGTCGGAGATCAGCGTGCCGCGCTGGGCGTGCGCGGACTCGATGATCCGCTCGGCCTCCTGGCGGGCCTGCTCGACCATCTGCTCGCGGCCGCCGATCAGCTCCTGTGCCTGGGCGAGCGAGCCGGGCAGGGCCTGGCGCACCTCCTCCAGCATCGCGAGGAGGTCGGCGCGGTTGACCACGCACGAGGCCGACATGGGCATGGACCGGGCGCTGCCGACCACCTCGACGATCTCGTCGAGCTTCTTCTGCACGTCCACCGGTGATCGCCACTCTTCTAACGGATTGGAGACGGACGGGACGACTGTAAGGCCAGTCGGCGCCCGCCCGACACCGGGTGACGGACCGTCAGTGGACGGCTCCGTGGCTCACTTCTGGGCGAGCCGGGCGACCAGGGCCTCGTGGACGGTGGCCGGCAGCAGGTGGGAGACGTCTCCGCCCCAGGTCGCGACCTCCTTGACCAGCGAGGACGACAGGAAGCTGTACGTCGGATTGGTGGGCACGAACAGGGTCTCGACGCCCGAGAGCCCGTTGTTCATCTGAGCCATCTGCAGCTCGTAGTCGAAGTCGCTGACGGCGCGGAGGCCCTTGACGATCGCGGGGATGTCCCGCTGCTTGCAGAAGTCGACGAGCAGGCCGTGGAAGGACTCGACCTCCACGTTGCCGAGGTCGGCCGTCACCTCGCGGATCATCTCGATCCGCTCCTCGATGGTGAACAGGCCCTGCTTCGACTGGTTGATCATCACCGCGACATGTACGACGTCGTACAGGCGGGAGGCGCGGGCGATGATGTCGAGGTGTCCGTTGGTGATGGGGTCAAAGGACCCCGGACAGACGGCGCGGCGCAACTGATGTCCCTCGCTCTCCGGTCCGGTCATGGGGTGTCTCGCGGTGCGTTTTCGCACGTGGAGGCGGCGCGACCGTACCAAAGCGTGCCCTCGCCGTAGCGACGGGCCCGCAGTGCTTCGAATCCTTCGGGCCAGCCGAATTCCCCGCCTCTGGTGCTGCGCTCCACGGTGACGAGACAGTCCTCCGCGAGCCAGCCCCCACGACGGAGTGTGAGCAGGATCTCCCGAAGATCGTCATCGGTGACGGCGTACGGCGGGTCCAGGAAAATCACGTCGTACGGGTCGGCGGGCGCCGGGCCTGTCACGATCTGCTCCGCTTTGCCGGTACGCACTTCGGCGCCGGGCAGCTTGAGCGCGGCCACGTTGTCGCGGACCGTGCGGACGGCGCGGCCGTCGGCCTCGACGAGCAGAGCGTGGACCGCGCCCCGCGAGAGCGCCTCCAGGCCCACGGCTCCGGAGCCCGCGTAGAGATCGGCGATCCGGATGCCGTCGAGCGTGCCGAGCAGCGCCTCCCACGTGGAGAAGAGGCCCTCGCGCGCCCGGTCGGAGGTGGGGCGGGTGCCGGTGCCCGGCGGTACGGCGAGGCGGCGTCCACCGGCCCGGCCGGCGATCACGCGGGTCATCTCAGTCCTTGTCCGTGTACATGCGTCGAGTGTGCCTCCCCAGTCTCTCAGCCCTTGTCGAGGTACTGCTCGCGGTCCTTGTCCAGGAGGGCGTCCAGAGCCGTGCGCAGCCCCGGGAGGCGGTCGAGGTCCGGGTCCTGGGCGACCACCGTGGCGGCCTCCTCGCGGGCGGCGGCGATGACCTCCTCGTCGTCGATGACGGTGAGCATCCGCAGCGAGGAGCGCACCCCGGACTGGGCCTGGCCCAGCACATCGCCCTCGCGGCGCTGTTCGAGGTCGATGCGGGAGAGCTCGAAGCCGTCGAGGGTAGAAGCCACGGCGTTGAGCCGGGCCCGGGCCGCGCTCGCCTCCGGCATGTCGGTGACCAGCAGGCACAGGCCCGGCGCGGAGCCGCGGCCGACGCGACCGCGCAGCTGGTGGAGCTGGGACACGCCGAACCGGTCGGCGTCCATGATCACCATCGCGGTGGCGTTCGGCACGTTCACACCGACCTCGATGACGGTGGTGGCGACCAGGACGTCCACCTCGCCCGCGCCGAACCGGCGCATCACGTCGTCCTTGTCGTCCGGCTGCATCCGGCCGTGCAGGATCTCGGTGCGCAGCCCCTGGAGCGGGCCCTTGGAGAGCTGGTCGGCGATCTCGATCACGGCGAGCGGGGGCCGCTTGTCGGCGGTCTCGGCCTCCTCGGCCTTCTTCTTGCCCTTGGCGGACTTGGCCTCGTCCTCGTCATCGCCGATGCGCGGGCACACCACGTACGCCTGGTGTCCCTTGTCGACCTCCTCGCGGACCCGCTCCCAGGCGCGGGCCAGGAAGTGCGGCTTGTCCTGGGCGGGGACGACATGGCTGGCGATGGGCGAGCGCCCGGCGGGCAGCTGGTCGAGGACCGATGTCTCCAGGTCGCCGAAGACCGTCATGGCGACCGTGCGCGGGATGGGGGTGGCCGTCATGACGAGCAGGTGCGGGGGCTGTTTGCCCTTGCCGCGCAGGGCGTCGCGCTGCTCGACGCCGAAGCGGTGCTGCTCGTCGACGACGACCAGGCCCAGGTCGTGGAACTGCACCTTGTCCTCGATCAGGGCGTGCGTGCCGATGACGACACCCGCCTCGCCGGTGACCAGGTCGAGCAGGGCCTGGCGCCGGGCGGGCATCCCCATGGACCCGGTGAGCAGCACGACCTTCGTCCCGAGGTCGGAGCCCCCCAGCATTCCGCCCTCGGCGAGCTCGCCCATCATCTCGGTGATGGAGCGGTGGTGCTGCTGGGCGAGGACCTCGGTGGGCGCGAGCATGGCGGCCTGCCCGCCGGAGTCGACGACGGCGAGCATGGCGCGCAGCGCGACCATCGTCTTTCCCGAACCGACCTCCCCCTGGAGCAGCCGGTGCATCGGGTGCTCGGTGGCCAGGTCGTCGAAGATCTCCTGGGAGACCTTCTGCTGGCCTTCGGTGAGGGTGAAGGGCAGCTTGGCGTCGAAGGCGTCGAGCAGGCCTCCCGGGGCCGGTCGCCTTGCCACCGCCGGGAGTTGGCCGTCCGCGTGGCGGCGGCGGGCGAGGGCCACCTGGAGGACGAACGCCTCGTCCCACTTCAGGCGCTGGCGGGCGTCCTCGATGTCGGCCTTGCTGTGCGGCCGGTGGACCTTGAGGAGGGCTTCGGGCAGGGAGACGAAGCCTCGGCCGTCGCGCAGGGCCTCCGGGAGCGGGTCCACGGCCTCCTGGGCGCTGGGCAGCACCGCGTCGACCGCCTTGGCGATCTTCCAGGACTCCAGGCCCTTGCAGGCCGGGTAGATCGGGATCAGGGCGCCCGCCCAGGAGTCGATGTCGACCGCGTCTTCGCCCTCGGCCGCGTCGGCGCCCAGCTTCGCGTACGTGGGGTGGGCGAGCTGCATGCGCCGGTTGAACATCGACACCTTGCCGGCGAACATCGCCCGGCTGCCGGGCAGCAGCTCCTTGTGCGGCTTGTGGATGCCGCGGCCGAAGAACACCAGCTGGAGGCGGCCGCTGCCGTCGGTGATGGTGATCTCCAGACGCTGGCCGCGCCCTTGGTTGAAGGTGTGCACCCGGGCGTCGGCGACCTGGGCGACGACCGTGACGTCCTCGTCCAGGGGCAGGTCGGCCAGCTTGGTGAGCTGGCCGCGCTCCTCGTAGCGCCGCGGGTAGTGGTGCAGGAGGTCGCCGACCGTGTGCAGGTCGAGGTGCTCGGCCATCACCTTCGCGGTGGGTCCGCCGAGCAGCTTCTTCAGTGGTTCTTCGAGCGCAGGCACGCGATCCATTGCACACCACCGGACTGACAGCCCGCCAAAGCCTGTGGATAACCGCTGGTCACACCGGCGCCGCGCCCCCTAGGATGACGCCTCCCCCACTCCAGCCGCCGCGCCTCCCCTCGTACGGGATCCGCCCGACCCGCGCCGTCGCCCGTCCCCCCACCGGCGCTGCGACGATGACACCTGAGACTTTCCGAGACCCTTCGCTGCCCGCTGCCCCGCACACCTTCCAGGTCGATCTGCGCGGCCTGGTGGACCTGCTCTCCCACCACCTCTACTCCAGCCCCAAGGTGTATCTGCGCGAGCTGCTGCAGAACGCCGTCGACGCCATCACCGCCCGCCGCGCCGACCAGCCGGACGCCCCCGCCGAGGTGCGCCTGTACGCGGACGGCGCCACCCTGCGCGTCGAGGACAGCGGGGTCGGCCTGACCGAGCAGGACGTGCACAGCCTGCTCGCGACGATCGGCCGCAGCTCCAAGCGCGAGGGCGGCCTGGAGTCCGCGCGGGCCGGATTCCTGGGCCAGTTCGGCATCGGGCTGCTCGCCTGCTTCGTCGTCGCCGACGAGATCCGGGTGGTCAGCCGCTCGGCCCGCACCCCCGACGCCGCCCCCGTGGAGTGGTCGGCCCGCGACGACGGTTCGTACTCCGTACGAACCCTTGCGCACAGTGCGCGCCCGGAGCCCGGCACCACGGTGTACCTCAACGCCCGCCCCGGCAGCGCCGAATGGCTCGCCGAGGACCGGGTCCTCACCCTGGCCAGGGACTTCGGCTCGCTGCTTCCCTACGACGTGCGCGTCGGCGAGCAGCGCGTCACCGATCTGCCCGCGCCCTGGGACCGCTCCTACCCGGGCCCGGCCGCCCGGCGGGTCGCACTCGCCCGGCACTGCGAGGCGCTGTTCGGCTTCGCCCCGCTCGACTCGATCGAGCTCGACCTGCCGGTGGCCGGGGTGCGCGGCGTGGCCTACGTACTGCCGTCGTCGGTGAGCCCGGCGCAGCAGCTGAGCCACCGGGTGCACCTCAAGGGCATGCTGCTCACCGAGCGGGCCGACGGTTTGCTGCCCGACTGGGCGTTCTTCGTGCGCTGTGTCCTGGACACCGACAGCCTGCGGCCCACGGCCTCGCGCGAGTCGCTGTACGAGGACGACACGCTCGCCGGGGTGCGCGAGGCGCTCGGCGGCCGGATCCGGGAATGGCTGACGGGGCTCGCCGCCGGGGATCCGGAGCGGCTCGGGCAGTTCCTCGCGGTGCACCACCTGGGCGTCAAGTCCCTTGCCCGGCACGACGACGCGATGCTGCGGACGATGCTGCCGTGGCTCCCGTTCGAGACCACCGACGGACGGGTCTCCCTGGAGGAGTTCGCACGGCGCCACCCGGTCGTGCACTTCACGCGGAGCGTCGAGGAGTACCGCCAGGTCGCCCCGATCGCCTCCGCGCAGGGCATCGGAGTGATCAACGGCGGCTACACCTACGACTGCGAGCTGATCGAGCGGCTGCCCTCGGTGCGGGCCGGCGCGGTCGTCGCCGAGCTCGACCCGGACACCGTGACCGCGCACCTCGACTCGGTCGATCCGGCCGAGGAACTGGCGCTCTCGGGCTTCTTGTCAGTGGCGCGTGCCAAGCTCGATTCCCTCGGATGCGATGTCGCTCTGCGCGCCTTCCACCCGCTGACCGTGCCCGCGCTCCACCTCGACGACCGTGCCGCCCGCCACGAACAGGCACGGGCCGACGAGGAGGATCGGGCCGACGATCTGTGGGCGGGAATCCTCGGCTCGCTGCGCGGCAGCGCACCGCGTGCCCGGCTCGTGCTCAACCATCTCAACCCGCTCGTCCGCAGGATCAGTTCGGTGGGGGACCCGGCGCTCGCCGCCACGGCGACGGAGGCCCTCTACGGGCAGGCCCTGCTGATGGCGCAGCGCCCGCTGCGCCCGGCGGACCAGGCGCTGCTCAACCGCGCGTTCATCGGCCTGCTCGAGTGGGCCACCCACCCCGGCGACCACAGTGAGGAGAACGGCCGATGACGATGACGCTCCAGGAACTGCGCGTGGCCGCGCAGGACAACTACGGGCAGCCCGAGGGCCCCGCCCGCAACGCCCGCGCCGAGCACCTGCTCGCCGAGGCGGAGCAGCTCGGCGACCCGCTGGCGGTGATCGAGGGGCTCCGCCACCAGCTGCAGGTCTACAACTACAGCTCCGAGAAGAACAAGATGTTCGTGCCCTTCGCGCGGCTGCTGCGGATGTGGGACGAGCATCCCGAGGACTTCGACAAGTACGAGATCCACACCCTGCACTGGGTGTTCAAGTGGATGTCCAGCGGCATGCTGGACCAGCCGTCGGTGCCGCTCGCCGCCATCGAGAAGTGGCAGGCCGAGATGGCCCACCGCTACCGGCTCGCCGGCCACTCCGAACGGGCCGTGCGAATGGGCGAGTTCGCGATCGCCCGCCACCTGGGCGACCGGGAGCGCGCCGCGCGGGCGTACGAGGCGTGGCTGGCCGCCGACCGGGACGAGATGGCCGACTGCCACGCCTGCGAGCTGCACGGCCAGGGCTCCTGGCAGCGGCATCTGGGCGACGACGCGAAGGCCCTGGAGCTGTGGCGGCCGGTCCTCGACGGCGAGCACACCTGCGCCCACGAGCCGCACGCCGCCCTCGCGTCCTCGCTCCTGCCGCTGGTGCGCCTGGGCCGCCTGGAGGAGGCCCGCGCGAACCATCTGCGCGGCTTCCGCCTGGTACGGCCCATGGAGTCGATGCGCAGCGCGTTCGCCCAGCACATCGAGTTCTGCGCGCTGACCGGCAACGAGGCCCGCGCCCTGGAGATCCTCGCCGAGCGCCCGGGCTACTTCGCGGGCGAGGGCAGCCCCGACAGCCGGGGCGACTTCCTCGAAGCGGTCACGCTGCTCATGGACCGCCTGACCGCGCTCGGCCTCGGCGGCCAGGCGGTGCCCGGCCCGGCGGGCCAGGACTGGACGGCGGCCGGGCTGGCCGTCCACGCGCGCACGGAGGCGCTCGCGATCGCCGCGCTCTTCGACGCGCGCAACGGCACCCCCGAGATCGGCGACCGCACGCGACAGCGGATGGACCAGGCCCCGCTGCTCGACCGGCTGCCGCTCGGCATACGGGCGCGACGGCTTGCCCCGGCCGCCGCCCCGAAGCCCGCCGAACGGCCCGATGCCGCGGCATCGGCCTCGCTGCCCGAACTGCTCGTGCGGGCACGGCAGTTGAGCGATGCCCAGCATCCCGATGCGGGCGAGGCGTGGGCCGCGGTGGGAGCCGTCGGCGACCGGTCGGCGCTCGATCCGCACGACCGGGCGCAGGTCCTGGACCACTGGGCGATGCGCGGCACCCACGAGACCGGGCCGCAGGTGACGGCCTTCCGCGACGCGGCGGAGCTGTACGAGGCGGCGGGCGATCCGGGCGAGGCCGCGGCGGCCCGCGCCCGGGCGGCGTACGCGCTGGCCCGGGGCGACCGTACCGAGGAGGCGCTGGCAGCCCTGGCCGAGCCGCACGCGCGGGTGCTCGCGCTGCACGCCGAGGGCCGGGCCACCGCCCGCCAGGTGAGCGGGGTGCTGATCGCGCTCGCCCGGGTCCACGAGTGCCTGATGCACCCGGAGCACCCCGAGCGCGCCGAGGCGCTCGAACGGGCGGTCCGCGAGGTGCTCGCCTTCGCGGAGCCCCGCATCGCCGAGGACCGGGTGGCGAGCCGGGTCGCGGACGCGTACGGGATGCTCGGGGACGTGACGGGGTTCCGCGGTGACCTGGCGGGCGCGAGGGAGCTGTACGAGCGGTCCGTCGCCACGTACACCGAGGCGGGTCTGCCCTGGTACGCGGCCGAGACCGAGGCCAAGCTGGCCGGGCTCTGCCGCCACCTCGACGACGCGGAGGGCGCCGAGCGTGCCCTGCGCGCGGCCCTGGAGCACGGCGGCGCGTATGTGGAGCCGGCCGGCCGCGCCCACCTGCACCTCCAGCTCAGTGAAGTCCTGGGCGCCACCGGCCAGTTGGAGGGTGCGGCCGATCACGCCCTGGAGGCCGGTTACTGGGCCGACGAGGCGGGTGAGGGCGCGGGCGTCGGCGCGTACGCCCGGCATCTGCTCGGCGGCTGGCTGCTGCGCCTGGACCGTACGGCCGAGGCGGCGGCCGTCCTGGAGGCGGCGCTCCTCGACCTCACGGAGGACGAGCACGGCTCGGGCGCGGTCGTCCAGACGCTGTGGTGGCTGGGCGACTGCCTCACTGCGCTCGGCGAGCCGCGCGAGGCCGCGGAGCACTGGCTGCGGGCGGCGGACATCGCCCGGCACTGGCCGGAGCAGCGCGACCACGCGATGCTGGCGAACCTGGCCGCCCAGGCGCTGTACCGGGCGGAGCTCAACCCCCAGGCGGAGCAGGCCTACCGGCGCGCGGGCGAGCTGTGGCGCGAGCTCGGCAACACGCAGGCACTGATCCGTACGGTGCGCGTACGGGGCTGGCTCGCCCTGCGCGAGGGCCAGGCAGGGCCCGAGGCGGCCCGGGCACTCATGGCCGAGGCGGCGGCCGAGTGCGAGCGCGCGCTGGCCGGGGCGGAGGCGGACGCCCGGCCGCACCTGCTCGCCGAGCTGGCCGATACGCACCGCCAGACCGCCGAGCTGCTCGCGCGCATGGCCGAGGCCCCGACCGAGGAGGCCCTCGCCTGTGCGGACCGCGCGGTGGCCACGTTCACCGAGGCGGGCCCGGACCATCTGGACGCACGCACGGGGGCGGAGCTGATGGCCGCCTGGATGGAGACGGACCTGGGCCGCCCGGAGGCCGCCGAAGCCCGGGCCCGTGCGGTCCTCGCCACGTACGCGGAAGCCACCAGTCCGCAGGCCGCGTCACGCCGGGAGGAGGCGGAGTCGGTCCTGGAACACCTGCGGGGCTGAGGCGGGGCAGGAAACGTTCCGGCAGGGAAGGAGCATCCCGTACGGCGTCAACAGCCGTGCGCCGTACGGGAGTTGCCATTCCTGCCGGGCCGTCGCGCCCTTGGGGTCACTCCACGCCGATGAACAGCGGAACCCCTTGGTGGCCGCCCTCGTACACCACGGTGTCGACCGCCAAGTGGGCCTTGCTGACGTGGGATTCGAGCTGGGCGGCCAGCTCCGGCGGGGCGTCGGCGGCCAGGACCAGGGTGACCAGTTCGCCGCCCGCCGCCAGCATCCGGTCGAGGACGGTGCGGGCGGTCTCGGCCAGGTCGTGGCCGATGACCACCACGTCGCCGTCGATGAGGCCGAGAACGTCCCCGGCCTGGCAGACGCCGGCCATCGTCCACGACTGCCGTTCGGCGACGGCGAGTTCGGCGTGCCGGGTGGCGCCGGCCGCGGAGGTCATCGCGACGACGTCCTCGTCGAAGCGCCGCTCGGGGGCGTGGACGGCGAGCGCGGCGATGCCCTGGACGGCTGCCCGGGTCGGGATGAGCGCGACCCGGATGCCCTCGGACCTGGCCTGCTCGACGGCGGCCGCGGCCGTGTGGCGCAGTTCGGCGTCGTTCGGCAGCAGCACGACCTCGCGGGCGTGCGCGCGCCGGATCGCCTCGACGAGCTCCCCGCTGCCCGGGGCCTCGCCGGGCCGGGCGAGCACGGTCGTGGCCCCCGCCTCGGTGCAGAGCCCGGCCAGGCCCTCGCCGGGTACGACGGCGACCACCGCCCGCTGGACCTGCTCCCTGGGCGGCTCGACGACGGCCGGCTTCTCGAAGTGCGTGATCCGGATCCGGTAGGGCCGGCCCGCCTCGACCCCGGCCTCGACGGCGGCGCCCGCGTCGTCGACGTGCACATGGACGTTCCAGAGCCCGTCGCCGCCGACGACCACCAGGGAGTCGCCGAGCCCGTCGAGCCTGCTCCGCAGCCGGTCCACGGCCGCGTCGTCGGCCTCCAGGAGGTAGATGACCTCGAAGGCGGGCCCGGCGCCGACCGCCTCGGCCGGGCAGTCCTCGACGGGTACGGGGACCCGCGCCTCGTGGCGTACGACGGGAGCCTCGCCGGAGAGGGCCTGGACCAGGGCGCCGAGCACGGTCACCAGACCCCGGCCGCCCGCGTCCACGACGCCCGCGCGCCCGAGGGCGGCGAGCTGGGAGGGCGTCCGGTCCAGGGCGTCGCGGGCGCCCGCGTAGGCGGCCTGGGCCACCGCCGCCGGGGTGCCGCTCGCGTTCTCGGCGGACTTGGCGGCGGCGGTCGCCACCGACAGGACGGTGCCCTCCACGGGGTGGGCGACCGCGAGGTAGGCGGCGGAGGCAGCCCTGCGCAGCGCCGCGGCCAGGTCTCCCCCGCCCTCCGCGACGACCTCCGCCATGCCCCGCAGGAGCTGGGCGAGGATCGTGCCGGAGTTCCCGCGGGCGCCGATCAGCGCGCCGTGCGCCATCGCCCGTACGACATCGGCGGTGGGCGGGACGCCGTCGTACACGGGCGGCTCGGGGTAGGCGGCGAAGACCGCCTCGACGGCCTGGGCCGCGGACTCCATCGTCAGATAGAGGTTGGTGCCGGTGTCCCCGTCCGCGACCGGGTACACGTTGATGGCGTCGATCGCCTCGCGGTCCCGGCCCAGCGCGTCCAGCGCCAGCGCGCACCAGCCGCGCACCGCGACGGCATCGAGGGTCTGCGGCACCTGGTGGTCCTCCTTGCGGGAGCGGATGAGCGACTGAAGCGCAGGGTAGACCCGGTGCGGGCCGGGGTCCGGGGCGGGGGCGGCCGGGGCCGTGGTAGTTTCGTATCTCGGGAGCAGCCGTTGTATGCTGCTTCGGTTGCCCGGCGAGAGTCGGGCCAATTCCCCCGGCAAGCCACTTCAGATCTCTGATTCCGGTGCGCCGGATTTCACTGTAAGTGCATTTAATGCATCTGAAGTCTTTGGAGTGACCCGTGGCTGCCAACTGCGACGTCTGCGGCAAGGGGCCGGGCTTCGGCAACAACATTTCGCACTCGCACCGCCGTACGTCTCGTCGCTGGAACCCGAACATCCAGCGTGTGCGTGCCGTGGTCGGTCGGACGCCGAAGCGGCTCAACGTCTGCACCTCGTGCATCAAGGCCGGCAAGGTCTCGCGCTAATTGCGACGTCTGTCGTAGCGCAGCCCCTGCGGTTGCCTTGAAAAGCCGGTCCACCTCGGTGGACCGGCTTTTTGCCGTACCCGCAAGCCGTACTCGCGAGCCGTGCTCCCTAGCCTTACTCGCGAGCTGTACGGCTAGCGGAAGCGCCAGCCGTGGTCGACGGGGCCGATGCCCGCGCCCAGGGCGAATCCCGCGGCGATGGCGCCCGTGACGTACTCCTTCGCCGCCCGGACCGCCTCCGGGACCGCGAGCCCCTTGGCGAGGCCCGAGGCGATGGCGGAGGCGAGCGTGCAGCCCGTGCCGTGGGTGTGCCGGTTGTCCAGGCGCGGGGCCCGCAGCCAGTATTCCTCGGCGCCGTCGGTGAGCAGATCCACGGCGTCGCCCGGGAAATGCCCGCCCTTGATGAGCGCCCACCGGGGCCCGAACTCCAAGACGGCTCCCGCCGCCCGGCGCATCCCGTCCTCGTCCTCGACCTGGACGCCGGTGAGCTGGGCCACCTCGTCCAGGTTGGGGGTGGCGACGGTCGCGGCGGGCAGCAGCCGGGTGCGTACGGAATCGAGGGCCTCGGCGGCGAGCAGCGGGTCGCCGTGCTTGGAGACGCCCACCGGGTCCACGACGACCGGGGCGTCGGTATCCGCGAGCAGCTCGGCCACCGCCTCCACCAGGGGCGCCGAGGACAGCATGCCGGTCTTCACGGCCTGGACGCCGATGTCGTCGACGACGGCGCGGTACTGGGCCCGTACCGCCTCCACCGGCAGTTCCCAGGCGCCCTGGACACCCAGCGAGTTCTGCGCGGTGACGGCGGTGATCACGCTCATGCCGTGCACGCCGAGCGCCAGCATCGTCTTGAGGTCGGCCTGGATGCCGGCGCCGCCGCCGGAGTCGGAGCCGGCGACGGTCAGCACGTTGGGGATCACGGGGATCATGCGGGGTCGTCCCCGAAGTGGTCCCAGCCGCCCTTGCTGGTCCAGGGCGCGCCGTCCACGGTGACGGTGGGCAGCGCGGACGGGTTGAGGACCTCGCCGATGACCTTCCAGCGGGCGGGCAGTTTCACGTCCGGCGGGAAGGTCGCCACGATCGCGTGGTCCTCGCCGCCGGTGAGCACCCACTGGAGCGGGTCGACGCCGACGGCCTGGCCGATGTCGCTCATCTGCGTCGGGATGTCGATGAGGCCCGAACGCAGGTCGATGCGGACCTTGCTGGCCTCGGCGATGTGGCCGAGGTCGGCGACGAGTCCGTCGCTGACGTCGGTCATGGCGGTGGCGCCGAGACCGGCCGCGGCGGGGCCCGCGTGGTACGGGGGCTCCGGGCGGCGGTGTGCTTCGACGAAGGCGCGCGGCGAGCGGAAGCCGCGCGAGAGCACCGCGTAGCCCGCAGCCGACCAGCCGAGCCAGCCCGTCACCGCGACGACGTCGCCGGGCTGCGCGCCGGCCCGGGTCACCGGCTCGTGGTTGCGCAGATCGCCGAGCGCGGTGATCGCGACGGTGATGGTGTCCCCGCGTACGACGTCCCCGCCGACCACGGCCGCGCCGGCGACCTGGCACTCGTCGCGGATGCCGTCCATCAGCTCGGTGGGCCAGGTGACCGGCAGTTCGGCCGGTACGACGAGGCCGAGAAGCACCGCGGTCGGCACCGCGCCCATGGCGGCGATGTCGGCCAAGTTCTGCGCGGCGGCCTTGCGGCCCACGTCGTACGCCGTCGACCAGTCGCGCCGGAAGTGCCGTCCCTCGAGGAGGATGTCCGTGCTGGCGACCACCCTGCGGTCGGGTGCGGTCACGACCGCCGCGTCGTCGCCCGGGCCCAGCCGGACCGCGGGGGTGGAGGTGAGCCGGGAGGTCAGCTCCCTGATGAGCCCGAACTCCCCCAACTCGCCCACAGTGCCTTTCACCGTGTCCCACCTCTCATCTCCGTACCCCATCTGGCCCCGTGCGGCTGCGGTCGCGAGCGGTCACGGGCGTGGGTACCGTCAACACATACGTCAACTTCATGGCCGCTCTCGCCCCTCGGCGCGAGCGGCCGGTCGCGCGGGTCTCCCCGTCGCGCGGGGCGACGCGGTACCGTGGCGTCTCTTTCTCTCCCCCACATGATCCTCGTGGCCGCCCTGGAGGTTCCGTGGTACAGGCGTACATCCTCATTCAGACCGAGGTGGGCAAGGCGTCGACAGTCGCCGAGGCCATCGGAAAGCTCGCCGGTGTGATCCAGGCCGAAGACGTGACCGGACCCTACGACGTGATCGTCCGCGCCCAGGCCGAGACCGTCGACGAACTCGGTCGCATGGTGGTCGCCAAGGTCCAGCAGGTGGACGGCATCACAAGAACGCTGACCTGCCCGGTCGTCCATCTGTAGCCCCCGCATACCCTGGGCCGGTGACTCTCTCTCGCCGCCGGCCGCTTCTCGTCCTGTCCGCGGTCGCCGTCCTGGCGGCCGCGGGCTGTTCTTCGTCCGACGCCACCGCGAAGGTGGCGGTTCCCTCGCCACCTGCGCAGGAGCGGGCCGCGTGCGAGGCCCTGGACAAGCTCCTGCCCGACACCGTGGCCGGCCAGAAGCGACACGACCCCACCCCGGACTCGCCGCTGACGGCCCGCTGGGGGGACGGGGACGCGGAGATCGTACTGCGCTGCGGGATTCCACGGGGTGAGGAGATGAACGACCCCAAGTCCAACGGTGTTCAGGTGAACGGCGTCTGGTGGGTCGTGTTCCCGCGCTCCGAGGGCCCCCGGTTCGTCAGCGCCTACCGGGACCCCTACATCGAGCTGCTGACGGGGACGCGGTACGCGCACGACGCGTCCGTGCTCCAGGCGTTCGGCGCCCCCGTCCTCAAGGCCACCAAGAACGCTCTCTAGCGAAGCCCCGTCGACCGGCGCAGCGCCGCCTGGATCAGCTTGTCGACCAGGTCCGCGTACTCGACGCCGCTCTCCTGCCACATCCGCGGGTACATCGAGATCGGCGTGAAGCCCGGCATCGTGTTGATCTCGTTGATGACGAACTCGCCGTTGTCCTGGAGGAAGAAGTCCGCGCGGACCAGGCCCTCGCAGGAGGCGGCCTCGAAGGCCTCGACGGCCAGGCGCTGCACCTCGGCGGTGGCCTCCTCGCCGATCGGCGCGGGCACGATGCCGGCCGCCGAGTCGATGTACTTGGCCTCGAAGTCGTAGAACTCGTGGGCCGTCACCGGCGGGATCTCGGCGGGCACGCTCGCCCGCGGCCCGTCCTCGAACTCGAGCACCCCGCACTCGATCTCGCGGCCGCGCAGCAGCGACTCGACGAGGAACTTGGGGTCGTGGCGGCGGGCCTCGGCGATGGCCTCGTCCAGGCCCTCGAAGGAGTCCACCTTGGTGATGCCGAACGAGGAGCCGGCCCGGGACGGCTTGATGAACAGCGGCCAGCCGTGCTCACCGGCGAAGTCGGCGATGCGCTGGCGGGCGCCCTTCTCGTCCTGCTCCCACTCGCGCGGGCGCACCACGAGGTAGGGCCCGACGGGCAGCCCGAAGGAGGTGAAGACGCGCTTCATGTACTCCTTGTCCTGGCCGACGGCGGAGGCGAGGACGCCCGCGCCGACGTACGGGATGCCGGAGAGCTCCAGGAGGCCCTGGAGGGTGCCGTCCTCGCCGTACGGGCCGTGCAGCATCGGGAAGACCACGTCGACCTCGCCCAGGGCCTTGGGCACCATGCCGGGCTCGCTGTAGACGACTTCACGGCTGCCCGGGTCCACGGGCAGGACCACGCCGCCGTCGGGCGACTCGGCGAGCTCGTCGACGCTGGGCGTGCGACGGTCGCTGATCGCCATCCGCTCCGGTTCGTCGGCGGTGAGCGCCCAGCGGCCGTCCGTCGTGATGCCGATGGGCAGCACGTCGTACTTCGTACGGTCGATGGCGCGAAGCACCGCGCCGGCGGTCACGACCGAGATGCCGTGTTCCGAACTGCGGCCGCCGAACACTACGGCCACCCGCGGCTTGCGGAGCTGCTTCTCAGGGCTCTGGGGGAGGTTCTCGCTGCTCATATCGCGTTGAGGGTACCCGTTCGGGGCGCCCGGTCCACGGCCGCGGGCGCCCGGCGCGGTCAGCGCCGCTCGGCCTTGGCGCTGCGGGACATGAGCTCCTTGAGCGCGACGACCGGCGGCTTGCCCTCGTGGACGATGCCGACGACGGTCTCCGTGATGGGCATGTCCACGCCGTGCCGACGGGCCAGATCCAGCACGGATTCGCAGGACTTGACGCCCTCGGCGGTCTGCTTGGTGACCGCGATGGTCTCCTGCAGCGTCATGCCCCTGCCGAGGTTGGTGCCGAAGGTGTGGTTGCGCGAGAGGGGCGAGGAGCAGGTGGCGACGAGGTCGCCGAGGCCCGCGAGGCCGGAGAACGTCAGCGGGTCGGCTCCCATCGCGAGGCCGAGCCGGGTCGTCTCGGCGAGGCCGCGGGTGATGAGCGAGCCCTTGGCGTTGTCGCCGAGCCCCATGCCGTCGGCGATGCCGACGGCGAGCCCGATGACGTTCTTGACGGCGCCGCCGAGTTCGCAGCCCACCACGTCGGTGTTGGTGTACGGGCGGAAGTACGGGGTGTGGCAGGCGGCCTGGAGGCGCCGGGCGACGGCTTCGTCCCGGCAGGCGACGACGGCGGCGGCCGGCATCCGCTTGGCGATCTCCTTGGCCAGGTTGGGCCCGGTGACGACCGCGACGCGGTCCTCGGTGACCTTGGCGACCTCGGCGATGACCTCGCTCATCCGCTTGGCGGTGCCGAGTTCGACGCCCTTCATCAGGGAGACGAGCACGGTGTCGGGGGCCAGCAGGGGCGCCCAGGCGGCGAGGTTGTCGCGGAGCGTCTGCGAGGGGACGGCGAGAACGGTGAAGTCGGCGCCTGCCGCGGCCTCGGCGGGGTCGGTGGTGGCCCGTACGGACGCGGGGAGTTCGATGCCGGGCAGGTAGTCCGGGTTCGTACGCGTGGAGTTGACCGCTTCGGCGAGTTCGGGTCGGCGGGCCCAGAGGGTCACGTCGCAGCCCGCGTCGGCGAGGACCATGGCGAAGGCCGTGCCCCACGAACCCGTCCCGAACACCGCTGCCTTGGTGGTGCCGTGTGTCACTTGGTGCCCTCCCCGGCGGCCTCGCGGCGCTGCCGTGCGCGGACTTCGCGCAGATCGTACGGCTTCTCGGGGGCCTTCTCGCCCCTCAACTCCTCAAGGAGCGTGGTGATCGCGGCCATGATGACCTCGGTCACCTCCTTGAGGACCTCGGGCGTCGGCTCCTTGTCGTAGAACCGGTCGAGGTCGACCGGCGGACCGGCCTTCACCTGCAGCGTCTTGCGCGGGAAGAAGTTGACCTTCTTCTCCTTGGCGTACGGCGGCATCGCCAAGTTGGCGCCCCACTGGGCGATCGGGACGACGGGCGCCCGCGTCATCAGGGCGGCCCGTGCGACTCCGGTCTTGGCGGTCATCGGCCACTGGCCGGGATCGCGGGTGAGGGTGCCCTCGGGGTAGAAGGCGACGCATTCACCGCGCTCCACGGCGTCCACGGCGGCCCGGAAGGCACCGACCGCGTTGGTGGACTCGCGGTAGACGGGAATCTGGCCCGTGCCGCGCAGCAGGATCCCGACGCCGGGGGCCTTGAAAAGCGCGGCCTTCGCCAGGAATCGGGGCACGCGGCCCGTGTTGTATTGGAAATGCCCGTACGAGAACATGTCCAGATACGAGTTGTGATTGATGGCGGTGATGAATCCGCCGTCGGCCGGAATGTTCTCCATTCCCCGCCAGTCCCGCTTGAACAGAACGACCAGCGGCGGTTTGGCGATGACCGCTGCCAGGCGGTACCAGAAGCCGATTCTGCGGCGGGACACTCGGACACCTTCCTCTGTGGACCCCGGCCAGGCCTCTGCGAGACCGGGGGAACTGACTCTGCGTGGCTGCTGGGGGCAAGTGTCGCCCCAGGCCCCTGGTCTGTCGAGAACACCGTACGCCCCGGCCCGCACGGCGGCCCTCCCGGCGGGTGACAATGAAGCCCGCCGCCGCCCGGCCCGATCGGGGCGGCGCCCGGACGGAGGGGACGCCACGAACACCGCAACAGCTGCCCGCTGGTCCCTCGTCATCCCGCTGAAGCCCTTGGCGCTGGCCAAGAGCAGGCTGGGGGCCGCCGTCGGCGACGAGCTCCGCCCGCGGCTCGCCCTCGCGTTCGCCCAGGACACCGTGGCCGCCGCGCTGGAATGTCCCGCGGTGCGCAATGTGGCGGTCGTCACGGATGATCCGCTGGCGGGCGCGGAGCTGGCCGCGCTGGGTGCGCGCATCGTGCCCGACTCCCCCGGCGCGGGGCTCAACGCCGCGCTGGCGCACGGGGCGTACCGGCTGCGCTCGCGGCACCCGGCGCTTCCGGTGGCCGCCCTCAACGCGGATCTGCCCGCGCTGCGCCCCGCGGAACTGGGCCAGGTGCTCGCCGCGGCCGCCGCATTTCCGCGGGCTTTTCTCTCGGATGCGGCGGGAATCGGGACGACTTTCCTTTCGGCGGTTCCGGGCAGGGATTTGAACCCGGTATTCGGCGGTCCTTCACGGGCCGCCCATTCGGCTTCGGGGGCCGCCGAAATCCTGCTCGACGGCGTGGATTCGGTGCGCCGGGACGTCGACACGGGCGCGGACCTGCGGGCCGCGCTGTCCCTCGGCGTGGGCCCGGCGACCGCCGCGCTGCGGGGCGCCCTGGAGCCCGTGGACCCCGTACGAGGGCACTAGGCTGGCGGGTATGCAGGCGACCGCGTACACGTACGACTCCGAGACCCGCAGCGGCAGTGTGCTGCTCGACGACGGCACCCCGGTGGATTTCGGGGCCCCGGCCTTCGAGGCGGGCGGGCTGCGGCTGCTGAGGCCCGGCCAGCGGGTCCGCATCGAGACCGAGGGGTCGGGGGCGGACCTGCGCATCACGCTGGTGACGCTTCAGACGTTCTGAGCCCCGGAGCGCGCGGGGCGACTTGGCCGAAAACGGCCGCGGGCCGGGTCTCCCCGAGGGGAGCCCGGCCCGGCGCTTGAGCCTCGCCGCTGATGACTACTTCTTGCGGGCGGTCGCCTTCTTGGCGGTGGTCTTGCGCGCCGTGGCCTTCTTCGCGGGGGCCTTCTTCGCGACGGCCTTCTTCGCCGGCGCGGTCTTCTTCGCGGTGGCCTTCTTGGCGGTCGCGGCCTTCTTCGCCGGCGCGGCCTTCTTGGCGGTGGCCGTCGTCTTCTTGGCGGTGGCCTTCTTCGTGGTGGCCTTCTTCGCCGCCGTGGTCTTCGCCGCGGTGGTCTTCTTCACCGCGGTGGTCTTCTTGGCGACCGTCTTCTTGGCGGTGGCCTTCTTGGCCGCGGCCTTCTTGACGGTGCTGCGGGTCGAAGTACCGCCGGAGAGGCTGCCCTTGGGGGCCTTCTTGACGGCCACGTCGTTCTTCGGGAGCTTCTTCGAGCCCGCGACGAGGTCCTTGAAGCCCTGACCCGCGCGGAACCGCGGAACCGAGGTCTTCTTGACCCGTACGCGCTCACCCGTCTGCGGGTTGCGGGCGTACCGGGCCGGGCGGTCGACCTTCTCGAACGAGCCGAAACCGGTGACCGAGACGCGGTCGCCGGCGACGACCGCACGGACGATCGCGTCCAGCACCGCGTCCACCGCGTCCGCGGCCTGCTGACGGCCGCCGACCTTGTCGGCAATCGCTTCTACGAGCTGCGCCTTGTTCACGTCTTCCCCTTCGGAGACATTGCCTGAGCGAAAGTGTCCAGGCCTTTTCGCACGTTAGGCAGATATATACCGCAAATCAAACACGAAACGGGCTAATCACCCTAGTGCCGCAACGAAGTCGGCTCTCGCCGAGTTCCTTACGGCTCAGTCACCTTCGGGGAATCGGCCCTCGTCGAGGTCCTTCATCAACCGCTCCAGACGCGTTGCCGCATCGGCGAGATCGTGTTTGGCCGCCGCTGTTATGACCAGCAGCTTCCGGGACAGCGCCATCCGTACGCCCTCCGGGACTTGCAGTTCGCGCACCCTTGTGTGCGCTTCTTTCAGTTGGTCCGCCACCAGCCCGTAGAGCTTGAGTTGGCTGTCGCGTTCCATGCGTCGATTGTGCCATCTGAGGCGAGTTGTCACCTCCGGCGGGGGCAACTGAGCGAATCCAGCGAGTCCTGGACGTCCGTACGGTACCTCGATCGCGCAAGCGACTATCCAGCCATCTGCCCTGCGTACAAGGCTAGTTGACGTCACCCCCGCAGCCCAAAACGCGACGCGCCCCCCGCCCGGAAATCAATCCGGAAAACGGGGGGCGCGATGCAGCCGAAGGGGGGTCAATACGCGGTTCAGGCCTGGATCGTGCTGGGCTTGAAGGCGGGTCGGCGGGCCTCGTAGGAGGCGATGTCGGGCTCGTTCTGGAGCGTGATCGAGATGTCGTCCAGGCCGTTCAGGAGCCGCCAGCGGGCGTTCTCGTCGAGTTCGAAGTCGGCGGTGACGCCTTCCGCGCGAACCTGGCGATCCTGCAGGTCAACGGTGATTTCGGCGCCCGGGTCGCGCTCGGTCAGCTCCCACAGCGCGTCCACGACTTTCTGGTCGAGAACGACGGTGAGCAGCCCGTTCTTCAGCGAGTTGCCGCGGAAGATGTCGGCGAAGCGGGACGAGATCACCGTTTTGAAGCCGTAGTTCTGCAGCGCCCACACCGCGTGCTCGCGGGAGGAGCCGGTGCCGAAGTCGGGGCCCGCCACCAAAACCGTGGCGCCCTTGCGCTCGGGCTTGTTCAGGACGAACTCGGAGTCCTTGCGCCAGGCCTCGAACAGCCCGTCCTCGAAGCCGTCGCGGGTGACCTTCTTCAGCCAGTGGGCCGGGATGATCTGGTCGGTGTCGACGTTGGAGCGGCGCAGCGGTACGGCCCGGCCGGTGTGCGTGGTGAAAGCTTCCATGGTTCTCAGGCCTCCACGGGGGTGCGGGCGTCGGACAGGTCGGCGGGCGAGGCCAGGTGGCCGAGAACCGCTGTCGCGGCGGCGACCTGGGGCGAAACCAGGTGGGNGCGGCGGCGACCTGGGGCGAAACCAGGTGGGTGCGGCCGCCCTTGCCCTGCCTGCCCTCGAAGTTGCGGTTGGAGGTGGACGCGGAGCGCTCGCCGGGGGCCAGCTGGTCCGGGTTCATGCCCAGGCACATCGAGCAGCCCGCGTGCCGCCATTCGGCGCCGGCGGCCGTGAACACCTTGTCCAGGCCCTCGTCCATGGCCTGGAGGGCGACCCGGACCGAGCCCGGGACGACCAGCATCCGTACGCCGTCGGCGACTTTGCGCCCCTCGATGACGGCGGCCGCGTTGCGCAGGTCCTCGATGCGGCCGTTGGTGCACGAACCTACGAAGACGGTGTCGACGTTGATGTCGCGCAGCGGCTGCCCGGCGGTCAACCCCATGTATTCCAGGGCCTTTTCGGCGGCCAGGCGCTCCGAAGCGTCCTCGTACGAAGCCGGGTCGGGGACCTCTCCCGACAGGGGCGCGCCCTGGCCGGGGTTGGTGCCCCAGGTGACGAACGGCGAGAGCTCGTCGGCCTTGATGACGACCTCGGCGTCGAAGACCGCGTCCTCGTCCGTCTTCAGCGTCTTCCAGTACTCGACCGCCGCGTCCCAGTCCTCGCCCTGCGGGGCGTGGACGCGCCCTTCCAGGTAGTCGAACGTGGTCTGGTCGGGGGCGATCATGCCCGCGCGGGCGCCGGCCTCGATCGACATGTTGCAGATGGTCATGCGGGCTTCCATCGACAGCTTCTCGATGGCGGAGCCGCGGTACTCCAGGACGTAGCCCTGGCCGCCGCCGGTGCCGATCCGCGCGATGATGGCGAGGATCAGGTCCTTGGCGGTGACCCCGTCGGGCAGCTCGCCCTCCACGGTGATGGCCATCGTCTTGAACGGGGCCAGCGGCAGCGTCTGGGTGGCCAGGACGTGCTCGACCTGGCTGGTGCCGATGCCGAACGCCAGCGCGCCGAAGGCGCCGTGCGTGGAGGTGTGCGAGTCGCCGCAGACCACGGTGGTGCCGGGCTGGGTCAGTCCCAGCTGCGGTCCCACCACATGGACAACACCCTGCTCGACGTCACCCAGCGGGTGCAGGCGCACACCGAACTCGGCGCAGTTCTTGCGCAGCGTCTCCAGCTGGACCCGCGAGACAGGGTCCGCGATCGGCTTGTCGATGTCGATGGTGGGGGTGTTGTGGTCCTCGGTGGCGATGGTGAGGTCGAGGCGCCGCACCTGGCGACCGTTCTTGCGCAGTCCGTCGAAGGCCTGCGGGCTGGTCACCTCGTGCAGCAGGTGCAGATCGATGAAGAGCAGGTCCGGCTCGCCCTCGGCGCGCCTGACGACATGGTCGTCCCAGACCTTCTCCGCGAGTGTCCTACCCATCGCCTTCCCTCCGGCCGGCGTCGTCGCCGGCACTACTAGAGATCGATTGCCCATGCCCGTACCGCACGCCCCGGGCGGGGCCGCGCTCCGTTGTACGGATCGCCAGTACAGCTTGACGACTTCCGGAGAAAATTGAACTTGCGTTTCACAGAGTGAGACGCGAATATCGTTGCATGGACAACTCTAGCGGCGTAGGCGTTCTGGACAAGGCTGCCCTTGTCCTGAGCGCTCTGGAGTCCGGTCCGGCCACCCTCGCAGGTCTGGTCGCGGCCACTGGGCTCGCACGACCCACGGCACACCGCCTCGCCGTGGCACTGGAACACCACCGGATGGTGGCTCGGGACATGCAGGGCCGTTTCATTCTCGGCCCGCGCCTGGCCGAGCTCGCGGCGGCAGCCGGCGAGGACCGCCTGCTGGCCACGGCCGGCCCGGTCCTGACGCATCTGCGCGACGTCACGGGCGAGAGCGCCCAGCTCTATCGCCGACAGGGCGACATGCGCATCTGCGTGGCGGCCGCCGAGCGCCTCTCCGGCCTGCGCGACACCGTCCCGGTCGGTTCGACGCTGACCATGAAGGCCGGCTCGTCCGCCCAGATCCTGATGGCCTGGGAGGAGCCGGAGCGCCTGCACCGCGGCCTCCAGGGCGCCCGCTTCACAGCGACGGCCCTGTCCGGAGTACGGCGCCGGGGCTGGGCCCAGTCGATCGGCGAGCGCGAGCCGGGCGTGGCCTCGGTGTCGGCTCCGGTGCGCGGCCCGTCGAACCGGGTGGTGGCCGCCGTCTCGGTCTCCGGTCCGATCGAGCGCCTGACCCGGCACCCGGGCCGGATGCACGCCCAGGCGGTCATCGACGCCGCCGCCCGTCTGTCCGAGGCTCTGCGCCGCAACGGCTGACGTCTTTCCTTCTGCCACATTCCGGCCCACCGCTTCAACGCCGCAGCGGTGGGCCGGAGGTGTGTCCGGGGCCGTTCAACCGGCGGCGCGGGGAGGGCGGTTCGGGTCGGGTGCGCCGAACGCACCTGTGCGGTACGGGAGTCGAACCCGCCGGGATGCGTGCGGGGTGCGTCCGGACGCGCGTCGGGATACGTGCGCGGGCAAACGAAAAGGCCCTCCGCAAGATGCGAAGGGCCCATTCTCTGTGCGTACCCCCGACCGGATTCGAACCGGCGCTACCGCCTTGAGAGGGCGGCGTGCTAGGCCGCTACACAACGGGGGCCTGCCTGCATTTTCGGACCTTCGAAAAGATCCAGGATCTTGAAATGACCCGCTGGGCTACCAGGACTCGAACCTAGAATGACGGTACCAGAAACCGTAGTGTTGCCAATTACACCATAGCCCATGGTGGTTTAGACCAGTACCCCCGACCGGATTCGAACCGGCGCTACCGCCTTGAGAGGGCGGCGTGCTAGGCCGCTACACAACGGGGGCCCTAGCGATCCTGCATCGAGTTCACCGGGTGCGACCCTGGTGATCCCGCGGGAAGGATCTGTACCCCCGACCGGATTCGAACCGGCGCTACCGCCTTGAGAGGGCGGCGTGCTAGGCCGCTACACAACGGGGGCCTTGCAGATAAAGCTCTGCGAGCTGGGCTACCAGGACTCGAACCTAGACTAACGGAACCAGAAACCGTCGTGCTGCCAATTACACCATAGCCCACCAAAACGCAACTCCCGTGGGGAGTTCTGTTTGGCTTGCGCTTTCGGTTCGGGGCTTTTCTTCCCGCTCCCCTCGGCGCAGGAAGAACATTACCCGAAGGTGTCCGGCGCTCCAAAACGGGTATCGAGGCGCAGGAGGCCGGGGAGCTGGTCGAGTCCTGTGATGCGGATGAGCTCGGGTCGTCCGCCGGTGCCCGAGCGATCCAGCCAGACTCCCCTGAGCCCCGCCTCGTCCGCCCCGCGTGCGTCGATGTCCGGCTGGTCGCCGACGTAGACGACTTCCTCCGGCGGCAGTCCGAGCGCCTCGCAGCCGGCGTGGAAGGCGGCCGCCTCCGGTTTGGCGATGCCGAGTTCGGCGGCGCAGAGAAGCGCCTCGAACCGGTCCCGTACGCCGAGGATCCGGAGCTTCCGCTCCTGGCTGGAGAGGGAGGAGTTGGACAGGATGGCGTGCCGGTAGCCCTCGGCGAGGACGTCGAGGACGGGCAGGGTGTCCGGGAAGAGGCTCCAGGCGGCTTCGTAGTGCGCGACGTGCCGGTCGTACCAGGCATCGGCCTCGTCGTCGCTCATGGTGTCGCCGACGAAGGCCCGCACCCGGTCCCGGCACTGCCCGTGCCAGTCGGTCTCCCCCGCCGCGAACCGCGCCCAGTGGTAGGCCGTGATCTCGGCCCAGTCGTCCAGGGCCCGCTCCACGGATTCGTATGCGTCGGGCAGTCCCTCCAGGCCGAGGTGCGTACGCATGCCGGAACGGGAGGCCGCGGAGTAGTCGAAGATCGTGTCGTCGATGTCCCACAGGACCGCGCGGATGGCCATGCTTCGAGCGTAGGCCCTGCGTCCGGACCGCGGACGGCGTTCTGGCACATGCGGCCGGGGCCCGCTCGTCAGGGGACGAGCGCCTCGATCGGAACGACGAAGAAATCGGTGACGAAGCAGGTGATCGCGCCCGCTTCGTCACGGCCTATCCAGGTCGGGTAGGCGCCGTCGCCCCAGCCCGAGGTGAATGCGATCAAGTTGTGGCCGGTCGCGGGGTCGGTGACCGTGTGCGGACCGGGCGAGGGCGGGACGGTGTCGAAGGCGTCCCACAGCGGGCCTTCGTCGCCCGCGCAGTCGGGGAAGGAGCCGTCGGACCCGGCGTCGTAGAAGCAGCCGGTGCCGGCATCGACTCCGTACCCGAAGAACTCCTCGTCATCGAGCTCGGCCAGGTCCTGGCCGGGCTGGAGCGCGAGCTCCCACGAGACGGTCGGGGCCTCCTTTATGACGAGGCGCGCGGCGGCCACCCGCAGATGCGGGGTGTCCGCCTCCGGCTCGCCCTCGCGCACCAGCGTCGCCACGGCCGCGTCCACCCGGTACCGCCCCGGCTCCACCTGCGCCGTGAACGGCTCGGCCTCGCCGGCCCCGAGCGAGACGAACGGGTCACAGGCGATGACCCGCCCGGTGTGCAGCCACAACTCCCCACCGGCCACGACACTCAGCGTGCCGCTGGTGCCCGACTCCTCGGTGAAGGTGTTGCCCGGAGTGAAGTGCCAGGAGAAGTCGGGGGCGGGCATGGGCATGAGGGTCTCCCGGGAAGGCGCGGCGGCAGCGGTCGGCGGTTGTCTGCACTGCCAGAAAACATAACTCGGGGCACTGACAGCGGGGTCGGGGACGGCGACCTCCACGCCCCCACTTCTGCCCCAGATGCAACTTCCTTCGCCCTGGGGCGCGTTGTTAGGGTCCTCGAACGAGACCGAACGCACACGGTTACGAGCTATCGGGGGCGGGATGCAAGGCAATCCGGACCTCAAGGAGCCGGACGACGACGGCCTGACGAAGCTGGCCGGTGACCTCGAAGACATGCAGCGGCACCTGGACAACCAGGTCCGCCGGATGGACGGGATCGTCGACCGGATCCAGGCCGACTGGCAAGGAACCACCGGCTCCGCCTACCGCGATCTGCACCTGGGTGCCGCCAAGGACGCCGTGCGCATCCGCGAAACGCTCCGGGTCGTGCGGGAAGCGGTCCTCATGAGCCGGGATGGGTTCACAGAGCGGGAGCTGGACGTCCTCGCGGCCATGCGCAACGTCCAGTCGCACATCGACGTGGAGCACGAGGCCGAGGCCCTACAGGCACCGCCGGCCACGCGCAGCAGCCTCGACGACTTGTAGAGCCTCACCGGGGGGAACCGAAGACCATGCCCGACGACCACATAGCCGTCGACTTCGCGGCTCTGCGCCATCTGGCAGGCGAACTCGAGGACATCCTCAAGCAGCTGAACGAGGGACTCGGCACGCTGTACGACCGTACCGAGAAGGTCGTCCTCACCTGGCACGGCGAGGCCCGCGAGGCGTTCATCGACGAACTCGACCGCTGGGACCGGGACATGCAGGACCTCCAGGCCCGCCAGGCCTGGCTCCACGGGGTGGTGACCACGGGCCACGCGAATTACGCCGCCGCCCACCGGGCCGTGCTGCGAGGCTGGGGCGCGCTCTGATGTCCACGCCTTCCCCCTCGCCCTCGAGTTCCGCTTCCCCCTCGCCCTCCCCCTCACCTTCAACCACTCCCCTGCCCGCCCCCACCGGCGGAGGAACCCCTCACCCCAACGGCTCGGGGCCGACTCCCTCACCCTCCCCGGGCTCTCTCAAGGACCCGCAGGGCAACGACATCTCCCGCGACGACACGGCGTCGGCACGCCGACGACGGAACGAGGAGGTGGCGGCTCTCAAGCCGCCCGCTCCACCGGATCCGGGCAGTGGGTTCGACGTCAGTCCGCCACACCTCTACTACACGTCCTACGTCCTACGTCCTGCGGAACCAGCAGTACGACTTCTCCGACGGCGCCGTACGGCTGCTGGCCGCCCTGGACACCCACGCCCACGCGGGCGGTCGCGGCAGCGGCCCCGAGGCCTTCGCGGCGGCCTATGCGAAGGTCACGAAACGCTTCATAGAGGTGTGGGCCAAAGCGGTCGTCGGAGTCGGCGGCGCCGCAGTCGGACTGACGGTCACCGCCAACAACTACGTACGGGCCGAGTACCTGTCCGACCCCAAACAAGCCCCCGCGCTGCGGCTTCAGCCCGAGCCCGACGTGATCCAGACCGCGGCCTCCTACTGGCCCGCCGCCGAACTCGGGTGGGGCCACGCCTCCGGGGATGCGTTCGGCGACCGTGTCATCAGCGATGTCCTGGAAGTCGCGGGCTCTTTCGGGGAATCCGTCCTGCTGCCCGTCCTGAGGGACGTACTGCGGCACGGCAAAGTCGCGGACATCACACCCGGTGGCGATGATCTCGTACTCCCGGAGATCGCGGCGGCATGGACGACCGCGGCCAAGGACGCCAAGGCGGCCGGCGACGGTTTCGACGGTGCCATCGCCTACATAACCAACCCCACGTCCGGTCACAGCGAGTGGCAGAACGCCATGAAACAGTTCTGCAGCAGCATCTGGGGGACGACGGCCTGGGGCCAGGAACGGGTGGGCCAGAAGTGGAACCACTCCGGAGGCCAGAAGCCCGCGCTGGGGGTCCTGGAAGACACCGCACGTTCGCTGGCCGACGCGTGCACTCATTTCGGGACGGCAGTGGCGAAGGTGCGCTCGGAGATCACCGACGTCTATCGCGAGTCCGCCTACAAGACTCTGAAGGTCAAGGACTTCGGGGACGTGCTCGAAACGCTGCTGGGCGGCGCGTTCGAGCTCGCTGTCGAATTCATCAACAACCTGGACGCGGGGCGGCTGGACTCGGCGGTCGACACGTACAACGACACGGTCAAGTCACTGGCCGACGCGCTGCCGAAACTCATGGATCCGCTCAACGAAGCCTATCTGAGCGTCCCTCAGTACGCTGCCGAGGAGGCCAGGGCGGAGGGCTTCGGCGCCAGAGCACTGACCGAATTCAGGCATGAGCACAGTTGGACCGTTCCTGGAAGCGCAGCCAGTAGTCACACGTTCCCCTTGGACCTCGCATCCCAAGAATTCATGAATGACGGCCACACCCTGGACAAGCATGTGGGGAAGAGCGACGAGCAGCTGGCCCAGCGACTCCGAGATCAAGGAGATCCCCCCGGAGGAACTTGGCTCCACGGAAAGCCACAAATCGGCGGTTCTTCTAGTTTCAAGAACGTCGAAGAAGCCCAAGAATTCACTCAGGACAACCTCGATCAGAAATCTGCAGAAATTCAGGCATGGCTGTCAGAGCCTCCCCCCGTCGGCGACAAAGAAGCCTTTGTCAGTACTGCCCCGGACGGCCGCGTCACCGGACACTCAGTCAGCAAGCAGCCAATCCCGGGTGAACCAGGTACCGGATTCAAGTACGAAGGTCTGGCCGCTCGGGCCATGGAGACGCACAGGACCAAAACGATCCTTCGATACGATCCGAGCCTGATCCCTCCGTTCTCCGTGCTTACCTCCATGCCCGCAGCGTGAATCGATGATCACCCCCTTGGAATCCCTATGCTTGCAGCAACCCGCGAAACCTGGGCCGCCGCGCTCAGCACCCTGTTCGAGGACGAGTACGTCTTTGTCTCCGTCGGCCCCAGGAACAACGTCGCATGGGATGCGGACACATGGGCAGTCATGCGGCGCGACGTACCGGATCCACGCGGTTGGGCCGGCCAGGACTGGGACAAGGAGCACGACCAGCGAACCAAGGCCTCCCGGAGAGGCTTCCCGTTCAGCCCCGACTCCGCCGAAAAACTCTCCCGCAATCTCCATGAGATCGACGTCGACACCGCAGCACAGTTGCTTGTTGCACTCATGGATGACTGGTGCCAAATCACCGAGGTTCCAGGATTCCAGGAGAACCCCGAGGGCCTACTGGAAGCGGCTCGGATCCTATTGTCCCGATTCGCGACAGATTTCAAGTGCTTCACCAATCTCGCCGAGGCCAGGGTGACGAAAACACCGAACCTTGCCGCGCGCGACGTCGGCCCCGGCTGGTCCTCCTTTACCGAATACACTGCGGACTACGGCCTGGTTGTCGTATCGGACTCCGAGGTCGGCGTCTTCTGGTCGTTCAATCCTGTCTGAGTCAGAAGGCAGACAGGATTGACCGACAATTCCTCGCACGCCACATATAGACCTCGTGAGTCAACCCGGAGAGCGAAATGCCGACCACAACCCGTGCCGCGACCTACCCTGATCGGGAGACCGCTCAGTGGGCCACTCAAGAAGTGGTGACGCGGAATGAGCAGGTTGTGCATCGATGGCTGGCGCAATCCACCCGGGGGCGCCTTGTCATCGAAGCAGCTTGGCCGTCCCGGGAGATGCCCGTCGGGCGGGTGATGATCCAGGCAATGGCGTACGCGGGGCGGGGGCCGATAGACGTGCGGGCCGCCCGAGTCGTGCTCCGGCGCAGTGACATCAGCCGGCACGGGTTCGTCGTCCACGCTTCCTTCCCCGTCTACCTCTGAAGGCTCCGCCCCATGCCTCTGACACCCCTGCAACACGACGCTCACTACGGCGAGTTGGACCAGGTCATGCGGGCCTACCTCGGACAGGCCGCGGATGACACCCCCGAACGGCGCAGCACCGCGCTCGACGCGTACGTCCGGCACACCTGGCACACCCGGCCCTGGGCGCTGGCCGTCGCCGAGAGTCAGTTGCGGGAGTACGCCCGGCACCCTCCGGGGCGGCTGCGACAGCGGCTCGGGGAGTTCTACCCCGTTCCGGACGTGGGGCTCCGCGACGCCGAGATCCAGGGCTGGCTCACCGTCCTCGCCGACCACCTCAGGCGCAGCATCGAGGAAGGGGAGGCGCCGCGTCCCTCCGCTCCCGTGACCCACTGGGAATGGCATGCCCGCTTCACCGAGCTCGGGCAACTGCTCGGTGGCTGGTTCTCGCAGGACATGCCGGACGAGTTCGACGATCACGATGCCGCGATCGAGGACTACCGCGGGACGACGGACCTCTCGCTCATCGCCAAGGTTGTCGGGGAACTGCACGAGCTGGTCACCCTCGACCTCGACGAGTCCGAATACGCCCTTGCCCTCGCCGAGTTGGGCATGGAGGTCGACCCGCCCTCCCCGTACTCCCCCGGCGCCTGGCTCGCGCTGCTCGCCCAGCGGTTGGGTTAGAAAAGCCCGAGGGGCGGCAGCCCACCGGCTGCCGCCCCTCATTCACGTACCGGCTACACCTACGCCGCCAGCTTCGCCAGTGCCACGTCGATGCGCGCCAGCGTCTTCTCCTTGCCCAGGATTTCCAGGGACTCGAAGAGGGGGAGGCCCACCGTGCGGCCCGTTACGGCTACGCGGACCGGGGCCTGGGCCTTGCCCAGCTTCAGGCCGTGCTCCTCGCCCGCTGCCAGGACCGCGTTCTTGAGGGACTCGGGGGACGTCCAGTCCGCCGACTCCAGCTTCTCGCGGGCCGTGCGCAGCAGCGCGTCCGAGCCCTCCTTCATCGCCTTCGCCCAGGACGCCTCGTCCTCGACGGGAGAGTCGAGGAAGAGGAAGTCCACGTTCGCCGTGATGTCGGAGAGGACCGTCACACGGGTCTGCGCGTGGGGGGCGATGGCCTCCCAGGCCGCGCGGTCGAAGTCCTCGGGGGCCCAGTTCGCGTGCGGGGCGCGCAGCCACGGCTCGCAGGCCGCGGCGAACGCCTGCTCGTCCAGCATGCGGATGTGGTCCGCGTTGATGGACTCGGCCTTCTTCAGGTCGAAGCGGGCCGGGTTCGCGTTCACGTCCGCGATGTCGAACTTCGCCACCATGTCTTCGATCGAGAAGACGTCCTGGTCCGCCGAGAAGGACCAGCCGAGGAGCGAGAGGTAGTTCAGGAGGCCTTCCGGGAGGAAGCCCCGCTCGCGGTAGATGTTCAGGGAGGCCTGCGGGTCACGCTTCGAGAGCTTCTTGTTGCCCTCGCCCATCACGTACGGCAGGTGTCCGAAGGACGGGATCTCCTTCGCCACGCCCAGCTCGATCAGCGCCTTGTACAGGGCGATCTGCCGCGGGGTCGAGGACAGCAGGTCCTCGCCGCGCAGGACGTGGGTGATCTCCATGAGGGCGTCGTCGACCGGGTTCACCAGCGTGTACAGGGGCGCCCCGTTCGCGCGGACGATGCCGTAGTCCGGCACGTTGTCCGGGGTGAAGGTCAGCTCGCCGCGGACCAGGTCCGTGAAGGTGATCGGCTCGTCGGGCATGCGGAAGCGGACGATCGCCGGGCGGCCCTCCGTCGTGTACGCCTCGACCTGCTCGGCGCTCAGCTCGCGGCAGTGGCCGTCGTAGCCGGACGGCTTGCCGGCCGCGCGGGCCGCGTCGCGGCGGGCGTCGAGCTCCTCGGTCGTGCAGTAGCAGTGGTACGCCTTGCCGGCGGCGAGCAGCTTCTCGGCGACGTCCTTGTAGAGGTCCATCCGCTGCGACTGGCGGTACGGCTCGTGCGGGCCGCCCACCTCCGGGCCCTCGTCCCAGTCGAAGCCCAGCCAGCGCAGGGAGTCCAGGAGCTGGTTGTAGGAGTCCTCGCTGTCGCGGGCCGCGTCGGTGTCCTCGATGCGGAAGACGAACGTGCCGCCGTGGTGCCGGGCGAACGCCCAGTTGAACAGGGCGGTGCGGACCAGGCCCACGTGGGGGTTGCCGGTCGGGGAGGGACAGAAACGTACGCGGACGTTCGCGTTAGCCACGCTTGATCACCTTGTTGGTGAGAGTGCCGATGCCTTCGATGGTGACGGCGACCTCGTCGCCGACGTTGAGGGGCCCGACTCCGGCCGGGGTCCCCGTGAGGATGACGTCGCCCGGGAGCAGCGTCATGGCCTCGGTGATGTGGACGACCAGGTCCTCGATGGAGCGGATCATGTCCGCCGTGCGGCCGAGCTGGCGCTGTTCGCCGTTGACCGTGGCCTGGATGGTGAGATCCGTGGGGTCGAGGTCGGTCTCCACCCAGGGGCCCAGCGGGCACGAGGTGTCGAAGCCCTTGGCGCGGGCCCACTGCTTCTCACGCTGCTGGGCGTCGCGGGCGGTGACGTCGTTGGCGCAGGTGTAGCCGAAGATGACGTCCTTGACGCGCTCGCGCGGGACCTCGCGGCACATGCGGCCGATGACGACGGCGAGCTCGGCCTCGTGGTGCAGCTCGTTGGAGAAGGAGGGGTACTCGATGCTGTCGCCGGGGCCGATCACCGAGGTGGTCGGCTTGAAGAAGGCGACCGGGACCTCCGGGACCTCGTTTCCGAGCTCCTTGGCGTGCTCCGCGTAGTTGCGGCCGATGGCCACGACCTTGTTGGGGAGCACGGGCGGCAGGAGGCGGACCTTGCTCAGCGGCACCTTGGTGCCGCTGAGTTCGAAGTCGCCGTACGGGATGCCCTTGATGATGTCGAGTACGAGACCGTCGGGGCCTTCGCCCTCGACCGCTCCGAAGGCGACATTGCCGTCGATGGAGAACCTGGCGATGCGCACGAGTGCTGTCGCCCCTCACTTCGCTTAACTGGTACTGGCTGGAGTCTGACGCTCCAGGCTAACCGGGCAAGGACACCGGCCGTGCGCATTACTCCGTGCCGCGACCGGCGGCGGAGCGCCTCGCGGGGGCCCGCCGGCGAGGAGGGGCGCCGGGGACTCCCGGATCAGACGGCGGCGGCTTCGACGGCGTCGGCCCGGTCCGGGGCCTTCATCAGGATGGTGCGGCGCGGGTTGGCCGTCTGGGTGGGCAGCTCGACGGTGTGCTCCGGCTGGGCCGGCCGCTGGAGCTCCTCGGCGTCCGCGAGGTGCGCGAGGGTGGTGCGGCGCGGGTTGGCTATGTTCCGGATGATCATCGTCGTCTTCATCTCTGCTACGAACCCTGTCGGTACGGGCGCGCGGGGGCGCCGGTTGTCGGATTGGCCATCCCTGTAAAGCGTCAGGCTAAACATTCGAATTCCCGGCAAAGGGTCGTAGAGACGGCGATCAACATGTGAGTTTGCTCACGAATCAAGCCACAAAAGGGATATAAGGGTCCGTCAACTGACCATCCAGGAACGGACATTCCGGTATTGAACCCTTCATTCCGCTCCTGATCATCGCGACTGGGACACCCCCCACCCCTAAGCGACTCGCACGCATTAGTCCGTTTTCTCCGCGATCACTTTCTACATTTTGTGACGCGATACTCACAATGTGTCACTCAGGTCACGGCCCGGTACGCGGGCCTTGTTGGAGATCCGGCACTGTGCTGGAATTCCACGCACCGCCGCGGGTCACTGACCGGCGCGCAGGGGCGCAACGCAGCGCCGGGTGTGCGGCGGGAGGGGGAGCAGGACAAGCGCCGGTCACTCAGACCACACAGGGGGCGCGCAGTGCCCCCCATGACGCCGACACCGTCCTATCCGTTTTTACGGAGGGACGCCTGGTCCAGAGGTTGCGACGCTAGTGCAGGGACGTTTCAAGAGGGATGGCAGCGCTGCGGCGGAGCAGGAGCCGCAGGGCGGGACTGGCCCCAAGACGGCCAGTTCCTCGCCCCAGCACGCCCAGAACCCCCGGGGCCCCGAAAACCCCTCCGCCTCTCCGGCCGGCGAGGCGAGCGGACAGACGGCGCGCACCAGCGGGCCCTCGGGTCCCTCCGGCGGCGACCAGAACGGCGCCGAACGGAAGCCGACCGGGCCCGTGGACACGGGCTCGCGAATAGCCCTGCGCAACTGGCGCATCTCGACCCGACTGGTCGCCCTGCTCGCCCTCCCCGTGGTCGCCGCGACCACCCTGGGCGGGCTGCGCATCAACCAGTCGATGAACGACATGCAGCAGCTCGACCACATGCAGCTGCTCACCGACATGACCAAGCAGGCGACCGAGCTCGCCGCCGCGCTCCAGACCGAGCGCGACGACTCGGCGGGCCCGCTCTCCACCCAGACCTCCGACGCCCGCGTACAGACCGACCGCGGGGCGACCGACCTGGTCAGGAAGTCGTTCATCCAGGCGACGCAGGACGTCAGCGGCACGGAGAACGACGAGGCGCTGGAGTCGATCCGTCGTAACGTCACCAACATCGCGATCCAGCTCCAGGACCTGGAGAGCATCCGCAAGACCGCGTACAAGGGCGACCGCAAGACCACCGCGCACTCCCAGACCGTCGAGTCCTACAGCCGCCTCATCCGCGGTCTGCTCAGCCTCTCCCAGGACATGGCGCAGGCCACCTCCAACCCGGAGATGATCAAGCGGACCCGTGCGCTGGCGGCCTTCTCCTCCGCCAAGGAGTACGCCTCGGTCCAGCGCGCGATCATCGCCGCGGCGCTGCCCGCCACCAAGAGCGACGAGGGCGACCTCCTGGAGCCCGACCGCCTGTACGCCAAGGCCGCCCAGGACGGCGAGCGCCAGGCTCTCGCCTCGTTCCAGAACGTGTACGAGGCCAACGGCGGCAACTCCACCGAGCTGATGGCCCCGCTCGACAAGGGCAACTCGGAGATCACCGCCGCCAACGCGTACTCGCAGCGCGTGCTGAAGAACCCGGGCGGCATCAACCAGGAGCAGAAGCGCTCGTACCTCGACTGGTACGACCAGGACTCCAACAAGATCAACCAGATGAAGACCATCGAGCAGACCCTGCTCGGTGAGATGGAGCAGAAGGCCCGCGAGCTGCGCGACACCTCGCAGCGCGACGCGATCCTCAACGGTGTGCTGATCCTCGTCGTCCTCGGCGTCTCGCTGGTCGGCGCGTTCGTCGTGGCCCGCTCCATGATCCGCTCGCTGCGGCGGCTGCAGGACACCGCGACCCGGGTCGCCCAGGACCGCCTGCCCGAGCTCGTCAAGCAGCTCTCGGAGTCGGACCCGCAGGACGTCGACACCTCCGTGGAGTCGGTCGGCGTGCACTCCCGGGACGAGATCGGCCAGGTGGCCGCGGCCTTCGACGACGTGCACCGCGAGGCCGTACGACTCGCCGCCGAGCAGGCCCTGCTGCGAGGCAACGTCAACGCGATGTTCACCAACCTCTCGCGCCGCTCCCAGGGTCTTATCCAGCGTCAGCTCTCGCTCATCTCCGAGCTGGAGTCCCGCGAGGCCGACCCGGACCAGCTGTCCTCGCTGTTCAAGCTGGACCACCTCGCGACCCGTATGCGCCGTAACGGCGAAAACCTCCTCGTCCTCGCCGGTGAAGAGCCCGGCCGGCGCTGGACCCGCCCGGTCCCGCTGGTCGACGTGCTCCGCGCCGCCGCCTCCGAGGTGGAGCAGTACGAGCGCATCGAACTGGCCGCCGTGCCCGCGACCGAGGTCGCCGGACGCGTGGTCAACGACCTCGTGCACCTCCTCGCCGAGCTGCTTGAGAACGCCACCTCGTTCTCCTCGCCGCAGACCAAGGTCCGCGTCACCGGTCACGCGCTGCCCGACGGCCGCGTCCTGGTCGAGATCCACGACACCGGCATCGGCCTCTCCCCCGAGGACCTCGCCGCGATCAACGAGCGGCTGGCGTCGCCGCCCACCGTGGACGTCTCGGTCTCGCGCCGCATGGGTCTGTTCGTGGTCGGCCGCCTGTCCCTGCGACACGGCATCCGCATCCAGCTGCGCCCGTCCGACTCCGGCGGTACGACCGCGCTCGTCATGCTGCCCGTCGACGTCGCCCAGGGCGGCAAGAAGGCGCCCGGCAAGCCGGGTGCCGGTCAGCCGCAGGCTCCGGCCGGCCAGGGTGGCCGTCCCGGTCTCGCGGGCGGCCCGCCCTCGCGTGCCGGGCTCGCCGCAGGGCCGCTCAGCGGCGGTCCGGGTGCTCCCGGCGGCCGGCTCGCCGCGGGCGCCCCGCGCGGCCAGGTCACCGGCGGCCCCGGCCCGCGCGCCGCGCTGCCGCCCCGGGGCGGCGGCCCGCAGCAGGGCCAGCCCCAGCAGCAGGGCCAGCAGTCCGGGTTCGGCAGCGGACCGGCTTCCCCGGCCGCCCCGCGCCGCGGCGACCGCCCGATCACCCCGCCGCCCGGCGCCCCGCGCGCCGAGCTGCCCGGCGGCAACCCGCAGGGGCAGCAGCCGGCCCGGCCGCAGGCCGCGAGCTGGGGCACCGACCAGTCCTCGGCCCTGGACGCACCGCGCGGCCACGAGGAGCCGCACACCGGCCAGTACCCGCGTCCCGCCGCCACCGACGACCGCCAGGGCCCGGGCGCGACCGCCGAGTTCGCCCGCCCCGACTTCGACGGCCCCCCGCCGGGCACCCGGCAGGACCAGAACTCGGGCACCGGCCAGTTCGTGCGCCCCGACGTGTTCGGCGCGCCGGCCGCGCAGGACCCGTCGGCGACCGGGCAGTTCGAGCGCCCGGGCTCCTACAACGGGTACGGCGACCAGTCGTCCGGCACCGGCTCGTTCGCGCGTCCGGACCAGGACCCGTCCGGCACCGGCCAGTTCGCCCGGCCCGGCCAGGACACCGGTTCCTCCCAGCGCCCCGCGGGCGACGACCGGCAGAACCCGGCGGCGACCTCCGAGTTCGCCCGCCCGGACTTCAACGCGCCGCGTCCCCCCGCGCCGCAGCCGGCCCAGCCGCAGCAGTACCAGCAGCAGGCGCCCCAGCAGGGCCAGGACTTCGGTCAGGGTGCCCCGCGTCAGCGCCGGGACGGCAACGAGTTCGGCGGGCCTCGCCAGCCGGCCGGGAGCCTGCCCGCGCAGCCGCAGCACGAGGCCCTGCCGCCGGCCGGTGCCGGTGACGGGCGGACCCCGCTGTTCGACACCCTTGAGACCAACTGGTTCCAGCAGCAGGGCCAGCAGGGCGGCCAGCCGCAGCAGCCCGCACCGCAGGCGCCCCAGGCCCCGCAGCCGCAGGCCCCGCAGGGCCGGAGCGCCGCTCCGCAGCGGCCGGCCCCCGAGCGCCGCCCGGTCCGCGAGGGCGGCAACGGGAACGGCAACGGCAACGCGAACAGCGGCGCCAACGGCTCGGACGCCTCCAACGGCTCCGGTGCCTGGCGCAGTTCGCCCAACGACGACCTCGTCCGCCAGGCCGAGCGGGCCCGCAAGCCCGCCGCCGGCGGCGTGACCACGTCCGGACTTCCCAAGCGGGTCCCGCGCGCCAACCTGGTGCCGGGCACCGCACAGCAGCAGAACCACCAGGCAGGACCCCAGGTCTCCCGGGCGCCCGACGACGTGCGCGGCCGGCTGACCAATCTCCGCCGGGGCATCCAGCAGGGCCGGCAGGCCGGCAACGGCTCCACCGGCAGCTTCCACGTGGACCCCACTCACCAGCAGGAGCGTTAGTTGAGTCCGATGAGCCAGGCGGCACAGAACCTGAACTGGTTGATCACCAACTTTGTGGACAACACCCCCGGGGTGTCCCACACGGTCGTGGTCTCCGCCGACGGCCTGCTCCTCGCCATGTCCGAAGGCTTCCCGCGCGACCGCGCCGACCAGCTGGCCGCCGTGGCGTCCGGGCTGACCTCGCTGACCGCCGGGGCCTCCCGGATCTTCGAGGGGGGCAGCGTCGCCCAGACCGTGGTGGAGATGGAGCGCGGCTTCCTCTTCCTGATGTCCGTGTCCGACGGTTCCTCCCTGGCCGTGCTCGCGCACCCGGAGTGCGACATCGGCCTGGTGGGCTACGAGATGGCTCTCCTGGTCGACCGCGCGGGCACCGTCCTGACGCCGGACCTGCGCGCCGAGCTCCAGGGCAGCCTGCTCCACTGACCGCAAACCCCCCGGCCGAGCCGCTCGCGAGGCCGGGGGTCGGGAGCCACCGGCGCCGCCCCCTCCGGCCCGGACCGCTCCCGCACGATGCAGATATCCGTCCCGGCCGCACCTCGCCCCCCACCGGCCCTGTCTGACGGCTCGCAGATGGCTTGCTGTCTCCGCCCGGAGGAACCAATGACCCCGCCCCCCGCCTCACACGATTCGTACGGCGCACTGCACGACGCGGCGTACGACGGTGAAGGCGACCAGCCGCTGGTCCGTCCGTACGCCATGACCGGCGGCCGCACCCGGCCGCGCTACCAGCTCGCCATCGAGGCGCTGGTCAGCACCACAGCAGACCCGGCGCACCTTGCCACGCTTCTTCCCGAGCACCAGCGGATCTGCCACCTCTGCCGTGAGGTCAAGTCGGTGGCGGAGGTCTCCGCGCTGCTCCAGATGCCACTCGGTGTCGCCCGGATCCTCGTCGCCGACCTGGCGGAGGCCGGCATGGTGGCGATCCACCAGCCGGGCAATGGAGAGACCGGCGGCACGCCGGACGTAACGCTGCTCGAGAGGGTGCTCAGTGGACTTCGGAAGCTCTAGCGGCGGTGCCGCCCGTTCCACCACGTCGGCGAAGATCGTGGTGGCGGGCGGTTTCGGCGTGGGCAAAACCACGTTCGTCGGCGCGGTCTCGGAGATCAACCCGCTGCGCACCGAAGCCGTGATGACGTCCGCGAGCGCGGGCATCGACGACCTGACCCATACCGGGGACAAGACGACCACCACGGTCGCCATGGACTTCGGCCGCATCACCCTGGACCAGGACCTGATCCTGTACCTCTTCGGTACACCCG
>NZ_BAAASQ010000021.1:0-378673 GCF_039532965.1 Streptomyces mauvecolor | reverse complement strand
CGGAGCACACAACCCGGCCCACACGCCCGGCGGCACCGCCCACGACCCCGGCCGGGGCGCCACGAACGACCTCGGGCCCTCCGCCGGTCATGAAACCCCGGGCGGGCCGTCGCACCCTTCCGTACCGACGACTCACACCTCCGTACCGGCGTCGCACGACCTCCCCGGTACGGGATCGCACGGCGACCTCCCCACCGGTGGTCACGGCGGCGGTACGCATCCGGGCGAGCCCGGGTCGGCCGGCGGTACCGGCGGCGGCGACGCCGGAGGGCCGCCCAGCGGTGGCGGGTCGCATCTTCCGGACGGGCCCGGGGAGCCTCGGGGCAATCTGCCCGACGGATCCTGGGAGGGGCCGCAGGGGCTGCACCTCGATCCGCACGCCAACGCGGCGGCGGACCAGTTCATGCACCGGGCCGAGTCGGCCGAGCCGGGCATCACCGACGCGGTGAAGTCCGCCGCCGACCGGGTGGACCACGGCAAGCTCAACGGCCTGGAGTACCGCCTCAAGGGCGAGGACTCACTCAAGCGCAAGATCGCGACGGCGCTGCACGACGACCCGATGCTGCGGCCCGAGGACGCCCTCGGGAACATCAAGGACTCGCTGCGCTACACCGTCGAGCTGCCCTCCAAGGACTACGCACACGGGGTGCAGCAGGCCGTCGACGACTTCCGCAGCCGCGGGTTCGAGAACGTCACGTTCAAGAACACCTGGGACAGCGCCGGCTACAAGGGCATCAACTCGACCTGGCGCGACCCGGTTTCGGGTCAGGTCTTCGAGGTGCAGTTCCACACGCCGGAGAGCTTCACGGCCAAGATGGACGGCCATGTCCTCTACGAGAAGGAACGCCTGCCCGGCATTTCCCACGAGGACCTCGCGGCCATCCGGGCCGAGCAGAGCGACTTGTTCGGAAAGGTGCCGGTGCCGCACGGGGCCGGGGATCTGCATATCGATCTCGGTCATGAGCCGCACGGTTCGGCATTGCCCGAGGCTCCGCATGTCGACCACGGCCAGCACGGACCTGCCTCCGTGCACGGCAATGGGCCGCCTGCCGAGCTCACCCCGGCCGAGCGCGTTACGCACGATTCGCATCTCCAGGCGATCGAGAAAAAGTACGCCGACGATTTCGACGTCTTGAAGCAGGACCCCGATCACAAGGGGAAGGTCAAGCCGTCGGAGATGGACGAGGCGCGGATCGCTCTCGACATGCGCGAGAGCGGGAAGGTGCCCTCCGACATTCAGCGTCCGCCGGGTGCGAATCAGGGTGACCTCTACTCGCCGAGCATCGGGGAGTTCTACGACATCAAGGGCGTACACTCCGACTGGCCTCCGCTCAATAACGTTCGCGACAAGTCGCTGCCGTTCAAGGGCGCATACGACCCCGCGAACAATGGGAGCTGGGTGCGCAAGCTGGAGGACCAGATCGTGAACAGGAAGCGCGTGGTCATTCTGGACATGCGCAATGCCGATCAGGCCGCTATTGACGATGTCAGGGCAATTGTCGAAGACCATGGGTGGAGTGATCGGGTTGTCTGGTATCCGTGACGAAGGCGAGCGGAGGATCGTCCGGGCCATGCCGAAGGACGCCGAGGCCGCGGCCGCGCTCCGCGAGTGGGCCGAGCAGCCGGGTTCGCTGCTCGGCGTCGACGGGCTCGACCTGACCGCCGCCGATCTGTCCGGTGCCGATCTCGGCGGCGGCATGCTGACCGGGACCGTGCTCCGGGACGCCGTGCTCGTGGGCACCGACTTCTACCGGTGCCACATGGAAGGCGCGGTGCTCGACGGCGCGGACCTGACCGGCGCCAGCCTGATCAAGGCCGTACTGGACGGGGCCTCCCTGCGGAGCGCCAAGCTGGACGGCGCGGATCTGGGCAGCGCCGAGCTGTCCGAGACCGATGTGCGGGGCGGCTCGCTGCGCGGCGCACGCCTGGGCGGCGCAGCGCTGCTCGGCACCCTGCTCCAGGGCGCCGACCTCACCGACGCGTCGCTGAACGAGACCTCGTTCAGCGTGGTGGTCGACGAACACACCGTCGTCCAGGGCCTGTCGGGTTCCGTGTTCGGGCCGATGGTCGTCGAGAGCGGCGAGCAGCGCCGTGAAATCCGCGGCCGCGAGCTGGAATTGTGGCTGAACGGCCGGGGCGCCGATGTGCGGGTGATCGACCCGGCGTCCCGGGAGATCACGTACTACGCGAAGATCGGCGAGGGGTATCCGCGGAGCAGCCCGCGCGGAATTGTCCGGCGGCGTTTTCTCGACGGGGTCGCCTACGACGAGGCCTTCACCCGGAATCTGCGCTGGGAGCCGACCGAATACCTCCGGCTCTACGAACTCGGCCACAACGAGGTCGACCATGTGGAGATCACCGGGGCCGAGGCGGACGCTTTCGTCGCGGCGGTCACCGCGAAGCTCCGCGAACGGCCTTGATTCCCGTCCGTACCGGTATTTCCGCCGTACGGCATGAGCAGGATCCGAAGGAGATTGCCCGGGCATGACTGCCGCGCAGGACTATGACAGCCAATTGCTGGAGTCGGTTTCGGTACGGCGCCGGCGCCTTCGCGATGCCCTGCTGTTCGGGGGGCAGCGCGGGCGGCGGTCCGTCGACGAACGGCTCGGCAAGCTGTTTGCCGGAATTGTGATTGCGGCGGTGCTGTGCGCGGGTTGTGTGGGCTGGTCGTTCATTTCGCACAAGCTCATCGGAAAGTCCCCGTACGGAACGTCGGTTCAGCCGACTTCAACCCCCTCTTCCTCTGCTTCTTCGCCCGCCGTGAAGTCTTCGGCCCGATGATAGGTTCGCACGCGTGATAGCTACGGGATCGGTGAGCCGTACGGCATTGAGCCGGGTCACTCTGGTCGGTGAACAGCGTCGGGTCGATCTCGTTCTGCCGTCCGAAGAGCCAATTGGGCTGCTGCTGCCCGAAATCATGCGGCTGCTCGGCGACGGTCCGGGCGGCCGCCCGATGCTGCGCCATCTGACGACGGCCGACGGATCGGCGCTCGCCCAGGACTCGACGCTGGCGTCGGCGGGCGTGCCCGACGGCGCGGTTCTGCGTCTGGTGCGGGTCGAGGACGCGCCTTCGGCGCCCGTCGTGCACGACGTCACCGACGAGGCCGCGGACGATCTCGATGTACGGGCCTGGCGCTGGCGGCCCGCGTCGCGGCGCGCGGTCGCGGGGCTCGCCACGGTCGGCTGGGCGCTGGCGGCCGGGGTGCTCGCGCGCGACGAGTTCGCCCTGTCCGCGGTCGGCGCGGTGCTGCTCGCGGTGGCCGGTGTCGGCGCGATCGCCGGGCCCGTGCTCGGCAGGGCCGGGCAGCGCGGGCCCGCGACCACGCTGATCGTCACGGCCGGGGTGCTCGCCGTGCTCGGCGCGTGGACGCTGGCCGACGCGTACGGCTGGCCGGGCGGCGCCCGGCTCGGCGCGGTCGCCGCCGCCCTCGTCGTGGCGCTGCTGCTCCTCGGCCTGTTCTCGCCGCTCGGGCGGGGCGGGCTCATCGGGGCCGGGGCGGTCGCCGGGGCCGGGGTCTGCTGGGAGGCTGTGATCGCGCTGCAGTCCGGGGCCGGTACCGCGGTCGGGCAGGCGCGGGCCGGGGCGATCGTGGTGGTCGTCTCCGCGCTGCTGCTCGGGGTGCTGCCGCGCCTCGCGCTGATGGCGTCCGGGCTCTCGGGCCTCGACGACCGGCGCTCCGGCGGCGCGTCGGTGAGCCGCTACCAGGTGTCGACCGCGCTCGCGGCCACCCACCGCGGGCTCGCCCTCGCCACCGTCGTCATGGCCGGCTGTGCGGCGGTCGCCGGGATCCTGGCGCTGCGTACGCCGACGGTGTGGACGGTGCCGCTCGCCTCGGTACTCGCCGTGGTGCTCGCCCTGCGCGCGCGGGCGTATCCGCTGGTCGCCGAGGTCGTGGGCCTGTTCGCGGCCGCCGCCGCGGTGGCCGGGCGGCTGGCCTGGGTGTGGTGGGAGCGCACCGGCGCGGTCGGCCCGCTGGCCCTGCTCGTGGTCCTCGCACTGGCCCCGGTCGCAGTGCTCGTCATCCAGCCCGCAGATCATGTACGGGTCAGGCTGCGGCGGTTCGGCGACGCGCTGGAATCGATCGGCGTGATCGCGCTGTTCCCGCTGGTGCTCGGGGTGTTCGGGGTGTACGGGCGTCTGCTCGGCACATTCGCGTAGGTATGCGTAGAGGTCGGGATATGGCTGTGGGCGAGGACTGGCAGCGCGATGTGCTGCGCGAGCTGAGCGGGGGGAACTCGGCGTCGGCTGCATCCCAGGGTGCGGATGCCTTCGGCCCGGCGTCGGTTGCATCCCAGGGTGCCGGCCTGGCGGAGGGCGCTTTCGGCTCGGCTGCGTCGGCCGCACAGCAGGGTGCGGGTGCCTCGGCGGGGTCGGGCCCGCAGCCGGGTGCCGGCCCGGCGGAGGGGGTTTTCGGCCCGGCCGCGCAGCAGGGTGGCGACAGCTCGGCGGGACTGGTCGCGCCCCAGGGGGGACGCCCGGCAGAGGCTGCCTTCGGCCCGGCCGCGTCGGCCGCGCAGCCGCATTCCGGCTCGGCGGAAGGTTCCTTCGGCCCGGACGCGTCGGCCCCACAGCCCAACGCCGGTAACCCCTCGACACCCCCCGGCCGGCCCTACACCGGCCCCGCCGAAGGTACGTTCCGGATACGTCCGCTTGAGCCCCGCCAGGTCGACCCCTTCCCGGATGGCCCAACTCCCGCTTCCGACAGGGGAGTTGATGCCCCCACCGCCGGAACCCTCGACGCCATCGCCGCCACGCGTGCCGCCTCCCAGTACGGAGCCGGCGCCCCGGACCCCCGGCCTGCCGGGCCGCCCGCACCCCCCTCCGACTCACGCCCGTCCACGCTGCCCGAACTCCGCATCCCCGGCGGGCGGGACGCCGCTGTGCCCATGGCCACGCCCGAGTCCGTGCCCACCGTCGACCCCCGGCTCGCCGTGGCGCTCGGGCGGCCGGTGCACGGGGACTCCGTGGCCAAGCGGGCCGGGCGGTCCGTGCGCAAGCTCGGATCGTCCGCCGCGCAGGACGTGGCCGAGGAGAGCCGGATCGGGCGGGAGTTGCAGCAGCCCGTGACGACCGGGCGGGTCATCGCGGTCACCTCCATCCGGGGCGGGGTCGGAAAGACGACGGTGGCGGCGCTGCTCGCCCGGAGTTTCAACCACTACCGGCACGATCCCGTGCTCGCCCTGGAGGCGGACGGGGCGCTCGGCACGCTGCCGGTCCGGCTCGGTGTCGAATCGGTGCGCTGGTCCTGCGCCGATCTCGCCGACATCCTCACGCCCGCCATGCAGCTGACCGACGTCACCGGCTATCTCGTGCCGGTCACCGACGGCGGCTGGCTGCTGCCCGCGAGCCAGGGCCGCCTCGGCGCGCCCCTGAGCATGCGGACGTACCGCACCGTGACACTCGCCCTTCGCCGGTACTTCGCGGTGACCGTGGTCGACTGCGAGACACTGCCCGGCGAGGTGGCGCGTACCGCGATGGACACCGCGCACGCCCGGATCGTGGTCGCCCCGATGACCGCGGAGGGCGTCGGCGGCACCCGGCTCGTCCTGGACTGGCTCGCCCATCTTCCGCACTCGGCGCTTGCCACCACGGTGGTGGCGCTCACCGCCAACTCACCCGACATGACACTGGACTTGAAGACCGCCACCGCACATCTGCGGGAGGCGGGCGTCACCGTGCTCCCGGTCCCCTACGACCGGCATCTGGCCCAGGGAGGCCCCATCCAGACCGCACTGCTCGGCCGGGCCACCCGGCAGGCCGCCGTCGCCCTTGCCGCCGAGGCGATGGAGCGGGCGGTGAGGGTGCGATGACGCTGCACCAGGTCCACCGCCCGGCCCGCTCGACCCGGCCCGCCGCCCCCGCGGTGCCGCGCGCCATCGAGCCGCCGCCGAACCTGCCCGAGGGCAAGACCGGCACGGCCGCGACCGCGCTGCTCCCGATGGCCGGCGTGATGAGCTCCGTGATCATGATGACGGTGATCCGCAACAGCCAGTTCGCGGGCCTCGGCGCCATCGTCCTGGTCGTGGCGCTGCTAGGCGCGGTCGCGCTTTTCCTGTCCCAGCGGGGCAAGGCGCAGCGCACCCGGCGCACCCAGCGCGAGCGCTACCTCGAATACCTGGAGGAGCAGCGCGAGGAACTCGGCGCCGTGGAGCGGGAGTCGAGGCTTCAGGCCCGCCTCCTGAACCCGCCGCCGCAGGCGCTGTACGACCTGCTGCGGGATCCCGCGCGGCTGTGGGAGCGGCGGCGCGGCGATGCCGACTTCCTCAGGGTGCGGGTGGGCACCGGCACCGTGCCGACGCAGGATCTGTCGATCGGGCAGAACAGCGCGCAGGGAGTGCTGACCCCGCCGGACCCGTTCATGCTGAACGAGGCGCGGGCGCTGGTGGCCCGGTATGCCACGGCCACCGAGTCGCCGCTGACGGTGCCGCTCGACCGGGCCGCGAACGTGAGCGTGGTCGGTGACCGCGAGGGTGTGCTGCGGGTCGCGCGGGCGCTGCTCGTGCAGGCGGCCGTCACGCACGCCCCGGACGATCTGGCGATCGCGCTCGGTGTGCCGGGCGACCGCCTCGACGACTGGGAGTGGGCCAAGTGGCTGCCCCATGTCCTGGACGCGCTGGAGAGCGACGGCCCGGTGGCCGCGCGCCGGATCGCGCCGAGCATGCCGCAGCTGGCCCGCCTGATGCGGACGGAGCTGCGCCAGCGGGCGTCGTACGCGGCGGAGGTGCGCCGGGGTCTTTCCGACCGGAACGCGCTGCGGATGATCGACCGGCTGCTCGTGGTGAGCGACGAGTACGGCGCTCCCGCCGATGAACTGCCCCGTCCCGACACGGCGGTCGGGCTCACCGAGATGGGCGTGACCGTGCTGCATCTGCTGGAGCGGCAGGTGCACGAGCCGGACCACGTCACGGTCCGGATCAGCGTCGACGGCGACCGCATCACGGTCGAGGACCTGCGCGATCCGGCGAACCCGGCGCCCCCGATGTCGTACGGCCTGTCCGACGAGGTGAGCACCGCCGGGGCCGAGGGGCTCGCGCGCATGCTGGCGCCGCTGCGGCTCTCGGCCGAGTCGGTGGCCGAGGGCACGCCGGTGACCGGTCCGGTGGACTTCCCGCAGTTGCTCGGCATCGACGATCCGGCGGACCTGGACATCGACCGGCTGTGGGCGCCGCGCGGCGAGCGGGCGTTCCTGCGGGTGCCGATCGGGCTCGACGACCGGCATCAGCCGGTCCTGCTCGACCTGAAGGAGTCCTCCGAGCTGGGCATGGGCCCGCACGGGCTGTGCGTGGGCGCGACCGGTTCCGGCAAGTCGGAGCTCCTGCGCACCCTGGTGCTCGCCCTGGTCGCCGGGCATCCGCCGGAGGACCTGGCGCTGGTCCTGGTCGACTACAAGGGCGGCGCCACGTTCGCACCGTTCGCCGAGCTCCCGCACGTGGCCGGTGTGATCACCAACCTGGAGAACCAGGCGGGCCTCGTCGAGCGCGTGCACACCAGCCTCGCGGGCGAGGTGAAGCGGCGCCAGCAGGTCCTCAAGGACGCGGGCAACGTCGCCGACATCGGGCACTACGCGGCCCTGCGCGCCGAGCGGCCCGAGCTCGAACCGCTCCCCCATCTGTTCGTGGTGATCGACGAGTTCGGTGAACTCCTCACCGCCAAGCCGGACTTCATCGACCTGTTCCTGTCGATCGGCCGCATCGGCCGCTCCATCGGCGTCCACCTCCTCCTGTCCAGCCAGCGCATCGAGGGCGGCAAGCTCAAGGGCCTGGACACCTATCTCTCGTACCGGCTCGGCCTGCGGACGTTCTCCGCGGACGAGTCGCGTACGGTCCTGGACACGACGGACGCCTTCCACCTGCCGCCGCTGCCGGGCTTCGGCTATCTGAAGGTCGACACGTCGACGTACGAGCGCTTCAAGGCGGGCTACGTCTCCGGCGCCTACCGGGGTCCCGCCGTCCTGGAACAGCAGGACGACACACCGCTCGCCTGGTCCTACCCGACCTTCAACTCCCATGAGAAGGAAGAGAGTTCGAACGCCGCGCCCGAGCCGCAGATGCGTGAGCGGGAGACCGGGCCGACCGTCATGTCGGCGATGGTCGACCAGCTGCGTACGGCCGCCGAGCCGGTGCGCCGGATCTGGCTGCCCCCGCTGCCCGAGGCCATCAGCCTCGACGCCGCGGCGGGTCCCCTCCAGGTCTCCGAGCACGGGCTCCAGCTAGCCCACCGGCCGGGCCCGATGCGGGTGCCGCTCGGCCTGCTCGACGATCCGGGCCGGCAGTGGCAGGGTCCCTGGACCCTCGATCTGACGGTGGCGGGCGGTCATGTGGCCGTCATCGGCGGCCCCCAGTCCGGCAAGACGACCCTGCTGCGGACCCTCGCGCTCTCGCTCGCCCTGACGCACACCCCGGCCCAGGTCGCCCTGTACGGGCTCGACCTGGTGGGCGGCGGCCTCGCCGCGCTGGCCGGGCTTCCGCACGTCGGCGGGATCGCCGGGCGGGCCGACCATGAGCGGGCCGCGCGCACGGTCGCCGAGGTGCGGGCCATGCTGGCCGCGCGCGAGGAGCTGTTCCGCGAGCACGGCATCGACTCGGTGGACGAGCTGCGCAGCCTGCGCGCGCAGGGCCGGCTTCCCGAGCTCGGCTCGACGGATGTGGTGCTGCTCGTGGACGGGTACGGGGCGCTGCGCGACGAGTTCGCCGCGCTGGACGACGACGTGGCCGACCTGCTCAAGCGCGGCAGCGGCTACGGCATCCACATCGTGGCGGGCATGCTGCGCTGGAACGACGTACGGATCGCGACGCAGTCGATGTTCGGCACCCAGCTGGAGCTGCGCCTCAACGACCCGTCCGACTCGTCGATCGACCGCAAGCTGTCCGAGACGCTCGCCCAGGACACCCCCGGGCGCGTGCTGACCAACGGCAAGCTGTTCGCGCAGGCCGCCCTTCCGCGCACCGACTCGGTGGCGTCGTCCGCCGACCTCGGCCCCGCCCTGGAGGACGCGGCCCGGACGGTGCGGGCCACCTGGCACGGTGAACTCGCCTCTCCCGTACGGGTGCTGCCGACCCGGCTGCCCGCGCAGCGGCTTCCCTCGCCGGCCGCCGAGCCGAAGCGGATCCCCATCGCGGTCGACCAGGACGCGCTCGACCCCGTGCTCCTCGACCTGTTCGAGCACGACCAGCACCTGCTGATCCTGGGCGACAACGAGTGCGGCAAGACCAATCTGCTCAAGCTCATCGCCCAGCAGTTCACCGCCCGCTACAGCGACGAGGAGCTGGTCTTCGCGGTGTTCGACCCGCGCCGCGGACTGCGCGGCGTGGTGCCCGAGCCGTACCGCGGGGGCTACGCGCACAACGCGAAGATCAGTGTGGGGCTCGCCTCCGGGATCGCCGCCGAGCTGGAGAAGCGGCTGCCGGACGAGACCGTCGACCACGACGCGCTGCCGGACGGGCCCTCGTTCAGCGGGCCGCGCATCGTCATCCTGGTCGACGACTACGACATCCTGACCACCGCGGGCCAGCAGCCGCTCGCGCCCTTCCTGCCGTACATCTCCTCCGCGCAGGACATCGGGCTGCACTTCGTGGTGGCCCGCCGGGTCGCGGGCTCCTCGCGGGCGCTGTACGAACCGTTCCTGACCACCCTGCGCGAGACGGGCACCGCCGCGCTCGTGATGACCGGCGACCGCACGGAGGGCCAGCTGTTCCCGGGCCTGTACGCGTCCGCGCAGCCGCCGGGCCGCGGCTTCCTGGTGCGCCGCGGCCGCCGCCACCAGCTCGTCCAGACCGCCCTCGCCCACCAGCCGGAAGAAGCAGAGCACTCGTGACCAAGGACGTCATCGCCCTCACCCCGAAGATGCCGGACACCTGGGCCCTGCTCGCCGGCCTGTACGCGGGCGGGCCCGGGCTCTCCGTCGACACCGGCCACGACGGGGCGGTGGTGCAGCTCTGTGCGGCGGACGGCCGCCCGCTGGTCTCGCTGGAGGCGCCGCTGCTCGTGCAGGTGCCGGGCGAGGCGGAACGTCTCCTCGGCGGTCAAGTGACGCCACCCGAGGGCTCGTTCTGGTGGACGGAGGCGCGGGCCTCCACGGCGGCGCCCGAGGCCGAGCGGCTCGCCGGGTCGGTGGCCGGGCGGCTCACCACCCTGCTCGGCGGCACCGCCTGGCCGCCCGGCGCCGCGAGCACCGACGTCGTGCCCGTCGCGGAGGATGCCTCGGACACCGGGGTGAGCGCGCGGCCCGCGGCCGGCGGGGCGCACCCCACGGTGGACGTGCTGACCGAGTCGACCGCCGTCGTCATGTGCGACCGGCCGGTCATCGCGCTGACCGCCTGGCTCTCGCACATCCTGCGTGCCGCGGTCGAGAGCCGCCGCGCGCTCCAGATCGTGACCCCGCCCGGCGTGCGGCTGAGCCTTCCGCTGCGTACGGCGCTGACCGGCGCGCCCAACCGCTGGGTGGTCAAGGACCCCGACTGCGGGTACTACGACGGGCTTTCCGGCGCGGTGCTGCGCTGGCAGGACGGCACGTTCGCGCCGGCCCGGGACGCTTCGGGCGAGGCGGTGGTGGCCGAGGCGTTCACCGCACCCGCGCTCACCTCCGAGCGGCAGCTGATCGTCGCGTTCCGCACGGTGCACAACGCGGACGAGAACCTGGTGCTGGGGCGCGCCCTGTCGGCCGCCTGGGAAGCGCTGACCGGCGCGGCCCCGGCCGGCTGGGGCACGGCCGAGCCCATCAACCTCCCTTGGTCCGCCCGCCAGTTGACCGACCTGGCCCGCGAGCGGGCACCCGAGCCGACCCAGCTGCTCGCCGTCGGCGACCCTGCGCGGCCCGCGCTCGCGGGGCTGCGGGTGACGCGGGTCGAGCGGGGAGTGGCGGCGGACGCGACACTCACCCTCGGGTACGGGGCGTCCGAGCCGCCTCCGCTGGAAGCGATCGAGCCCCTGGCGTCGACCCTGGCCGGCTCGCACGGCCTGACCCACATGCTGGTCACCCTGCGCCGAGGCCGCCGAGACCTGGCCGTCCCGGCCCACTTCGAGGCGCCTCCGATCCCGGTGTCGTACACGCTGGGAGCGGAGGGCGTGCGCTCGGCCGGGCCGGACCACGCGGGCCGGCCGCCCCTGGCAGTGCGCCCTGTCCGACTCGGCCCGGCCGCGGGGTCCGCGCTGCACTACCCGCTGGGGGACGGCACGGACGCGGCCACGTGGCCGATGCTGGAGAGGCTGACGGCGCATCTGGAGGGCCCTCGGGCGTAGCCCTGCCAACCCCCGGCCCGCAGCTCGCCCCGCACCCGTGCACGCGAAGCCCGGCCGGAACGGACCGGGTCATTCGCGATGGCGGAGCAGCAGCATGGCCGCGTCGTCGTGCAGCGGGCCCGCCGTGTGGAGGATGAGGTCACGCCTCAGGGCCTCCAGAGCCGCCTCGGGGTCGGGGTCCTTCAGGAGCGGGGTGCGGGCGCCCAGCGGATAGAACGCGCCCGATCTGTCGCGGGCCTCGGTGACCCCGTCCGTGTAGAGCAGGAGCTGGTCGCCGGGGGCGAAGGCGACCCGGAAGGGCTGCGGGCCCTCCATCGGGCCGAGCCCCAGGCCGAGCGGCAGCGTGTACGACGCGGGTTCCGGGAAGGACACCGAGCCGTCGGCCCGTACCAACAGGGGCGGCGGATGCCCGTAGTTGAGGAACATCGCCCCGTTCGCGGGGTCGAGCTCGGCGATGATCGCGGTGACGAACTTCTCGCCCTCGAGGGCCCGCCCCGCCGCCCGCTCGACCCGCGCCCCCACCCCCTTCAGGTCCGGCTCGTCGTGCGCGGCCTCCCGGAACGCCCCGAGCACCACGGCCGCCGTCTCCACCGATTCGAGCCCCTTTCCCTGGACGTCGCCGATGATCACACGCACCCCCTCGGGCGCCGCCACCACCTCGTACAAATCCCCGCCGATCCTGGCCTCCGCGACCGCCGAGGTGTACGAGACCGCCGCGCGCAAATGCCCCGCGCTGCGCGGCACCGGCCGCAGCAGCACCCGCTGGGCGACCTCGGCGATGGAGCGCATGCCGGCGAGTTCGGCCTCGCGGCGCTGGCGCATCACGGCCCCGGCCACGCCCACCGCGGTCACCCCCGCGACGGCGGCCAGCGAGGCGAAGCCCCGGCGCTCCTCGAAGAGGTCGCTGTAGATCCCGAGCCCGACCCCGGCGGCCAGCGCGATCAGGCCCACGACGACGGTGCGCCCCCAGCCGCCGACCAGCCCGGCGAAGGCGGGCCCGAGCGAGACCAGCGGCAGCAGCCCGACCGTGGGGCCCGCGATCAGGTTGGCCGCGACGACCAGCGCCATCACCGCGTACGGCAGCACCGCGAGCACAACGGAGTCCGGGCTGCCCTGTGGCTCGGTAGGGGTATGGCCGTCGCCGGTTCTTCGCACCATGACCGCACCCCTTTCACACCCCTGGGCATCCTTTTGGCCATCGCGGACGCGCCGCAACCCTTCCGTTACCGAATCGAGGCCACGCGCCGGGGTACGGAAGTCAGGCGCTGGCCCGCTTCTTCGGGGCCGCCTTCTTCGCCGCGGTCTTCTTGGCGGTGGTGGCGGTGGACTTCTTCGCACCGGTGGACTTGGGGCTGGCCGCCGCCGACTTCTTGGCCGCCGTGGTGGCCTTGGTGGCAGTGCTCTTCCTGGCCTGCGTCGTCTTGGTCTGCCCCGCCTTGGCCTGCGAGGTCTTCGCCGGAGTCGCCTTCCTGGCCGCCGTCTTCTTCGCCGGCGCGGACTTACCGGTCTTGCGCGAGCTCAGCTCGGTGACCTCGGCGACCTCCCCCTCTTCGCCCTCCCCGCGCGCGGCCTTCGCGGCCTTGACGCTGCTCTCCAGGGCGGCCATCAGGTCGATGACCTTGCCTCCCTTGGCGGCGGGCGCCTCCTCCGCCTGGGGCAGCGCGCCGTCCGCCTTCGCGGCGATGAGCTCTTCGACGGCGGCCCGGTAGTCGTCGTGCAGGGTCGCCATGTCGACCTCGCCGAGGGTGTCCATCAGGGCGTCGGCCAGGTCGAGTTCGGCCTCGCGGACGCTGACGTCGGCCTCGGGGGCGGCGTCCTCGGACGCCCGGATCTCGTCCGGCCAGAGCAGCCCGTGCATCGCGATGACGTCGTCGACCACCCGCAGCATGCCGAGCCGCTCCCGCCCGCGCAGCGCGAACTTGGCGATGGCGACCTTCTGGCTGCGCTTGAGGGCCTCGCGCAGCAGGGTGTACGGCTTCGCTGCGGGCACCCCGTTCGCGGAGAGGTAGTACGCGGCGTCCATCTGGAGCGGGTCGATCGTGTCGGCCGGCACGAAGGCGACGATCTCGATCGTCTTGGCGGTGGGCAGCGGCAGGGAGGCCAGATCGGCGTCGGTGATCGGGATCATCGAGCCGTCGGCGTCCTCGTACGCCTTGCCGATCTCCTCGGTGCTGAGCTCTTCGCCGTCGAGTTCGCACACCTTGCGGTAGCGGACCCGGCCGCCGTCCGCCGTGTGGATCTGGCGGAACGAGATCGAATGGTTCTCGGTGGCATTCACGAGCTTGATCGGGATGCTGACCAGGCCGAACGAAATGGCACCGTTCCAGATGGATCGCACGGTTTCTCCTCTTCGTCCCCGAGGAGTGTGGTTCGTGTGGTTCGTGGGACTCTCATCGTATGACGCCGATCACGGAGGTGGAGGGGCGGCGGATCGCCCTGTCGAATCTGGAGAAGGTGCTCTACCCGGCCACCGGCACCACCAAGGGCGAGCTGCTGCACTACTGCGCCTCGGTCTCGGGCCCGCTCCTGGCCCAGCTGGACAACCGCCCTGTGTCGTTTCTGCGCTTCCCGGACGGCCCCGGGGGCCAGCGCTTCTTCACCAAGAATCCGCCGCCGGGCACGCCCTCCTGGGTGAAGACGGCCGCGGTCCCCCGCTCCGAGGACAAGGCGGCCCGCCAGGTCGTGGTGGCCGATCTGGCCACCCTGATGTGGGCGGCGAACCTGGTGGTGGAGTTCCACACCCCGCAGTGGCGCGCGGATGCCCCCGCCGAGGCGGACCGCCTGGTCCTCGACCTCGACCCGGGCGAGCCCGCGAGCGTGGTGGACTGCTGCGCGGTGGCGGTCTGGCTGCGGGACCGGCTCGCGGCGGACGGGCTGCACACGTACGCCAAGACCTCCGGCGCCAAAGGGCTGCACCTGCTCTGCCCGTTGGAGCCGACCCCCTCCGGCCAGGTCTCGGCGTACGCGAAGACGCTGGCCAGGGAGGCGGAGGCGGCCCTGCCGGAGCTGGTCACGCACAAGATGGCGAAGGCGCTGCGCCCCGGCAAAGTGTTCATCGACTTCAGCCAGAACGCCGCCGCGAAGACCACCGCGACGCCCTACACCGTGCGTGCCAAGGAGCGCCCGACGGTGTCGGCGCCGGTGTCGTGGCCGGAGGTCGAGTCGTGCGGAGCCCCGGGCGACCTGACGTTCCTGATCGGCGACATCGTCCCCCGCCTGGAGCGGGACGGCGATCTCCTGGCGCCCCTGTCCGACCCCGACCGGGCGGGCCGCCTCCCGTGAGCGCCCCGGCACTGCGGCCCCCGCTCACCGTCGCCCTCGCCGAGGCGGTGCCCACGCTGCCGCGCGGGGCGGGGTGGGCGTACGAGCCGAAGTTCGACGGGCACCGGATGGTCGTGTTCCGGGAGGCGGAGCGGGTCGTGCTCCAGGCGCGTTCGGGGCGGATCATCACCGGCGCCTTCCCCGATCTGGCCGACGCGGCAAGGGAGTTGAGGCCCGGGACGGTTCTGGACGGGGAGGTCGTGGTGTGGTCCGGCGGGCGCACCGACTTCGCGGCGGTCCAGCGCCGCGCCGCCGCCACCCCGGCCCGGGCGCCCCTTCTCGCCCGCCGCCTGCCCGCCTCGTACGCCGCCTTCGATCTGCTCGCCGACGCGGGCCGGGACCTGCGGGCCGAGCCGTACGAGCGCCGGCGCGCCCGGCTCCTCGAAGTGCTCGCCCCGCTCGGCCCGCCGCTCCAGGCCGTGCCGATGACGACGTCGGTGGACACCGCGCTGACCTGGTACGAGACGCTGCCCGCGAGCGGCATCGAGGGCCTGGTCGCCAAGCGGCTCGACGCCCCGTACCGGGCCGGGCACCGCGCCTGGCGCAAGCTGCGGCACACCGACACCCGCGAGGCGGTCGTCATCGGGCACACCGGCAGTGCGGCCCGGCCTGCCGCGCTCGTCCTGGTGCTGCCTGGCGACGACGTGCCGTTGGTGTCGGGCCCGCTGCCCGCCGCCCTGCGCGCGGAGGCCGGCCGCGCGCTTGCCCCGCTCGCGGCCGAGGGAGGCGGTACGGCGGTCGCGGCCGGGCTCGGCGAGGTGGCGTACCGGGCGGTCGCGGAGGGGCTGCTCGCGGAGGTCGAGTGGGCGACGACGCGGCATGCGGGGGCGGTGGTGCTGCGGCTGCGGAACGCCGAGGGGTGACAGGGGTCAGACCCGCAGCCACGTCCGGCGGTCCCGGGCCGTCCAGTACAGGGACTCGACGTCCGCCGGTTTCAGGACGCCGCCCGTGCGGGCCAGGTCCGGGATCTCGCTGTCCTTCAGGACGGTCACGCCCCGGATGCCGGGCGGGCCGAGCTCCACCCGTTCCGCGCCGACCAGCACGAGGACGGGCCGCACCGCCGCCGCGAGGGCGAGGGAGGCGCGCTCGGCCTCGTGGCGGGCGCGGCGCAGATACGGCACGGAGGCGGCCCGGCCCACGGTGACCAGCGGGTCGGCGATCCGCACCCGGTGGCGCTGGGTGGCGAGGGAGCGCACGGTGAGGACGCCCGCCGGCCCCACCAGCAGGTGGTCGATCCTGGCCTCCCCCGGCAGCGGGACCGAGTGCAGAACCCTCCAGCCCGCGCCCTCCAGCCGCTCCAGGGCGGCCCCGGCGAGCTGCTGCGCGGCGAGTTCCCGGCGGCGCGGGTCGGCCCTGAACCGGTGCTGGGACGCGTACCGCTCCAGCTCGGTCAGGATCGCCTCGCCGGGCCGGTTGGGGGCGAGGTCGTCGTCCGGGTGCAGGGAGAGCCGGACCAGGTCGGCTGGGGTCGGCACAGGTGGCGGGCCGACGGTCAACTCGCCGACGGCGTACGGGCGCAGCGCCGCGAGCACCTCGTCCCTGCGGTCGTCGAGCAGCAGCGACACGCGTCCGGTGTCCCGGTCGTACCAGGCGACGCTGCGCCCGTCCGGGAGGCTGACGTACAGTCGCGCCTGTCCGTGCCGGTGTACCGGTGTGACCCGCAGTCCTGGCATGCCCCATCACCCCACCACGACCATGGGAACAGCACGATGCCCGTGAGGGCAATAAGTCGTGTGGGCGTCGTCACAACGCGATGGACGCAGGACGGTCATGACCACGACACTTACGCGCGACACGACCCAGGAATCCGGGAGGGGAACCACTCAATGATCATCTTCGGCACCCGCGGCTATCTCTACCAGCTCGCGATGCTCACACTGGTGTGCGGCAACTGCGGCAATCCTTCGGCGCACGGGCTGCGCAAGTACGTCACGAAGTTCACGCTGTTCTTCGTTCCGCTGTTCCCGATCTCCACGCGGTTCCGTACGCAGTGCACGTTCTGCGGGCTCGAGCAGCAGATCACCAAGGAGCAGGCCGAGGGTCTGCTGGCCCAGCCGGTGGCGCCGCAGCAGCAGTACGGCCAGCCGCAGCCGGGCCAGATGCAGGGCCAGAACCCGTACCAGCAGTAGGAACGCCCGAGGGCCGACCCCGCCCCCGCGTAACAGCACCGCCCGCTGAAGTACGGCCGACTGTTACGTATGCGGGGTAAAGCCGCAATACCGGGCATTTAGCGTCGTACGCATGACCACGCCCACCCCGGCCCGGATCCCCAGGATCGCCGCCGCCTCCGCGCTCGCCCTCGCCCTCGGCGGCGGGCTCATGGCCTGCACGGCCGACACCACGGCCAAGGCGCCCGACGTCAGGGTGCAGAACGCCGCCGCCCCGCAGGCCAGGGCGGCGGTCGGCCCGATGGAGGCCTCCGAGCCGACCCGGGTCGTCATCCCCTCCGCGGGGGTCGACGCGAGCCCGGTGCTGCGGCTCGGGGTGGACTCCGCGCAGGAGCTGGAGGTGCCGCCGGTGGACCGGGCCGAGCAGGCGGGCTGGTACACCGGCAGCGTCACGCCCGGGGAAAAGGGGGCCTCGGTCCTGGTCGCGCACTACGACACCGCCAAGGGCCCCGCACTGATGCGGAACGTCAAGAACATCAAGGTCGGAGATCTGATCGAGGTCGGCCGGGCGGACGGCTCGACCGCGGTGTTCAAGATCCGGGAAACCCAGCAGGTCGAGAAAAAGGACTTCCCGACGCATAAGGTTTACGGGACGACCAATCGCGCCGAGCTCCGCCTCATCACCTGTGGCGGTCCGATCAAGGACGGTCACCGCTCGGCCAACATCATCTTCTATGCCGACCTGGTCAAGGCCGAATAACGCACCGGGGCTCGGGCGAAGCCCCGGCGGAAGGTGAAATAGCCTGGGGTTCCCGCACGACAGGAGCACCTTGATCCGCCACCTCCGCACAGCCCTCCTGGCACCCCTGCTGACCGCAGTGGGTGCTCTGCTGCTGTCCGGCTGCGGCGGGGCGGGCCACCTGGAGAGCTCGGGTGCGACGCCGACGGCGATCGGCCCGATACACCTGTGGCCGGATCTGCCGCCCGCGACCGCGACCCCGAACGACTACGGCGAGACCGACACGGAGCAGGTGCCCGGCATCAAGGTGACCGGGGGCGATGTCCGCAAGCTGAACCCGGTCGCCGTGGTGCAGGCCGAGGTGAAGGCGCACCCGAACACGTACAGCGGCGAGGACGGTCTCTACGACGAAACGGTCCGCCAGCTCGCCACCTGCAAGCAGAAGCCGGGCAGCTGCCCGGTGCTCAAGCCGTACTACCGGGATCTGACCGGGGACGGCAAGGACGAGCTGATCGTCGGCATCCGGATGCCGGACCAGCAGCTCGCGGTGCGGTGCTACATGCCGGCCAAGGACGGCGGCCTGATCCGCATCATGTCCACCGTCGACCAGATCATCAGCGTCGACCTGGCCGGCCGCGACGTGATCCTGCGGTCGGTGTCGGCGGGCATGCCCGGATACGAGTACCGCACCGCGTGGTCCTGGGACGACCACCAGCAGGCGATGCTCCCCACCCGGGACGAGATCGTGCGCCACAAGACCGGCGGCGAAACCCCCGGCGGGAAGCACCCCGCACCGTCCGGCGCCGGGCAGCTCCCGCCGTCGCCGAAGAAGAAGCCGCCGACGGCGAAGCCGTCGGCCACCCCCACGGCGGACGCACCATGAAACTCCCCCGGATATCGAGGCCGCCCCGCCTGCCGCTGCCCCGCTGGACGGCGACGCTGACCTGGAAGTCGGCGGTGTTCATCACCGTCATGTGCTGCGCGCTCGCGTCGCTGCTCGGCGTCCTGGTGCACGTGTCGGTGACCCGGCAGACCGTGGGCGAGGCCCGCCACAAGGCGCTCGACCGGCTCGCCGACGTCACCCAGATGTACGAGGCGGGCGAGCAGCTGCCGCCCGGCGCCGGACTCGACCCGCCCGAGCTGCCGCCCTCGCTGCGCGCGCTCGCCGTCTCCGGCAGGCGCGGCACCCTCGTCGACGACGACCACGGCCGACCCACCATGTGGGCGGCGGGCCCGGCCGACGGCAGGGCGCTCGCCGCCGAGATCGACTACACCCAGAGCGCCCGCACCATCAACGGCCTGGACAAGGCCATCCTCGGCTCGTCCATCCTCGCGATCGGCGCGACCCTGCTCGTCGGTGTCTTCGCGGTCACCCGGATCACCCGGCGGCTGCACCAGACCGCGACGGTGGCTCGCCGGATCGACGCGGGCGACCTCGACGCCCGCGTCAACGACCCCCGCACCAAGGACCCCTCGCGCCCCCAGGACGAGGTGGCCACCGTGGCCGGCGCCCTGGACACGATGGCCTCCACGCTCCAGGGCAAACTGCTCAGCGAGCAGCGCTTCACCGCCGATGTGGCGCACGAGCTGCGCACCCCGCTGACCGGTCTGCACGCGGCCGCCGAGCTGCTGCCGGAGGGCCGCCCGGCCGAGCTGGTACGCGACCGGGTGCAGGCGATGCGCTCGCTCACCGAGGACCTCCTGGAGATCTCCCGCCTGGACGCGGGCAGCGAGACCGTCGACCTGGACATGCAGCAGCTGGCCCCGGTGGTGGAGCGGGTGGTGCGCGCCTCGGTCGCTTCGGGGACCGCGGAGGCGGACACCACCCTCACGGTGGTGCGGGACGCCTGCGTGGAGACCGACAAGCGCCGCCTCGAGCGGGTGATCGGCAACCTGCTCGCCAACGCCCACAAGCACGGCAAGGCCCCGGTCGAGCTGACGGTGCACGGGCCGGTCGTCACCGTCCGGGACCACGGCACGGGCTACCCGGACTACCTCCTGGACCACGGCCCGCAGCGCTTCCGCACCGACGCCGGGAACAAGGGGCACGGGCTCGGCCTGACCATCGCGGTGGGTCAGGCGGCCGTGATCGGCGCCGAGCTGCGCTTCGCCAACGCCGCGGACGGCGGCGCGGTGGCCCGCCTCGAACTCCCCGAGTACGTCGACTTCGAGGCGCCCGAGTCCGGGGAGCGCCCGGGCGCCGAGTGACGCCTCGTTACGCTTTGCGAACTCCAATGAGCGAATTTACCGTGAGGCAGGCGAATTGAGGGTCGTTCACCCGCGGCCCCGCCCCATCCAGGAGGCACCATGTCCCTGCGCTCACCCCTTGCCGCACTCGGCCTCTGCGTGGCCACCGCAGCCGTGGCCGTCCTGGCCACGGCGCAGACCGCCACTGCCGGGGAGTCCGTACAGAACGGGTACACGGGCCGCGTCACAGCCAGGTCCGGCCTGCTCCTGCGCGACCGGCCCACCCGGAGCAGCAGGATCGTCGGCGTGGCGGCGTACGGCTCGATCGTGCACATCTTCTGCAGGACCGGCGGCGACCGGGTCAACGGGAACGACCACTGGTACCTGCTCACCGACGGCACCTGGGCGTGGGCATCGGCCTACTACATCGACAACATCGGGGCCGTGCCGCGCTGGTGCTGAGCCGGCCGCTCAGCCGCGGAGGAGTTTGGACTTGGCGGATGCGAACTCTTCGAGCGTGAGCAGTCCTTCGCCGACCATGTCACCCAGGCGGGCCAGCCGGTCCGCGACATCGGCGCCGCTCGCGTGCACGGGCGCGTGCGGCGCCGCGGCGTGCGCCGCACGGTCGGCGGCGTAGCCCGGGCTGCCGGAGAGCAGACCGCGCAGCAGGGGCGCGCCGGCCGGCCGCTCGACGGGGTGCCCTTCGGGGCGGGCGGGTCGGATGTACATCGGTCAAGCCTCTTTTCCGGTGGACGGTGACGAGGACGGGGATGACGACGGGGACGGTGCGGACGCGGCCAGCGCGGCCAGCCCCGCCTTCACCTCGGCGAGCCGCTCCGGCGGGATCCGTACCGAGCCGGCGATGCGACCGCCGGCCGCCCGCACCTCCTCGGCCGCCTCCGCCGCCCACAGGTGTTCGACCAGCACGAGCAGCGCGCAGTTCCCCCGGTCCAGGAGCCCGGCCGACTCGTCGACGTCCTCGGGGCCGATGAGCCGGGTCGCGTCCCGGCCGCCGAGCATCCCCTGGAGCTCCTCGAACTCGTCGAGTTCGGCGGCGAGCACCTCGCCGCCGGCGGTCTTGGTGACGACCAGCGCGTCGATCAGGGCGATGGCTCCGGACCGGCGCAGCGCGCCGAGCGAGGCGACCGCCCGGACCCTCAACTGCTCCTCGGGAAAGGCGAGGACGATGAACTCCACGGGCCCCATGGCGCCGGCTCCTTTTTGACGTACCGTCATGCATTCCGTTCGGCACTTTATGACATACAGGGACATAAGGCCTGTGTCTTGCTACGTTGCCTGGCATGACCGCACCGTTGGCGGCCGACGCCTCCCCGCCCGAGATCCGCCTCCCCGACCCGCGGGGCACCGAGCTCTCCCTGCTCATCGGCGCCGTTCTCGTCGTGGTGCTCGGCTATGTCGACGTCGGCCTCGCCAGGAACGGCACGGTGCCGCCCGACGCCGCGAGCTACGGCGCCGGGCTCGGCCTGCTCGCGTTCCTCACCCACCTCGTGGTCCGCTTCCGCGCCCCGCACGCCGACCCCCTGCTGCTGCCGATCGCGGTGCTGCTCAACGGGCTCGGCCTGGTGCTGATCTACCGGCTCGACCTCGCGACCCCGGGCAGCCGGGTGGCCCCCACCCAGCTGGTCTGGTCGACGCTCGGGGTCTGCCTGTTCCTCGCCGTCGTCCTGGTCCTGCGTGAGCACCGCGTCCTGCAGCGGTACGCCTACGTCTCGATGGCGGCTGGCCTGTTCCTGATGCTCGTCCCGATCCTGTTCCCCGCGGTCAACGGCGCCAAGATCTGGATCAGGGTGGGCGGCTTCTCCTTCCAGCCCGCCGAGTTCGCCAAGATCCTGCTCGCCCTGTTCTTCGCGGCCTACCTCGCCGCCAACCGCAACGCGCTCGCGTACACCGGCCGCGTGATCTGGCGGCTCCAGCTGCCCACCGGCCGGGTGCTCGGCCCGATCGTGGCGATCTGGCTGATGAGCGTCGGCGTCCTCGTACTCGAACGCGACCTCGGCACCTCGCTGCTCTTCTTCGGCCTGTTCGTGGTCATGCTGTACGTGGCGACCGGGCGCATCGGGTGGATCGCGGTGGGGATGCTGCTCGCCTCGGCCGGCGCGGCCGTGGTCGCCCTGTTCGAACCCCATGTGCACAGCCGCGTCGCCGACTGGCTGAACCCGTACGCCACCATCGAGGCGGGCCGCGGGCCCAGCCAGCTCGCCCAGTCGCTGTTCGCGTTCGGCGCGGGCGGCACGCTCGGCTCGGGGCTCGGCCTCGGCCACTCCACCCTGATCGGCTTCGCCGCGAAGTCCGACTTCATCCTGGCCACGGCGGGCGAGGAGCTCGGCCTGTCCGGACTGACCGCGATCTTCCTCCTGTACGCCCTGCTCGTGGCCCGGGGCTACCGGGCCGGGATCTGCCTGACCAGCCCGTTCGGGCGACTTTTCGCCCTCGGGCTCGCCTCGATCCTGGCCCTCCAGGTGTTCGTGATCGCGGGCGGCGTGATGGGGCTCATCCCGCTCACGGGCCTCGCGATGCCCTTCCTCGCGCAGGGCGGCTCGTCCGTGGTCGCCAACTGGATCATCGTGGCGCTGCTCATCCGGATCAGTGATTCCGCCCACCGGCCGCTTCCCGCGGTCGAACCCGGCGTCATCGCCCGGCCCGAACCCTCGGTGAAGGGGACACCCGCATGACCCGGTACATCCGGCGGGCCGCCGCCTTCTGCCTCGTCCTCCTGGTGGCGCTGCTCGTGAACGCGGCCCGCATCCAGGTCTTCGGGGCCGACGCGCTCGACTCCCACCCCGCCAACCGCCGCATGATGATCGCCCGCTACCACCAGCCGCGCGGCGCCATCGTGGTCGACGGGGAGAGCGTCACCGGATCGCGGGACAGCGGCCAGCAGCTGCGGTACGAGCGGACGTACACGTACGGGCCGCTGTACGCGAGCGTCACCGGGTACGCCTCGCAGACGTACGGCACGACGCTCATCGAGAACGCGGAGGACCCCGTCCTGTCGGGCACCTCTCCGCTCCTGCCGGTGTTCCCGCTGTGGCACGGCCTCACCGGCGGCCGGCAGTCCGGCGGACGGGCCGTCACCACCATCAGGGCGTCGATGCAGCGGGCCGCGTACGACGGTCTGGCCGGCAGGAAGGGGGCCGTGGCGGCGATCGAACCGTCGACGGGCAGGATCCTGGCGCTGGTCAGCAGCCCGTCGTACGACCCGGGCGTCCTGTCGGGTACGGGCAGGTCGGTGGCGAACGCCTGGCGGCGGCTGACCTCGGACCCGAGCCAGCCCATGCTGAACCGGGCGATCCGGCAGACGTATCCGCCCGGCTCCGCCTTCAAGATCGTGACGGCGGCGGCCGCGCTCGACGCGGGGCTGATCACGGACGTCGAGGCGCCGACCGACACGCCGGACCCGTACGTCCTGCCCAACTCGCTCACCACGCTCCCCAACGAGCCGAGCGGCTGCGGCGGGGCCTCGCTGGCGTACGCGGTCACCGTCTCCTGCAACACGGTGATGGCGAGGGTGGGGCTGAAGGTGGGGCTGGCCCACATGGTGGACGCGGTGCAGAGGTTCGGCTTCAACGACCCGTTGCTGCGTATCCCGTCGAGGGTCGCGAAATCCAACTTCGACACGAGGATGAGCCCCGACCAACTGGCGCTCTCCTCCATCGGCCAGTTCGACACGACGGCCACGCCGCTCCAGATGGCGATGGTCTCGGCGGCCGTCGCCAATGGCGGAGAGCTCAAATACCCCTATCTGGTGGACCATACGACGACCTCAGCCGGCACGACCGTCTCCACCACCAGGCCGCGCACCTACCAGCAGGCGATGTATCCGGCGACCGCGCAGCAGCTCCAGCAGATGATGATCGACGTGGTGAGGAGCGGCACCGGCACCGTCGCGGCGATCCCGGGGGCCACGGTCGGCGGCAAGACCGGCACCGCGCAGAACGGCGTCGGCAACGTCGGCAGCCCGTACGCCTGGTTCATCTCCTGGGCCCAGGCGGACGGCGCGGACCGCCCGGCCGTCGCGGTCGCGGTCGTCGTCGAGGACGCGTCGGCGAAGCGGGGCGACATCAGCGGCGGCGGCGACGCGGCACCGATCGCGAGGGCGGTGATGGAGGCGGCGCTGGTGGGCACCCCCTAGCGTCTCGCCCCTCGGAAAACGGGGCGCCTCCGTCGGCGCTCCTGATTACTCTGCGCCCCATGACCAACGACACGTCTCAGTACGAACTCGCCCAGGTGAACATAGGCCGCCTCAAACACCCGCTGGACTCGGCCGAGTTGAAGGACTTCGTGGACGGGCTCGACCCGGTGAACGCGGTGGCGGACGCCTCCGACGGCTTCGTGTGGCGCCTGCAGACGGACAGCGGCAACGCGACCGACCTCCGGTTCTTCGGCGACGACACGATGCTGGTGAACATGTCGGTGTGGCGCGACGCCGACGCGCTGACGGCCTTCATGTACCAGGGCCTGCACAGCGAACTGCTCGCCCGCCGCTTCGAGTTCTTCCAGCGGCTGACCGATCCCATGAGCGCCCTGTGGTGGATCCCGGCGGGCCACCGCCCGACGGTGGAGGAGGCGGAGAAGCGCGTCCTGCACCTGCGCGCGCACGGGCCGACCCCGCACGCTTTCACTCTGCGGACCGCGTTCCCGGCGGGGACGGGGGAGTAAGGCCGTCCGCGCGGGCCCAGGCGCTCCCGCGCGTCGTCCGTCCGTGGGCCCCGGGGCGCCGGTCGCGCCGTTCCCCGTGCCCCTCGATCAGCACGGCACCGAGCCGCACCCCGAAGACATCGGGCGAACCCGGGCCGCCCCTGGACGCGGCCCGGGTTGGGCCGGACTCCTAGACCGACCCCTCCGCGATCGCCCCCTCCACCTCTGCCACCCTCGCTTTCTCCTCCGCCTCGAAGCGCTCCTTGTCCAGTTGTTCCGCGATTTCCTCGTCCTGGGTCATCAGGAGGTCCAGGTTGGAGTCGCCCAGGTCGAAGACGCCCATGTCGACGTAGGCCTTCTGGAGGCGTTCGCCCCAGAGGCCGATGTCCTTGACGCAGGGGACGATGCGGCTGAAGAGGAGTTTGCGGAAGAGGTGCAGGAATTCGCTTTCCTCGCTCAGCTGCTCGGCCTCCTTCTTCGGGATGCCGAAGTTCTCCAGGACCTCGACCCCGCGCAGCCGGTCGCGCATCAAGTAGCAGCCCTCGATGACGAATTCCTCGCGTTCGCGCAGTTCGGCGTCCGAGAGCTGGGTGTAGTAGTCGCGCAGGGCCATGCGGCCGAAGGCCACGTGGCGGGCCTCGTCCTGCATGACGTACGCCAGGATCTGCTTGGGCAGGGGCTTGGTCGTGGTGTCCCGGATCATGCCGAACGCGGCGAGCGCCAGGCCCTCGATCAGGACCTGCATGCCCAGGTAGGGCATGTCCCAGCGGGAGTCGCGCAGGGTGTCGCCGAGCAGCGACTGGAGGTTGTCGTTGATCGGGTACAGCATGCCGAGCTTCGTGTGCAGGAAGCGGGCGTAGATCTCGGCGTGCCGGGCCTCGTCCATGGTCTGGGTCGCGGAGTAGAACTTGGCGTCCAGGTCCGGGACGGACTCCACGATGCGGGCGGCGCACACCATCGCGCCCTGCTCGCCGTGCAGGAACTGGCTGAACTGCCAGGACGTGTAGTGCTGCCGCAGATCACCCTTGTTGCGGTCGGTCATCTTGTCCCAGTAGCGCGTGCCGTACAGCGTCATCGCCTCGTCCGGGGTGCCGAGCGGGTCGTACGGGTCGACCTCCAGGTCCCAGTCGATGCGCTTGGCGCCGTCCCACTGCTTGTCCTTGCCCTTCTGGTAGAGGGCGAGCAGACGGTCGCGCCCGTCGTCGTAGTCCCAGTTGAAGCGGGCGGCGCCGGAGGCCGGCACCTGCCACAGGGGTTCTCGCGGGCCCGTCACATAAAGGTCGTGCGTCGACACGTGCGGCTCCTTCGCCTCGCGGACGTCGTCGTCCATCGGCCGAACTTCTGCACACTGCTGTGCAGTTGGCAGGTTCACACGGTGGTAGACGCGCGGTCAACAAGTGGCGCGCAAGGGATTGACGAGCTTGCTGACAAGCAGTCTCATAAGAGGCGACCGCAGGTAACCCAGCCACGAGGTGCCCCCAGCCATGACGACCGTGACCGAACGCGATGCGCTCCGCGACGCACTCGGCCTGCTCAGGGACCGCGAGCAGGTCGCCGAGCGGCTGCTCGAATCGTCCGCGAAGCACTCCTTCGACCCCGACAAGGAGCTCGACTGGGACGCCCCCGTCGAGGACGGCAAGTGGTTCTGGCCGCCGGAGCTGCTCTCGCTGTACGACACCCCGCTGTGGCGGAAGATGTCCGAGGAACAGCGCATGGACCTGGCCCGCCACGAGGCCGCCTCGCTCGCCTCGCTCGGCATCTGGTTCGAGATCATCCTGATGCAGCTGCTCGTGCGGCACATCTACGACAAGTCGCTCACCAGCAACCACGTCCGGTACGCGCTCACCGAGATCGCCGACGAGTGCCGCCACTCCATGATGTTCGCCCGCATGATCAAGAAGGGCGGGGCGCCGACGTACCGGGTGCCGCGCGTGTACCACAACCTGGCCCGCGTCCTGAAGACCGTCTCCACCACGCCGGGCTCCTTCGCGGCCACCCTGCTCGGCGAGGAGATCCTGGACTGGATGCAGCGCCTGACCTTCCCGGACGAGCGCGTCCAGACCATCGTGCGCGGCGTGACCCGCATCCACGTGGTCGAGGAGGCCCGCCATGTCCGCTACGCCCGCGAGGAGCTGCGCCGCCAGATGGTGTCCGCGCCGCGCTGGGAACGGGAGTTGACCCGGATCAGCTGCGGCGAGGCGGCCCGCGTCTTCGCCACCTGCTTCGTCAACCCGCAGGTGTACGAGAACGTCGGCCTGGACCGCCGCGAGGCCGTCGCCCAGGTGAAGGCGAGCGGCCACCGCCGCGAGGTCATGCAGAGCGGCGCGAGCCGCCTGACCGAATTCCTGGATGACATAGGGGTCATGAACGGGCTGAGCCGGCGGCTGTGGAAGAGCTCGGGCCTGCTCGCCTGACGACATGGCCACGCGGCGGAGCCGCACATCGAATGCAGCATGAACGGCTTGAGCCGACGGCTCTGGAAGTCCTCCGGACTCCTGGCGTAAACCCCGATCGCGGGGATTACGCTGCTGCTATGAGCTCACCCGCCGCCACCCCCGCGTACCGCAGGCTCAGCGTCGAGGAGCGCCGCACCCAGCTTCTCGGCGCGGCTCTCTCGCTGTTCGCGCACCGGGCGCCGGAGGACGTGTCCCTCGACGACGTGGCCGAGGCCGCGGGCGTCTCGCGGCCGCTGGTCTACCGCTACTTCCCGGGCGGCAAGCAGCAGTTGTACGAGGCGGCCCTCAGGTCGGCCGCCGACGAGCTGGAGCTGTGCTTCGCCGAGGCGCAGACCGGGCCGCTCACCCAGCGCCTCACCCGCGCCCTGGACCGCTACCTCGCCTTCGTCGACGAGCACGACGCCGGGTTCTCGGCGCTGCTCCAGGGCGGCAGCATGGCCGAGACGTCCCGTACGACGGCGATCGTCGACGAGGTGCGGCGGGCCGCGGCCGAGCAGATCCTGGTGCACCTCGGGGTGGAGAAGCCGGGCCCGCGCCTTCGGATGATGGTGCGCACCTGGATCGCGGCGGTCGAGGCGGCTTCCCTCATCTGGCTGGACGAGGACAAGCAGCCCCCGCTGCCCGGGCTGCGCGACTGGCTGGTGGACCACCTGGTGGCGCTGCTCACCGCCACGGCCGCCACCGACGGGCAGACCGCCGCCGTGGTGCGGGGGGCGCTGGCCCACGAGGCGGCCGAGGGCCCGGTCGGCGTGCTGGCCCGCCGGGTGATACCCGTGGTGAGCGAGGCGGCCCACCTGCTGTGAGACTTGGGGGGTGCGAAGCGAGAACACCCTCTTTGTGGGCGGCCCCCTCGACGGGCGCGTCCTGCCGGTACTGACCGGCCATACCGGCAAGCCGCCGCAGTGGTACGAGGTGCCCGTGCCGGATCCCGACGGCGGCCCGGCGACGGTGTACGCCTACCGCCTGGAGCCGGCCGCCCACTCCAAGCGGCTCGGCCTGCCGCGCGGCTGGAAGTACACCTACGTACCCGAGGGCCGCGAGCCGCGCCGCTGGCCGTGGACGAAGAAGGGCGGCGGCGCAAGCCCCCGCACCGGGCTGCCGCCGCACGAGTGAGGCGAAACCCCCGTTCACTTCTCCCACCGGGACTGTCACGCCGGTGCGTGCCACGATCCGATCCGGTAGGGCCGGACGGACCGGTTCCGGACCGGAGGTGAGCACATGTCAGCTCGCGTGCGCTCGGTGTGCGCGGTGGCCGTCGCCATGACGCTGGCGACGGCGGTGGTGGGCCCGCTCGCGGTGGCCGCGCCCCAGCCGCCGCCCGGCGAGTCCTCGGCGGTCCAGCCCGCGCAGCCCCCCGAGACCTCGGCCCCGGTCCTGCTGGCCCAGCTCCAGACGCTGTACCGGCAGACGGAGGAGGCGACCGAGGCGTACAAGACCACCGATGTCGAGCTGAAGCGCCGCGAGGCCGAGGAGCACAGGCTCGCCGCCTCGCTGTCCAAGGCCCGCACCGCGCTCGACCGGAGCCGCCGCGACGCCGGAAGGCTGGCTCGCGAGCAGTACCAGGGCCGCAGCGAACTCTCCACGTACGTACGGCTGTTGCTGGCCAGGGATCCGCAGAGCGCCCTCGACCAGCGGCACGTCCTGGACCGCGCGGCGCGCGAGCGGCAGGCCGCTATGGCCCGGCTCGCCCGCGGCGAACAGCAGGCGGCCGGCCTCGCGCGGGCCTCGCGCCGGGCCCTCGACGAACAGCTGGCCCTCGCCCGGCGGCAACAGCAGGCGAAGGACGACGTGGAACTCCGCCTCAAGGAGGTGGAGAAGCTGCTCGCCGGCCTCTCCCCCGAGCAACTGGCCGAGCTCACCCGCCTGGAGCGGCTGGGCACCGACAGGGCCCAGCAGGACCTGCTCGCCTCGGGCGCCCTGAGCGGCACGCGCGCACCGTCGTTCGAGGGCGACCGGGCGCTCGCCTACGCCGTCGAACAGATCGGGAAGCCGTACGTGTGGGGTGCCGAGGGCCCCGAGTCCTACGACTGCTCGGGGCTCACCTCGCAGGCGTGGGCGCACGCGGGCCGCGAGATTCCCCGCACCAGCCAGGAGCAGTGGGCCGAACTGCCGCGCGTCCCGCTGACCTCGCTGCGCCCGGGCGACCTGGTCGTCTACTTCCCCACGGCCACCCATGTCGCGATGTACCTGGGCGACGGCCTGGTGGTGCAGGCGCCCCGGCCCGGCGCCCGCGTCAAGGTCTCCCCCATCGCCGCGAACCCGCTGCTCGGCGCGGTCCGCCCGGACCCGGCGGCGGGCCCCATGGCCTCGTACCACCCCCCGAAGCTCCCCGAGGGAGCGACGGAAGGGGTGGACACGGGGTACTCGGGGGAGTCCGACTAGCCCTGGGCGCCTGCCACTTCGGCCAGGTAGGCGGCCGTCTTCTCCGGCTCGTAGAAGAAGTTCTCGAAGTCGGCCGGGTCGTTGAAGCCGTTCGCGAAACGGTCGGCGGCCGGCTGGAGCTGACCGGCCGCGCCGATCAGGTTCAGGACGTGCTCCGGAGGCACCCCGAGCATGGCGTTGGTCCACTTCGTCACGTGCTGGGCGGTGTCCCAGTACCGGTCGAAGGTGGCCTGCATCCACGCCTCGTCGAACTCCGCCTCGCCGTGCTCGACGATCGAGGCGAGGTAGGAAGCCGCGCACTTGGAGGCCGAGTTGGAGCCCTGGCCGGTGATCGGGTCGTTCGCCACGACCACGTCGGCGACGCCGAGCACCAGGCCGCCGCCGGGCAGCCGGCCGATCGGGTTGCGGACGGTCGGCGCGTAGCGGCCGGCGAGCGTGGCGCCCGCGTCGGTCAGGTCGACCTTGGTGGCCCGCGCGTACTCCCAGGGCAGGAACTTCTCCATCAGCTCCAGGGTGAGCGCGAGGTGCTCGGAGGGGTCCTTCACGCCGTTGAACACGTCCAGGGGGCCGCCGGGCACACCCTCCCAGAACAGGATGTCCGCGCGGCCCGAGGTGGTCAGGGTCGGCATCACGAACAGCTCGCCCACCCCCGGCACCAGATTGCAGCGCACCGCGTCGAACTCGGGGTGCTCCGGGCGCGGGCCGAGCCCGTGCACATAGGAGACCGCGAGCGCGCGCTGCGGCTCGGCGTACGGGGAGCGCGACGCGTCGCGGCCGAACATCGAGACGAGCTCGCCCTTGCCCGCCGAGACCAGGACCAGGTCATAGGTGCGCGCGAAGAAGTCGAGGTCGGAGACGGCCGCGCCGTGGATGACCAGCTGGCCGCCGCGCTGCGCGAAGGTCTCCATCCAGCCGGCCATCTTGACCCGCTGGTCCACGGACTGCGCGTAGCCGTCGAGCTTGCCGACCCAGTCGATGGCGCGGGAAGAGTCGGGGGCGGCGACCGAGACGCCGACGCCCTCGATGCGCGGGGCCTGGGACTCCCAGAAGTTCAGCGCGAGGTCGCGCTCGTGCTGGAGCGCGGTGTGGAACATGCACTGCGTGGACATGACCCGGCCGGACCGGATCTCGTCCGCCGTGCGGTTCGACATCAGGGTGACCTCGTACCCCTGCGCCTGCAGTCCGAGGGCCAGCTGAAGACCGGACTGACCGGCTCCGACTATGAGTATTCTCCGCATGCGGGACCGTTCTCCGTTGGGTGCGTAGCTGCCGTGGGGGGCGGGGTCTATTCGGGGCAGGCTTCCAGCGCGTGGGACACCAGGCCGAGCAGGGTCTCGATCACCGAGACCCGGTTGCGCGCGTCCATGATCACGACCGGGATGTGCGGCGGCACGGTGAGCGCCTCGCGCACGTCCTCGGCCTCGAAGGACTCGGTGCCCTCGAAGTGGTTCACGGCCACGATGTAGGGAAGCCCGCAGCTCTCGAAGTAGTCGAGCGCGGTGAAGCAGTCCGACAGGCGCCGGGTGTCGGCGAGCACGACCGCGCCGATCGCGCCGCGCACGATGTCGTCCCACATGAACCAGAACCGCTGCTGCCCGGGCGTGCCGAACACGTACAGGACGAGGTCGTCGTCCAGGGTGATGCGGCCGAAGTCCATGGCGACGGTGGTGGTCATCTTGTCCGGGGTCGCCGACAGGTCGTCCGTGGCCTCGCTGGCCTGCGTCATCACCGCCTCGGTCTGGAGCGGGGTGATCTCGGAGACCGCCGATACGAAGGTGGTCTTGCCCACGCCGAAGCCGCCCGCGACCACGACCTTCGTCGCGATGGGGGCCCGGCTGCGGTCCTGCTGCCAAGGAAGCAGCTCCTCGTCGGGGACGGGGAGCTCAGAGGCGACGGCGGAGTCCACTCAGCACCCTTTCGAGCAGTGCGCGGTCGGGCTGGCCCGGGCCGTGCCCGGTCCCGTACACACGGATCCTTCCCTGGTCGGCCAGGTCGCTGAGCAGCACCCGGACCACGCCGAGCGGCATCTTCAGGAGCGCGGAGATCTCGGCGACGGTACGCATCGCGCGGCAGATCTCGACGATGGCCAGCATCTCCGGCATGACCCGGTGCGTGCGGCCGCCGAGTTCCTTGCGCTCCGGCGGTGCCTCGATCGCCGCGACGAACGTCTCGACGAGCAGGACGTGGCCGAACCGGGTGCGGCCGCCGGTGAGCGAGTACGGGCGCACCCGTGCGGGCTTCCTGTCGGCGCCGCGTACGGGGAGCCTCGCGGGTTTCGCGGCGGGCGGGGTCACTGGGCGGCCTCCATCGACTGGCGCAGCTCGCTGCGGACTTCGGGGGTCAGGACGTGTCCGGCGCGGCCCACGAAGAGCGCCATGTGATACGCCACCACGCTCATGTCGCAGTCCGGGGTGGCGTGCACGCCGAGCAGCGAGCCGTCGCTGATGGCCATGACGAAGACGCTGCCCTCCTCCATGGCGACCATCGTCTGCTTGACGTTGCCGCCGTCCATGAGGCGGGCGGCGCCGACGGTGAGGCTGCCGATGCCGGAGACGATGGTGGCGAGGTCGGCGCTGGAGCCGCGCGGGCCCTGCCGGACGACGGTGACCTGGCGCTGCTCCGGGTCGGACGAGAGCAGCAGCAGCCCGTCCGAGGAGACAACCGCGACGGAGATGAGCCCCGGCACCTCCTCGACCAGATTGCCGAGCAGCCACTGCAGATTGCGGGCCTCGGTGCTCGTGCCGATGGTGCCCGTTCCGGACACGCCGCCGGTTCCGGACCCGCCGCTGCCGGGCCTGCCGGCCCCGGTGCCGGTCGCATTCATCTGCGTACCTCCTCGACTGTCTCCCCCGTGTCCGTGTCTGCCTGCTGTTCGGTCGTTTCGATCTCCGCCGCGACGTCGCGGCGGCCTTCGTTCGCGCCCTGCTGGAAGCCGCCGAGCCTGCGCCGCAGCGCCTCGGCGGCGTCGGTGCCGCCCTTGCGTTCCTGGGTCTTGCCCGGTCCGGCCTGCACGACCTTGGGGGTGCGCTTGGGGAGGCCCTTGTCGGTGACCTTCTGCGCTGGCTCCGCATCGGCCTCGGGCTCGGGCTCAGTCTGGGGCTCGGTCGGCCGGGGCTCGGGGAGTCGCATCTCGAAGGTCGGCTGGTCGAGCAGGACGTCGTCGGGTTCCGCGGGTTCGGCGGGCTCGACCGGCTCCGGCGTGGCGGGCCTGACCACCTCGCCCGAGCGCTCCGTACGCTCCGGCAGCACATTGGAGTTGGCCTCGGCGAGCGCGCCCGGCAGCGTGAAGCGCGGGGCGCCGCCCGGCACCAGGTGCGGCGCCTCCACCGGCGAGGCGGCCGGCAGGATCGACTCGGGCAGCACCACGACCGCCGCGACGCCGCCCTGCTTCTGCTCGCGCAGCTCGATGCGCACGCCGTGCCGGTGCGCGAGCAGCGCCGACACGTGCAGGCCGAGCCCGCCCGCCTCGGTGCCGGGCTCGCCGGGTTCGTACGACGCGGGGTCGTCGAGCCGCCGGTTCAGCTCGGCGCGCCGCTCCGCGGGTACGCCGATGCCCTCGTCCTGGACCGAGAGCATGATCTCGCCGCCCTCCAACTGCCAGCCGGAGAGCTGCACTTGGGCGTCCGGCGGAGAGAAGGAGGTGGCGTTCTCCAGGAGCTCGGCGACCAGGTGACTCAGGTCGTCGGCGGCGAATCCGGCGACCTGGGCGTGCGGCGGCAGCGCCTGGATGACGACGCGCTCGTACCGCTCGATCTCGCTGACCGCGGCCCGCATCACGTCGACGAGCGGGACCGGGCCCGGGTGGTTGTGGTGGTGCTCGGTGCCGGCCAGGACCAGGAGGTTCTCGCCGTGGCGCCGGATGACGGTGGCGAGGTGGTCGAGCTTGAAGAGGACGGCGAGCTGGTCCGGGTCCTGCTCGCGCTCCTCCAGGCTCTCGATGACGGCGAGCTGCCGCTCGATCAGGCCGAGGCTGCGAAGGCCGAGGTTGACGAAGGCGTGCTTGACCGTGCCCTCGGCCCGCTCAAGGCGCTCGGTCAACTCCCGTACCTCGGCGCGGAGTTCTTCCTTCTCCGCAGCGAGCCGGGCGAGCCGGCCGCGCTGCTTGGCGAGGTCCTCGTCGAGCCCGCCGGCCCGCGTGGACTGCTCGGCGACCTTGCCGTGCAGCTCATTCAGGTTCCGTACGACCTGGGCGAACTCGTCGTTGCGGCCGGTGAAGCGCACCGGCTCCGCGGCCTCGGGCGCCTCCGCGAGGCGTGCCGAGCCGCGGCTCAGCACGGACAGCGGGCGGGTCAGGCTGCGGGCGGTGGCGGAGGAGACGCCGATGGCGAGCAGCAGCAGCACGCCGATCAGGCCGACGCGGATCTCCAGGTCGGTGACGTCGTCGTCCCGCAGCTGCTCGAACCGCTTGACCTGCGAGGTGGCGAGCGCGGCCTGGGCGCCGCGCATCCGGTCGATCCGGGCGGACAGCGCGGCGTTCACCGCGTTCGGGTCGGTCTTGCGCTCGGCCGTGCTCAGCTGGGGCTGGTCGGTGAGGCGGGTGAGGAAGCCGTCGGCGGCCTCCACCTCGGGCCCGGTGACGGTGGTGGCGACCTTGTCGCGGGCGTCGGCTCCGGCGGCCTGGTCGAAGTCGGCGAGCGCGGACTGCTCGCGCACGTGCGCCTGCTGGGCGGCCGCGCTGAGCGCGTCCCGCACCCGGCCCGCGTCACTGTCGTCCTTCTGTACGTACCTGCCGGTGACCGGGTCGAGCGCCTTGGAGGTCTGGCCGGGCGGCACCGAGAGCGCGCCGAGCAGCAGCCCCCGGGTGGCCGAGGCCTGCTCGACGGCCCGCCCGAGCGCGCCCGGCGCCCGCACGGCCTCGGCGGCGCGCGGCGGCGTGCGGTCGGCGAGCTCGTCGGCGACGGCGAGCAGCGTGGCGATCACGTCGGAGTACGCCTTCTGCGCCTCCTGGGCCGTGCCCTTGCCGGTGAGCGCAGTGCGGCGCAGGGCGGGCACGGTGGCGAGGTCGCGCGCGAGGCCCGCGGGGGCGGTGGCGCGGAGCTCGTCGATCTGGCGGTCGACACGGGCGGCGGACTCCTTGAGCGCCGCGTCCTTGCCGCTGGGCCGGCCGGCCGCGACGTACTGCGTGACGCCGTCCCGCTCGTCGCCCAGCGCGTGGGCGAGGCTGATCGTCTGCTGGTCGAGCTGCGCGAGGGTGACCAGGTGCTGGGAGTCCGTGAGGTCCGCGGAGGCCGCGAACAGGGTGGGCGCACCGGCTCCGAGCACGATGAGGGAGACAACGGCGACGGAGACGACCAAGCGGCTCCGCACCCGTACGGTGCGTGCTGCGCGTGTGCCGTCGTTGCCCCGAGGCCGCTTGTTCTGCACCGGTGCTCTCAATCTTCACTCGTGTTGCCAGTCAGTCCACCAAGGAAGCCAAGGTGACGACTGGTCATGACGAGTAGTCACTGCTCGGCCACCTGAACGAGTGAACATCACTTCGGAGTTGACCATCAACTCCCGCGGAATGCCCGGCCCCGCTCGTGGCGGGCCCCGGTTGGAACTTCCGCGCGGCCTTTGGCAGGATGCCCGCCCACAGCTCGGCGGAGCGGGGAATTCCTCCCGGGATCGTGCGGTTCGCCCGCTGGTACAGGCCAATTGACGGGCTGTCCGGTGATCCCGCGGAGGGCATGAAGGTGGCGTGAAGGCGTCGTGCAGACTGGCGGGTATGCGCATCCAGCTGGCCACCCTCCCCGGAGATCCCGCCCGCCCCAACGAGGACTGGGCCGCGACCGCGATGCCCGCTTCGGGCCTGGGCGGCCTGCTCGTCGTCCTCGACGGCGTCACGCCGCTGCCCGGCAATGGCGACTGCGTGCACGACGTGCCCTGGTTCACCGCGCGACTCGGCGGCGCGCTGACCGAACTGTCGGCTTCACGGCGGGATATGCCGCTGGCCGAGATCCTGGCCGAATCCATTCGGCGCACCGCCGACGCCCACCGCGACACGTGTGACCTTTCTCACCCGCGTACGCCTCAGGCGACGGTGGTGCTCGCGCGTTGGGACTCGGCGGAGCTGGAGTACCTCGTCCTGTCGGACTCGGCGCTGCTTCTCGAATCGTGCGACGGGACGGTGCGGGCGGTCCTGGACGACCGGCTCGACCGGGTGCCGCGCTCCTCCCTCGTCAGCGACGCGGTGGCCGACTCACTCGTCCGCAACAAGGAGGGCGGCTTCTTCACGGCGGCGGCCGATCCTTCGGTGGCCGCGCGCGCCGTGACCGGCCGCGAGCCGCTCGCCCTGCTGCGCTCCGCCCTCGCCCTGACGGACGGGGCGACCCGGTGGGTCGAGAAGTTCGGCGAGGGCTCGTGGGGGGACTGCGTCGCGCTGGTCCGGAAGGCGGGGGCGGAGGGGCTGGTGGAGCGCGTGCGGGAGCTGGAGGCGGGGGATGTGGGGCGGGTGTTCTTGGGGGGGAGCAAGCGGCATGACGATGCGACGGTGGTGGCGGTGGAGTTTTGATTCCCCACCCGCCCCTTCCCGAGACCCGCCGGGGGTGGAGGAAAAGGGAGGGTTCGTTTCCTGGGGCTCCGCCCCAGACCCCCGGGGGGCTTCGCCCCTCGACCCCGGCGGGGGCTCCGCCCCCTGCCCCCTTTTCGGGGGCTCCGCCCCCGGACTCCCGGTCGGGGCGCTTGCCCCGGACCCCCAGTCGGGACTCGGCTCGGACCCCGGGTCAAGGCCTGCCCGAGACACCCTGTCGGGGCTTACCCCGGACCCCGGATCGAGGCCCGCGCCAGACCCCCTCTCCGGACTTACCCCGGGCACCGGGTCCAGGACTGTTTGTCGCTGCATCCTGCGGGGCTTTCGCGTGCTGCGGCCCCAAGGGGGCAATTACCCCTCCGCCGCCGCGTTCAGCTGATGCAGCAGCCTGGCCAGTTCTGAGATTTCTGCCCGGTCCCAGTCCGCCAGTTTGCGGACGTAGCTTTCGCGGCGGGCGTCGCGCACTCGGCCGAACCTTGTCGTGCCCTCGGCCGTGATGCGGACCAGGGAGGCGCGGCCGTCCGCCGGGTCGGGCTCCCGGGCCACCAGGCCCAGGTCCTCCAGGGCGTGCAGCTGGCGGCTCATCGTCGCCTTGCCCACGCCGAAGAACCCGGCGAGTTCGGTGGCCCGCTGCGGGCCGGCCTCGTCCAGGCGCACCAGCAGTCCGTACGCCGCCGGTTCGAGATCGGGGTGGACCTCGCGGGCCATCTCGCCGGACGAGGCCCTGGCCCGTCGCAGGAAGACGGCCAGCTCGCGTTCGAGCGCGAGGAACTCCTGGTCCGGACCGTGCACATCGGCTCCCATGCCGTAGGTGTGTCGTGAGGGCACAGTATTTCCCAGCCTGCTGTGCGCCCGGCACGCCGAGGGGCCCGTCCCGGCCGGGAGCGGCCGTGGCGCCGGGGCCGACGTCGGATGAAAGTTTCTTCCAGGCCACTCCGTTCCCGCAGCGTGTCGCCACCACCAAAGGTCTGAACCAACGGCATAACCTGAAGCCTCTTTCGCGCCAGCGGTCTACGTGCGTAGCGTCGACTCTGACATGTCCACAGCGATACGTCGGCATGTCGACCCAGGCCGTCAAGTCCCAAGCCCCACCGAGCCTTTCGGAGGCACGCAATGCCCGTGCACAGATCCGGAACGGCCCGCCGCGGACCCATTGCCGCGGCCGGGATCCTCCTCTCCTCCCTCGCCCTCGTGCTCGGCTCCACCGGAACGTCGGGTGCCGCCGACACCCCGGCCCGCGGCTCCGCGACCATGGGCATGGGCGTCGCGAAGCACGACGGGGTGGGCCCTCTGCCCGGTGACACCCGCGACGTGCAGGCGGTACAGACCGAGGGTGTGGACACCAGCAGCCACAACGGCAACGTCGCCTGGCCCACCCTGTGGACCAGCGGCGTGAAATGGGCCTACGTCAAGGCCACCGAGGGCACCTACTACACCAACCCCTACTTCGCCCAGCAGTACAACGGCTCGTACAACGTCGGCATGATCCGCGGCTCCTACCACTTCGCGACCCCGGACACGACGGGCGGCGCGGCCCAGGCGGACTACTTCGTGGACCACGGCGGCGGCTGGTCCCGCGACGGCCGGACTCTGCCGGGCGCGCTCGACATCGAGTGGAACCCGTACGGCGACGCCTGTTACGGCAAGTCGGAGGCGGGGATGGTCAGCTGGATCCACGACTTCGTCAACCGGTACAAGGCGCGTACCGGGCGCGACGCGGTGATCTACACCGCGGCCAGCTGGTGGAGCGAGTGCACCGGCAACTCCGCCGCCTTCGGCTCCACCAACCCGCTCTGGATCGCCCGCTACAACACCGAACCGGGCACCCTGCCGGCCGGCTGGGACTACTACACGATGTGGCAGTACACCTCCTCCGGCCCAACGGTCGGCGACCACTCCAAGTTCAACGGGGCGTACGACCGGCTGCAGGCGCTCGCCAACGGCTAGAGCCGCAGGCCCGGGCGGGGCTCGGACACAGGCTCCGCCCCGGTCCGCGTCGCACGAGCGGGGCCCCCGGCGCTGCGTAGCCGGGGGCCCTTCCGTGTGCCCGTACGGAGCACGACTCGCACATCTGACCCCATCTCGCGCGCGGCATGCGTAAGGATGGGGGGCATGCGCAGGTTGGGAGTGGTGTTCCGGGCGGTGGCCCTGGCCGCGGTCGTCGCGGCCGCCGGTACGGGGTGCGGCGGGCCCGCGGCCTCGGAACCGCAGCCGGAGAGTTCCCCGAGCGCCGCCCCGCAGGCCGCGCAGCCCGGCACCCAGACCACCGCCGTCCCGGCCGCGAAAGTGGCGTCGGTCGGCGTGCTGGTCAACAGCGACGGCCACTACTGCACGGCCAGCGTCGTGGACAGCCCGCGCGGCAACGTCATCGCCACCGCCGCGCACTGCACGGCCGGCGAGCCGCTCGACTCCCTGGAGTTCGCGCCGGGCTTCTCGGGGGCGGCCAAGGGGACGTATCCGTATGGGAAGTGGAAGGTGCGGGCCGTCCAGGTCGACGACCGGTGGACCGCGGAGCAGAGCGACGCGGTGGACTACGCCTTCCTCACGGTCGCACCGGACGCGCAGGGCCGCAGCGTGCAGAGCGTGGTCGGCGCCTCGACGCCCGAGTGGGGCGCGGGCCCCGACCAGCGGGTGACCGTCGTCGGTTATCCGGAGGAGAACCACAACCCCGACAACCGGCCGGTCATGTGCACCACCGACGTCCACCGGGATACCGACGAGCCCGCGATGATGCGCATGGAGTGCGGCGGCTTCTGGACCGGCACGAGCGGCAGCCCCTGGCTGACCGGCTACCGGTCACCGGACCGACTCGGCCGGATCATCGGCGTGTTGAGCGGCGGAGACACGGACGACGAGTCGACGGCGGCCCTGTTCGACGCGAAGGCCCGCTCGGTGTACGAGCGGGCCACCACGGCGTAGCTGTCACTCAGGCGGCTGCGGCGACCGCCACCTCCGCCGGCGAGAGGGCGATCTCCAGGACCTGGCGGACGTCCGTCACGGGGTGGACCTCCAGCTTCTCCAGGACCTCGGCGGGCACGTCGTCCAGGTCCGCCTCGTTCCGCTTGGGGATCACCACGGTCGTGATCCCGGCCCGGTGCGCGGCGAGCAGCTTCTGCTTGAGGCCGCCGATCGGCAGGACACGCCCGGTCAGCGACACCTCACCGGTCATCGCCACGTCGGTGCGGACCTGCCGCCCCGAAAGCAGCGACGACAGCGCGGTGACCAGGGTGATGCCGGCGCTCGGACCGTCCTTGGGGACCGCGCCCGCCGGGAAGTGGACGTGCACGCCCCGGTCCTTCAAGTCCCCCACCGGGAGCTCCAGTTCGGCCCCGTGCGAGCGCAGGAAGCTCAGCGCGATCTGCGCGGACTCCTTCATCACGTCGCCGAGCTGACCGGTGAGGGTCAGGCCCGCGGCGCCCGTCTCCGGGTCGGCGAGGGAGGCCTCGACGAACAGGACGTCGCCGCCGGCCCCGGTGACGGCGAGGCCGGTCGCCACGCCCGGCACCGCGGTGCGCCGCTCGGCCGGGTCCTGGGCCGACTCGGGCACGTGGTGCGGGCGCCCGATCAGGCTCCGCAGCTCGTCCGGGGTGATGGTGAACGGGAGTTCCTGCTGGTCCAGTTCGTGCTGGGCGGCCACCTTGCGCAGCAGCCGGGCGATCGAGCGCTCCAGGTTCCGTACGCCCGCCTCCCGGGTGTACTCCCCCGCGAGCTTGCGCAGCGAGGCGTCTTCGAGGACGACCTCGCCGGGCTCCAGACCGGCCCGCTCCAGCTGGCGCGGCAGCAGGTGGTCCCGGGCGATGACGACCTTCTCGTCCTCGGTGTAGCCGTCGAGCCGGACCAGCTCCATGCGGTCGAGCAGCGCCTCGGGGATGGCTTCGAGGACGTTGGCGGTGGCGAGGAACACCACGTCGCTCAGGTCGAGCTCGACCTCCAGGTAGTGGTCGCGGAAGGTGTGGTTCTGCGCCGGGTCGAGGACTTCGAGCAGGGCGGCCGCCGGGTCGCCCCGGAAGTCGGAGCCCACCTTGTCGATCTCGTCGAGCAGCACGACCGGGTTCATGGACCCGGCTTCCTTGATGGCCCGTACGATCCGGCCGGGCAGGGCGCCGACGTAGGTGCGCCGGTGGCCGCGGATCTCGGCCTCGTCGCGTACGCCGCCGAGCGCCACGCGGACGAACTTGCGGCCCATGGCGTGGGCCACGGACTCGCCGAGCGAGGTCTTGCCGACGCCGGGAGGGCCGACGAGCGCCAGGACCGCGCCCCCGCGCCGCCCGCCGACGACGCCGAGGCCCCGGTCGGCGCGGCGCTTGCGCACGGCCAGGTATTCGGTGATGCGCTCCTTCACGTCCTTGAGGCCGGCGTGCTCGGCGTCGAGGATCGCACGGGCGCCTCGGATGTCGTAGACGTCCTCGGTGGTCTCGTTCCAGGGCAGTTCGAGGACGGTGTCGAGCCAGGTGCGGATCCAGGAGCCCTCGGGCGACTGGTCGCTGGAACGCTCCAGCTTGTCGACCTCCTTGAGGGCGGCCTCGCGGACCTTCTCGGGCAGGTCGGCGGCCTCGACGCGGGCGCGGTAGTCGTCGCTCTCGTCCTCCTCACCGCCTTCCCCGTTGAGCTCGCGCAGCTCCTTGCGTACGGCATCGAGCTGGCGGCGCAGCAGGAACTCGCGCTGCTGCTTGTCGACGCCTTCCTGTACGTCCTTGGCGATGGACTCGGCGACGTCCTGCTCGGCGAGGTGCTCGCGGAGCTGCTCGGTGGCGAGCTTGAGGCGGGCGACCGGGTCGCTGGTCTCCAGGAGCTCGACCTTCTGGGCGGTCGTGAGGAACGGCGAGTACCCGGAGTTGTCGGCGAGCGCGGAGACGCCCTCGATCTGCTGGACGCGGTCGACGACCTGCCAGGCCCCGCGCTTCTTCAGCCAGTCGGTGGCGAGCGCCTTGTACTCCTTGACCAGCTCGGTCACCTGGCCCGGCAGCGGCTCGGGCAGGGTCTCCTCGACCCTCGTGCCCTCCACCCACAGGGCGGCGCCGGGCCCGGTGGTGCCGGCCCCGATCCGCACGCGGTGGCGGCCCCGGATGAGGGCGCCCGGGTCGCCGTCGGAAAGCCGGCCCACCTGCTCGACGGTCCCGAGCACACCGGTCCCGGCGTACGTTCCGTCGATCCGCGGCACGAGCAGCACCTGCGGCTTTCCCTGGCCGGACCGCGCGGCGGCCTGCGCGGCCTCGACGGCGGCCCGCACCTCGGCATCGGACAGGTCCAGCGGAACGACCATGCCGGGCAGCACGACCTCGTCGTCGAGCGGCAGCACGGGCAGGTCGGTCGGTGTGTACGCCGGGTACCCCGTGGACTCAGCAGCCATGATCTCCCCTTCGGCAGTCAAGTTGAGCTATGCCGACTCAATGCATGTGAGTCTGGGAATGTTCCCCGAGGCGTGTTCGCTCTGAGCGATCACGCGGGGCGGCCCCCGTGACCAGGCCCGAAACCCTTCAGCCGCCCAGGGCGACGGCCGCCGCGATCGCCGGGCCGAAGGCGCCGCCGAGCTGGTAGCAGAGGTTGAACAGACCGATCGCGGTGGAGCGCTGGGCGGCGGGCGCGGCCGTGGTGGCGTACACCGAGAGGGCGGCCTGGCCCGTGCTGGTGGCGAGCAGGGCCAGCGTCGCGACCAGCAGGAGCAGCGGCGCCCAGGGGGTCAGGACCGCGGTGAGCGGGGCGAGTGCTCCGACGGTGAGCAGGATCGCCACGACCCGGGGGCGGCTCATGCGGGCCGAGGCCGCGGCGAGCGCCATGGCGAGCGCGGAGCCGGCGAGCAGGGCGACCAGCTGGCCGGTCCCGATGGTGGCGGCCGACCAGTCGGTGCGCTCCCGCAGCAGCTGCGGGACGGTGAAGAGCAGCGCGAAGTACGAGGTCGCGAGCGTGCAGGCGAGTACGGCGGAGAGGACGAAGGCGCGGGTGCGCAGCAGGGTCACGGGCACGCAGCCGGTGGGGTGGGACCGGATGTGCAGAGCGAGCAGCGCGGCCGTCGCCAGCGAGGCGGCCACCGCCGGGAGGGGGTAGCGCGGCACGAGCACGAGGGCCGTCACCGTCAGGACGAGCAGGGCGGCGCCCCGGCCGTCGAAGGGGGCACTGTTCGGCGGCGCGGACAGGTCGGCGCGGCGCATGACGGCGGGCAGGGCGAGCAGGGCGACCGCGCCGACGGCCAGGGAGAGCCGCCAGGAAGCGGCGTCCGCGAGCACGGAGCCGAGCAGCGGGCCGACCGCGCCGAGGGCGCCGAAGCCCGCCGCGATCACGCCCATCCGGCGGACCGAGCCCGCCAGGCTCATGGCCGCGGCGATGAGGCCCGCGGCGCCCGCGGCCTGGGCAGCCCGGCCCGCCATGGCCAGCGGCAGCCAGGGCGCCACCGCGAGGACGGCGGTGCCGGCCGCGATCAGGGCGGCGCTCAGCTTGAGCATCGCGCCGAGGCCGCGGCGCCGCAGCAGGCCCGCCATCAGCGGGGTGCCCACCGCCATGGCCCAGGCGAAGACGGTGACGAGCCAGGTAGCGCCGGCCGGGGAGACGCCCAGTGAGCGGGCCATGGCCGGGAGGATCAGGACGGGTCCGTTGGCGCTCGCGGCGGCCGGAGTGGCCAGCAGCGCCAGCCACAGGGCAGGGACTTGGCGCGGTGCGGGGGCCGCGGACGGTATCGCCGGGGTGATGGTGCGGGGGCGGGCCGGGGTGTGCACAACAGACATGGCGGACAGCTCCAGAACGTGGCGCGGCAGGGGCGGTGGGACCCGGGGGCGGCCCGGGCGATTCGGGCTGGGGACGGCCAGGGCCGGTCAGGCGGGTTCAGACCGTGGTGACGACCTGGTCGTAGGCGAGCCGGGGCGAGCGCGGGTACCAGGCGTCCGGGCCCGGGCGGCCCATGTTCACGACCATCAGCGGGGTGTGGTCGTCGTCGAGGAACTCCTTCTGGACCCCGGGGAAGTCGAACCCGGTCATCGGCCCCGCGGCAAGGCCCGCGGCCCGCACGCCGAGGACGAAGTACGCCGCCTGGAGCGTCGCGTTGAGCAGCGCGGATTCCTCCCGGACCGTGCGGTCGGCGAACAAGAGGTCCTTGGCCTGCGGGAAGTGCGGGAGCAGCGACGGGAGTTCCTCGTGGAACTCGTTGTCGGCGGCGAGGATCGCGACCAGCGGGGCGGCCTCGGTCTTCGGCCGGTTGCCCGCGTCCATGAGCTCCACGAGCCGCCCGCGCGCCTCGGCGGACCGGACCAGGACGACCCGCAGCGGCGACTGGTTGTACGCGGTGGGGGCGTACTTGACCAGGTCGTACACCGCCTGGACCTGCTCTTCGGTCACCGGCTCGGCGGTGAACGTGCTGGCGGTGCGCGCCTCGCGGAAGAGGAGGTCCTGGGCGGCGGGGTGGAGGGACAGCTCGGACATCGGGTGCTCCAGTCGTTCGGGCTCGGCCATCTCGGTAGTGAGATAAAAGCATCCGACACTCTTAAAATCAAGTATCTCGAAACTAAGAGAACCAGCACTGGTATGGTTTTGACCGAAAGAGTCGGAATCGAGAGGAGTGGTGGCCGTGAGCGACATCGTGGACAAGATCGTCGAGCAGTGGAGCGAGGAGCGCCCCGAGGTGGTGGACGACCTCTGGTCGGTGCAGTTCGTCGGGCGCGTGCAGCGGCTGGCCCTGGCCACCGAGAGGTCGATCAAGGCGACAGCGGCCCGACACGGCCTGGACATCGGCGAGTTCGACATCCTCACGACACTGAAGCGCTCCGGCCCGCCCTACGCCCTCACCGCCGGGACGTTCCTCAAGGCGTCGATGGTGTCGTCCGGCACGATCACCAACCGCGTCGACAAGATGGAGGCCAAGGGCCTGGTGGAGCGGGTGCGCGACGGCGAGGACCGGCGCACCGTCAAGATCCGCCTCACCGACCACGGGCACGAGGTCACCCGAGCCGCCTTCGACGACCACCTGGCGAGCCACGCACGCCTGCTCGCCGACGTGGACCGCGACCTGATCGAGAAGGCCTCCGACAGCCTGCGCGAGGTACTGGAGGCCCTCGGCGACACCAGCATTACGTAGCAAAGCCCGTCGGGGCGAGACAAGGGCGAGCGGGATCGGTAATGTTCCCTCTACAGGTTCACCTATTACCAACCGCCAAGGGGCAGCCATGACGTCGACGGTGACGACAGCACCGGATCAAGCCACGATCGGCACATGGGTACGGGCCTGGATCGACGGCTGGATCGTGTCGCGCGGGACCTCCGACCCGACCGACCGGCCATGGGGCTGGACGATCGACGCGGGACAGGCCAACCACGTGTCGCGCCACGTGCTCCCCGCGCCCGCCGAGGCGGATGTCCGCGCCCTTGCGGCCGCCACGAGCGCGCCCGGAACGTGGCTGAAGCTGTTCACCGACGACGACACCGTGCGGCCGTGGCTCACCGAGGGCTGGCAGTTCGACCAGCCCGGCTACCTGATGACGATCCCGCTGACCGCGGAGCGCCCCGAGGTCCCGGCCGGCTACACCCTCACGACCTGGACCCGGGGCGGCGTGACCCGTGTCCTGATCCGCACCGCGGAGGGCCACTTCGCGGCCCGCGGCCAGATCGCCCCGACGGGCCCGACAGCAGTGGCCGACCAGATAGAAACCGCCCCCACCCACCAACGCCGAGGCCTGGGCAGCCTGGTGATGCGCACCCTGCAGAACACGGCATACGAGGCAGGCGCAAGAACAGGAATCCTGGTCGGCACCCCGGAGGGCCAGTCCCTGTACTCGACCCTGGGCTGGGAGACGCGTTCGCCGATGGCGAGTCTGTATTTCAAGCCGACGGAGGAGTGAGAGCCCGCGGCCCCCGAAAACCCCGGGCGAGTGCCTGGGTGCCTCGCCTGGATTCGGTGGGCATGAGTCTCATCCGCGTTCCCCGGCGGGGCGCGGGACGAATGGGAGCGGGATCTGTTCGGCGGCGCCTATCACGCCGACGGCGTACGGCCCGAGGAGCGGCCCAAGTACGGGGCACTCAATCTGCTCGGCCATGCGGACGGCGCCGCGCCCCGCTTCGGTTCCTGCCATGTGCGGCTGCGCGCCGAGGTGAACCGGAGGGCCACTTTCTGCCACGGCGACAGCCATCTGGGGCCGAAGGACGTGGGCACCGCGGACGCCTTCGCATCCGTTCTGGCGGGCCTCGCCGAGGCCGGCACCGATGTCCGCCGGACGCCTTCGGGTGAGCACGGGCGCGCGTTGGACGGCTATGTCGAGGCGCAGGTGCACGGCCCGGTCGTGCTGGCGACGGACGCGGAGGCGCTGGTGCTCGACCCGTCGTTCCGGGGCACGGCGACCGTCCGGCTGCTCGCCTCGACCGGGGTGCCGATCGAGTGGCACCGGGGGTTCGTGCTCGCGCCGCACGAGGTGGACGCCGAGTTCCGCGGGCCCGTCATGATCCCGCTGGCCGCCAGGGTCTCCCGCGAGTACTCCAGGGACGGCCTGCTCGATGCCGAGGTGCTCGGACGTGCGGCCGCGTCCGTCGTGCGGGAACCGCACGCATGGGCCGAGTGGGGCACCCGGGACGAAGTGCTCCAGTACGTGAAGCAGTTGTGGCACGTGCTCGCCTGGTTCGGGCGGGCCGACGAACGAAGCTGAGACCCCTTACCCCGCCGCCCCCGCGTTCCGTGCCCGCCGTACCGCCGGCCAGCAGGCCACGCCCACCAGGAGGGCCACCGGGTGGCCCCAGGCTGCCAGGGGTTCTGCCATGTCCAGCAGGTCTTCCAACAGCAGCGCCGCCACCACCGTCAGGGTCGTCCAGCGGAAGAGGGGGGCCAGCAGCCCCGACAGGGCGCCCACCGTTGCCATCAGGCCGAAGCTGATGCCGTAGTCCAGGCGGTGCAGGGAGCTCTCGGGGAGGTGGCCCGCCAGGACCGACAGGGCCACCGGGATCTCCGTGGCCAGGGTCGCCACCACATGGCCGAGCAGGAAGACACCCGCCGTGCGCCGGCCGCCGATCCGGCGTTCCAGCGCGGCCAGGACGAAGATGAAGACCACCGCGTACGGGGAGTCGATGCCTCCCGCTATCCACAGGGCGCTTCCGAAGATCGCCAGGACCGGTGTCGTCGACAGGTGGGCCACGTCCGTGCTCGACGCCTGGAGCAGGGTGTCCACCGTGTCCGGATCGCCGTACTCCGTGTAGATCGAGGTCACCAGGAGCAGCACCGCGTAGCCGAAGGCGAACGGTGTGGAGGCTGGGGAGGGAAGCAGCCGGGCGGCTCGGGTGAGCCGGCCTCGTATGCCCGAGGTACTCGGGACCGGAGCGGTCGCGGGCTCGGGCTTCGGGCGCTGGGCCGGTATCGCGTCCAGCTGCGCGGGTATCGCGCCGAGAGCCGTCGGCAGGGGGCCTTCCGCCGTCGCGGGGCGGCGGGTTTCGAGCGGGTGCACCGGGTGAGGCCCCTTCCCCGGAGCGCGGAAAGCGCGCCCCGAATCAAGCCACGCCCGCGTTCTTCGGCCGTGTTCCGTGGTTCGTACTCGCTGATACCTCTCTACAACGGCTCACCTTCCGTGAACGACTCCTGCCCCGTCTATGGCGTGCGCCACATGGGACAACCTTTGACGTTTCCCGAGCGTCGGGGGCCGGCGGCCCGCAACTCGCGTGCGCCTCACCGCCGAACCCGGCATCCTCTGCGGCATGGACGACATCGCCACCCTCGACCGGCGCCAGGGACCCCACGGGGAAGTCGTGCTGCGGCAGCGCGGGGCGCATTTCGAGATCATCGCCAACGGGTGCTTCCTCATGGACACTTCGGACGGCCGCTCGGAACGCCTTCTCATCGATGCGGCGTACGACACACTTCCGCCAGCCGCCACCCGGCCCTCCGTTCTCATCGGCGGACTCGGCGTCGGCTTCTCGCTCGCACATGCGGCGCGAGACCCCCGCTGGGGCCAAATCGCCGTGGTGGAGAGGGAACAGGCCATCATCGACTGGCACCGGTCAGGTCCACTTGGCGCCATTTCCGGCCCGGCTCTGTCCGATTCCCGTACCCGGATCATCCCTGCCGATCTGGTCGATTACGTACGTACCGCACAGGACACCTTCGACGCGCTCTGCCTGGACATCGACAACGGGCCCGGCTGGACCGTCACGGAGGGCAACGGCGGGCTGTACTCGGCGGCCGGACTCGCCCACTGCGCACGGCGGTTGAACCCCGGCGGGGTGCTCGCCGTGTGGTCCGCGCAGCCGTCCAGCGCCTTTGAACAAGCTCTCCGTAATGCCGGATTCACTGGGGTACATACCGAAGAGATCCGAGTTGCCCGGGGCGTCCCTGACGTGGTCCATCTCGGCGTTCGCCCTGCGTAGCCGAGACACGGAAAGTGCCTCTAGTCTCTGACCGACACAGGGGATCACCCCACGGATCCCCGGGCGAGCACAGTCAAGGCGGGGCAACCGATGGAGCAGACACACACCGGCAACAACGGCGTCGCGGCGACCCCCGGCGCCCAGCGCAGGGTGCTGGTCGTCGAGGACGACACGACGATCGTCGACGCCATCGCGGCCCGTCTGCGGGCCGAGGGCTTCCAGGTGCAAACGGCCGTCGACGGCCCCGCCGCCGTCGACACGGCCGAGGCCTGGCAGCCGGACCTGATGGTCCTCGACATCATGCTGCCGGGCTTCGACGGCCTGGAGGTCTGCCGCCGGGTCCAGGCCCGGCGGCCCGTGCCGGTCCTCATGCTGACGGCCCGCGACGACGAGACGGACATGCTCGTCGGGCTCGGCGTCGGCGCGGACGACTACATGACCAAGCCCTTCTCGATGCGCGAGCTGGCGGCCCGGGTGCACGTCCTGCTGCGCCGGGTGGAGCGGGCCGCGCTTGCCGCGACCACGCCGCGCACGGGCATACTGCGCCTCGGCGAGCTGGAGATCGACCACGCGCAGCGCCGGGTACGGGTGCGCGGCGAGGACGTCCACCTGACGCCGACCGAGTTCGACCTGCTCAGCTGCCTGGCGAACACGCCGCGTGCCGTGCTGTCCCGCGAGCAGCTGCTCGCCGAGGTGTGGGACTGGGCCGACGCGTCCGGCACCCGCACCGTGGACAGCCACATCAAGGCGCTGCGCCGGAAGATCGGGGCCGAGCGCATCCGTACGGTCCACGGCGTCGGCTACGCGCTGGAGACCCCGGCGCCATGAGCCGGGCCGGAGACCGGGCCCGGCAGCTGCGCGGCAGCGGCGAGCGGCCCGGCTGGGACGAGCCGGCCAGGCGCGGCCGATGGGCCAGGGCCAGGCGCGTACTGCGCGGCCAGGTCGTGGCGGGGCTCCGGTCGGTCTCCATATCGATCAAGACCAAGCTCGGCACGCTGGTCGTGGTCTCCGTCTTCATCACGACCGGGCTGCTCATGGTGGCCCTGCAGACCCGCACCGAGCTCCGCTTCATCACCGTCTTCTCGGTGATAGCCACGCTGCTGATCACCCAGTTCGTCGCCCACGGGCTCACCGCCCCGCTGGACGAGATGAACACCGTCGCCCGCGCCATCTCGCACGGGGACTACACGCGCCGGGTGCGCGGCGCCGACCGCCGCGACGAGCTCGGCGACCTCGCGGGCACGATCAACCGCATGGCGGACGATCTGGAGGCCGTGGACCGGCACCGCAAGGAACTCGTGGCAAATGTCTCGCACGAGCTGCGCACGCCCATCGCGGCACTGCGCGCGGTCCTGGAGAACGTCGTGGACGGCGTCTCCGCGGCCGACCCGGAGACGATGCGTACGGCGCTCAAGCAGACCGAGCGCCTGGGCCGCCTGGTCGAGACGCTGCTCGACCTCTCCCGTCTGGACAACGGCGTGGTGACGCTGCGGGCCCACCGCTTCGAGGTCTGGCCGTATCTGTCGGGCGTCCTCAAGGAAGCCAACCTGGCGGCCGCCCAGCGCAAGCTGTCCTCCGGCTCGGGCAACCACCAGCGCGCCGACGTCCACCTCCACCTGGACGTCTCGCCGCCCGAGCTGACCGCGCACGCGGACGCCGAGCGGCTGCACCAGGTAGTGGCGAATCTCATCGACAACGCCGTCAAGCACTCCCCTCCGCACGGCCGCGTGACGGTACGGGCCCGCCGCGGCCCTCAGCCCGAGTCGCTGGATCTGGAGGTCCTGGACGAGGGTCCGGGCATCCCGCAGTCCGAGTGGCACCGGGTCTTCGAGCGCTTCAACCGCGGCGCGGCGCCCTCCCCGCACGGCCCCGGCAGCGACGGCGGTACGGGGCTCGGCCTCGCGATCGCGCGCTGGGCGGTGGATCTTCACGGTGGCCGGATCGGCGTGGCCGAATCCGCACGTGGCTGCCGGATCCAGGTCACCCTCCCGGGCACCCCGCGCCAGCAAAGTTGACGTAAAGTTCGAACCGGAAGCAGCCGTTCTGCGTGGTCACCAGCAGAAGTGGTCGTTCAGGGGTGCGGGCCGGGGGGCCGTAGCCGCACTGTCGCGTACCCGAACTGGCTCGCGCAGCAGCGGAACCACGCTTGTTTCCCGCCATTTCACGCCCCGAAACCCGGGTTCCGGTGTGACTTACACGACTGTGGCATGCCCGGCCTGCACGTCCCGGCCAGGGAGGCGTAGCCTTTATTTCCGCTGTCCATCACCTTGTGAAGCGGAAGAGGGCGGTTACCGCCGTGTCGTCTCAGTCCCCCAGTAATTCGAGCGTCTCGACCGACCAAGACGGGCAGGGCAAGAACCCTGCGGCCGGCTTTGGTGCCAATGAGTGGCTTGTCGACGAGATCTATCAGCAGTACCTCCAGGACCCCAATTCGGTCGACCGCGCCTGGTGGGACTTCTTCGCCGACTACAAGCCGGGTGCCACCGGCACGGCGGACAAGCCCTCCGGTGCAGGCACCGGCTCCACCGGAGCGGCTGACGCCGCGCGAGTGTCGGCCCCTGCCGCAGCCGCGGGGGCTGCGGTAGCCGCGCCTGCGGCCGCTGCCCCGGCCGCACCCGCCGCGCCGGCCCAGGCCGCCCCGGCACCGGCCAAGGCTGCGGCTCCGGCCGCTGCCCCCGCTCCCGCGAAGCCCGCGGCGGCTGCCGCGCCCGCCGCCAAGCCGGCCGCCAAGGCAGCCGAGGCCACCGAAGCCCCGGCCGGTCCTGAATACGTGACGCTGCGCGGCCCCGCCGCCGCGGTCGCCAAGAACATGAACGCCTCGCTGGAGATGCCGACGGCCACGTCCGTCCGCGCCGTCCCGGTGAAGCTGCTGTTCGACAACCGCATCGTCATCAACAACCACCTCAAGCGCGCCCGGGGCGGGAAGGTCTCCTTCACCCACCTCATCGGGTACGCGATGGTGCAGGCGATCAAGGCCATGCCGTCGATGAACTACGCGTTCGTCGAGAAGGACGGCAAGCCGACCCTGGTCAAGCCGGAGCACGTGAACTTCGGCCTCGCCATCGACCTGGTGAAGCCCAACGGTGACCGCCAGCTCGTCGTCGCCGGCATCAAGAAGGCCGAGACGCTCAACTTCTTCGAGTTCTGGCAGGCGTACGAGGACATCGTCCGCCGGGCCCGGAACAACAAGCTGACGATGGACGACTTCACGGGCGTCACCGTCTCGCTGACCAACCCCGGCGGCCTCGGCACCGTGCACTCCGTGCCGCGTCTGATGCCCGGTCAGTCGGTCATCATGGGCGTCGGCTCGATGGACTACCCGGCCGAGTTCCAGGGCACCTCGCAGGACACCCTGAACAAGCTGGGCATCTCGAAGGTGATGACCCTCACCTCGACGTACGACCACCGCGTCATCCAGGGTGCCGCCTCGGGCGAGTTCCTGCGCATCGTCGCCAACCTGCTGCTGGGCGACAGCGACTTCTACGACGACATCTTCGAGGCGCTGCGCATCCCCTACGAGCCGGTCCGCTGGCTCAAGGACATCGACGCCTCGCACGACGACGACGTCACGAAGGCCGCCCGCGTCTTCGAGCTGATCCACTCCTACCGGGTCCGCGGCCACGTCATGGCCGACACCGACCCGCTGGAGTACCGCCAGCGCAAGCACCCCGACCTGGACATCACCGAGCACGGCCTCACCCTGTGGGACCTGGAGCGGGAGTTCGCGGTCGGCGGGTTCGCCGGCAAGTCCCTGATGAAGCTGCGCGACGTCCTCGGCGTCCTGCGCGACTCGTACTGCCGCACCACCGGCATCGAGTTCATGCACATCCAGGACCCCAAGCAGCGCAAGTGGATCCAGGACCGCGTCGAGCGCTCGCACTCCAAGCCGGAGCGCGAGGAGCAGCTGCGCATCCTGCGCCGCCTGAACGCGGCCGAGGCGTTCGAGACGTTCCTGCAGACCAAGTACGTCGGCCAGAAGCGCTTCTCGCTCGAAGGCGGCGAGTCGGTCATCCCGCTGCTCGACGCCGTCATCGACAGCGCCGCCGAGTCGCGCCTGGACGAGGTCGTCATCGGCATGGCCCACCGCGGCCGCCTGAACGTGCTCGCCAACATCGTCGGCAAGTCGTACGCGCAGATCTTCCGCGAGTTCGAGGGCAACCTCGACCCGAAGTCGATGCACGGCTCCGGCGACGTGAAGTACCACCTGGGCGCCTCCGGCACCTTCACCGGTCTCGACGGCGAGCAGATCAAGGTCTCGCTCGTCGCGAACCCCTCGCACCTGGAGGCCGTCGACCCGGTCCTCGAAGGTGTCGCCCGCGCCAAGCAGGACGTCATCAACAAGGGCGGCACGGACTTCACGGTCCTGCCGGTCGCCCTGCACGGTGACGCGGCCTTCGCCGGCCAGGGTGTCGTCGCCGAGACCCTGAACATGTCGCAGCTGCGCGGCTACCGCACCGGCGGCACCGTGCACATCGTCATCAACAACCAGGTCGGCTTCACCGCCGCCCCGGAGTCGTCGCGCTCGTCCATGTACGCCACCGACGTGGCCCGCATGATCGAGGCGCCGATCATCCACGTGAACGGCGACGACCCGGAGGCCGTGGTCCGCGTCGCGCGGCTCGCCTTCGAGTTCCGCCAGACGTTCAACAAGGACGTCGTGATCGACCTCATCTGCTACCGCCGCCGCGGTCACAACGAGGGCGACAACCCGCAGTTCACCAACCCGCAGATGTACAACCTGATCGACAAGAAGCGCTCGGTGCGCAAGCTCTACACCGAGTCGCTCATCGGTCGCGGCGACATCACCCTGGAAGAGGCCGAGCAGGCCCTGCAGGACTTCCAGGGCCAGCTGGAGAAGGTGTTCGCGGAGGTCCGCGAGGCCACCACCTCGGCGCCGGGCGAGATCCACTCGACCGACCCGCAGGCCCAGTTCCCGGTCGCGGTCACCACGGCGGTCTCCCAGGAGATCGTCAAGCGCATCGCCGAGTCGCAGGTGAACATCCCGGAGCGGATCACCGTCCACCCGCGTCTGATGCCGCAGATGCAGCGCCGCGCCGCCTCGGTCGAGGACGGCACGATCGACTGGGGCATGGGCGAGACCCTGGCCATCGGCTCGCTGCTCATGGAGGGCGTCCCGGTCCGTCTTTCCGGCCAGGACACCCGCCGCGGCACCTTCGGCCAGCGCCACGCGGTCCTGGTCGACCAGGTCACGGGCGAGGACTACACGCCGCTGATGTACCTCTCCGAGGACCAGGCGCGCTACAACGTCTACGACTCGCTGCTCTCCGAGTACGCGGCGATGGGCTTCGAGTACGGCTACTCGCTGGCCCGTCCCGAGTCCCTGGTGATGTGGGAGGCGCAGTTCGGCGACTTCGTCAACGGCGCCCAGACGGTGGTCGACGAGTTCATCTCGTCGGCGGAGCAGAAGTGGGGCCAGACCTCCGGCGTCACCCTGCTGCTCCCGCACGGCTACGAGGGCCAGGGCCCGGACCACTCGTCCGCCCGCCCGGAGCGCTTCCTCCAGATGTGCGCGCAGAACAACATGACGGTCGCCATGCCGACGCTGCCGTCGAACTACTTCCACCTGCTGCGCTGGCAGGTCCACAACCCGCACCACAAGCCGCTCATCGTCTTCACCCCGAAGTCGATGCTGCGTCTGAAGGCGGCGGCGTCGAAGGCCGAGGAGTTCACCAACGGCGGCTTCCGCCCGGTGATCGGCGACGAGCACGTGGACCCGGCCGCCGTCCGCAAGGTCGTCTTCTGCGCGGGCAAGGTCTACTACGACCTGGCCGCCGAGCGCGAGAAGCGCGGCGCGAACGACACGGCGATCATCCGCATCGAGCGCCTGTACCCGCTGCCGGGTGCCGAGCTCCAGGCGGAGATCGCCAAGTTCCCGAATGCCGAGAAGTACCTGTGGGCCCAGGAGGAGCCGGCGAACCAGGGTGCCTGGCCGTTCATCGCGCTCAACCTGATCGACCACCTGGACCTGGCCGTCGGCGCGGACGTGCCGCACGGCGAGCGCCTGCGCCGCATCTCGCGCCCGCACGGCTCGTCCCCGGCGGTGGGCTCGAAGAAGCGCCACGAGCAGGAGCAGGAGCAGCTGGTGAACGAGGTCTTCGAGGCCTAGGCCCCGAAGAGCCGTTCCGCCCCTGTAGTACGCAGCCGAAGGGCCCGGCATCCCGAGTTGGTGGGGATGCCGGGCCCTTCGGGCGAATACCGCGCCTAATGCTCTTCTTCTTCGTCCTCGTGGCCGGCGCCCCTGGCCGGGGGCACACGTATGACCACGCTGCCGCTGGCCAGGTCTATCGGGCCGCGCCCGGGGTCGGAGTCACCGACCTCGTCGAGCGTGATCTCCTGCCGTCGGCGCTCCTCTTCTGTGTGCCGTCGCGCGGGCGCGAAGAGCTCGTCGAGCCCACCGAACATCCGAAGCCTCCTCCGTCAGCCGTCCCGTACTCACACAACGCTGTGCGGCGCCTGTCAGATCCCGATCATGGCTGCCGGATCCGCCCGGGTGGGCCCGAGGGGCGGCTCACATGGTCGGCACGGCGAGTCCGGACGCAAGGTCGGGGTGCTGGCGCCGCAGTTCGGCGACGAGCCGCTGGAGCGGGGAATCGGCGCTCACGTTGGCGACGGTGGCCCGGGCCGGCAGCATGATGCCGTCCCCGGACCGCAGGGTCAGCCGCACACCCCGCATCTCCATCTCCTTCTGCGTCCCGAAGGTCCGCACGGTCGTCTTTTCCCTGACCACGGCCGCCGCGACCACGTCCCCCACGGCCACCGTTCCGGACGCCGGCAGCCCGTTCTTCACGCCGGCCCGCGACGTCTTCCAGGTGATGGCCTGGGCGTCGACCCGCACCCACACCTGGAAGGGCAGCGCGAGGAACCGGACGATCATGATCAGCGCGGCGGCCCCGATCACCGCCTGGAGGACGACGGATGACAGGCTGATGGCGATGGCGAACAGGACGCCACCCACGAAAACGGACGCGCTCACCGCTTGGCGCGTCGTGAATACCTGGACCTTCAAGACCAACCCCGGAACATGAGAAGAAAGCCGCCCGCGAGAATGCGGACGGCACAATGGCCGGGCCGCCGCTAGACGGCGACGCTCAGCCCTTGCGCGAACTCCGGCCGCCGACGCCGCAGTTCATCGAGGAGCTGCGAGAACGGCGACCCGGCGACGAGATGCACGGCCAGTCCCCGGATCGGCAGCACAACGCGCTCGCCGCTCCTCAACTCCAGCCGGACCGACCGCATTTCGACCTGGCGCCGGCTCCACAGCACCCGCGAGGTGGGGTGCTGCACGATCACGGCCGCGGACACGACGTCGTCGAGAGCCACCGTCCCGGACGGCGAAACCTCCTGCGCGATCAGCGACTTGTGGGTCCGCCACGACAGCGAGCCTTCGTCGAAGCGCACCCACACCTTCGAGGGCAGCAGCAGACAGCGCTGCACCACGAAGACCGCGGCGGCCCCGAGGATCGCGTACACCACATAGGAGACGACCGAGCCGGCGTCCTCGGCTTTGGCGGACTCGTGGACGCCGGTCCAGCCGAGAAGTGCGACGGCACCGGTACTGATCAGCACCATGTGCCGCATTTTGAACAGCTGAATCTTCACCGAATCCCCCACCCCGGAACGCAAAACGATCGGAAGCTACCAGCAACCGGCCGATGATCGACCCATGGGGCTTCAAAGCGGTCGCAAAGGACCGGGAGCAGGAGTGCTCCCCGGCGGCCGCCGGATACGCTGAAGGGCGAACATCCGGTACGTCCCAGGAGCAAGTTGTGTACTTCACCGACCGCGGCATCGAGGAGCTGGAGAAGCGGCGCGGCGAGGAGGAGGTCACCTTCGAGTGGCTCGCCGAGCAGTTGCGTACCTTCGTCGACCTGAACCCCGACTTCGAGGTTCCGGTCGAGCGGCTCGCCACGTGGCTGGCGCGGCTCGACGACGAGGACGAGGACGAGTGAGCTGAGCGGCGCCGGAGTTCGACGGGCGGGCCGCAACGCGTAATACGCGTCAGTCGCCGGGCCGGGCGCGCATCCGGTCGTAGGCGAGGCTCAGCACCCCGTGAGCGATCAGGATCGCGCCCGCTGCCGTCCACCCGCCGCTGCGGCGCTTCAGGCCCCAGGCCGTGAGCGGGAGGCCCGCGGCGAGTTGGGCGGCACCCAGGAGGCGGGCCTTGGGGCCGCGGACCCAGGGGCCGAGCGGGCTTTCCTCGACCGCGTCGAGTTCGGCGCGTACCGCGTCGCGCCAGCCGGACCACTCGATCGTCTCGGCGCCCTGCGCGGCGGCCACCGAACGCAGGCGGTCGGTCGGTTCGCCCGGGGTGAGTCCGGCGGGCAGGGCGACGCCGGTGCGGGCCAGGATCGCGATCAGGCCGAGGAGCCGGGCCCGGGCATCGGCGGCCGAATCGGGCCGGGTCAGACCGTCCAGCGCCTCCACGTCCAGTACGGGGTCGAGCCCCAGCCGGGCCGCGAAGGTGCGCATCGCCTCGCCCTCGCCGACCGGGGTTCCGTCGGCGAGCCAGACGTAGCCGACCGTACGGCGAAAGCCCGAGGCCAGGGTGTAGCCCGACCGGGCGTCGTCCCACCACAGCGCGATCGCCGGCCAGCCGGCGCCGACCGTGAGCGCGCCCGCCCAGCCCGCGAGCACCCGGTCGACGGGGTCGGTGCCGGTCAGCCAGGGTTTGGCCGCGGGGACAAGCACGCTCCAGCCGTCACCCGCCGGGGCGAGGAGCATCCGCTCGCGCAGCAGATGGGCGACCGGGCGGACGGCCGGGGGTTCGGCGCGGCAGAGGAGCAGGGCTCCGGGGGCAGCGGGAGGAGCGACGCGCATGATCCATACGCTAGGGCATGCACGGCCCGATTTCGCCATATCCGTACATATACGCACAGACGTGGAGCCCCATCGAACCACTGGGAGCCGCCCCTTGACTTTCCCCAAGCGCGATATATCGTGTCTAACGAGAGACGCGATATGTTGCGTCTTGGAGTACCCGCTCTTCGCGGTACGCACGTGTCGCAGTACCCACTCGCAGCGCCCAGGAGGTCAGCACATGTCCGAGTCCACGTGGGCCGTCCCAGACTCGCGGAAGCTCACCTTCGACGAGGCCGGCGGGCCGGTGACGAAGCTCCATGTGCGCGTCGTCAACGGAACAGTGAACGTCGTGGGCACCGAGGAAAGTTCCGCCCGCCTGGAGATCTCCTCCGTCGAGGGGCCACCGCTGATCGTGACGCGGAACGGGTCCACGCTCACCGTCGCCTACGAGGACCTGCCCTGGCGCGGCTTGTTCAAGTGGCTCGACCGCAAGGGCTGGAACCGCAGCGCGGTGGTCTCGCTCGCGGTACCGGCCGACGCGGACGTCGAGGTCGGCATGATCGGCGCGGGCGCCGTGGTCTCCGGGATCCGGGGGCGTACGGAGGTGCGCGGCGTCAGCGGTGACACCACCCTCGTCAAGCTCGCGGGGCCGGTCCGCGCCGAGAGCGTCACCGGCAACCTGGAGGCCCAGGCGGTCACCGGCGAGCTCCGCTTCAAGTCGGTCTCCGGCGATCTGACGGTCATCGAGGGGGCCGGGGGCTGTGTGGCGGCGGAGTCGGTCAGCGGCGACATGCTGCTCGATCTCGACCCGGGCGCGAAGGCCGCCGACATCCGGCTGACCACGGTGTCCGGCGAGGTCGCCATCCGGCTGCCGCACCCGGCCGACGCGCACGTCGAGGCGAACACCGCGAGCGGGGCCGTGTCCAGTGCCTTCGAGGACCTGCGGATCAGCGGGCAGTGGGGCACGAAGAAGATCACCGGCACGCTGGGGGCGGGCAACGGCACGCTCAGGGCGACGACGGTCTCCGGGTCGATAGCGCTCCTGCGCAGGCCGGCGGACGAGGAGCCGCCGTTCGAGGACGCGGGTCCGGGGCCGGAGGCCGCGGGGCCCGACACCTCGGGGCCGGATGCCTCCGCGCCGGTTGCTTCTGCACCGGACCCCTCTGCCCCGGATCCTTCTGCGCCCGAGGACGCGGCGCCCGAGGGCTCGGGTCCTGCCGCCACATCCTCCGCCGCCGACGACCAGTCCGGCTCGGCCGGCTCGACCAAGAAGGTGCTCTGACATGCCCCCCGTCTTCGCCCACGGCCGCCTCCGCCTCTACCTCCTCAAGCTGCTCGACGAGGCCCCGCGCCACGGGTACGAGGTGATCCGGCTGCTTGAGGAGCGCTTCCAGGGGCTGTACGCGCCCAGCGCCGGCACCGTCTACCCGCGGCTCGCCAAGCTGGAGGCCGAGGGGCTCGTCACGCACACCACCGAGGGCGGCCGCAAGGTCTACTCGATCACCGACGCGGGCCGCGCGGAGTTGGCGGGCCGGGGCGGTGAACTGGCTGATCTGGAGCTGGAGATCCGCGAGTCCGTCTCCGAACTCGCCGCCGAGATCCGCGACGACGTACGCGGCGCGGCGGGCAGCCTCCGCGACGACATGCGCCGCGCGGCCCGCGAAGCCCGTACGGGCCAGGCGTCCGCGGGCACCGGCCGGGGCGCCCGGAAGGGGTTCCCCGAGGCCTCCGACTTCTTCGACAGCGCGTGGGGCGACGGCGAGGCCTGGCAGCAGGCCAAGGAGGAGTTCAAGCGCGCGAAGCAGGAGTGGAAGGAGCAGGCGCGCCGGGCGAAGGACGAGTCCCGGCGGGCCCGCGACGAGGCCCAGCAGGCCCGCCGCCAGGCGAAGGAGGCCCAGGACAAGGCGCGCGAGGAGATGCAGCGCGTCGCCCGGGACGTCCAGCGCCAGGTCCAGGAGCATTTCGCGCGGGGCGACTGGCCGACGGGTGTACGCGAGGGGCTCGCGGAGATCACCAAGGAGCTGGGCCGTTTCGGGTTCGGCCAGCCGCCGGCGTCGTCGCCGGAGGCGGACGTCACGGCCGAGCGGGTGGACCTGGCGAAGCCGGATGCCGAGGCCGGTCCCGAGCCGGAGTGGGCGCGGGAGGAGCCGTCCGGTGACCCGGCGCGAGACCTCGACCGGCTGCTCGACCGCTTCCGGGACGACATCAGGGATGCGGCCCGGGACCACGGGGTGACGTCCCCCCAACTGGCCGAGGCCCGCGCCCACTTGGCCCGGGCGGCGACCCACATCGCAGCGACCCTGCGCCCGCGCCGGCACTAGCGGGGTGGGGTGGGCACCCGTCCCGCCTGGGGCTCCGCCCCAGACCCCGGGGGTCCTGCCCACCCACCCGCACAGCCAAGTCGAATGGTTCACCCCCTCCGGGGCTCCGCCCCGGCCCCGCCTTCACCCGCGGGCCGCGAGTGGCTGGTCGCGCAGTTCCCCGCGCCCCTGTAGGGCGCCCAGCACTCCCAGTCGCGCCCACGCGGCGGAGCCGCACGTGTCACAGCCCCGCGCCTGCGCACTCGTACACCCAGTACGCCTCGTACACGCGGAACCGCGGCCGTCAGCCCCCGTTCACACCCCCGGCCGCGCCTCACTCCATGGTGAGGACCACCTTCCCGAACAGGTCTCCCGACGCCACCTTCTCGAAGCCCTCGCGCGCCCGGTCCAGCGGGAGCACCTCGTCGATGACGGGACGTACGCCCGTCGCCGAGCAGAACGCGAGCAGGTCCTCCAGCTCGTCCTTCGTGCCCATCGTCGAGCCGACGACCTTGAGCTCCAGGAAGAAGATGCGGGTCAGTTCGGCGTGCGCCGGGCGGTCGCCGCTGGTGGCGCCCGAGATGACCAGAGTGCCGCCGGGACGCAGGGACTTGACCGAGTGGGACCAGGTCGCGGCCCCCACCGTCTCGATGACCGCGTCGACCCGCTGCGGCAGCCGCGCACCGGGCTCGTACGCCTCGACCGCGCCCAGTTCCACGGCCCGCCTGCGCTTGGCCTCGTCGCGGCTGGTGGCGAAGACCCGCAGGCCCGCCGCCTTGCCGAGGACGATCGCGGCGGTGGCGACGCCGCCTCCCGCGCCCTGCACGAGGACCGAATCCCCGGGCCGCACCCCGGCGTTGGTGAACAGCATCCGGTACGCGGTCAGCCAGGCGGTCGGCATGCAGGCCGCTTCCGCGAAGCTCAGGTCCTTCGGCTTCGGCAGGACGTTCCAGGTGGGGACGGCGACCTGCTCGGCGAAGGTGCCCTGGTACTTCTCGGTGAGGATCGAGCGGCCCTCGGCGGGGCCGACGCCGTGGCCGGTCTGGCCGATCACCGAGTGCAGGACGACCTCGTTGCCGTCCTGGTCGACCCCGGCCGCGTCGCAGCCCAGGATCATCGGCAGCTTGTCCTCGGTGAGTCCGACCCCGCGCAGCGACCAGACGTCATGGTGGTTGAGGGAGGCGGCCCGTACGTCGACGAGCGTCCAGCCGGGGCGTACCTCGGGGGCCGGCCGCTCCCCCAACTCGAGGCCGCTGAGCGGCTGGTCACGGTCGATGCGGGCGGCGTAGGCGGCGAACATGGCCCTGACCCTAGAGCGCGCGGCCCGGCCGCCGGAACCTCCCACGGCTGTGACACCCCGCACGCTGCGGACAGCCACGAAAAAGCCGTGCCGGGCTCCCCCGAGGGAAAGCCCGGCACGGCTCCGCAAGCGGACCTCCGGAACGTACTACCGGCGCGCCACGCCCTCGGCGCGGGCGGCGGCAGCGACCGCCGCCGTGACGGCCGGGGCGACCCGCTCGTCGAACGGGGACGGGATGACGTAGTCGGCGGCGAGCTGGTCGCCCACGACGTCGGCCAGCGCGTTCGCCGCGGCGATCTTCATGCCCTCGGTGATCCGGGAGGCCCGGACCTGGAGGGCGCCCGCGAAGATGCCGGGGAAGGCGAGCACGTTGTTGATCTGGTTCGGGTAGTCCGAGCGCCCGGTGGCCACGACGGACGCGTACTTGTGCGCGATGTCGGGGTGCACCTCGGGGTTCGGGTTGGCCATCGCGAAGACGAAGGCACCCGGTGCCATGGAGGCGACCGCGGGCTCGGGCACCGTACCGCCGGAGACGCCGATGAACACGTCGGCGCCGGCCAGCGCGGTCTCCAGGGAGCCGGTCAGGCCCGCCTTGTTGGTGAGCTCGGCGAGCTCGCGCTTGACGTCCGTGAGGTCCGTCCGGTCGCTGCTGACGATGCCCTTGCGGTCCGCGACCGCCACATCGCCGAGGCCCGCTTCGAGCAGGAACTTGGCGATGGCGACACCGGCCGCGCCCGCGCCGGAGATCACCGCGCGCAGGTCGCCGAGGGTGCGTCCGGTGAGCTTGGCGGCGTTGCGCAGGGCGGCCAGGGTGACGACGGCCGTGCCGTGCTGGTCGTCGTGGAAGACCGGAATGTCCAGGGCTTCCTGCAGCCGGCGCTCGATCTCGAAGCAGCGCGGGGCGGAGATGTCCTCCAGGTTCACCCCACCGAAGGACGGGGCAAGCCGGACCACGGTCTCGATGATCTCGTCCGTGTCGGTGGTCGCGAGCGCGATCGGAACCGCGTCGACGCCGCCGAACTGCTTGAAGAGGATCGCCTTGCCCTCCATCACGGGAAGGGAGGCCTCCGGGCCGATGTCACCGAGCCCGAGCACCGCCGTACCGTCCGTCACGACGGCGACCACCTGAGACTTCCAGGTGTAGTCGTGGACCAGCTCCGGGTTCTCCGCGATCGCGCTGCACACCTTGGCGACGCCCGGCGTGTAGGCGAGGGACAGGTCGTCCTTGTCACGGATCGGCACGGTGGCCTGCACGGCCATCTTGCCGCCCCGGTGGAGCGCGAAGGCCGGGTCGAAGGGCTCGTCCGAACCCTCCGTGCTGTCGCTGCGAGGATTGACGATCTCCGCTGCCATTGTGTTTGACCCCTTAAGTCTTCATCAGTTGAGGGTGGCCACTCCTTGTTGAGGAGGGGTGGGCGGACCCGCGTACGTTCCCCGCTGAGGGCGGTTGGCCCGCCCCGCGGGGTGGAGGTACGTACGCGCGGGCGCGCCGCACACGCGCCCTGAGCCCCGGATGAGGGGTGTAAGGATCCTTCTTACCGGACATCGACGTCCGCCGACGAGTCCATATTGGCCCAGCGCCGACGCTGCGTCGCAAGCGGCCTCCGTACCGTGACACGACTCTTGGTGCGATGTCACGACAAGTCGCATACGCGGCATGAAACATGTCCACAACGCGAGATGAACCGGAGAATCTGCGGTCCCTGCGGACACTTCCCGCACATGGTCCGGCCAAGTGGGCCTTGGTGTAGCGGCTTGTTGCGGTTCGGGGGGTGACCCGTTATCCGATTTTGACATGGCTGCGACCCTGATTTCCGGGGTCCGAATGGCAAGATGCGACTTCACACGCGGTTCACACCGCGGTCGCGACACCCGAGGATGCGTGCACGACCACCGCCCAGGACCTGTGCGTCGTCGTTTCGTACGCACTCCATGGCCACTCCACTCAACATCTGCCGGAGGAACCCGACCATGACCGCAAGCACCACCCGCCGTACGACCGCCTCCAAGTCCCGGATTGCCGCGGTCGGCGCGATCGCGGTCGCGGGCGCCCTGCTGGTCACCGGCTGCGGTGACCAGACGAAGAAGGGCTCGGCCCCCGAGTCCTCGGGCGGGGCCTCGAAGTCCGCCCCGCTCTTCTCCAAGCTGCCCGCGAACATTCAGAAGGCCGGCGTCATCAAGGTCGGGACCGACGCCACTTACGCCCCCATGGAGTTCAAGCAGGGCGAGAAGATCGTCGGTATCGACCCCGACATCGCCGACGCCCTCGGCAAGCAGCTCGGCGTGAAGTTCGAGTTCACCAGCGGCACCTTCGACACCCTCCTGGGCGCGCTGCCGACCGGCCGCTACGACGCGGTCATGTCCTCGGTGAGCGACACCAAGGCCCGCCAGCAGGGCCTCGACAAGGACGGCAAGAAGACCGGTACGGGCGTCGACTTCGTCGACTACTACACGGCGAGCACCGGCATCCTGGTCAAGAAGGGCAACCCGGAGGGCATCAAGTCCACCGACGACCTGTGCGGCAAGAAGATCGCCGTGCAGCGCGGCACCACGTACGAGCAGGCCGCCAAGGACCTCGCCGCCAAGTGCAAGGCGGACGGCAAGGGCGAGCTGGCCTTCGAGCCGTACGCCACCGACGCCGAGGCGCAGACCCGCGTCAAGGCCGGCGGTGCGGTCGCCGACCTCAACGACTCCCCCGTCGCCGCGTACATCGCGCAGACCGCGGGCGGCGGCGCCGACTTCGAGGCGGTCGCCAACAAGTCGGACGCGGGCCCCTTCGGCATCGCGGTGGACAAGAAGAACACCCAGCTGCGCGACGCCCTCGCGGCCGCGCTGGACGCGGTCATCGCGGACGGCACGTACAAGACGGCGATCGACAAGTGGGGCGGCGCGCAGGGCGCCGTCACCAAGGCAGCCATCAACGGCGGCTCCTGACCCCCCGCGCACCACTGAAGGGCAGTCGCTGTGACTGACAAGCTCGACAAGACCCCCTCCGGTCCGGCGGACGCCGCCCCGGAGCAGGTCCCGCCGGACATCATCCGTGCCATCCCGGTACGCCACTACGGCCGCTGGATCAGCGCCGTGGTCGTCGTCGCCGTACTCGGCGCGCTCGGGTACGCGTTCGCCCAGGGCAATGTGCGCTGGGCCACCGTCACGGACAAGCTGTTCGACTCCAGCATCCTGACCGGCCTGTGGCACACCGTGCTCATCAGCGTCGTCTCCATGGCCGTGGGCCTGGCGCTCGGCGTGCTGTTCGCCGTGATGCGGCTCTCGAAGAACCCGGTGACCAGCTCGGTCGCCTGGCTGTACATCTGGTTCTTCCGCGGCACCCCGGTCTACGTACAGCTCCTCATCTGGTTCAACCTGGCGCTGATCTTCCCGATCCTGAACCTCGGGTTCTACAAGGACTACATGACCGCGGTCATGACTCCGTTCCTCGCCGCCCTGCTCGGCCTCGGCCTGAACGAGGGCGCGTACATGGCGGAGATCGTCCGGGCCGGCATCCAGTCGGTGGACGAGGGCCAGACCGAGGCCTCGCACGCGCTCGGCATGACGCAGATGCAGACCATGCGCCGCGTGGTGCTGCCCCAGTCGATGCGGGTGATCATCCCGCCGACGGGCAACGAGTTCATCAACATGCTCAAGACCTCGTCACTGGTCGTGGCCGTCCAGTACCAGGATCTGCTGCGCAGTGCCCAGGACGTCGCCGCGACCTCGTTCGCGGTGATGGAGATGCTCTTCGTCGCCTCGATCTGGTACCTGGCCCTGACCAGCGTGTTCAGCGTCGGCCAGTACTACCTGGAGCGCCGTTTCGCACGCGGTTCGCTGCGCGCCCTGCCGCCCACGCCGCTGGAGCGCATCAAGTCGAACCTGCTCTCCCTCTCCAACTGGCGGCGGTGATCCCATGACTGCACAACCGATGGTCAAGGCGGAGGGCGTCCACAAGTCGTTCGGCCCCGCCCACATCCTCAAGGGCATCGACCTGGAGGTGGCCGAGGGCGAGGTGTTCTGCCTGATCGGCCCGTCCGGCTCCGGCAAGTCGACGTTCCTGCGGTGCATCAACCACCTGGAGCAGATCAACGCCGGGCGCCTGTACGTCGACGGCGACCTGGTCGGATACCGGCAGAAGGGGGACAAGCTGTACGAGCTGAAGGACAGCGAAGTCGCCCTGAAGCGCCGGGACATCGGCATGGTCTTCCAGCGCTTCAACCTGTTCCCGCACATGACGGCCGTGGAGAACGTCATGGAGGCGCCGGTCCAGGTCAAGCGGGAGTCGAAGGCGGTGGCCCGCGAGCGGGCCCTGAAGCTGCTCGACCGCGTCGGCCTCGCCGACAAGGCGGGCAACTACCCCTCGCAGCTCTCCGGCGGCCAGCAGCAGCGCGTGGCGATCGCCCGGGCGCTGGCGATGCAGCCGAAGCTGATGCTGTTCGACGAGCCGACCTCGGCGCTCGACCCCGAGCTGGTGGGCGACGTCCTGGACGTCATGCGCGGGCTCGCCGAGGACGGCATGACCATGATCGTGGTCACCCACGAGATGGGCTTCGCCCGTGAGGTCGGCGACTCGCTGGTCTTCATGGACGACGGCGTGGTGGTCGAAGCGGGCAACCCGCGTGATGTCCTGACGAACCCTCAGCACGACCGGACGAAGTCGTTCCTGTCGAAGGTGCTGTAACGCCTCGCAAGGAAAGGGGGGTTATGGGCAGGCGCCCATAACCCCCCTTTCGCGTCTGCTACTTCAGGGCGAGGAGCAGGGTGTCCGAGGGCGAGGCCCATACGGGTCGGGCCTCGGCGAAGCCGGCGGCACGCAGGGTTTCGGCGTGCCAGGCGGCCGGGGGCATGTCGCCGTCGGCGTGCTCGCCGTAGATCTCGTACCGCTTGGCGGTCGGCCCGGCGAGGACCGGGTCCTCGGCGGCCAGCGCCCACCAGTCGGCCCAGTCGAGGGCACCGGCGGCCTTGGCGCGGTCCATCCGGGCGTGCCGGTGGGCGCGTTCGGCGGCGTTGATGCGGGGGGTGGCGGGGTCGATCATGTGGTCGGCGTTCATGAACACGCCGCCGTCCCGGACGAGCCCGGCGACCTGCCCGTAGAGCGCGGCGAGCGGCTCACTGTGCAGCCAGTGCAGGGCAGTGGCCGTGAGAACGGCGTCGTAGGAGTCGTACGGAAGCGACCGGACCCACTCGGGGTCCTTGAGATCGGCGGTCACGAAGGTGACACGCGGGTCCCCGGCGAAGGTGCCCTCGGCGATGGCGAGGAGCGCGGGGTCGAGATCCACCCCCGTACTGACCGCGTCCGGGAACCTCTTGAGGAGCCGGTCCGTAATACTCCCCGTACCGCACGCGAGGTCGAGCACGCGCGGCGCGGGACCGACGCAGGCCTCGACCATGTCGAGCATGACCCGGAAGCGCTCCTCGCGGTCCGGCATGTACCACTCCTGCTGCCGGTCCCAGCTGTTCTGCCAGCCTTGCCAGTCGGTGCCCGTACCGGCCCCAGTGACAGTCTCCGACACCGCGATCCCTCCTACGAAGCCACTCTGTAATACCCTCGAAGGGTACCCAGCCGTTACCTGTGAACACTCCAGACCATAGACCGCCACCGTAAGGACTACAAGTGGAACTGGCCTATTACTCGGACTACGCCGTGCGCCTGGTCAACACCGAGGAGCCGGCCCGCAGCAAGGACTCGCTGACGTCGGTCGACGCGGTGCGCGAACTGTTCGGCGGGAACAAGTCGGCGGCGCGCCGGGCGACGGACGCGGACGTGACGCGCTTCCGTTCGGTAAGGGCCCGCCTGCGGGCGGTCTTCGAGGCGGCGGACGCGGGCGAGGAGGTCCAGGCGGTGGACCTGCTCAACTCGCTGCTCCTGGAGTTCCCGGTCAGTCCGCAGGTGTCGGGCCACGAGCACCGGGACGAGGACGACCGCCCGCTGTGGCACATGCACCTCGCCGACCACCCGTCGAACGCGACGGCGGGCTATGCGGCGATCGCCTCCATGGGCCTGGCCTTCCACCTCACGGAGTACGGGGTCGACCGGCTGGGCCTGTGCCAGGCGGCGCCGTGCCGCAACGCCTACCTGGACACCTCGACCAACCGCTCGCGCCGCTACTGCTCGGACCGCTGCGCGACCCGGGCGAACGTGGCCGCCTACCGGGCCCGCAAGCGCCTGGAGACCGAGCGGTCGGAGAGCACCGGCCTGACCGACGAGACGAGCCAGGACGCCAGGTAGCCGACGGTGCGGCGGCGTCCGGCCGTCATCGGCCGGTACCGCCCGCGCACCCGGCCGAGCACGAGCTCGACGGGCACGGCGCCGAACGCCCTGCTGTCCACGACCTCGTCGTCCCCGTTGTCCCCGAGCACCCACCAGCCGCTCTCGCGCAGCTCCATGAGCCGCTTGACGATGAGCAGATCCTGCTGCAAGGGGTGCCGCAGCACGGCCACATCACCCACCCTCAGCTCGGCCCCGTAGTGCACGAGCAGCTGATCCCCGTGCAACAGCGTGGGAACCATCGAGGTCCCCAGGACCTCGGCGATCCCCAGCGGCACCCTCGGCTCCCGCCCCTCATCCGTCATACGTCACCCACCTCCCGGCCACCGGCACCCCGCCGCCACTCCCACGGTACGTTCCGCCACGAGTCCCATGGTGACCCTGGACTTTTGACCTAAGCCCATGGGGGCACCCGCGAAATCCCGTCTCTCACCGAGTAATGTCCCACCTGAGAAGACGATCACGAGGAAGGACAGCTCAATGCTTTCCCGCCTGTTTGCCCCCAAGGTGAAGGTCAGCGCGCACTGCGACCTGCCCTGCGGTGTGTACGACCCTGCCCAGGCCCGCATCGAGGCGGAGTCGGTCAAGGCCGTACAGGAGAAGTTCCAGGCCAACGAGGACGCGCACTTCCGTGCCCGTGCCGTGGTCATCAAGGAACAGCGCGCGGAGCTCGCCAAGCACCACGTGTCGGTGCTGTGGAGCGACTACTTCAAGCCGCCGCACTTCGAGAAGTACCCGGAGCTGCACCAGCTGGTCAACGACACCCTGAAGGCCCTCTCGGCCGCCAAGGCGTCGACCGACCCGGCGACCGGCCAGAAGGCGCTCGACCTCATCGCCGAGATCGACCGCATCTTCTGGGAGACCAAGAAGGCCTGACACCGGGCCAAGTCCGCGAAGCCGTACGCGTTCGGCGAACGCGCAGGTGGAAGCGGACGCAGAAAAGGCCCGACCGGGTTCACCGGCCGGGCCTTTTCGCTGCCGTCGCACGACCTGACGGAGCGTTGGTAGAGGGGCGGGGCGGCCGGATTCGAACCGGCGTCCTCCTCCATGATGTGTAGGCGCACTACCTCTGTGCTACGACCCCGCCTTGATCAACATCGTACGGGAGTGCGGTGCCGGCCGGGAAGGGGGCTGGGCTACAGGCCCTCCAGCGTGCGCAGCCACCTCTCCGTTTCCTTCGGTGTCGTGAAGTGCAGGGTCCTCAGCGGGGCGAACCTCGCATCCCCGGCCCGTGCTTCGATCTCCGCTCCGCGGGCTGCATGCTGGGTCCAGGACGTGCGGGCCGGGTGGTCCGGGGTGAACCAGTCCGCCAGCTTTTCGCGGTTGCCGTTGAAGACTCGTTCTCGCAGCACCGTTCTGCGCAATGAGCGGCGCAGAACCCGGGGCATGACCACCCGCCTCGGGTAGTCCAGCCACACCACCGTGTCCGCCCGCTCCCACAGCAGGTCGCGCACCTCCGGGTAGCCGAATGAGTCGAATATCCAGGTCGGGGAGGAGGCTATTTCCCTTGTCCGGGTGGCGAATTGCGGGTTCGGCGTCCAGGCCGGTCCGCCGAAGTACAGCTCGTCCATTTCGTGGTACGGGATCTCCAGGCGCCTGCTCACCGCGCGCGCCAGGGTTGATTTGCCGGATCCCGTCACCCCGGCCACCAGGATTCGCCGCATCCGCGCAGGCTAGGCGGAAATCGGTTGGCCGGGGAAGGGGCGGCCGCTTACGTTGGCGCCCGTGATGGATCAAACAGGCATGCCGCGGTGTCAGGTGATCGTGCTCAACGGCGGGTCCAGTTCCGGGAAGTCCGGGATCGCCCGGTGTCTGCAAGCCGTGCTGCCCGGGGCCTGGCTGATGTTCGGGGTCGACTCCGTGGACGCGGCCATGCCCGCCTCGCTCCGCGACGGCGAGGGCGGGCTCGGCATCGGGGCCGACGGCACGGTGACCGTGGGGCCCGAGTACCGGCGGCTCTCGGACGCCTGGCGGCACGGGGTCGCCGCCATGGTGCGGGCCGGCGCCCGGGTCATTCTCGACGAGGTGTTCCTCGACGGCGCCGACGGGCAGAAGCGCTGGCTCCACGCCCTCGACGGGCTCGACGTGCTCTGGGTCGCGGTGCGCTGCGACCCCGACACCGCGGCCGGGCGCGAGACCGCCCGCGGCGACCGCGTCCCCGGCATGGCCCGCGGCCAGGCCGACTCCGTACACCTCGGGGTGCGGTACGACGTCGAGGTCGACTCGGCGACGGCCGAATCCATGGCCTGCGCCCTGCTGATCGCCGAGCAGCACGCCCTCCGGGGCTGAGCGCGGAGGGATACTCGACGGCATGGGCAGCCTCGATCTCGCCGACGCCGCGCGGCGATTCGTCTCCACCTGGGAAGCCGGCTGGGCCCGGCACGACGTCGACGCCATCCTGGAGCTCTACGCCGACGACATCGTCCACACCTCCATGCCGTTCCGGCCTCCGCACCGGGGGCGGGCCGAGCTCGCCGACTATCTGCGCCGGTCGTTCGAGGGGGAACGGGTCCAGGAGGTGCGGTTCGGTGAACCGGTGGTCGGCCGAGGCCGGCTCGCCGTCGCCGAGTTCCGGGTGCTCGCCTTCGAGGGCGAGGCACCCGTCACCCTCGCGGGCTGCGTGTTCGTACGCTTCGGTTCGGACGGGCTCGCGGTCGAGACGCGTGACTACTGGCACACCACGGAAGGTCATCTTCCGGGTTAGGTTCGGGGGCATGGAATCTCTGGAGCCTCCGTACCCCCGGCTTCTTGTCGATCGCTACGAATCTTCATTCCACTTCTACGATGCCGTGCTGCCCGGGCTCACCGGCTGCACCCTCGCCCGGGGCAACTCGGCCTCCGGCTATGCCAGTTGGGACGCCGCCGACGGGCGTACCGCGCTCGCCCTGTTCACCCGGTCCGCGATGGCCGCCTCGCTCGGCGAGGACGTCACGCCTCGCGGGGGCGGGTCGTCGCTGGTCGTTCACGTGGCGTCGAGGGATGCCCTCGACGCCGCGGTCTCGCTCTGCGAGGCGGCGGGGGGTGTCGTCGCGGCTCCGGCCCGCGACATGCCCGCGTGGGGGCCCGGGTTGCGCGCTGCGCACGTGCTCGATCCGGACGGGAATCTGGTCGAGCTCCAGACGTATTGAGGTGCCCCTCACGCCAGCCCCTCCCTCACCAGCCCCACAACCTCCTCCTCCGTGAGCCCCAACTCCCTTGCCTGATCGACGAGTTCGCGCACTCTCAGCATCAGGGACGCCCGGCCGCGCGCGGACGTGTCGTCCACGACGACGGCGCCCCGGCCCCGGCGGAGTTCGATCAGGCCCTCCTCCCTCAGGCGCTGGTACCCCCTCAGCACCGTATGGAGGTTGACGCCCAGCGAGTCCGCCAGGGCGCGGGCCGCGGGGAGGCGTTCGCCTGGGGTCACCTTGCCCTCGGCGATCGCCCGGCGCACCGATGCCGCGATCTGGTCGCCCAGCGGCTGCGGCGACGCGGGGTCCACCCGGAACAGCATCAGCGCCTCCCGGTCCCTCGGCAGGCGGGCTTGAGCGGCATCAGCGCTTCGCCCCCTCGCGGTCGGCCAGCGTATTGAGCAGCGCGGCGGCCGTCGCCGAGTCGTCCACCGTCACCGCGAACTCGCGGCCGCCCGCGCGCCGCACGACGAGCGCCTCGCCCGAGCGCAGCATCAGACCCGTCCTGCCCGGACGCATCCGATAGCCCCAACCCCCGTACTCCGCGAGGATTTTGACCTCGCGGCTGACCGCCCGCTCGACGTCGGACAGCGGCACCCGGATCCGCGGCCAGGGCAGTACGGTCGGCCGCGCGGTCAGGCCGTGGCGGTCGACGGTGACGTACGGACAGGAGAACGCGAGGCAGATCAGCGCGCCGCCGAGCGCGATGAGCGCGTGGCGCGTTCCGCCCGCGTACAGCAGGACGATCCCCGTGGCGATCAGCGCGAGCCCCGCCCCGAGCAGCACCCGCGAGGGTGCCCGGCGCATCCAGCCCGCCACCTCGCCCTCGGCGAGGTCGAGCCGCTCCGGCTCGCCGGGGCCGGGCGACGGCACAGGGGCGGGCATCGACACGGTCAGCAGGAGCAGCCAGCCGATCCCCGCCGCGAGCGCGCCGCAGCCCGCCCCGATGACGAGCTGCCACGGCGGCATCCGCACCCGCCCGGGGTCGGTCGCGTCGGCGTTGGCGATCAGGACGGCGACCATCAGATAGCCGACGAGGCCGGCGACCGCGTACCCGACCCAGACCATCCACCGCAGCCCCCGCACGGCCGCGTCCCCGGTCCGTGCGACGACGGCCCACAGCGCGGCGAGCCCGATGTGCGTCACGAGGACGAGGACCAGGTACGAGGTGTGGCTCTGAGTGTCGTCGGAACGGCCGCTCGCGGTGAAGTGGCTGGCCAGCCGGTCGGGCAGCCGGTCACGAAGGAGCGCGAACGCCGTCAGGTCGACGGCCGTGGCGAGCAGGAACGGCAGCACGGCAATGGCCACCAGGCGGTACCGGACACGATCCATCGAAGCCTCCTTGTTCGCATAGTAGTAGAACAATGTGAGGTGGGGAAGGCTCGGTCCGCGGGGCAGGGCCCCCGCCGCGGGCCCGCCCGGAAACAACAAGGCGGCCGCCCCGCACCACGGAGTCCCGAGGACTCCCCGATGCGCAGCGGCCGCGGGAGGAACAGCGGAGGAAGGGGATCAGATGGCGTCCAGTGCGGACGGCTGGAGGCCCCAGCCGTACGGGAGTTGGCGCCGGATGTCGTCGAGGACCGAGCCGAAGTCGAGCTCGGCGCGCCCGCTGGCGTACACCGCTCCCCCGAAGTGCAGGGCGACCCCGAGGTCGGGCTCCGGCGGTTTCAGGGAGAGCAGGCAGCTGAGGGTGGCCTGCTGGACGGCGCCGTCGTCCGAGGCGACGGGCACGGGCATGTCCCATTCCATTACGAAGTCACGAAGGTTCCCGCCGTCGAGCGCGAAAGTGCCGCTCTCCGTCGGTATCCCCGGTACCGGGCCGAGCGAGTCAAAGCTCGCTCCGGCGAAATCGACCCCCCTGATCCGGGTCCGCAGTTGCGTCCCGTCAGTGGTGATCGTCAGCGCTTCGGATCCTAGGCGGTCCCGGTACCAACCCGCCCATGACTGTGGTGTCATGGGCGGAGATTAGCGGCGCACCCTGCTGTTCGTCACAGGGGGTGACCGAAATGAGCGTTACCGCTTCCTTGTGTACTTCGAGACGACCGCACCATTGTCGAAGGTTCGGGAGCCCGTCAACTCGTACTGGCGGGGGCTGAATTCACCCGACACGACCCGGATTCCCTCACCCGCGAGTACTGGGTACGTCTTGATGACCAGCTCATCGATCTCGTCCGCCAGCTGACCGGCGAGGTTGCCGCCGCCGCACAGCCAGATGCCGAGGCCGCCCTGTCGCTTGAGCTCGCGCACCTTGGCGACCGGGTCGCCCGCCACCAACTCGACTGCGGGGTGCGGGGATTCGGCGAGGCTGCGCGAGAAGACATAGGTCTTGAGGTGGGCGTACGGGTCGGGCAGGCCCTCCTTGAGCCCCGGCTCGTAGGTCGCCCGGCCCATCAGGACGGTGTCGAAGTGGGTGTTCTCGGCGTCGTCGCAGCCGAAGTGCCGTCGGCCGGCGGTCGCCAGCGTCTCCGGCCACTCCGTCTTCAGGTAATCGAGGTACGCCGGGGACAGCTGGTCCAACAGGAACTGGATCTCGTCATCGGGACCCGCGATGAAGCCGTCGAGGGACATGCCGATGAAGTACGAGAGCTTGCGCAAACCGGCCTCTTGGGTCTCGGGGGTGTGGCCCTTTCCTGCCGACCACGACAGCTATAGTGCTTCAGGTGTAGTGGTTGCGCAACCCCCCTTTTTTCCGCACCTGCCATGAGGCAGATCCATCAGGAGGATTCCCGCGTGGTGAGAAACCCCGAACGCAGAACCGCGCTGGTCGACGCGGCGATCGAAGTGCTCGCGCGCGAAGGAGCGCGCGGGCTGACGTTTCGCGCCGTGGACGCGGAGGCGGGCGTGCCCGCGGGCACCTCGTCCAACTACTTCGCCAGCAGGGACGACCTGTTCACCCAGGCCGGCCGGCACATCCACGTACGCATGGCACCGGACCCGGACGAGGTCGCCGAGGTGATGCGGCCCGGGCCGTCGCGCGAGCTGATCGCCTCCCTGATGCACTGGGTGGTGCGGCGGATGACCGCCGAGCGAACCGGGTACCTCGCCATGCTGGAACTGCGTCTCGAAGCCACCCGGCGGCCCGCACTGCGGACCGAGCTGACCCGGGCGATCCGCGCGGACCTGGAGGCGAACATCCGCTTCCACGTGGACTCCGGGCTGCCCGGCGACCCCGACACCGTCCGGCTGCTCCACTTCGCGGTCAACGGGCTGCTCGTCGAGGTCTTCACGCTGCCGGGGGTGTTCGGCGACGATCCCGGACAGAGCGCCCACGCGCGGGAGTCGGCCGACGAGGAGACCTCCCGGCTCGTCGACCTCATCGTCTCCCGCATCGTCCCGGGCTGAGCCCCCGCCAGAACCTCAGGCCTTCGGCTCGCGCCACATCGGGTGGACCAGCGGCCCGTCCGGCAGCCGCACCGGCTCGCCGAGCGGGGCGAAGCCGAGGCGCCGGTACAGGTGGGGGCTGCGCTCGCTGCTCGCCTCCAGATAGGCGGGCAGGCCCTCCCGGTCGCACCGCTCCAGTACGGAAGTGATCAGCGCGGCGCCCAGGCCCTCGCCCTGCCGGTCCGGAACCACCCCGACCATCCACAGGTACGCGTGGGCGCGGCCCTGCGGATGGATACCGGCCATCAGATGCGCGATCTGCTCGACCCGCTCGTTGTCGGGGTCGACGAAGGCCCGCAGCTGCGCGGGCCCGTCGTCGCCGTCCTCCGGTTCATGCGGCTCGGCCGGGACGTCGATCCACAGCGCGACCGCCGCGCCGTCCTCGGTGATGTCCACATGCCCCTCGGCGAAGGAGAGCCGGCAGAAGGCCTCCATCAGGCGGTGGTGCACCTCGCGCCGCCGCGCCGCGTCGGGCAGCACCCAGCTGCTCACCGGGTCGTCGATGAACGCCGCGTCGAGGATGCGTACCGCCGCCGCCTCGTCGCTCCGCTCCGCCCGCCTGATCCGTACGTCCCTGCCCATCGCTCCCACCCCGTCCGGCCGCCTCAACCAACCAGCGCCATCCTAGAGTTGGACCGCTCGGCCCAGCGGACCGCGGGCCCGAGCGCGAGGCCCGCTCCGAGGAACAGGGCGCCGAGCAGCAGCCAGCCGGGCACACCCCAGTCGACGACGAGCGCGGTGAGCAGCAACGGGCCGAGCATCCTGGCCAGCGGCACACCCATGCCGAAGAAGCCCTGGTACTCGCCCTGCTGGTCGGCCGGTGCGAGATCGAAGCCGATCTGCCAGGCGCCCGCGGACTGCATCATCTCGCCCGCCACCTGGAGCCCGCCCGCGACCAGCAGCACGGCCGCGGCGGCCCAGGCGGACGCCCCGGCGGCGCTGAGCGCGAACGCCGCGCAGGAGGCGAGCATCAGCACCCCGCCGCGCGCCACGGTCCGCCTCGCGCTGGGCAGATCGCGGACGGCCGAGGCGGTACGGACCTGGAAGAGCATCACCGCGCCGGTGTTGAGCACGAGCAGCGCGGACACCAGCCACCCCGGGGCGTCGGTGCGGGTGACGGTCCACAGCGGGACGGCGAGGCTGATCAGCGGCATCCGCAGCAGGAGCAGGGTGTTGAGGAGGGTGATCACGGCGTAGGGGCGGTCGCGCAGCACGGCGAACCGCGGGCCCGCGCCGGGCGCGACGGCCTTGGCCGGCACCCGGGGCAGCCGGAGCAGGGCGAGCGCGCAGAGCAGGAAGGCCGCCGCGTCCAGGGCGAACACGGCGAGATAGGCGGTGCGGGTGCCGTAGTGCAGGGCGACCCCGCCGATCGCGGCGCCGACGGCGAGCCCGGCGTTCAGGGTGGACTGGAGGTGCGCGAGGACGTGGGTGCGGTCCCGGCGGTCGACGAGGGCCGCGAGGAGCGCCTGGCGGGCGGCGGAGAGCCCGGTCTGCGCGGTCGCGTAGCAGCAGGCGGCCAGGACGAAGGGGAGGAAGCCGCGGACGAACAGGAAGGCCGCGACCGAGGCCCCCGTGGCGGCGGCGAGCAGGACGGCGACGCCGCGCGGGCCGCGCCGGTCGGCGAGCCGGCCGAGCGGCACCCCGGCGAGCGCGCCGACCGCCCAGGCGAGGGTCAGGCCGAGGCCTATGCGGGTGGCCGGGAGGCCGACCACGCGGCTGAAGTACAGCGCCGAGGTGACCAGGAAGGCGCCGTCGCCCAGGGAGTTGACGAGCTGGGCGGCGGCGAGGCCGCGGGCGGGGCCGGCGGGCGGCAGGAGTCGGGGCGTCATGTGCCCATCAAATCAAGCTGAATGGCCCAGCGTTGGGGCCATTCGGCTTCGAATTGACTGGGCCACTCCAGGCATCCGCACCGCCCGGCGGTTCAGCTGGTGCGGCGGGTCACGAACTCGGCCAGGGCGAGGAGGTCACCGGCCGCGGTGGGGTCGGGGACGGCGCGCGAGAGGTGGTCGACCGCGCGGGCCATGCGGTCGGCGGCATGGATCTGGGCCCAGTCGCGGCCGCCGGCCAGATCGACCGCCTCGGCGGCCCGGCGGACCGCGGCGGCACCCATCGGGGCCCGGTACAGCTCGGCGAGATCGGCCGCCGCGGGGGTGCCCGAGCCGAGCGCGGCGACGACGGGCAGCGACTTCTTGTGCGCCGCGAGGTCGGCGCCGACGGGCTTCCCGGTGCGCCCCGGGTCGCCCCAGATGCCGATCAGGTCGTCGATGAGCTGGAAGGCCAGCCCGGCCTCGCGGCCGAACGCGTCCATGGCGGCGACCTCCTCCTCGCCCGCGCCCGCGTACAGCGCGCCGAGTGCGCAGGCACAGCCGAGCAGTGCCCCGGTCTTGGCCATCGCCATGTCGAGGCACTCGTCGAGCGAGACGTCCTGCGGGCCCCGGTGCTCGAAGGCGCAGTCGGCCTGCTGGCCCGCGCACAGTTCGATGACGCAGGCGGCGAGCCGGGCGGAGGCCGCGGAGGACGCGGGGTGGTCGTCGTCGGCGATCAGGCGCAGGGCGAGGGCGAGCAGCGCGTCGCCGACGACGATGGCGTCCGGGGTGCCGAAGACGGTCCAGGCGGTGGGGCGGTGGCGCCGGGTCGCGTCCTCGTCGATGACGTCGTCGTGGAGCAGCGTGAAGTTGTGCACGAGTTCGACGGCGGCCGCCGCCTGTACCGCGGTTTCGGGGCGGCCGCCGAGCGCCGTGGCGGCGGCGAGGACGAGGGCGGGGCGGATCGCCTTGCCCGCCTGTCCGCCGGCCGGGGTGCCGTCCGCGTGTTCCCAGCCGAAGTGGTACATCGCGACCCGCCGCATGGAGCCGGGCAATGACTCGACGGTGGAGCGCAGTCGGGGGTTGACGACGGTACGGGTCCGCTCGAGCAGCTCGACCGCCTCGCGGCCCTCCACGGCTTCCGGCATTGCCAACTGGGGTGACCTTTCTCGGAGTTGACGGCGGCACCGGGCGCGCGTCATAGGGCGCGCCCGGACCGGAAGCTCACCGCCAGCGGCTGACCTCGACGTTCTCCAGGACGCCGAGCGCGTCGGGCACCAGGATCGCCGCCGAGTAGTACGCGGTGACGAGGTACGAGATGATCGCCTGCTCGTCGATGCCCATGAAGCGGACCGACAGGCTCGGCTCGATCTCGTCCGGGATGCCGGCCTGCTGGAGCCCGATGACGCCCTGTTCGGCCTCGCCGGTACGCATGCAGATGATCGAGGTCGTACGGGCCTCGCTCACCGGGATCTTGTTGCACGGGAAGATCGGCACGCCGCGCCAGGCGGGCACGTGGTGGCCGCCCACCTCCACGGACTCGGGCACCAGGCCGCGCTTGTTGCACTCGCGCCCGAAGGCGGCGATCGCACGCGGGTGGGCGAGGAACAGCTTGGAGCCGCGGCGCCGGGAGAGCAGCTCGTCCATGTCGTCGGGGCTGGGCACCCCGTCGTGCGGCTGGAGGCGCTGGCCGTAGTCGCAGTTGGTCAGGAGGCCGAACTCGCGGTTGTTGACGAGCTCGTGCTCCTGGCGCTCGCGCAGCGCCTCGACGGTGAGCCGCAACTGCTGCTCGGTCTGGTTCATCGGCTGGTTGTAGAGGTCGGCGACGCGGCTGTGGACCTTCAGCACGGTCTGGGCGACGGAGAGTTCGTACTCGCGGGGCGAGCCCTCGTAGTCGACGTAGGTGTGCGGAATGATCGCTTCGCCGACGTGGCCGGCGGAGAGGTCGATCGCCGCTTCGCCGTAGTTGTTGGTGCGCTGGTCGGGCACCACCGAGGCGGTCGCGAGGTGGGCGTGCAGCGACTCGGAGCGCTCCGCCAGGTTGAGCACGTCGGCCCGGGTCAGGATCAGGACGGTGCAGGCGGTGGTGGCGCGGAAGGTGCACTCCCAGACGGCGTCGCCGGAGACCAGCGCCTGCTCGCCGAAGTGCGCCCCGTCCGCGAGGAAGCCGAGTTCCGTCTCGTCGCCGTAGTGGCCCGTGCCGATCTTCTCGACGCGGCCGTGCGCGAGCAGGAACACCCGGTCGGTGACGTCGCCCGCGGTGGCGATGACCTCGCCCGCCGCGAATTCGCGCTGCTCGCAGCGGTTGGCCAGCTCGGTGAGGGCGGTCTCGTCCTCGTAGTCGCGCAGCGCGGGCAGCTCGCCCAGTTCGGCGGGGATGACGGCGACCCGCTCGCCGGTCTGGACGAAGGTGATCCGCCCGTCTCCCACCGAGTAGCTGAGCCGTCGGTTGACCCGGTATGTGCCACCTTGCACCTGGACCCATGGCAGCATCCGCAGCAGCCAACGGGAGGTGATCTCCTGCATCTGCGGCGCGGACTTGGTGGTGGTCGCCAAGTTCCGCGCGGCGGCTGTGCCGAGACTCTGCTGGGCGCGGTTCTCGGGACCTGCCTCGACCGACATGTGACTCCTTATGAGCTCTTACGATCTTGAAGCTGGACTTCGCTGAGAAGACTTTCAGCACGGAGAGTCCCCGCGCCATTACTCAAATGAGTGGGATTAGAACAACAGCGGTCCGGGCAGCCGCCGCGAAGCGCTCGAACGCGCCCCGCACGCCCCCCACTTCACGCACCCCGAAGACACCCGCCGATAACCGACACATGGACCAAGCTTTAATTTGCACACAAGATGCAAGTTACTTACGGTGCTCCCATGCGGCTGACGAGATTCACCGACCTGGCGCTGCGGGTGCTGATGCGGCTCGCGGTCATCGAGAGTGCGGACGACCAGGCCCCGCCCACCACGCGGGAGGTGGCGGACGCGATGCACATCCCGTACACGCACACCGCGAAGGTCGTCGCCCGCCTCCAGCACCTCGGTCTCGTCGAGGCGCGGCGCGGCCGGGGCGGCGGGCTCGCGCTCACCCCGGCGGGCCGCCTCGCCTCCGTGGGCGGCCTGGTGCGCGAGCTCGAAGGGCCGGGCGACGTCGTGGAGTGCGAGGGGGCGGCACCATGCCCGCTCGCCGCGGCCTGCCGCCTCCGCCGGGCGCTGCACCGCGCGCAGGAGGCGTTCTACGACTCCCTCGACGAGGTCACGGTGGACGACCTGGTGGCCTCGCCGACCGGCCCTCTCCTGATCGGCCTGACCACCCGCTGACACTCCGTCAGCCTGCCCCGCCTCCTTGGGCCCCTCGGCCTCCCCCTTGGACCCTTCGGGTTGTTTCCGCACACTCTTAAATACGCATTCCACATGCCAATTAAAGGAGCCAGTAGATGCTGTCCGAGAAGTCGACCGCGACCGTACGCGCCACCCTGCCCGCAGTCGGGGCGGCCATCGGCACCATCACCGAGCGCTTCTACGAGCGGCTCTTCGCCGCCCACCCCGAGCTGCTGCGGGACCTGTTCAACCGGGGCAACCAGGCCGCCGGCCTCCAGAAGCAGGCGCTCGCCGGCTCCATGGCCGCGTTCGCGACGCACCTGGTGGACCGCCCCGAGGACCGCCCGGAGGTGATGCTGACCCGCATCGCGAACAAGCACGCCTCCCTCGGCGTGACCGCGGACCAGTACAAGGTCGTCCACCGGCACCTCTTCGCCGCGATCGCCGAGGTGCTCGGCGAGGCCGCGACCCCGGAGGCCACCGAGGCATGGGACGAGGTGTACTGGCTGATGGCGAACGCGCTGATCGCCTTCGAGGCCCGCCTCTACGAGGAGCAGGGCGTGCTCGCCGGGGACGTCTGGCGGGAGTGGACGGTGGCCGGCCGCATCGAGGAGACCGCCGACTGCGCCACCTTCCGGCTGCGCCCCGCCGACGGCGCGCCCACCCCCGTCTTCCGGGCCGGCCAGTACGTCTCCGTCCAGGTCGAACTCGCCGACTGCGCCCGCCAGATACGCCAGTACAGCCTGAGTTCGGCGCCCGGCAGCGAGCTCCGCTCGATCACCGTCAAGCGTGTCCAGGGCGACCCGGACGGAGAGGTTTCCGGCCATCTGCACGCCCACGTCCGCGAGGGAGACCGGCTGCGCGTCTCGGCCCCGTACGGCGATCTCGTCCTCGATACGTCTCGCGACGCGGGCGGGGCTCCGCTGCTGCTCGCCTCCGCGGGCATCGGCTGCACGCCGATGCTCTCCCTGCTGGAGCAGCTCGCGGCGACCGGTCACCGCGCCCCGGTGACCGTGGTGCACGCCGACCGCTCCCCCGCCGAACACCCGCTGCGCGACGACCATGCGGCGCTCACCGCCAAACTCCCCGACGCGGCGGCCCACTTCTGGTACGAGACCCCGGAACCGGGCCACCCGGCCGACCGCACGGGCCTGGTCGACCTGACGACCCTGCCGGTCCCGCCGGGCACCCGCGCCTACCTGTGCGGCCCGCTCCCGTTCATGCGCGCGGTCCGCACCCAGCTGCTGGCCAAGGGGGTGGCGGCGGCCGACATCCACTACGAGGTGTTCGGCCCGGACCTGTGGCTGCCCCAGGACTGACGGGCCCCGTTCGGCTCCGGTGTCCGGATCGGCTCGCTCACCAAACCGAACAGTTCACACCATAGCGGTCAAATAACTCCTTCCCGGGGCGAGTTGGGATACAAGCGGTACGAGTCACATCCGTACCGCTCTGGAAGGAGGCGGCCATGGCCCCTCCCCTGTCCGCAGACCAGTTCCTCGCCGCGCTGCGTGCCGAGGGCCTCACCGTCGTCGAGGTCGACGGGTGGCGCACCCACAACCGGGCCGGCCACGGCGACTGGGGCCCGGTCAACGGCGTCGTCATCCACCACACCGCGACCGGCGGCGCCGCCGCGACGGTCCGCATCTGTTACGACGGCTACGACGCCCTGCCGGGCCCGCTCTGCCACGGCGTGATCACCAAGGACGGCACGGTGCACCTCGTCGGCAACGGCCGCGCCAACCACGCGGGCGCGGGCGACGGCGACGTGCTGCGCGCCGTCATCGCCGAGAAACGGCTGCCTCCGCCGGAGGACAACGACACCGACGGAAACACGCACTTCTACGGTTTCGAATGCGAAAACCTGGGAGATGGCGAGGACCCGTGGCCCGAGGCCCAGCTCGACGCGATCGAGAAGGCGGCCGCGGCCGTGTGCCGCCACTACGGCTGGACCGCACAGTCGGTCATCGGCCACAAGGAGTGGCAGGTCGGCAAGGTGGACCCACGCGGCTTCACGATGGACTGGCTGCGGGAGCGGGTACGCGATCGGCTGAAGTGACACGTGGGGCACCGTGCGAGATGCCGCCTGCCATGACCACGTGACAATGGACGCATGACCCCCGAAGCGCTCGCCCCTCGTCTCCCCTCACCTCTGGAGGAGGCGGAGGACGAGCGTTTCGCACGTCACGGCGTACGCCTGCTCCTGAAGCGGGACGATCTGATCCACCCGGATCTGGTCGGCAACAAATGGCGCAAGCTGGTGCTGAACCTGGAGGCCGCCGCCGGCCGCCCCGTCCTCACGTTCGGCGGCGCCTACTCCAACCACCTCCGGGCGACGGCCGCCGCCGGGCGCCTGCTCGGCTTCCCGACGATCGGCGTCGTACGGGGCGACGAGCTGGCGGGCCGCCCGCTCAACCCGTCCCTCGCGCAGTGCGCGGCGGACGGCATGCGGCTGCACTTCCTGGACCGCTCGACGTACCGCCGCAAGTCCTCGCCGGACGTCCTCGCGGGCCTCCTGGAGTCGCTCTGCCCCGATGCGTACGTCGTACCGGAGGGAGGCAGCAACTCCCTTGCGGTGCAGGGCTGTACGGCGCTCGGCGAGGAGCTGCGCGGGGCGGCGGACGTGGTGGGCGTGGCCTGCGGCACGGGCGGCACCCTGGCGGGCCTGGCGGCGGGCCTCGCCCCCGGCCGGCGGGCAATCGGCGTGCCGGTCCTGAAGGGCGGCTTCCTCGAAGCGGAGATACGCGCCCTCCAGCGGACGGCGTTCGGCGAGGTGCGGGGGGACTGGACCCTGGACGACCGCTTCCACTTCGGGGGCTACGCCCGCGTACCCGCCGAACTGGAGGCCTTCGCGCGGGACTTCGAGGAGCGGCATGGGGTGGGGGTGGAGCGGGTGTATGTGGCGAAGCTGCTGTACGCGCTGCTGAGGCTGGCGCAGGAGGGGGCGTTCGAACGGGGATCGAGGGTGGCCGCGGTGATCACGGGCCGGCCCTGACTCCCCGCCCCCGGGGCCTGCGGGCCCAGCGCGCCCCTACCCCTCGCCCTCGCGATACGCCGCCGCCTCCTCCAGGTCCAGCCTCCGCAGCAACGTCCGCATCATCTCGTCGTCGATACGGCGATCATCCCGCAGGGCCACAAAAACCTGCCGCTCCGCGTCGATCATCGCCCGCGACAGCCGCCGGTACGTGTCGTCCGCCGACTCCCCCGTCACCTCGTTCACCGCCCCCAGCCGCTCCCACACCGCATTCCGCCGCCGTTCGAGCACCGTCCGCAACCGGTCGGCCAGCGGCGGCGGCAACGCGTTGCGCGAGTCGGCGAGGAGCTCGTCGAGGCGGGCCTCGGCGGCCCGGGACGCCTCGCTCTGGGCCTGCGCCTCGGCCAGCGTCTCGGCCTGCGCGTCCCGCCCGGGAAGCTTGAGCAGCCGGATCAGCGGCGGCAGCGTCAGCCCCTGCACCACCAGCGTGCCGATCACCGTCGTGAACGTGAGGAACAGGACCAGGTTGCGGGCCGGGAAGGGGCGCCCGTCCTCCATCGTCAGCGGGATCGAGAACGCGATGGCCAGCGAGACCACGCCCCGCATCCCCGCCCACCCCACGATCACCGGCGCCGTCCAGTCGACCTCCGGCTCGCGGCGGCGGATCTTCTCGGACAGCGTGCGCGGCAGGAACGTGGCCGGGAAGACCCAGACGAAGCGGGCCGCCACCACCAGGACGAACACCCCCACCGCATACCAGACCGCCTCGCCGACCCCGTACTCCCCGAGCCCCTTGAGCACCACCGGCATCTGCAGTCCGATCAGCGCGAACACGGCCGATTCGAGGACGAAGGCGACCATCTTCCAGACCGCCTCCTCCTGGAGCCGCGTCGCGAAGTCCACCTGCCAGGAGTGATGGCCGAGATAGAGGGCCACGACCACGACCGCCAGTACGCCCGACGCTCCCACCTGCTCCGCCGCCGCGTACGCCACGAACGGGATGAGCAGCGACAACGTGTTCTGGAGCAGCGCCTCGTGGAGATGGCGGCGCAGCCAGTGGATCGGCAGCATCAGGACGAGGCCCACCCCGATCCCGCCGACCGACGCGAGCGCGAACTCCTTGAGGCCGCCGCCCCAGGTCGCCCCGGCCCCGACGGCCGCGGCCAGGGCCACTTTGTACGCGGTGATCGCGGTCGCATCGTTCACCAGGGACTCGCCCTGGAGGATCGTGGTGATGCGGTTGGGGAGCCGTAGCCGGCGGGCGATCGATGTCGCCGCCACCGCGTCCGGCGGCGCGATCACCGCGCCGAGCACCAGCGCCGCGGTCAACGGGAGATCGGGCACGAGCAGATACGCGAGAGCGCCGACCACCACCGTCGCGAACAGCGTGTAGCCGACCGAAAGCAGCGCCACCGGCCGGAGGTTGGCGCGCAGATCGAGGTACGAGCTCTCCAGGGCGGCCGTGTGCAGCAGCGGCGGCAGCACCAGGGGCAGCACGACGTGCGGGTCGAGCGTGTAGTCCGGAACGCCCGGCACGTACGCCCCGATCAGCCCCACCGCCACCAGGAGCAGCGGCGCGGGCACCGGCGTCCTGCGGGCGGCCCCCGCGACCGCCGCGCTCGCCGCGATCAGCGCCACCAGCGGCAATGCATCCATCAGAACCGTCCGTCCCCACTCACCCGTGCCGTGTTCTTGGTCGTAACCTGGCCATCATGAGCGAGTGCCCGCACGTTGCAGAACTGCCGCGCCCCGAGCCGGCCCCGCTGAGCGACACCTGTCCGGAGTGTCTGAAGGACGGCACGCACCCCGTGCAACTGCGCCTGTGTCTGGTCTGCGGGCACGTGGGGTGCTGCGACTCGTCGCCGCACCAGCACGCGACCGGCCACTTCAAGGAGACCGGGCACGCGGTGATGCGGACCTTCGAGCCCGGCGAAAGCTGGCGCTGGTGTTTCGTGGACGGCCTGCTGGTGTGAGAGTGGCACCCCGCACGCTTCGTCCAGGGCGTGAGGAAAGGTTCGAAGCCCTCGACGCCTGGGTACGTCAACCCGGGCTCGGTTCACAGCAATTGGGCACTGCAAACCTCTAGCCACTGTCCGTACTCATAGGCTTACCATGAGTGACAGCCGTCGGGAGAGCTTCCGGCGACAGGGCACCATGGATCGCGATAGCGTCGCCAGTCCAGGTACGGACCCCCGTACCCACGGCCCCGGGACCTCCCCTCTCCCCGGGCCCCGATAGAGCTTGTGCCACCTTGGAGGTGAGGGTGTCCCAGATCGCAGGCGAGCCCGGGAATCAGGACTTCGTGGAAGTCCGGCTGCCGGCTGCGGGTGCCTACCTGTCGGTGCTGCGTACGGCCACAGCCGGACTCGCGGCACGTTTGGACTTCACCCTCGACGAGATCGAGGACCTGCGCATCGCCGTCGACGAGGCCTGCGCGATCCTGCTCCAGCAGGCCCTTCCGGGTTCCGTACTGAGCTGCGTGTTCCGCCTCGTCGACGACTCGCTGGAGGTCACCGTCTCGGCGCCGACCACCGACGGCCGGGCCCCGGAGCGCGACACCTTCGCGTGGACGGTGCTCTCCGCCCTGGCCGGCAAGGTCGACTCCACGGTGGCCGAGGACCGTACGGTCTCCATCAGCCTGTACAAACAGCGCGGCGCGGGACCCGGACCGGCGTGAGCGAGGAGGGTCCGGTGCGGGACGACAAGCGCATCCCCGAAGCGGTGCGCTCCGCGGGCATCCCGGAGCAGCAGGCCCGGCCGCACCCGGTGGACAGCCCTGTGGATGGCCCAGATGGCGTTTTGTACGCGGCGGAGCAGGCAGAGCGGGCGGCCCTTATGAGCGAGCACATCGAGCACAGGCAGCACGATCCACACGATCGCAGCGGGGCGCGGGCGATGTTCATCGAGCTGCGCAAGCTGCCGGATGGATCGCCGGAGAAGTCCGAGCTGCGCAATCAGCTGGTACGGATGCACCTGCCGCTGGTCGAGCACCTGGCGCGGCGCTTCCGCAATCGTGGCGAGCCCCTCGACGATCTGACCCAGGTCGCCACGATCGGTCTGATCAAATCGGTGGACCGCTTCGACCCCGAGCGGGGCGTGGAGTTCTCGACGTACGCGACGCCCACCGTCGTCGGCGAGATCAAACGGCACTTCCGCGACAAGGGCTGGGCGGTGCGGGTGCCGCGCCGGCTCCAGGAGCTGCGGCTCGCGCTCACCACGGCGACGGCGGAGCTGTCCCAGCAGCACGGCCGCTCGCCGACGGTGCACGAGCTGGCCGAGCGGCTCGGCATTTCGGAGGAGGAGGTCCTGGAGGGCCTGGAGTCGGCGAACGCCTATTCCACGCTGTCCCTGGACGTGCCGGACACGGACGACGAGTCGCCTGCCGTGGCGGACACCCTGGGTGCGGAGGACGAGGCACTCGAAGGTGTCGAGTACCGCGAGTCCCTCAAGCCGCTCCTCGAAGACCTCCCGCCGCGGGAGAAGCGGATCCTGCTGCTGCGTTTCTTCGGCAACATGACCCAGTCGCAGATCGCGCAGGAGGTCGGCATCTCGCAGATGCACGTCTCGCGCCTGCTGGCCCGCACACTGGCCCAGCTCCGCGAGAAGCTGCTCGTCGAGGAGTAGCCGGGGTCCGGGGGCGCTGCCTCCGGGCCCCTTTCGGTCACGCGTCGCGCATCGGCCCGCGAATCCCGAGCGCCTTGGTCGTGGACGGGTTCACCAGGAGTACGAGGCCGGTGACGGCCACCGCGGCCAGCGCGATGCCCGCCGGAATCCACGGGGCGCCGTCGGAGTTCAGGAACATCCAGGCGACCGGAAGCGCCATGATCTGGGTGATCATCGCGGGGCCCCGGCTCCAGCTGCGGCGGCGCAGCAGGCCGCGGGCGGCGATGAGCGGGATCAGGCCGAGGACCACCAGGGTCAGGCCGCCCGTTTCGGCCTGGGTGGGCCGGTCGGGCTTGCCGGTCAGGCCCATCACGAGCATGTAGAGGCCACCGGCGACCAGGGCGAGGCCTTCCAGCGCGGACAGCGCCGCCGCGGCGGTCAGACGGCCGGGGCGCGGTCCGGCGGGGGCTTCGGGGGTCTGCTCAGTACTCACCCGGCCAGGGTAGCCCGCGGCCGGCGCCCGGCCAGGGCCCGGGCGGTCCGGCCCGAGTACGCTCCAATACCACCCGGTAGGTAGTCTGGCGCCCATGCGTGCACTTCTCGTGGTCAATCCGGCGGCTACCACCACCAGTGCGCGCACGCGTGACGTCCTCATTCATGCCCTCGCCAGCGAGATGAAGCTGGAGGCCGTGACCACCGAGTACCGCGGCCATGCCAGGGACCTCGGGCGGCGGGCGGCCGAGAGCAACGACATCGACCTCGTGGTGGCGCTCGGCGGTGACGGCACGGTCAACGAGGTCGTGAACGGTCTGCTGCACAACGGGCCGAACCCCGAGCTTCCCGAATTCGCGGTGGTTCCCGGCGGCTCGACGAATGTGTTCGCGCGGGCGCTCGGCCTGCCCAATGACGCTGTGGAGTCGACCGGTGTCATTCTCGACGCGCTGCGCGAGAACCGGCACCGCACCGTGAGCCTGGGCCTCGCCTCCGGAGTGCCGGGCAGCGTGGACGAAGGCGTTCCCGAGCGCTGGTTCACTTTCTGTGCCGGGTTCGGATTCGACGCGGGTGTGGTCGGCCGGGTCGAACAGCAGCGGGAGCGCGGAAAGCGCTCGACGCACGCGCTCTATTTGCGCCAGGTGGCGCGCCAGTTCTTCGGCGAGCCCCATCGCAGACACGGCCAGATCACGCTGGAACAGCCCGGCGCCGAGCCCGTCGAGAACCTCGTCCTGTCCATAGTCTGCAACACCTCCCCCTACACCTACCTGGGGAATCGTCCGCTGTACTCGTCCCCGGAGGCCTCCTTCGAGGCGGGCCTGGACGTACTCGCGCTCACCAAGATGACCGCGCCCTCGGCGACCCGCTACGCGACCCAGCTGCTCACTTCGACCCCCGACCGGGGTCCGCGCGGCAAGCACGCCGTATCACTGCACGACCTGACGGACTTCACCTTGCATTCCAAGGCCCCGCTCCCCTTCCAGATGGACGGCGACCACCTGGGCCTGCGTACCAGCGTCGCGTTCACAGGCGTACGCCATGCACTGCGTGTGATTGTGTGAGTGGAAGGGCCCAAAGTCCTTTCACTCGAACGTTTAGGCTGGCATCCACCCCATGGAAGTACGACTGTGACCCAGTCGACACCGAGGAATCCAAAAAAACTTTCCTGAAGGGGTTGTATCCGCCGCCGAGGTTTGCGAATCTCTACATGGCGATCGGGACGGCCCGCAACACCGGCCTCCACTGAAAGCCAGAACCCCTCCTCAAACCAGGACCACCACCAGTCCAACTGGAAGATGGCCCTTCCCTTGTTGAGGGATTCGTGAAAGCGTTCACATTCACAAGCACCCCCCTGCACGTAACACCAAGAGAGGTAGCAGCCATGGACTGGCGTCACAACGCCGTTTGTCGTGAGGAAGACCCCGAGCTGTTCTTCCCCATCGGCAACACCGGTCCTGCGCTGCTGCAGATCGAGGAAGCCAAGGCCGTCTGCCGCCGCTGCCCCGTCATGGAGCAGTGCCTGCAGTGGGCGCTCGAGTCCGGCCAGGACTCCGGCGTCTGGGGTGGCCTCAGCGAGGACGAGCGCCGCGCGATGAAGCGCCGTGCCGCTCGCAACCGGGCGCGCAACGCGACCGCCTGAGCCCCCACTTCCTGCCTTAGCCCCGCGCGGCGCGTACAGAGCGTACGCACTCACCGCCCCCCGAGCCGCAGCGCGCAGCAGTAACCCACAGCATTCGAGCCCCGAACCGTGTCTCACGGTTCGGGGCTCGCTGCTGTTGCGGGACGGACGCCCTACTTCTCGGGGCCCACCGGGATGTCGAGCACGACCTTCGTGCCGCGCTCGGGCGCCGGCACCATGTCGAAGCCGCCGCCCAACTCGCCCTCCACCAGCGTCCGTACGATCTGCAGGCCCAGGTTTCCGGTGCGCTGCGGGTCGAAGCCCTCGGGCAGGCCCCGGCCGTCGTCCCGCACCGTGATCAGCAGCCGGGCGTCCTCGCGGGTGCCGCCGCGCAGCGCCGCGACCTCCACCGAACCCTGCTCCCCCGGCGCGAACGCGTGCTCAAGCGCGTTCTGCAGCACCTCGGTCAGGACCATGGACAGCGGGGTGGCGACCTCGGCGTCGAGGATCCCGAAGCGGCCGGTGCGGCGGCAGTTGACCTTGCCGGGTGAGATCTCGGCGACCATCGCGAGCACCCGGTCGGCGATCTCGTCGAACTCGACGCGCTCGTCCAGGTTCTGGGACAGCGTCTCGTGCACGATCGCGATCGAACCGACGCGCCGGACCGCCTCGTTGAGCGCCTCACGGCCCTGGTCGGAGTCCATCCGGCGGGCCTGGAGCCTGAGCAGCGCCGCGACCGTCTGGAGGTTGTTCTTCACCCGGTGGTGGATCTCCCGGATGGTGGCGTCCTTGGTGATCAACTCCCGCTCGCGGCGGCGCAGTTCGGTCACGTCGCGCAGCAGGACGAGCGAGCCGATGCGCGTGCCCTTCGGCTTGAGCGGGATGGCGCGCAGCTGGATCACCCCGTCGTTGCCCTCGACTTCGGCCTCCCTCGGCGCGTAGCCGCTGGCGAGCTTGGCCAGGGACTCGTCCACCGGGCCGCGCGGCGGCGCGAGGTCGGCGGTCAGCTGGCCCAGGTGCTGGCCGACCAGGTCGGAGGCGAGCCCGAGCCGGTGGTAGGCGGAGAGTGCGTTGGGCGAGGCGTACTGGACGATGCCGTCGGCGTCGAGCCTGATCAGGCCGTCGCCGGCGCGCGGGGAGGCGTCCATGTCGACCTGCTGGCCGGGGAAGGGGAAGGACCCGGCGGCGATCATCTGGGCGAGGTCGGACGCGGACTGGAGGTAGGTGAGTTCGAGCCGCGAGGGTGTACGCACCGTGAGCAGGTTCGTGTTCCGGGCGATCACGCCCAGGACGCGGCCTTCGCGGCGTACCGGAATGGACTCGACGCGGACCGGGACCTCCTCGCGCCACTCCGGGTCGCCCTCGCGCACGATGCGGCCCTCGTCGAGCGCGGCGTCGAGCAGCGGGCGCCGGCCGCGCGGGACCAGGTGGCCGACCATGTCGTCCTGGTACGAGGTGGGGCCGGTGTTGGGCCGCATCTGCGCGACCGACACATAGCGCGTGCCGTCCAGGGTGGGAACCCAGAGCACCAGGTCGGCGAAGGACAGGTCGGAGAGCAGCTGCCACTCCGAGACCAGCAGATGGAGCCACTCGAGGTCGGACTCACTCAGAGCGGTGTGCTGGCGTACGAGGTCGTTCATGGAGGGCACGTGGTCGAGCGTACCTGCGGGCGGTGACAGAAAATGACTGCGGGCCGCGGCGCCTGGACGGGACCCTCAGCCCGCCCGGGCACCGCAGCCCGGTTGCCGGCCGACGGGTGTGCGGTCCCCTCGGCCTTCAAGGGAGGTCGCGGCGCGGTCAGGGCAGAAAGCGCCGGGGCCTCGGTTCCGCCCGCCTGTGCGGGGTGGGCGGAAGTTCTGTTGTGTGCATTGTGGACTAGACCATTCTGCCATGTCCATCCATGCGCACGGCACAATCTTCCGCGTCGACACGGCGACCGCAACCCTTAGCGGCCGTCCGGGGGCCAGGCCAGCATGGCCGCCTCGGCGACGGCTTCGAGCTCGGCGCGGGTGGCGCCGTCGCGGGCCTGCTGGGACATGCCCTGGAAGACCGCGCCGCTGAGGCGGGCAAGCACGCCGGAGTCGGTGCCCTCGGGGAGGCGGCCGGCCGCGATGTCCGCGGCGATCCGGCTCTCGATGGCGGCGAGGCCGGCGTTGCGCCGATCGCGCAGCGTGGTGCTGACGCACTCGCTGGTGCAGTTGGCCGCGGCGCTGATCACCAGGCAGCCGTAGGGGTGCGCCGGGTCGGTGAACTCGGACGCGGCCTCGTGCAGCAGCCGGGTGACGGCCGCGCGCGCGGTCGGCTCCTCGGCCAGCGCCCGCGTCGAGAAGGCGCCGTAGGTCGCGCCGTACGTGCGCAGGACCTCCTCGAAGAGGGCCCGCTTGTCGCCGAAGGCGGCGTAGAGGCTGGGCGCGCCGATCCCCATGACCCGGGTCAGATCGGCCACGGACGTGACCTCGTAGCCCCGGCGCCAGAACTCCATCGTGGCCTGCTCAAGGGCCTTGTCCCGGTCGAAGGAGCGGGGGCGGCCGCGCTGTTTCGTCGCCATGGCTCCGAGTCTACAGGGAGTTCTGTAGCGGCCATTAGAGAATGTGTTACGTTCTTTCCGTAGCGACCGCTACAGAAATATTCGGGGTGGAAGGGGGCGCAGCCATGGGCGCGCTCGACGGGAAGACGGCGCTGGTCACGGGCGGCAGCAGGGGCATCGGGCGGGGCATCGCCGAGCGGCTCGGCAGGGACGGGGCGAGGGTCGCCGTGCACTACGGCGCGAACGGGACGGCGGCCAAGGAGACGGTCGCGGCCATCGAGGCGGCGGGCGGCTCGGCGTTCACCGTCGGCCAGGAACTGGGGGTTCCGGGGGACGCGGCCGCCCTGTGGGAGGCCTTCGACCTTCAGGCCGACGGGCTCGACATCCTGGTGAACAACGCGGGTGTCGGGAACGCGATGCCGTTCGGCGAGGTCTCCGAGGAGGCGTACGACCGGTTCTTCGCCGTCAACTCCAAGGCGCCGTTCTTCGTGACCCAGCACGGCCTGACCCGGCTGCGCGACGGCGGGCGGGTCATCAACATCTCCAGCGGGCTCTCGCACGCCGCGGTGATGCCGGAGCACCTCACCTACGCCATGACCAAGGGCGCGCTCGACGTGTTCACGCGGAACCTGTCCAAGGTGCTCGGGCCGCGCGGGATCACGGTCAACGCCGTGGCGCCCGGGATCATCGACACCGACATCAACGCGAGCTGGCTGCGTGCCAGCGACGAGGCCTGGGCGGGGGCGGCCGCGATGTCGGCGCTCGGCCGGGTCGGCGAGCCCTCCGACATCGCGGACGTGGTGGCGTTCCTGGCCTCCGACGACGGGCGCTGGATCACGGGCCAGTGGCTGGACGCGACGGGCGGCTCGCTCGCGTAGGGCTCTGCTCGGCGCACCTCCGCCACCCCGGCCGGGCGCATCCGGGTCCCGGCCTCGGGGTCGGTCACCTCCCGGATGCGCCGCGCGACGGACGGCCGCTCGGCCATCTCGCCGGACATCGTCCGGCCCGGCCGCCCGCTCGGAGAGAAATGCGGCGGCGCCATGTTCCATGCCTCCGAATGGCCGCCTCCGTATGCGTTCCGGCAACCCGTCCGGTCGACCATGGGAGCTGGTACGACCACCCGCCGAGGGGCCGCAGCTCTGCTAGATTGGTCTATACCACGCCCGTTGTAGTTTCACGTCTCCAGATCGGCAGGCCCACGTGGAAGTTGTCATCGTCCCGGACGCCAAGGCAGGCGGCGAGCTCATCGCGGAGTCGATCGCCGCCCTGTGGCGCCGCAAGCCCGACGCACTGCTCGGCGTGGCCACCGGCTCGACCCCGATCCCGATCTACGACGCGCTGACCGCGAAGGTCGCCGCCGGTGACGTGGACGTCTCGCGGGCCCGTGTCTGCCAGCTCGACGAGTACGTCGGGCTGCCCGCCGGGCACCCCGAGTCCTACCGCGCCACCGTCATCCGCCAGGTCGTCGAGCCGCTCGGGCTCGGTGCGGACTCCTTCATAGGGCCCGACGGCTCCGCCGAGGACGTCCAGGCCGCGTGCGAGGCCTACGACCTGGCGCTGGCCTCGGCCGGCGGCGTGGACCTCCAGATCCTGGGCATCGGCACCGACGGGCACATCGGCTTCAACGAGCCCTGCTCCTCGCTCGCCTCGCGCACCCGGATCAAGACGCTCACCGAGCAGACCCGCATCGACAACGCGCGCTTCTTCGACGACGACATCGACCAGGTGCCGCACCATGTGATCACCCAGGGCATCGGCACGATTCTGGAGGCCCGGCACCTGGTGTTGCTCGCCACCGGCGAGGGCAAGGCCGAGGCGGTCGCCCAGACCGTCGAGGGTCCGGTCGCCGCGGTCGTGCCGGCGTCGGCGCTCCAGCTCCACCAGCACGCGACGGTCGTCGTGGACGAGGCCGCGGCGTCCAAGCTGAAGCTTGCGCCGTACTTCCGGCACACCTTCGCCAACAAGCCTGTCTGGCAGGGGCTTTAGCTCCGCGAGGGGGCGGGTTTCGGGGCGCGGTCCAGAGTCGCCTGTTCGCGCAGTTCCCCGCGCCCCCAACCCGCTTTCGCCCTCGCACTGCGCGTGGTCGCTCGCGCAGTTCCCCGCGCCCCTAAAACCTCCTTCGGCCGCGGACCGTACCCGGTTGCTCGCGCCGTTCCCCGCGCCCCCACCAGGATGTGGTGCGCCTCCCCCGGACTGCGGCCCGAACCTCCAACCCGCCTTCGGCCGCGGACCGTACGTGGCACTCGCGCCGTTCCCCGCGCCCCTTCAGGGCGCTGAGCAGCTCGGCGCTGGCCGGCCGGAACTTCCCAGGGGCGCGGGGAATCGCGCGGATGGGCGGCCGCCGCCCGCAAGGGCTACGCGTCTGCCAAGGACGGGAAGCGGATTCTGGTGCTGCACGCGGACACCACCAGGGCCGAGACGGCCACCGCCCCCATCCCCCACACCAGACTCGTGCCGTTGGCTATGAAGCCGATCGCCGCCGGGCCGGCAAGGAGGCCCGTCGTGCCCATCGCCGCCACGAGGGCCAGCGCGTCCGAACCCTGGCGGGCGGCCGCGACGTACACGCATGGGGTCACCGCCGCGATGCCGAGTCCGACGCAGGCGAACCCGAGCAGCGCCGGGACCACCCCTCCGGCCAGCAGGGCGACCGCAAGCCCCGCGCCGGCCAGCGCGCTGCCGGCCCGCACGATGCGCTCGTCGCCCCACTTCGTACGCCACCCGTCGGCGAAGAGGCGGGCAAGCACCATCATCACCGAGACGACGGCGATGCCCAGCGGCGCCAGTTCCGCCGCCGCGCCCGCGCTGTCCTTCAGGTAGAGCGCCGACCAGTCGTTCATGGCCCCCTCCGTCACGGTGCCGAACGCCATCGCCAGGCCCATCCAGATCGTCACCCGGGTCGGGAGGGTCAGCCCCCGGCGACCCTGCTTCCCGGAAGACTCGGAAGGCTCGGAGGGATCGGAGGGATCGGAGGGGCCCGCTGCCTTCCGGTCCTCCGCCAGGAGCCCCGGGCGCGCGGCCAGTACCACGACCGCCACCAGGACCGTCGCCGTCCCGAAGTGGGCCGGGAGGGCCGAGGAGAACGAGGTCACGCCCGACGCGAGCAGTGCCGCGAACAGCGAACCCGCGCTGAACGTCGCGTGCATCCTCGCCATCGTGGTCCGCCGGTACCTGACCTCAAGGGCAGCCGCCTGCGCGTTCATCGCGACGTTCAGACAGCCCACCGCCACCCCGTCGAAGAACACGATGAGCAGCGTCACCGGGTAGCTCGGCGTGACCGACAGGGCGATGAGAACCGCGGCCAGGGCCAGCGCCGAGAGGACGGACAGGCGCCGCGAGCCGAGCCGCTTCGTCAGGATCGCCACCAGCGGGAACGAGACCGCCGCGCCCGCCCCGCAGACCATCAGGAGCAGGCCGAGTTCCGCCTCGGACAGGTCGAGCCTCGTTTTCAGCGCGGGAATCCGCGAGACCCACGTGGCGTACTGGAATCCGAGGCAACAGAACAGTGCCGCGATCGCCACTTGTGATCGGCGGTATTCATCACGAACACCAGACATGCGAAGTCAGCCTACTTTCATGGACATGTACACCGCGTTCGTGCCATAGCTCGCCGGCAGGTCCACCTCGGGGTGGGCGCGGTACCCCAGTCGGGCCCAGAGGACGTGGGCTCCTCGGACCGCCGCCATGGAGATCCGCTCGTATCCCAACTCCCTTGCCACGGAGAGAAGGTGGGTCAGGAGCTTTGGGCCCAGGCCCCGGCCCCGCAGGTGCTCGGCTATCACGAGGTCGTGCGCGTGCAGGTTGCGCGAAGGGTGGTCCCCGTCCTCGGCACGGCTGAGGTCAGGGCTCGTGAAGGGTGGGTACGGCAGGGCGAGGAGGTAGCCGCCCACCTCATCCCGGTGCTCCAGGACGAAACAAGTACCCGCTGCATAGCGGGACTTGAGGGCTTCCCGGCCCTCCGACAGGCCGTCCTCGGCATACGCTCCCGCCTCCAGGGCCACGATCGCGTCCCAGTCGCACTCGGCCAGCGGGCGGACGACGACGTCCGCGTCCAGCAGCAGCTCAGCGTCCAGCAGGCGCATTACCTCGAACCTCCGATGCAGGTGTAGGGCAGCGGGTCGAAGCCGTTGAAGCCCTGGGTCGTGTAGCCGACGGCGTACGCGCCGCAGGAGTGGATCCAGACCGGGTCGCCGGACGCCGCGCCCTCGGGGACCTGGACGAGTCCGGCCTCGCAGTCGTACGCGTCGTCGCTGTCGCAGGTGGGGCCCGCGATCACGGCCGGGACGTACCGGCCGCCCGCGTGGCCGGGAAACTCCAGGCGGTACTGCAGCTCGTCCATCTCGTACAGGCCGTTGAACTTTCCGCAGCTCAGGTACAGCCAGTGCTGCCGCTCGCCGTCGCGCTGCCGCCGCGCCGAGAGCCGGGCCACACGGGCCCGGATCGCGCCGTGGTCGGCGACCAGATGACGGCCCGGCTCCATGAGGAACTCCAGGGGGGAGGCCGACTCCTCGCTGAGGCGTTGCATGCCTTCGCGCAGGACGGCGAAGATCTTGTCGAGCGGCGGGTCGAGCGGGCGGCCGTGCTTGTCCAGGCAGCCGAGGGCGGGCAGGCCGCCGCCGAGGTTGACCGTGTCGAGCAGGATGCCGCGTCCGTTCAGGACCGCCACCAGGTCGGCGAGCTCGTCGAGCGCGCTCTGCCAGGCCTCGGACGTCATCTGCTGCGAGCCGACGTGCACGGACAGGCCCGACGGGGCCAGGCCCGCATCGCGCGCCGCTTCCAGGACGCGTACGGCATCCTCGGCCGAGCAGCCGAACTTCTGGCTGAGGCCCCACAGCGCGCCATCCCCGCTGGTGGCGAGACGGCAGAACACCCGGGACCCCGGGGCGAGCCGGGCGATCGCCGCGACGTCCTCGACACTGTCGGTCGCGAAGTCGCGGATGCCCATGCGGTAGGCGTCGGCGATGTTCTCGTCCGACTTGATCGTGTTTCCGTAGTGGATCCGGTCGAGCGGCACGCCGGTCCTGACGGCCTGCTCGATCTCGTTCGGGCTGGCCGCGTCGAAGCCGGCGCCCTGGCGTGCGAGGCAGTCGAGCACCTCGTCCACCGGGCACGCCTTCATGGCGAACCGGACCTGGATTCCGGGCAGTTCGCGCACCAGCGTCGCGTACTGCGCCTCGATTCCCTCCAGGTCGAAGAAGATCCGGTCGTCGGTGGCGGCGACCAGGGCGGCCCGGACGGCCGTGCTCTCACGCATCGTCGACACCCCGGACCGGAGCCTCGGCCCTGCTCGCGGTCACCAGCGGGCCCCACGCCTCGATGAGCAGCGCGAAGTCCTCGATGTCGGCCTGCGCCTCGTCGAGCAGGCGCTCGCGCAGCGGCACCAGGTGGTCGGCGAACTCGGCGTACCTTCCGCCGAGCTGGCGGTAGCAGCGGTCGAGGACCTCCAGTCTGCGGACGTTCTCGGTGCGGTCCGCGCCCGCGCTGTCCGCGGCGAGCCCGGCGATCGTGGCGGCGCGCACGTGGTGCTGCTCGTCGAGCAGGGCGCCGCGCGCCTCCTCCATCGCCGTGTAGACCGGGTAGAGGTAGAGCATCGACAGGAGGAACTTGGTGAACCGCAGCTGGTAGGCGGTGAACCCGGGGCCGGTCCGGCGCTCGGGGGTGTAGTAGTTCACGATGTTCCGGTTGTGGACCACGCCGGGCAGCGTCGCGTCGCGGACCAGGTGCAGCAGGAAGTAGTCGCTGCCTATCGTGCTGGTCGCGGGCGGCAGCGGCACGCGTTCGTACACCTCGCGGTCGAGGCCGATGTTGCACATGTCGACCCGCCAGATGTCGGGCGCGCCCAGCGTCGACTCGTCGTGGGTGAAGGGGTCGGTGCCGGCCCCGACGAACGAGTCCTCGACCAGCTCCCGCCGCTCTTCGGGCGGGGTGCCGGCGTCGGCCCACAGGCCGACCACCTCGTGGTAGATCTCGGGGTCGAGGTCGCGGATCTCGCCGATGTCCACCGACAGCTCGCCCACGAACGAACTGCCCACCATCGCGACCGGCTTGTGGATGTCCGCCGGGTCGAGCCGGGTCCGCGTGACGTCGGGCACGGCGTCCACGGCCCGCTTGCCGAGCGAGAGCAGTTCGTGGTGGATGGGGAAGACGGGCTCGCCGTCCAGGATCTGGTAGCTGCTGTCGGAGTCCCGGCGGTGCACGGAGTGGCAGCCGAGCGCACTCGCGACGAGGAAGGCCCGGTTGGTGCAGGCGCCGTACGACACCTCCGAGGGCAGCATGAGGTCGAGCATCAGATCGGGCTTGGCCAGTCCGGCCCGCTCGATGACGCGCTGGAGGAAGTCCCGCTGCCGCGCCTCGTCGAGGTGGTGCACGAGGACGCCCCCGACAGGCGTCAACTCCCTTACAACAGCGGCATGTCGCGTGCGGCTCGGCTCGTCGGCGGAGTCCAGGATCAGCAGATGGACCTCGACGTCGAAGTGTTCGGCGGCGTACGCGGCCTCCTCGTGCACGGCCGTGATCGTGGCCGCGCAGGCCCGGTTGGTGGGCAGCGTCAGGCAGATGCGTCGCACGCGGGCTCCTCGGTCGGCGTTGCGGGCCCGGTGGTGCCCCAGGATTCGAGGCCGAGCAGCTTGGCGCCGAGGTCGGTGAGTTCGGCGGTGGGGTACCGGAGGGACTCGTGCCGGCGCGCGTCGCCGACCAGCGTCTTGTTCCAGTCCGGGGTGCTGAGGCTGCGCCAGGATTCGACGCGGGACTTGCGCACCTCGTGGTCCGACTCCAGGGCGGGCATCATCGAGAGGTACTGGACCGCGCGGACACCGTTGTCGGAGGTGTTGCGGGCAACTCCGTGCGCGAGAAGCCCGTTCCAGATCAGCAGGTCACCGGCCTTGAGCTGGGGCCGGACGACGGGGAATTCGGCGCGGTCGGTGTTCGGCCTGATGGGGTCGCGGCCGGCGGGCTGTGCGACCTTCCACTCCTCGAAGCGGCGGAACAGCTCGGGCGAGCACTGGAAGCCGCCGTGGTCGTCCTGGGTGTCGTTGAGCGCGATGATCCCCTGGACGCGCTGCGGCAGCACGCCGAGCGTGGTGTCGACGTCCCAGTGCAGCTCGATGTCGAAGCCCTTGTCGGTGGGTTCGATGTGCGCGCGGTCGCGGTCCTTGACGTTGGGCGGGTTCAGATTGAGCCGGTCGAGGGTGACCCAGAGCTCCTCGCAGTCCCACACGTCGGCGAACGCGTCGTACACCCGCTGGGTCTGGCGGCTGTCCCACAGGAGCTGGTGGTGGTACGCCTCGACGAACCCGTAGACGTGCAGGTGCTGTTCGAGCTCGGAGGCGAACGCGCGGTCCTCGGAGTACCAGGTCTCGGGCCGCTCGGGGTCCAGGCCCTGGAAGTCCCAGGTGAAGTCGAGGAGGCGCCCGGCCGCGGCGGCCGGGATCGCCTCCTTCACTATGACGTAGCCGTACGTCTGCCAGAACGCGAAGTCGTCCTCGGACAGGACGCGCAGCGGGCGGGACTTCTCGATGTCCCGCAGCGGGGTGCGGGCGAGGTACGTCTCGCCGCCGTCGGAACTGAAATAGGGGACGTCGGAGGCGGCTCGGTAGAGATATCGGTCGGATGCCGGCATGCGGTCACTCCAGGGTGCGGATGGGCGGGCGGCTGAGGGGATCCCGCGGGCACAGGGACATGGCCCGGGCGCGGGCGTCCTGTTGGGCGGGGATCGGCAGGGTGCGGCGGCCGGAGCGGTACGCGCGGCCGGCCCGGGGAGTTCACGGTCGGCGGCGCAGAGCTGCGGCTGATGGGGTTCGGCATACGGTCGTGCTCGCGTCCGGCGTGCACCTTGCGGCCGTCCGGGGCCGGGAATGTGCGGTGTGCCGGGCGATGCGGGGCCCTCGGCGTGGTTCTTGCGCCGACCGGTTCACAGTCGGGCATTGCGAGGGCAAACAGGCGCGTGGCAACCGGACTTGGCAAGCTCGGCGCCTCGTCGCGCCGGCCGGTCACCCGGTGGAGAGTGTGCGTCTCCACGAAGACAGGGCCGGGGTTGCCACCTCCTTGCGCTCGGTGCCGCTCATGGGACGGGGGCACCTACACCGATCTTGCGTACCTCCAAGGTGGACTAGACCAACTTCCGGTGTCAACCCCCAAGTTGGGGCGGTGGCGACACCCAAAACGGACAGGTTCACGCACCGGACACACGGAGGATACGTACTGTCAAGTAGACGCCCCCACAGCCGAGTTGACGGCCTCTCGGCCGCGGGACCGGAGCGTTCCGCTCCGGCGGCTCGCACAAGTCGGCCCTCGCGGACACCGAAAGTCGGCCCCATCGTACATGCGGCGTCAGATGTGCCCGCACATGCAAACGTGGCGGGTGACGGTCCGCCGACCGTCACCCGCCACGTGGTTCGTGGGCTGTGTCAGGCCCCTGCGATGGCCTCCGCGGCTGCCCGTCCGCAGACCCGCGCCGCGCCGTGCGTCGCGATGTGCAGGGCGCCGCGCGGGGTCGCCCGCGGGACGCCCATCTCGACCACGACCGTGTCCGGGCGGGCGGCGAGGAGGGCGTCCAGGGCGGCCGCCATCCACGGGTGGCGGTGTTCGTCGCGTACGACCGCGACGACGCGGCGCTCCCCCGCGGCGCCGAGCACATCGGCGGCGGAGCAGTCCGTCCCGAAGGTGCCGCTCTCGGTGCCGGGCAGCAGGGCGGCGAGCTCGCCGCCGATGCTCCAGGGGGTCTCGCTGCTCACCGCGATGTTCATGACGGGCGTGAACGTGGCCACGTACGGGGCCTGCTCCAGCGGGCGCCACGACGGCGAAGCGGTGATCCGGGCGGCCCGGCGCGCGGCCACCAGGCCGATGTCGCTGCCGGTGCCGGGCGCGGTCCCCTCCTGCACCGCCGCGCCCGGCGCCGCCACATCCCCCCTGGCCCGCCTGGTCCACGCCGCCAGCGCACGTACCCGTGCGGCGGCGTCGGCCAGGCGTTCCTCGGCCAGGTCGCCGTCCCGTACCGCCCTGACCAGCGCGTCGCGCAGTCGCAGTACGGTGCCCTCGTCGGCCAGGCCGCCGCCGACGCACAGGGCGTCGGCGCCCGCCGCGATCGCGAGGACGGAGCCTCGCTCGATGCCGACCGTCCCGGCGATGGCCTGCATCTCCACCGCGTCCGAGACGATCAGCCCGTCGTAGCCGAGCTCCTCGCGCAGCAGTCCGGTGAGGATGCGCGGGCTGAGCGTGGCGGGACGTGCGGGGTCGAGCGCGGGAAGAAGGATATGCGCACTCATGACCGACTTGGAACCCGCCGCGATCGCGGCGCGGAAAGGCACCAGCTCACGGGCGTGCAACGTGTCGAGATCCACATCGATGCGGGGCATCGCGTGGTGCGAGTCGACATTGGTGTCGCCGTGCCCGGGGAAGTGCTTGGTGCAGGCGGCGACCCCGGCGGCCTGGAGGCCCTCGATGTAGGCGGCGGTGTGCCGGGCCACCAGGTCGGTCTCGGCTCCGAAGGCCCGTACGCCGATGATCGGGTTGTCCGGGTTGGAGTTCACGTCGGCGGACGGCGCCCAGTTCAGGTTGACCCCGCACTCGGCGAGCCGGCGGCCCAGCTCGCGGGCGACCTCGCGGGTCAGGTCCACGTCGTCGACCGCGCCGAGCGCGAGGTTGCCGGGGAAGGACGAGCCGGTGCGCACCTCGATGCGGGTGACGTCACCGCCCTCCTCGTCGATGGCCACCAGGAGGTCGTCCTGCTCGGCCCTCAACTGGGCCGTTAGCGCTGCCACTTGGGGCGCGGAGACGATGTTGCGGCCGAACAGGCCGACGGAGGCGAGGCCTTCGCCGATCCGGCGAAGGAGCCAGTCCGGCGCGCTGGTGCCGGTGAACCCGGGCTGGAGGACGGCGAGGGCGTCGCGGGTCAGCGTGTCGGAACCCGTGGTCATAGTCGTCATGGGGCGGAGTTATCCCTTCACTGCGCCGGCCGTCAGACCCGCGGCCATCTTGCGCTGGACGAGGAGGAAGAGAATCACGATGGGGACGGCCATCATGGTGGATCCGGCCATCATCGGGGCGTACTCGGTGCCGTGCTGGGTGGTGAAGTTGGACAGCCACACCGTGGCCGTCTGGTGGTTCTGGCTCATCAGCATGAGGGCGTAGAGGTACTCGTTCCACGCCTGGATGAAACCGTAGACCGAGGTCGCCACCATGCCGGGCGCGAGCAGCGGGAAGACCACACGGATGAAGGCGCCGGTGCGGCTGCAGCCGTCGACCATGGCCGCCTCCTCCAGCTCCTTGGGGACGTTGACGATGAATCCGCGCAGCGTCCACACCGTGAAGGGGAGGATGAAGGTCAGGTACGTGATGATCAGGCCCGAGAGCTTGTCGTACTGACCGAGGTCGTTGAGCAGCAGGAAGACCGGAATGATCATGGCGACCAGCGGCACCATCTGGACCGCGAGGATGCCGACGATGACGATCTTGCGGCCGCGGAAGGCGAACCGGGAGATGGCGAGCGCCGCGAGCAGGCCGACCGCGATGCCGATGAGGACCACGACGAGCGAGACGGTCAGGGAGCGGCCGATCGAACCCCAGAAGTCGCCGATCTGGAGCGCCCGCTTGAAGTTGTCGAGCGTGAAGTTCGTCGGGAACAGATGCGGATCGGGGTCGATCGCGTCCTTGGCCGGCTTGAACGCGGTGTTCAGCATCCAGTAGACCGGGAAGCCCGCGGTGACGAAGACGAGCAGGCCGAGCAGGTTCCAGCCGAGCTTGGTCTTCTTGCGGGCGGGGCGGCCGGGCGCCGCAGTTGAGGCAGCCATCGTTACTCCACCTCTCCGATCTTCAGCATCTGGCGCATGTACACGGCGATCACGCCGAGCAGCAGGATCACGGTGAGCAGGGCGATCGCGGAGCCCTGGGAGTAGTCGTTGACCACGAAGGCCTTCTCGTACGAGTACGTGGTGAGCAGCTGGAACTCGGCCTCGGGGTGGCCGCCGCGCATCACGAAGACCTGTGGGAAGACGCCCATGTCCCAGATGACCGACAGCGTCGCGAGCATCACGACGACGGGCTTGAGGATCGGCATGGTGACGTGCCGGAACACGCCCCAGGAGCCGGCGCCGTCGAGCCGGGCGGCCTCTTCGAGCTCCTTGGGGACCTGGGTGAGACCGGCGCTGAGGGTGATGACCACGAACGGCACCGCGCCCCAGACCACGAGCAGCATGATGACGGCGAGGCCCTGGGTGCCGTCGGCGAACCAGTTGTGGCCGTGCATCTCGACGCCGGGAAGCTGGCTGAGCAGCCAGTTGAGGACACCGAAGTCGGAGTCGAACATCCACTTGAAGACGGTGATCGCGACGACGATGGGCATGCCCCAACTCGCCACCAGGGCGACGTTGATGAGCGTCTTGACCCAGCCCGATACCCGCTGGAGCAGCAGGGCGATCAGCATGCCGATGACCATGGTCAGGACGACCGCGGTGGCGGCGAACAGGACGGTGCGTACGACGACCTGCCAGAACTCGGCGTCGCCCAGGACGTTGGTGAAGTTGTCGAAGCCGACCGACTCGGCGGCCTTGAAGCCCCACAGCTGCGGCTGCCCGAATTTCTGGAAGGACAGGGTGACGAGCCGTACCAGCGGATAGCCGAGGACGAGCGCGAGGACGAGCAGACAGGGCGCGAGCAGTGCCCAGGGCACCGCCGCTCCTCCGCCCGCGCCGCGCTTCTTCCCCGGCTCGCCGGGTCGACCGGATCCAGCACCCGGTAGTGGGTCGCGCCGCGCCGGCGGCACCTTGGCGGTGGTTGTCTCTGCGGCACTCATCGCGCGCTCCTGGTGATCCCTCTCTGGAACTGGCCGGGCAGGGCCCCGTCGTGGTGACGGGGCCCTGCCCAAAAGGTCACTTGGTGTTGATGACCTTGTCGATCGCGGCGTCCGCGTCCTTCGCGGCGGCCTCGACCGTCTGCTTGCCGGTGCCGATGTTCTGCAGCATGGTCTGCAGGACCTGGGCCTTCTCGACCTGGCCCCAGCCCGGCGCCATCGGGACGAACCAGCTGGACTCGGCCGCGGTGGCCGGGACGGCCGTCTTCGGGTCCGACTTCAGCGGTGCGAGGTCCGTCTTGTTGTTGGGCAGGTTGCCCTTGGCTATCAGGCCCTTCTGGCCCTGGGTGCCGGTGAGGGCGTTGATCCACTCGGCCGCGAGGCCCTGGGCCTTGGACTTGACCGGGATCGCGAGGTCGGAGCCGCCGAGGAAGACCGGCATGGCCTTGCCGGACGGGGCCGGCATGACGAAGCTCTCGATCTTGTCGGCGAGCTTGCCGACCTTGTCGTTCTCCGGCAGGGCGGCGTTGGCGCCCTCCCAGGCCGGGCTGAAGACGAGGCCGGACTTGCCCTGGCCGTAGACGATGGGACGGTCGGACTCGTCCTTCGTCTTGTCGCCCTTCATGTACTTGTCGACGACGTTCTTGAACTCGGTGAGGCCCTTGAGGGACTCCGGCGAGGACAGGTTGGCCTTGAACTTGCCACCGTCCTCCTTGGCGATGGAGCCGCCGGCGTCGTACACGAAGGACATCGCCGCGTACCAGTCGCGGGTGGGCTGGTACCAGGCGCTGAACTTGTCGCCCTGCTTCGCCTGGATCTTGTCCAGGTCGGCGGTCAGCTCGGTGTACGTCTTCGGGGTCGCGGTGATGCCCGAGTCGGCGGCGATGTCCTTGCGCCAGGTCGCCGTGCGGCCACCGGCGTAGTAGGGGACGCCGTAGGTCTTGCCGTCGTACGAGACCGAGGCCTTGAGGCCGTCCAGCCAGGCGGCGGAGTTGTCGAACTTCGACGGGTCGACCTCGGCGAACGCGCCCTTGATCGAGTAGGCCAGCATCTCGGTGTTGCCCATCTCGACCACGTCCGGCGCCTTGTCGGTGGCGAGGACGGCGTCGAGCTTGGCGTTCTTGTCCGGCCAGCCGTAGTACTCGTGGTTGATCTTCAGGCCGGGGTGCTTGGCGACGATCGCGTCGTCGGCCGCCTTGACCAGCTCGGGCCAGTTCTTCTGCGCGTCGACCGTCAGCCAGACGGTGAGCTCCTTGGCGTCACCCCCCGCGGCGCCGTCCTTCTTGTCACTACCGCCGCACGCCGCGGCGCCGATCATGATGCCCGCGACGCCGATCGCCGCGATGAGCTTGCGCTTCACGCCACTCTCCTCAGGGATCACTGACCCCGTTGCCTTCTTCGTGGCCGCGCCCACCGCGATGCCACATACGACGAGTACTGCCCGTGGGGCCGGGTTCTGGTCTTTAATGGTTTAGACCAGTACCGGGAGCTTGGCCTAGACCTTTAGGGGTGTCAAGGGTCGATAAGAACGCTGAGACCGTCCGTTATCGGACCGACACCTCACCGCCCGGAACACCCCGCAACTCCCCCCGCATGAGCCCGATCCGGCCCGCGCCGGGCTGCCCGCGGCGGCTCCACTGGGCTTTAATGGTTTAGACCAACTTGCACACTTCCCCGCACGTCCGCCGCGTGGCGGTGTATAAGAAGGGCTGTCGATCGCGTTACCGGACCGACACCCTGGCGGAGGGCGACGACCCGTGACCGGTCCGTGCCACCATGTGAGCCGCGACAGACGGAGGAGCCGGTGACGGCAGCAGCGCAGCACTCGGGAAGGCAGGCCATGGCCGACGGGAGCGGGAGCGAGACAGAGGCGGGCGCCGGCGCCCGCACCGCTCGCGTGCCCAAGTACTACCGCCTCAAGCGTCACTTGCTGGAGATGACGGAGACCCTGCCGCCCGGCACGCCGGTGCCGCCCGAGCGCACGCTGGCCGCCGAGTTCGACACCTCCCGCACCACCGTGCGCCAGGCCCTCCAGGAACTGGTCGTCGAGGGCCGCCTGGAGCGCATCCAGGGCAAGGGCACGTTCGTCGCCAAGCCGAAGGTCTCCCAGCCGCTCCAACTCTCCTCGTACACCGAGGACATGCGGGCCCAGGGCCTGGAGCCCACCTCCCAGCTCCTGGACATCGGCTACGTCACCGCCGACGACACCCTCGCCGGGCTGCTCGACATCACCGCCGGCGGCCGCGTCCTGCGCATCGAGCGGCTGCGCCTGGCCAGCGGCGAGCCGATGGCCATCGAGACCACCCACCTGTCCGCCAAGCGCTTCCCGGCGCTGCGCCGCTCGCTGGTCAAGTACACCTCCCTCTACACCGCGCTCGCCGAGGTGTACGGGGTGCACCTCGCGGAGGCCGAGGAGACCATCGAGACGTCGCTCGCCACCCCGCGCGAGGCCGGGCTTCTCGGCACCGATGTCGGCCTGCCGATGCTGATGCTGTCGCGGCACTCCCTGGACGGCCAGGGCGAACCCGTGGAATGGGTGCGGTCGGTGTACCGCGGCGACCGGTACAAGTTCGTGGCCCGCCTCAAGCGGCCGGCCGACTGAGCGCCACTTCCCGGTCGTTGAGCCGTCCGGAATCCGGACGGGGGTTCCCTTGACCGAAACTCTCCCCTAGATTTCCTGCGCATTACCAAGTGATCCAACGCACAGGTGATCGTGAGGGGACGGAGCCACCCAATGCCGGATTCGACAGAAGTGAGGAGACCGGTGATCACGCCCTTGCGCGTGGTCATCGCGCTCTGCCTGATCGCGCCCTTCGTGGCGATGCTGTGGGTGAGCTCGTACGCCAAGACCGACCCGGCGCTCGGCGGCATCCCGTTCTTCTACTGGTACCAGATGCTCTGGGTGCTGATCTCGACCGCGCTCACCATGATCGCGTACAAGCTGTGGCAGCACGACCAGCGCTCCCGCACCGCCTCCACGTCTGACAAGCAGGGGGGTGCGTCCACGTGAAGGACGGCGTGAACGGCGTCGCGCTCGGCGTCTTCATCTTCTTCTTCCTGGCCGTCACGGTCATCGGCTTCATGGCCGCGCGCTGGCGCAAGGCCGAGAACGAGGCGAGCCTGGACGAATGGGGCCTGGGCGGACGGTCGTTCGGCACCTGGGTCACCTGGTTCCTGCTCGGCGGCGACCTGTACACGGCGTACACCTTCGTCGCCGTACCCGCGGCGATCTACGCGGCGGGCGCTGCGGGCTTCTTCGCCGTGCCGTACACGATCCTCGTGTACCCGCTGATCTTCACCTTCCTGCCGCGCCTGTGGTCGGTCTCGCACAAGCACGGCTACGTCACCACCTCGGACTTCGTGCGGGGCCGGTTCGGCTCCAAGGGCCTGTCCCTCGCGGTCGCGGTCACCGGCATCCTCGCGACGATGCCGTACATCGCGCTCCAACTGGTCGGCATCCAGGCCGTGCTGGACGTCATGGGCGTGGGCGGCGAGTCCGGCAACTGGTTCGTCAAGGACCTGCCGCTGCTCATCGCGTTCGCGGTGCTCGCGGCGTACACGTACTCCTCCGGCCTTCGCGCGCCCGCGCTGATCGCATTCGTGAAGGACGGTCTGATCTACCTCGTCATCGCGGTGGCGATCATCTACATCCCGATCAAGCTGGGCGGCTTCGACGCCATCTTCAGCGCGGCGCAGCACAAGTTCGCGGGCCCGCCCGGCGGCAAGCCGACGGGGGCGATCGCGCCCGGCGAGTCGAGCCAGTGGACGTATGCGACGCTCGCGCTCGGCTCGGCGCTCGCGCTGTTCATGTACCCGCACTCGATCACCGCGACGCTGTCCTCCAAGAGCCGCAACGTGATCCGCCGCAACACCACGATCCTGCCGCTGTACTCGCTGATGCTGGGCCTGCTCGCGCTGCTCGGCTTCATGGCGATCGCGGCCGGGGTCAAGGTCAAGAACGGCCAGCTGGCGATCCCTCAGCTCTTCGAGGACATGTTCCCGGACTGGTTCGCGGGCGTCGCCTTCGCGGCGATCGGCATCGGCGCGCTGGTCCCGGCGGCGATCATGTCGATCGCGGCCGCGAACCTTTTCACCCGCAACATCTACAAGGACTTCCTCAAGCCGGACGCGACACCCGCGCAGGAGGCCAAGGTCTCCAAGCTGGTCTCCCTTGTCGTGAAGGTCGGCGCGCTGGTCTTCGTCCTGACCATGGACAAGACGGTCGCGATCAACTTCCAGCTCCTGGGCGGCATCTGGATCCTGCAGACCTTCCCGGCGCTGGTCGGCGGCCTGTTCACCCGCTGGTTCCACCGCTGGGCGCTGCTCGCGGGCTGGGCGGTCGGCATGGTCTACGGCACCCTCGCCGCGTACGGGGTGGCCTCGCCCACCCAGAAGCACTTCGGCGGCTCCTCGAAGGAGATCCCGGGCATCGGCGAGATCGGCTACATCGGCCTCACCGCGTTCGTCCTGAACGTGGTGGTGACGGTGGTCCTCACGGTCGTCCTGCGCGCCCTGAAGGCCCCCGACGGCATCGACGAGACGTCGCCCGAGGACTACACGGCGGACGCGGGCGACCCGGGCGTGGCCACGGAACTGCCCCCGGCGACGGCGGGGTCGGCGCACTGAGTTCTGCTCGTACACATACGCCGAAGGGCAGCGTGCGCACGTTCGCGTACCGGCGGCCTTCGGGCTCGCTGTAGACGGAGATCTCGCACTTGGCCCGGTCGATCAGCAGGTATACGGGAATGCCCGTCTCCGCATAGGCCTGAGGCTTCTCGACGTGGTCCCGCCGGTGAGTGTCCGAGTCCCACGAGGTCACCTCGACCACCATGAGAATGGGGTCCGGGTCGACCCAATCGCCCTGCCCGACGAAGGCATCCGGATGAGCCAGCACCGCATCGGGGATGGCGCGCCCCGTCCGGTATTCCTCCGCCTTGATCCCCTGTCCCGGGTGCAGGAAGAGGTCGTCAGGCCGAGCCTGCATGCAGACCTTGAGCAGCCACTGAATGATCCGGTTGTGATCGCCGTCCGGGATGGCCTTGCTCCTGATGACCCCGTTGATGAATTCGAGCCGCGTTCCCTCCCTCTCGCGGGCTGCTATGCGCGCCAGAGCCTCGAATTCGTCGGGCAGCATGTGGGGGCGGTCGGCCATCACGGTCATGCCTCGCTCACCTTCCTCGACGGTGCTGTCTCCGACGATAGCGGAGAGGTACGTCACAGGAGCGCCACATCGCGGCTGACACAACATGTGGGGGCTGCCGCATCCGGAGCCCCCCACATGTATGCTCGTCCTCGCTGTCGCCGCAGGGGAATCCGGTTCGAATCCGGAACTGTCCCGCAACGGTATGACCTGTACGTCTTTGTGCCGGTCGAGTCCGATGACCTGCCGATGGCGCGTCCGGGTCGACCGAACCGGATGCCAGACGTCCGGGCCTCGCGGTTGGGCCGGTGGACGACGCGCTCGGGCTGCCCCGACGCGCGCCGACGCCTCCCTCCGAAGGGCCCCGTGCCGAGCGAGGGAGTGCCCCCCACGTGACCATCGCCCCTGCGGATCCCGCTTCAGCGATCACCGAAGAGCTGGCGGATGCCCCGGGGACCGCGTTGCTGCGGACCCTGACCGATCTCACCGCCGACCTCGCGGACACCGACCCCGGCCGGGTCGCCGCCGCCGCGCTGCGGGGCCGCAACGCCCGTTCCGACGAGGCCGAGCTGCGCGAGCTGGCCACCGAGGCGGCCGCGGGGCTCATCTCCGAGGACCCGGCGTACTCCCGCCTCGCCGCCCGCCTCCTGACCATCACCATCGCCGAAGAGGCCGCGACCCAGGGCGCGGTCTCGTTCTCCGCCTCGGTCGCCGTCGGCCACCGCGAGGGCCTGATCGCCGACCGCACCGCCGAGTTCGTCGACGCCCACGCCGCCCGCCTCGACGCGCTGGTGGACGCCGCCCTCGCCGACGGCGCCGACGACCGCTTCGGCTACTTCGGCCTGCGCACCCTCTACTCCCGCTACCTGCTGCGCCACCCGATCACCCGCAAGGTCGTCGAGACCCCCCAGCACTTCATGCTGCGCGTGGCGTCCGGCCTCGCCGAGGACGAGTCGGTCCGCGCCCTGGACGAAGTGGCGTCCCTGTACGGCCTGATGAGCCGCCTGGACTACCTGCCGTCCTCCCCGACGCTCTTCAACTCCGGCACCCGGCACCCCCAGATGTCGTCCTGCTACCTGCTCGACTCGCCGCTGGACGAGCTCGACTCGATCTACGACCGCTACCACCAGGTGGCACGCCTCTCGAAGCACGCGGGCGGCATCGGCCTCTCGTACTCCCGCATCCGTGGCCGCGGTTCGCTGATCCGGGGCACCAACGGCCACTCCAACGGCATCGTCCCGTTCCTGAAGACCCTCGACGCGTCGGTGGCCGCGGTCAACCAGGGCGGCCGGCGCAAGGGCGCGGCCGCGGTGTACCTGGAGACCTGGCACTCCGACATCGAGGAGTTCCTGGAGCTGCGCGACAACACCGGTGAGGACCAGCGGCGTACGCACAACCTGAACCTCGCGCACTGGATCCCCGACGAGTTCATGCGCCGGGTCGACGCCGACGGCCAGTGGTCGCTGTTCTCGCCGGCCGACGTGCCCGAGCTCGTCGACCTGTGGGGCGAGGAGTTCGACGCCGCCTACCGCAAGGCCGAGGCCGCCGGGCTCGCCCAGAAGACCATGCCGGCCCGCGACCTGTACGGCCGCATGATGCGCACCCTCGCGCAGACCGGCAACGGGTGGATGACGTTCAAGGACGCCTCCAACCGCACCGCCAACCAGACGGCCGAGCCCGGCCACACGGTCCACTCCTCCAACCTGTGCACCGAGATCCTGGAGGTCACGGACGACGGCGAGACGGCGGTCTGCAACCTCGGCTCGGTCAACCTGGGCGCCTTCGTCGTGGGCGACGGCATCGACTGGGAGCGCCTCGACGCGACCGTCCGCACCGCCGTGACCTTCCTCGACCGGGTCGTCGACATCAACTTCTACCCGACCGAGCAGGCCGGCCGCTCCAACGCCAAGTGGCGCCCAGTGGGCCTGGGCGCGATGGGCCTCCAGGACGTCTTCTTCAAGCTGCGCCTGCCCTTCGACTCCCCCGAGGCCAAGGCCCTCTCCACCCAGCTCTCCGAGCGGATCATGCTGACCGCGTACGAGGCCTCCACCGACCTCGCCGAGCGGTCGGGCCCGCTGCCCGCCTGGGACAAGACCCGCACCGCGCGCGGCGTGCTGCACCCCGACCACTACGACGTCGAGCTGACCTGGCCGGAGCGCTGGGCGGCCCTGCGGGAACGTATCGCCAAGGTCGGCATGCGCAACTCGCTGCTCCTCGCGATCGCCCCGACCGCGACCATCGCGTCCATCGCGGGCGTGTACGAGTGCATCGAGCCGCAGGTCTCCAACCTCTTCAAGCGCGAGACGCTGAGCGGTGAATTCCTCCAGGTCAACGGCTACTTGGTGGAGGAGCTCAAGAAGCTCGGCGTGTGGGACGCGCAGTCCCGCGAGGCGCTGCGCGAGGCGAGCGGCTCGGTGCAGGACTTCAACTGGATCCCCGCCGACGTGCGCGCCCTGTACCGCACGGCGTGGGAGATCCCGCAGCGCGGCCTGATCGACATGGCCGCCGCCCGCACCCCGTTCCTCGACCAGTCGCAGTCCCTGAACCTGTTCCTGGAGACGCCCACCATCGGCAAGCTGTCGTCGATGTACGCGTACGCCTGGAAGCAGGGCCTGAAGACGACGTACTACCTGCGCTCGCGCCCGGCGACCCGCATCGCCCGCGCCGCCCAGGCCACCCCCACCATCCCCGTCCAGCAGGCGGCCCCCGACGCCGACGCGATCGCCTGCTCGCTCGAAAACCCCGAGTCCTGCGAGGCCTGCCAGTAATGAGCACCACCCAAGACAAGAACCTGCTCGACCCGGGCTTCGAGCTGACTCTCCGCCCCATGCGCTACCCGGACTTCTACGAGCGCTACCGGGACGCGATCAAGAACACCTGGACCGTCGAGGAGGTCGACCTCCACTCCGACGTCGCCGACCTCGCGAAGCTGACGCCGGGCGAGCAGCACATGATCGGCCGCCTGGTCGCGTTCTTCGCGACGGGTGACTCGATCGTCTCCAACAACCTGGTGCTGACGCTCTACAAGCACATCAACTCCCCCGAGGCGCGGCTCTACTTGAGCCGTCAGCTCTTCGAAGAGGCCGTGCACGTCCAGTTCTATCTGACGCTGCTCGACACCTACCTCCCCGACCCGGAGGACCGTGCGGCCGCGTTCGACGCGGTCGAGGAGATCCCCTCGATCCGCGAGAAGGCGCAGTTCTGCTTCAAGTGGATGGACTCGGTCGAGAAGATCGAGCGCCTGGAGACGAAGGCCGACCGCCGTCGTTTCCTGCTGAACCTGATCTGCTTCGCGGCGTGCATCGAGGGCCTGTTCTTCTACGGTGCCTTCGCGTACGTCTACTGGTTCCGCAGCCGGGGTCTGCTGCACGGCCTCGCGACCGGCACCAACTGGGTGTTCCGCGACGAGACGATGCACATGAACTTCGCCTTCGAGGTCGTGGACACCGTCCGCAAGGAGGAGCCGGACCTCTTCGACGATCTGCTTCAGGAGCAGGTCACCGACATGATCAAGGAAGCGGTCGAGGCGGAGCTCCAGTTCGGCCGCGACCTGTGCGGTGACGGCCTGCCGGGCATGAACACCGAGTCGATGCGCGAGTACCTGGAGTGCGTCGCCGACCAGCGCCTGACCCGGCTCGGCTTCCCGGCGGTGTACGGCTCGTCGAACCCGTTCTCGTTCATGGAGCTCCAGGGCGTCCAGGAGCTGACGAACTTCTTCGAGCGCCGCCCGTCCGCCTACCAGGTGGCGGTCGAGGGCTCGGTGGGCTTCGACGAGGACTTCTAGTCCCCCACATACGTAAGGCGTGGGGCGCCGCTGCCACGGGGGGAGCGGAGCCTCACGCCTTACGGTCTTGCGCCAACTGCCTTACGGGGAACGTCAGTTGTTGGGCACGGTCTCGTAGCGGGCCGTGCCCTCCGCCATCTGCTTCAGCGCGTCCTTGCGGTCCCGCTTGGAGAGCCGGTCGATGTACAGGTACCCGTACAGGTGGTCCGTCTCGTGCTGGAGGCAGCGCGCGAAGTAGCCGGTGCCGCGCACCCTGACCGGGTTGCCCTCGGCGTCCTGGCCGGTGACCACCGCGTAGTCGGGGCGGGCGAGTTCGGCGTACGCGGTCGGCACGGACAGGCAGCCCTCGTTGGACTCGTCCAGGACACGCAGCTCGGACGGCAGCTCTTCGAGGACCGGGTTGCAGACGACGCCGACGTGCCGGACGCCCTCGTCGTCCATGCAGTCGTAGACGAAGACCTTCAGGTCCACACCGATCTGGTTGGCGGCCAGGCCCACGCCCTCGGCCGCCTTCTGGCTGGCGAACATGTCGTCGACGAGCTTGGCGAGCTCGCCGTCGAACTCGGTGACGTCCTTGCACTCCTTGTGGAGCACGGGGTTGCCGACCACCGTGATCGGGCGGGCGGTGCCGCGCTCGCGGTAGGCCAGCTCGCGCGCCTCGCAGTCCTCCGTGTCCACGACGAACCCGTCGTTCTCGACCTGCTGGTCCGTCTCCTGCTGCGCCATGTCCGCCGTAAGCCTTCCTGAAAACCCGATTCCGATCCCATACAGCCTAAGGCCAGGCTCAGCAGACTTCTTCTAGATCCCGCCACTCCCGGCTGTCCGGGTTGTCGGCCACCCAGCCGTCGAGGAGGCCGCGGACCAACCCCGCGGGGGCCGCGATGCCGCATTCGCGTTCCGGGACCCACAGGTCGCCGGAGGTGCGGTGGCCGAGCGGTCCCGGGTGGCCGGGCTCGCTGTGGTCGTGCGGGTCGAGGTGCTCGCCGTCGCCCTCGTCGCTGGGCATCTGGGACTCGGAGCAGGCCCGGCACAGCAGGCGTACGGAGGAGGACCAGTCCTCGGCGGCGAAGCCGGCATCGGCCGCGAGCTGCTCCAGCGCGTCCCGGTCGGCCTCGGTGGCCGCCTCCAGGAGGACCACCCAGGTCGGCACCGGCGAGGGCGCCCACAGCTCGATCTCGTCGAAGACCGGGAAGGACGGGCCGGCGGCGGTGGTGCGCTCGCCGTGCGGGACGCCGTCGTGCAGCACGACCTCGCCCCAGCGCCGCCCGGAGGACGGCAGCGGGATGGACAGGACTTCCATGCGGGCCGGGTCGAGCCGGCGGCCCCACACCACCTCGGCCTCGCCCTCGGGCGAGAGGCGCACGGCGGCGCTGCCCAGCTCCATGCCGACGGGCTCACCGCTGCCGGTGGCCTCGCCCGGCACCTTCAGGCCGTACGCCTGCCAGGCCCGGCGGGCCAGCGGCCAGTCCTGCAGGGCGGTGGCCGCGATGCCGACGTTCCACCAGTCGGGGGCGCCGGTCTCCTTGTCGAGGAGGGCGACCGCACGAAGCCCGGCGGCCCGCGCCTGCTCCCAGTCGTGCCGGAACTTGTGCAGGAGCGCCAGGTTGAACCAGGACTCGGACAGCCACGGTTCCAGGTCCGCGGCGCGCGTAAGCAGCGCCCCGGCGTCCTCGTACCGGCCGTCGCCGATCAGCGTGAACGCACGGTCCGTGGCCTGCCGCCACGAGGCGGAGGGCCGGTGCCGTCCCTTGCCGAAGATCCTCACGATTCCCGCCTGCCCAGACCGGCCCCGACTACCGGGTCGGTCTTACGGTCTCCCAGTTTTCTGGGTTCTTTTCGCATCCAACCATGCCCAGCCGGAAGGCCGCTCATTACTCCTGGGTTACCCAGGAGGCACCCGGGTCAGACAGCCTCGGGCCAGCACGCGTGCCAGGGATTCGACAACCTGGGGATGGTAGTCACGGCCGGTACCGAGACGCAGCTGTTCGAGTGCGCTCAGCGACCCTCCGGGGCCCGGTGAGCCCTCCGCGAGGTCGTCGTAGGCGTTGACCGCGCGGACGATCCTGGCGGGCAGCGGCTGCTCCCGGTACGGGTCGGCCTGCCGCTCCACGACGACCGCGACGTCGGCGGGCACCCCGGTCTGGCGCACGACCGCGCCGCCGAGCAGCGCGATGCGGCGCTGCTCATCGGCGGGCAGCGTGGCGGTGGCCCCGGCGGGGACCGGGTCGAGCAGGGACAGCTGCCCGATGTCGTGCATGAGCGCCGCGTACTCCAGGACGGTCAGCTCGCTCTCGGAGAGCCCCAGCTCGCGCCCGACGGCCCGGCTGAGCTGGGCGACCCGGCGGGCGTGGCCCGGCTTGGTGTATCCGGCGATCTCGGTGGCGCGGGCCAGTGAGGTGATGGTCTGGCGGTACGTGGTGCGCACGGCCGCATACCGCCGGAAGGCCAGCTGGGTGAGGAGCAGCGGCACGCAGAACACGGGCAGCGCCCACAGCCCGGCGGCGGCGACGGCGAGGGCCATCACGGTGCCGGTGGCGCACACGGCGGACCCGATGCCGATGAGCCCGCGCAGTTCGTCGCGCAGGAGCGGCCCGAAGGGGTACCGGGTGCGGGCGTACAGCAGCAGGGCGCAGACCACCGCGTCGCACAGCGCGGTCAGTACGAGCAGCAACAGGAGAACGAACGCGAAGTACGGTCCGTGCCCGAACCAGGCGTCGAGGTGCCCCGAGTTGTAGAGCGGCTGAAAACAGACGGCGGCGAAGGCCACGGTGAGCACCCGCCGGGCCGCCTGGTCCAGGCTCGGCCCGCGCCCGACGGCCACATGCGGTACGGATCCGAGCAGGGCCGCGGCCATCACCACGGCGATCACCTGGAGCACCCCGTGCCGGGTGGCGTGCCCGGCGTTCTGCCCGAGCAGCGCGTAGGCCAGCGCCCCGGCCGAGGCGAGCGGCGCGGGGTCCCGCTCCCCGTCCCCGGCCCCCCACCGGGCCAGCTCCCCCACCGCGATGAGCGCGCCGAACGCGGCGGCGGTGCCGGGTTCGACGAGCCCGTCGTGCAGGGTCGCCCCGAGCGCCCAGGCGGTGAGCAGCCCGGCGAGGGCGTAGGCGGCGAGGACGGGGGCGGAGGGCCGGGCGGCCATGTCAGGCGCCTTGGGCGTTCGAGCGGCGGGGGTCGGGGAGCCCGGGTGCGGGGTGGGGGCGCGGCCCCGGTTCGCCGACGTCCGCTAAGGGCGAGATCCGGCCGGTCGCGGGCGGGGTGGGGAGCAGATCCGCGGCGGGCTCAGCGGGCGTCCCCACCGGTCTGGACGGCGGTACGTTTCCGCGCGCCCCGAAGCCCGCAGGCTCGTCCGCGGTGACCTCGACGTGCCATCCGTACCGGGACAGCGCCCGCACCAGGCCGCCGACCATCCGCGGGTCGAACTGCGCGCCCGCGCACCGCTCCAGCTCGGTGACGGCCGCCGCGACCGGTCTCGCCTGCCGGTAGGAGCGCGTGGACGTCATCGCGTCGAAGGCGTCGGCCACCGCGACCACCCGGGCCGCCTCGGGGATCTGGCCGCCCGCGAGCCCGTAGGGATAGCCGCTGCCGTCGAGCCGCTCGTGGTGGTGCAGGATCGCGGCGCGGGCCTCGCCGAGGAAGCCGATGCCGCGCACCATCTCGTGCCCGTACTCGGGATGCAGTTCGATCACCGCCCGCTCCTCGGGGGTGAGCGGGCCGTCCTTGCGGAGCACCCGGGTCGGCACCCCGAGCTTGCCGACGTCGTGCAGGATTCCGGCGAACCGGATGACCTCCAACCGCCCTTCCTCCATGCCGAGTTCGCGCGCGATCATCTCCGAGGCCCGGCCGACCCGCTCGCTGTGGCCGCGCGTGTACCTGTCCTTGATGTCGACGGCCTGGACGAGGGCGCGGATGGTGGCCCGGTGGGCGGCGCGCTCGCGGTGGTACTGGGCGAAGACCCAGCACGAGATGTACATGGGAAGCAGCACGAACAGCGCCGCGGGCGGCCCGAACCGGCTCCGCCAGAGGACGGCCATCATCAGCCCCGCGAGCCCGTGCACACAGTGCGGGGCGAGCGAGCGCAGCAGGAGCCCGCGCCAGGCGGTGCGGGGCGGGCGCCGTTCGGCGGTGGCCAGGATGAGCCCGTCGAGCGCGGTCAGGGCCAGGCAGAACACCAGGGCGGCGGCCCCGGCCGGCAGCAGCGCGTACGGGAAGTCGGGTGCGGCGGCGGCGCCCCGCCCGCCCAGCGTCTCGCGCCCGCCGAGCAGCACATGGGCGCCGGCCGCCGCCGACGCCGCGATCGCGAGCTGCGCGGCCCGCCAGACCCGGCGCACCCGGCGCGGCTCCTCCTCGACGGACGCGATGAGCGCACCCGGCACCGCGACGAGGGCGGCGGCGGCCGGCGGGAGCAGGAAGGCGGCGGCGAGCAGCACCGGGAAGAAGGAGCCGGAGGCGATCGGCACGTTCACGCGCCCGGCGAGCACCGGGCAGCGCGGCGGCCATTCGCAGAGCGCGTACAGGCCCGCGAGGAGCGCCACGGCCGCCCAGGGCACGCCCTGGCGCAGTACGGGCAGCGCGCATGCGCCCGCGCCCACGACGGCGCCCACGACGGCGATGCGCGCCCCGACCGGAATGTCCCGCAGCCCCCTCGGCTCCGCCATGGCCCCCACCTCCCCATCCGCCCGGGCAGCCCAGTGCGTACAGCTTCGCGAGAATAGGCCTGCGTGCGGTGACGGTGGGGCGCATGGTCGGAATAGGGCGTTTCGAGCCTCCCGGATTAGCACATTCGGGTGACGCCGGGCGCCCCATGGGCATGAGGACACAGCAGAGCGGCCACGACGTGAGGTCGTGGCCGCTCTCAACTGCCCTGCCGCGAGCGGCAGTTCACCGTTCTAGATCATCCGTGTCACAGCGCCGGATCACCTGGAGATCATTCGGACCGCAGCGTCGGCATCTCTCCCGTGACGACGTCCTGTTCGGGCACCGCCTGGCCGGAGCGGATCAGGTCGATGCGGCCCATCACCTTGGAGCGCAGATCGCTCGGCACGTCGTCCGAGCCGCAGCAGCGCTTCACCAGCTTCTTCACGGCCTGCTCCAGGCCGTACTTCTCCAGGCACGGCGAGCATTCCTCGAAGTGCACCTCGAACTTGTCGCAGTCCGTGGGGGGCATCTCGTGGTCGAGGAACTCGTAGAGGTGGTCCAGGACCTCAGAGCAGTCCGTCTCGTGCGGCTCTCCGCAGCTCATGAGCCCGAGCCTTTCGCTTCGTCCGACTCGCCGGCGCCGGCCGGGACGAGCCCGCGGTCACGGGCGTAGTCCTCCAGCATTCCGCGCAGTTGGCGGCGGCCCCGGTGCAGCCGGGACATCACTGTACCGATGGGTGTACCCATGATGTCCGCGATCTCCTTGTACGCAAAGCCCTCTACGTCCGCGAGATACACGGCGATGCGGAACTCTTCCGGAATGGCCTGCAGGGCTGCCTTCACGTCCGAATCCGGCAGATGGTCGAGCGCCTGCGACTCGGCGGAGCGCAGCCCCGTCGACATGTGCGACTCGGCGCGCGCGAGCTGCCAGTCCTCGATCTCCTCCGCGGCGCTGCGCTGGGGTTCGCGCTGCTTCTTCCGGTAGGAGTTGATGAAGGTGTTGGTGAGAATCCGGTAGAGCCAAGCCTTCAGGTTGGTGCCCTCGCGGAACTGGTGGAAGGACCCGTACGCCTTGGCATACGTCTCCTGGACCAGGTCTTCCGCATCGGCGGGATTGCGCGTCATGCGCAATGCGGCCGAGTACATCTGGTCGAGGTAGCCGAGGGCATCCCGCTCGAAGCGCGCATTGCGCTCGGCGGTGGTCTCTTCCACGTGGCCGTCGTCGGTCCCTGTGACCGGACCCACCTCCTCGAACGCTGTGCTGAGCCCGAATGCGGACCCACTCGAATCGGAGGATAGACGACGATCCGCTCCGCCCGCCGCTCGAATAGGAGCGGTCCTGGCCGCGGAAAGCACCGTCCACTCCAGGTCAGAGGCGGCCTTGCGGCTCGGGCAGATGGTCGAACCCATGCGACGGACTCCCTCTCCACAGCTGGTCTGCGTATCCCTTACGTCGCGCATAACAGTGCGCCCGCATTCCGCATTCCCGGCGTCAGGCCATCAGCGTGCCGAGCCATTCGCCGACCGCCGCGGTGATCACGTCCAGTGCCTCCTGCTGGGTGAGGGAGGCCCGCTTGGGCACCGCGAACCCGTGGTCGCCGAACGGCACTTCCACGAGCCCGTACGCCCCTTCGGGGAACTCGGCGGGCTTCCCGAAGGGGTCGTTGCCGCCCTGCACCACCAGGGTGGGCACGCCCGCCCCGAGCAGCTCCGGCGCCCTCGACTTCTCCGGCTTGCCCGGCGGATGCAGCGGGAAGCTCAGGGCGAGGGCTCCGGCCGCGCCGAGCTCCGCCGCCGTGCGGCAGGCGACCCGGGCCCCGGCGCTGCGGCCGCCCGCGACGACGGGCAGCCCCTTCTTCACCACGGCCGGCCACAGGTCGCGCCATCCCGTGTCCAGCGTCTTCGGTGCCGGGGCGACCTTCTTGCCGGCCACCCGCCAGGGCTGCTCCACCAGAGCCACGCTCACCCCGAGCGGCGGCAGAGCGCCGGCCAGCGCCTGGAGGTCCCGGGCCTCGATCCCGCCACCCGCCCCATGACTCACGGCCAGCACGAGGCGGGCCTTCTTGGCGGTGTGCCAGGTGATACGCGCCTCGCCGGCGCCGGTCTCGATGATCTCGCTGGTGCTCACGGGGCCATCCTGCCGCCGGGCCGGGCGGGGGCGGCGTACGACATGGGCGAGGTCACCGTCAGAACAGCGTGCCCTCCTCGGGCCCCTCCAGCTCCGTCAGGAGTTCCGGCCCGTTGTTGCGTACGTTGCTCACCGCCGTCGAAACGGGATACGCCCGCATGAGGCCGCCCGGCGGCGGCGCGAGCAGATCCCTCAGCGACTCGGTGTCCGTGTGGGACGGGTCGAGCCAGGCGCCCCACCGGTCCGGCATCAGCATCAGCGGCATCCGGGGATGGATGTCCGCGAGCGAGCCGGGACCCTGTGCCGGGGCCACGCCCAGCGGCCCCGTCTCGGCCTCCGTGGTGACCACCGAGCAGGTCACCCACCAGGCCGACGGGTGGTCGTCGGGCAGCGTGCGGTCGCGCCAGAACTCGTACAGGCCGGCCATCGCGAAGACCGAGCCGTCCGCCGGGGTCACGAAGTACGGCTGCTTGCGCGGCCGCTTCTTCCTGCCCTCGACCTCCAGCTCGCGCTCCCCGGCGCCGGTGACCCATTCGTAGTAGCCGTCCGCCGGGATGATGCAGCGGCGGGAGGCGAAGGCCTTCTTGAAGGAGGGCTTCTCGTGGATGGTCTCGGCGCGCGCGTTGATCATCCGGGCCGCACCCTCGGGCGATTTCGCCCAGGAGGGGACGAGTCCCCACTTCAGCTTGCGCAGCTGACGAACCGGACGGGGGGAGTCGGCGTCCTTAAGAGGGCGCTCAAGGACGACGTAGACCTCTTTGGTCGGAGCCACGTTCCAGTCGGGCTCCAACGCCTCCGCCGGATCCCACTTCTCTATTTCAAAGATTCCTGCGAGATCCTCGGGCCTGCGACTCGCTGCATACCTACCGCACATAGGTGCCACACTGCCACGGCGCCCGTACCCCATGAGGAGCCGTCCCAGAAATGTCCGCGCTTGAAGACTTCCAGCTCTTCGGCACCCAGAGCGCGCCAGCCCAGTGGCTGGTCGTCGCGACGGGCATAGCCGCGCTCGCCGTCGTCGTCCCGCACAGCCTCTGGCGCCTCTCGCGCAACGCCATCACCATCGCCCACGAGGGCGGCCACGGCCTGGTCGCGCTGCTCACCGGCCGCCGCCTCGACGGCATCCGGCTGCACTCGGACACCAGCGGCCTGACCGTGAGCCGGGGCAAGCCGCACGGCCCCGGCATGATCCTCACGGCCGCCGCCGGATACACCGCTCCCCCGCTGCTCGGCCTCGGCGGCGCCTGGCTGCTCGCCGCCCACCACGTCACGCTCTTCCTGTGGCTGGCCACAGCCCTGCTCGTCGCCATGCTGGTGATGATCCGCAACGCGTACGGCGTCCTCACCGTCGTGGTGACCGGCGCCGCCTTCCTGCTCATCTCCTGGCTGACCAGCCCGGACGTCCAGTCGGCGTTCGCTTACACGGCCGTGTGGTTCCTGCTGCTCGGAGGGGTGCGCCCGGCGTTCGAGCTGCAGAGCAAGCGCCGCCGCCACAACGACGGCGACTCGGACGCCGACCAGCTCGCACGGCTCACCCACGTACCACCGGCGCTCTGGCTCTTCCTCTTCCACGCCGTTTCTGTCTGCTCCCTGATCGGCGGTGGCCGCTGGCTGCTCGGTCTCTAGCTGACGGCCCCACTAAAGTGAGGACCATGACCGAAACGCCCGTGCACCCCGCCCTCTGGCCCGCCCCCCTCGCGAGCGGAGCCGTCGATGCGACCGTCACCGTGCCCGGATCGAAATCGGTCACCAATCGCGGGCTCGTCCTGGCGGCGCTCGCCGCCGAGCCCGGCTGGCTGCGCCGCCCCCTGCGTTCACGCGACACCCTGTTGATGGCGGAGGCCCTGCGCACCCTGGGCGTCGGCATCGAGGAGGGCGTGGGGCCCGACGGCTCCGGCGAGGCCTGGCGCGTGATCCCGGCCGGCCTGCACGGCCCGGCCACGGTCGACGTCGGCAACGCCGGTACGGTCATGCGCTTCCTGCCCCCGGTCGCCGCCCTTGCCGACGGCCCGGTCCGCTTCGACGGCGACCCGCGCTCCTACGAGCGCCCGCTCGGCGGCGTGATCGAGGGCCTGCGCGCACTCGGCGCCCGCATCGACGACGACAACCGCGGCGCGCTCCCGATGACCGTGCACGGCGTGGGCGCGCTCGAAGGCGGCCGGGTGGAGATCGACGCCTCCTCCAGCTCCCAGTTCGTCTCGGCCCTGCTGCTCTCCGCACCCCGCTTCAACCAGGGCGTCGAGGTGCGGCACGTGGGCTCCACGCTGCCCTCCATGCCGCACATCCGGATGACGGTCGACATGCTGCGCTGCGTGGGCGCCCAGGTCGACGAGCCGGAGACGGGCGGCGAGCCCAACGTGTGGCGGGTCTCGCACTCGGCGCTGCTCGGCCGCGACCTGACCGTCGAGCCGGACCTGTCCAACGCCCAGCCGTTCCTGGCCGCGGCCCTCGTCACGGGCGGCACGGTCGTCATCCCCGACTGGCCGGTGCGCACCACCCAGCCCGGCGACCAGCTGCGCCAGATCTTCACGGAGATGGGCGGCACCTGCCAACTGGCCGACCGCGGGCTGGTGTTCAACGGTTCCGGCCGCATCCACGGCATCGACGTGGACCTGAGCGAGGTCGGCGAGCTGACCCCCGGCATCGCGGCCGTCGCGGCGCTCGCCGACTCCCCGTCCACGCTGCGCGGCGTCGCGCACCTGCGGCTGCACGAGACGGACCGCCTGGCCGCGCTCACCAAGGAGATCAACGAGCTCGGCGGCGACGTCACGGAGACCGCCGACGGCCTGCACATCCGGCCGCGCCCGCTGCACGGCGGCGTCTTCCACACCTACGACGACCACCGGATGGCCACCGCCGGCGCGATCATCGGCCTCGCGGTCGACGGCGTGCAGATCGAGAACGTGGCGACGACGGCCAAGACGCTGCCCGACTTCCCGGACATGTGGAGTTCGATGCTGGCAGGGTCCGGAAGCTGAGCGGGGCCTAGGATCATGCGCCGCTACGGCAAGAACCCCGACGAGGACGACATCCGTGTCCGCCCCAACCCCAAGGGCAACCGCCCCCGCACCAGCATCCGCCCCAAGCACGAGGATGCCGCCGAGGGCATGGTCCTCACCGTGGACCGCGGCCGGCTGACCTGCCTGGTGGACGACCGCCGGATCACCGCGATGAAGGCCCGCGAACTGGGCCGCAAGGCGGCCGTGGTGGGCGACCGGGTCGACATCGTCGGCGACCTGTCCGGCAAGAAGGACACGCTCGCGCGGATCGTGCGGATCGGCAAGCGCAGCTCGGTCCTGCGGCGCACCGCGGACGACGACGACCCGTACGAGCGCGTGGTCGTCGCCAACGCCGACCAGCTCGCCATCGTCACCGCGCTCGCCGACCCCGAGCCGCGGCCCCGCCTCATCGACCGCTGCCTGGTCGCGGCGTACGACGGTGGCCTGGAACCGTTCCTGGTCCTGACGAAGTCGGACCTGGCCCCGGCGGACGAACTCCTGGAGATGTACGGCGCGTTGGGTGTCCCGTACGTGGTCACCTCGCGCGAGGAGCTGTACGAGGGCGACGCGGCGGAACGGGTGCGCGAGCAACTGCACGGCCGGGTCACCGCCTTCGTCGGCCACTCCGGCGTCGGCAAGACGACCCTGGTCAACGCGCTGGTCCCGGAGGCCCAGCGGCGTATCACCGGCCATGTGAACGCGGTCACCGGGCGCGGCCGCCACACCACCACCTCGGCGCTGGCGCTGCCCCTGGACAGCGCGGACGGCGGCTGGGTCATCGACACCCCGGGCGTACGGTCCTTCGGCCTTCACCACGTCGACCCGTCAAGGGTGATTCTGGCCTTCCCCGATCTCGTACCGGGCACCGAGAACTGCCCGCGGGCGTGCAGCCACGACGAGGCGGAGTGCGCCCTGGACCAGTGGGTGGCGGACGGTCACGCCGATCCGGCCCGGCTCTACTCGTTGCGCCGACTGCTCGCGACGAGGGAGCGACGCGAGGGCGACTGACCTGTTTCCAGGGGCGCCTGCATGCCCTCCGTTGCATAATCGCACCAAGTGTTGACCAAGCAGTCAGCGACGACGATGCGTTGTGGGAGGCCCTGGGACATGGCGTGGCTGCTGGTCGTGGTGGCGGGAATCCTCGAAACGGGCTTCGCCGTCTGCCTGAAGCTGTCGCACGGTTTCACCCGGCTGTGGCCGACGATCGCGTTCGCCGCGTTCGCGTTGGGATCGTTCGGCCTCCTCACGCTGTCGCTGAAGAAGCTGGACGTGGGTCCGGCGTACGCGGTGTGGACGGGCATCGGGGCGGCCGGCACCGCGATCTACGGCATGGTCTTCCTCGGCGACGTGGTCTCCACCCTCAAGCTGGTGTCGATCTCGCTGGTCATCGTGGGCGTGATCGGCCTGCAGATCTCGGGCTCGGCCCACTGACCCGCACCCCGAGTACTTTTGACGGGTCGTCACGAGCATCTTTGACGAGTCGTCAGGGGCCGGACCCGGCTAGCCCGCCGCGCGCACCGGCAGCCGGGCGAGCACCGAGCGGATGTACCCGGCGGGCCCCTCACCCCGCCCCGGCGGCGCCACCACACAGGAAAGCCCGAGCCGCACCGCCGTCTCGCAGTACCGCCCCAGCTCCACCGGATCCGCGCCCGGCACCTCCTTCTCCAGCACGGCGAGCGCGCGGTCCCGTACGGCGGCGACGAGTTCGGCGGGCCCGGGCACCCCGGCGTCGGCGCGGCGCTGGGCGGGCACGGCCGAGACGGCCGCGGTGGTACGGACCGAGGGCGCCGGAAGGCGCTCGCTCCAGCAGCCCGTGAGCAGAGCCCGCACCAGAGCGCTGGAGCGGGCCGAGCCGACCGTCCACTCCGCGACGCGGACCAGGCGGTCGGCGGGGCCGACGGGGGTCCGCCCCGCATCGGAGCCTGTCGGAGATGCCGGGGGGCGTTCGGCGAGCGCTCTGTCGACGCCCCGCAGATAAACATCGGCCTCCCGGCGCACCAGCGCTCGGGCCAAGCCGTCTTTGCTTCCGAACTCGTTGTAGAGGGTCTGCCGCGAGACCCCGGCGGCGGACGCCACGTCCACCATCCGGACTCCCGACCAGGGCAGCCCCGCGAGCGCCGAGAGAGCGGCGTCCAGTAAGGATTCCCGCGCTGTGGGCATGGTCGCCTCCCGAGCCCCCGAGACTTGCGAGCGGCTCCGAGTTCAGAGTTGACGCGCTCGGAGGGACTGTCAATAGCCGCCGTGGGCGGCGCGCGGGGCGTCCGTAGTGCGGGCATTGTGGTCCACACCGCGGGCGATCGCTACGGTGGTGACCATGCCCGACTATCACGATGACCTGCGCCTGGCCCACGTCCTCGCGGACGCCGCCGACGCCGCCACCATGGACCGGTTCAAGGCCCTCGATCTGAAGGTCGAGACCAAGCCGGACATGACGCCGGTGAGCGAGGCCGACAAGGCTGCCGAGGAGGTCATCCGGGGTCATCTGCAGCGGGCCCGGCCGCGCGACGCGGTACTCGGCGAGGAGTACGGCCTGGAGGGCACGGGCCCGCGCCGCTGGGTGGTCGACCCGATCGACGGCACCAAGAACTACGTCCGGGGCGTGCCGGTGTGGGCGACCCTGATCTCGCTGATGGAGGCGGGCGAGACGGGCTTCCAGCCGGTGGTCGGCGTCGTCTCCGCGCCCGCCCTGAACCGGCGCTGGTGGGCGGCGAAGGGCCACGGCGCGTTCACCGGCCGCAGCCTGACCTCGGCGACGCGCCTGAAGGTCTCCAGCGTCTCGAAGCTGGCCGACGCCTCGTTCTCGTACTCCTCGCTGAGCGGCTGGGAGGAGCGGGGCAAGCTGGACGACTTCCTGGACCTGACCCGGGAGTGCTGGCGCACCCGCGCGTACGGCGACTTCTGGCCGTACATGATGGTCGCCGAGGGCTCGGTGGACTTCTGCGCGGAGCCGGAGCTGTCCCTGTGGGACATGGCGGCGAACGTCATCGTGGTGCAGGAGGCCGGAGGCGTCTTCACCGGGCTCGACGGGCGGCCGGGCCCGCACAGCGGCAACGCGGCGGCCTCCAACGGCCTGCTCCACGAGGAACTGCTCGGCTACCTCGGCGACGGCGCGCAGGCGTAGGCGGGGCGCCGGCGCGGCCATGCCCGGGCTCACGAGGGCCGAGCCCGGGCTCCTGACGCCCACGACTGGGGCTCACGAGGGGCGTGAGTCGTACTTTTACGCGCCCCTCGACTGACCTCTACCAGCCCCTTGTTGACGGCCGGTCCGGATGCGACTCTAGGAGTCCCCCCACTTGTGAACTTGTGAATTCTCTCCGGAGCGGGCTTGCTCAGCCGCGCCGGGAACTGAATCCACCAAGGAGGTGGCTCCATCCATGCTCGTCCGTGACGCCATGAGCACGATGGTCCTCACCATCGGACCTGCCCACACCCTCCGCCAGGCGGCCCGGCTGATGTCCGCACGCCGGGTCGGCGCGGCCATCGTCCTCGACCCCGACACCAGCGGCATCGGCATCCTCACCGAGCGCGACATCCTCAACTCCGTCGGCCTGGGCCAGAACCCGGACCACGAGACGGCGAGCAAGCACACGACCACCGACGTCGTCTTCGCGGCGCCGTCCTGGACCCTTCTGGAGGCCGCCGAGGCCATGACGCACGGCGGCTTCCGGCATCTGATCGTGCTCGACGGCCACGGCCCGGTCGGCGTCGTCTCGGTCCGCGACATCATCCGCTGCTGGGCCCCGGCGCGGCGCGAGGCCGCGATGGCCGGCTGACCGCCCGGCTTCGGCCCAGGAACGCCAGAAGGCCGGGCCCCCGAAGGGAACCCGGCCTTCTGTTCATCTTCGGCCTGCGACCCGGAATCAGCCGCGCAGGGCCTGGACCGCGGCTTCGAGCCGCTTGCCGAAGTCACCGTCCGCCTGGCGGAAGTTGTTGATCGCGCGCTCGGCGATGTCGTCGCGCGAAACCTTGGCGATGAAGCCCGCCAGGTTGTCGATCAGACGGGCCTTCTCGTCCTCCGAGTACAGCCGGTAGAGGTTTCCGGCCTGCACGAAGTCGTTGTCCTCGGCGTGCGAGGGCGCCTGAGTGCTGCCGGTGACGCCGGAGACCGGGCTGCCCTGCCACAGCGGGCGGTCGGTCTGGAACGGCCCGCCGAAGCTGTTGGGCTCGTAGTTCTTCGCGCCCTTGTGGCGGCCGTCGTACAGGTAGCCGTCACGGGAGTTGGTACGCGCCTCGGTGGCGTGCGGGCGGTTCACCGGCAGGTGGTCGGCGTTGATGCCGACGCGGTAGCGGTGCGCGTCGCCGTACGCGAAGAGACGGCCCTGGAGCATCTTGTCCGGCGAGGGACCGATGCCGGGGACGAAGTGCGCGGGGCTGAAGATCGACTGCTCGACCTCGGCGAAGATGTTCTCCGGGTTGCGGTTGAGCTCCAGCTTGCCGATCTCGATCGGCGGGTAGTCCTCGTGCGGCCACACCTTGGTGAGGTCGAACGGGTTGAAGCGGTAGGTCGCCGCGTCCGCGTCCGGCATGATCTGCACCTGCACGGTCCAGGACGGGAAGTCACCGCGCTCGATGGCCTCGCGCAGGTCGCGCTGGTGGCTGTCGGGGTCCTCACCGGCGAGCTTGTTGGCCTCGTCCTGGGTGAGGTTCTTGATCCCCTGGTCGGTCTTGAAGTGGTACTTGACCCAGAAGACCTCGCCGGCCTCGTTGTTCCACTGGAACGTGTGCGAGCCGTAGCCGTTCATGTGGCGCAGGGTCGCCGGAATGCCGCGGTCACCGAAGAGCCAGGTGACCTGATGGGTGCTCTCGGGGCTCAGGCCCCAGAAGTCCCAGACGTTGTCGGCTTCCTGGCTGCCCGTGTACGGGTCGCGCTTCTGGGTGTGGATGAAGTCGGGGAACTTGATGGCGTCCTTGATGAAGAAGACGGGCGTGTTGTTCCCGACCAGGTCGTAGTTCCCCTCCTCCGTGTAGAACTTCAGCGCGAAGCCGCGGGGGTCGCGCACGGCGTCGGCGGAGCCGAGGTTGCCGGCCACGGTGGAGAAGCGCAGAAACGTCTCGGTCTGCTTGCCGACCTCGGAGAGGAACTTGGCACGCGTCCACTGCGAGACGTCCCGGGTGAGCGTGAAGGTGCCGTACGCCCCCGCGCCGCGGGCGTGGACGATGCGCTCCGGAATGCGCTCGCGGTTGAAGTGGGCGAGCTTCTCCAGAAGCGACTGGTCCTGGACCAGGACCGGACCGCCGGCGCCCGCGGTCGCGCTGTTCTGGTTGTCGGCCACCGGTGCGCCGGCTTCCGTGGTGAGCGGTCCCTGTGTCACGTGCGCCTCCTGCGTCATGTCCTGCAAGTCCTGTCCCTTGGCGTATGCCTGACCCGATCCTACAATGGACATTGTCTAAGTCAAGCAAGCATCCAAAGCCACACCTGTTCGGAACTGGACCCCTCCCCCTGTTAGGCTGGTCCTCATGAGTGACCTGTTGGAGCGACTGCGCGGCCGCGGCTGGCGCATGACCGCACAGCGGCGCGTCGTGGCCGAGGTCCTCGACGGCGACCACGTGCACCTGACCGCGGACGAAGTCCATGCCCGCGCGGTGGAACGGCTGCCCGAGATCTCCCGGGCGACGGTGTACAACACCCTGGGCGAGCTGGTGACCCTCGGCGAGATCCTTGAGGTGTCCACGGACCGCCGCGCCAAGCGCTACGACCCGAACGCCCACCGGCCGCACCAGCACCTGGTCTGCGCCCAGTGCGGCGCGATCCGCGACGTCCACCCGCAGGGCAACCCGCTGGCCGACCTCCCCGACACCGAGCGCTTCGGCTTCACGATCGCGGCCGTCGAGGTCACCTACCGCGGCACCTGCCCGAACTGCGCGGCGGCCTGACCCGCAGCGGAAGCGGCCTCCCGCCCCTGAACACGAAGAAGCCCTCCGGCCACCAGGCCGGAGGGCTTCACTTCTGTCTGCGAACGATTCGGATCTGCTCTGTCCACGAACAGCTCAGAAAATGACCGAGGCCCGAATTCCCCAAAGAATTCGGACCTCAGTCTGCAAGTAGCGGGGACAGGATTTGAACCTGCGACCTCTGGGTTATGAGCCCAGCGAGCTACCGAGCTGCTCCACCCCGCGTCGGTGAACACAACCTTACGGGACGCCGCCGACCAGCGCAAATCTGTTCCCCACCTGCGGAAACCCCCGAATTCGCTAAGCCGTGAGCTCCTGGTGGAGCGCCTCGCGCAGCCGCGCGGCCCGCTCGGCGACCTCCGCCGGGCCCAGCTCGACCGCCTTCGCGCACCAGCGCTGCCCCTCGGCCAGCTCTCCGTGGCGGGCGGCGAGCAGGGCCAGGCGCAGCGCGGCCCTGCCGTGCCCGGCGTGGGCGGCGCGGGACCACCACAGGGCGGCCTCGCGCTCGCGGCCCTCGCGGGCGAGCAACAGCCCGAGGTTGAAGGCGCCGTTGCGGCTGCCCGCCTCGGCCGCCTCCCCGTACCAGCGCGCGGCCGCCTCCAGGTCGCCCCGGGCCGCGGCCAGCATGCCGACCCGGACCTGGGCCCGGCGGTGGCCCTGCTGCGCGGCCCGCTCGTACCACTCCTCGCACTCGGTCTTCTCCGCCATCGGCTCGCCCAGCGCGGGCGGCCCCGGCGGGGGCTGGCGTGCGTCGAGAACGGTGGCGAGCCGGAAGGCGGCCTCGGCGCTGCCGCCGCCCGCCGCGCACCGCAGATGGCGCTCGGCGGCCTGCTCCTCGCCGTCCCGCAGCAGCGCGATGCCGACCTGGAGGGCCGCGTCGGTGTGCCCGGCGGCGGCGGCCCGCTCGTACCACTTCAGGGCCGTACGGTCCTCGTCGCGGCCGGCGAAGAGGATGCCCAGGTTGAAGGCGGCGTCCACGCTGCCGGCTTCGGCGGCCTTGGAGAACCAGGGCTCGGCGCCCGTCGCGTCGCCGGCCTGGAGCAGCAGGATGGCGAGCGCGTTGGCCGCCTCGCGGTGCCCGGAGTAGGCGGCCCTGCGGTACCACTGCTCGGCCTGGGCGGTGCGGTTCTGGGCGGCGCAGAGCAGCCCGAGGTTGTACGCCCCGTTCACGTCACCGGCGCCCATCGCCTCCCGGTACCAGCGCTCGGCGGTCTGCTGCTCGCCCCGCGCCGCGTGCAGCGCTCCCAGGGCGTTGGCCGCGTTGCCGTCGCCGTCCTGGGCGGCGCGCAGCCACCACACGGCGGCGCTCTCCTCGTCGCCCGCGTCGCGCAGCAGGAAGCCGAGCGCGCAGGCGGCCTTGGCCTCGCCGTCCTTGGCGGACGTCAGGTACCAGCGGCCGGCCTCCTTGAGCTCGCCGCGCTTCTCCAGGATCGCGCCGAGGTGCAGGGCGGCCCGGCGGTGGCCGCGAGCGGCCGCCTGCCGGTACCAGGGCTCGGCCTCGTCGGACGACCCCTCGCCTTCCGGCGCCTGGTCGACAGCGATGTCACCGGGGCCTTCGCCGGTCGCCTCGTCGTCGCCCCGCCCGTCGAGGAGGCGGGCAAGACGGTAGGCGGCCTCGCGGTGGCCCTGTTCGGCGGCGGCGCGCAGCCAGCGCTCGGCGCCGACGTCGCTGCGGTGCTCCAGGAGGTCGGCGAGCGCGTACGCGCCGAGCGCGTGGCCCTGTTCGGCGGACTGGCGCAGCCAGTACTCGGCGGCCGGCTCGTCTCCGCGCTCGCGGTAGTGCCGGCCGAGCGCGTGCGCGGCGGCGGCGGATCCGGCGACGGCGGCGATGCGCCACCAGCCGGCCGCCTCGTCCGCGTAACCGCGCTGATGGAGCAGGACACCCAGGTTGTTGGCGGCGGCCCGGTCGCCCTCGGCGGTGGCGCCGCGCAGATAGGGCTCGGCGCTGTCGAGATCGCCGCGGCGCAGCAGCAGGGAGCCGAGCACGCTCATCGACTCGGCGTCGCCGCCGTCGGCGGCACGCCGGTGCCGCGCCTCGGTCTCGGCGTCAGCGGTGTCAGCATCCTCATCGGAGCGTGTCTGCACAAACCGCCCTGTCTCCAACAGAGTTGCCCTGTCCCCCATAAATACCATCGTCGCACCACCCGCAACCCGCGTACACCTGGTATACCGCAGCCAGTGAGGTCACTTCAGCGTTTTGTCGACATGCCCACAGAGAGACAAGCCAAACCCGTTGTACCCAACTCCCCCTGGGAAGACCAGTTTTCACACCGGAGGGTTCCGGCCACCGCTAATCGGACAAGCTCGGCGGACCTCGGCGCGAACGCAACGAGGGCCCGGATCCTTGAAAGGATCCGGGCCCTCGTCAGTGAGTAGCGGGGACAGGATTTGAACCTGCGACCTCTGGGTTATGAGCCCAGCGAGCTACCGAGCTGCTCCACCCCGCGTCGGTGAACACAACGCTACCACGCGGTGGAGTGGCCCCCTGACCAGCACGGACCGGAGCCGACCCGGTGTGCCCAGGCCGGCTCCGGTCCGGCCGGGTCGGCTCTCGTGCCGCGTCAGCTCTTCGGCTGACTCGCCTTCCCCTCCGCGTCGGCCGCCTTCTGCAGGGCGTCCTGCAGCGCCTTCTGGGCGTCGCCGTAGGCCTTCCAGTCACCCTTGGCGAGCGCCTTCTGGCCGTCGTCGTACGCCTTCTGCGCGTCCTTGATGGCCTGGTCCACCGTCGCGTTGCCGGAGGCCGGCGGTGTGGTGGTGGGTGGCGTGGTCGGCGGTGTCGTCGAAGGCGGCGGGGTGGCCCCGTCGGCGCCGAAGACCGCGCTGAGCGCGTCTCCCAGGTTGTCCTTGAAGACGGTCCTGTCGCCGTAGGAGACGCCGACCTTCTTCAGGAGCGGGTAGTTGGCGCTGCCACCGCGTGCGTACACCGGCTCGATGTAGAGGAAGCCTCCGCCGAGCGGCACGGTCAGCAGATTGCCGTAGTCGATCTCGGAGTCGGTGCCTCTCAGGTTCCGTACGAACTCGGCGACTTCGGGCAGACCGTTCAGCTTGCTCTGCACCTGTTGCGGGCCCTGCACGTTGTCGGTGACCTTGAGCAGTCTGATCTTGCCGTAGTCCTTGCTCGCGGCATCGGCGTCGACCGCCATGAACCCGCCCAGGTTGGGCCGGCCGTTGGGCGTGAACGTCGTGGTCAGCGAGAACTTCTTCCCCTCGGCCTCGGCGCCCGGCATCTTCATGGACAGGTAGTACGGCGGAACCGCGCTGTTGTCCTTGTTGGTCGGGTCGTCCGGCACCTGCCAGGCGTCACTGCCGCTGTAGAACTGCGCGGGGTTGGTGACGTGGTAGCGGGTGAGCAGCTCGCGCTGGACCTTGAACATGTCCTGCGGGTAGCGCAGGTGCGCGAGCAGGTCCGCGGGAATGTCCGCCTTGGCCTTGACCGTTCCGGGAAACGCCTTCATCCAGGTCTTGAGGACCGGGTCCTTGTCGTCCCACTGGTACAGCGTGACCGTGCCGTCGTACGCGTCCACGGTGGCCTTCACCGAGTTGCGGATGTAGTTGACCTGGTTCTGCTGGGCCATCACCGCGCGCTGGTTGTCGGTCAGCGAGTCGGTGGTGGTTTCGCCGAGGGTCGTGCGCGAGGCGTAGGGGTAGCCGTCGGTCGTCGTGTAAGCGTCGACCACCCACTGGATGCGCTTGCCGACGACCGCCGGGTAGGCGTCGCCGTCGATGGTCAGCCAGGGGGCGACCGCCTCGACGCGCTCCTTGGGGGTGCGGTTGTAGAGGATCTTCGATCCCTTGCCGATGGCTCCCGAGTACAGGATCTGCGGCTCGCTGAAGGTCACGGCGTACGCGGCCCGGTTGAACGGGTTGGACAGGCTCACCCCGCCCTTGCCCTTGAAGCTCGTCGTGACCTGACCCTTGCCCTCGCTCTCGTAGTCGAGCTCCTTCTGGGGCCCGCCGACGATCGAGTACTGGTCGGTCTTCTCGCCGTAGTAGATGCGCTGCTCGTAGCCGGAGGCGAGCTGGCCGGTGGTGGGCAGGCCCGACTCCGTGAAGTCCGGGGCGCCGTTGTCGTCCACGCTGGTGCCCTTGGCTGCGATCGCGCCGAAGCCGTGGGTGTAGGTGAAGTGGTCGTTGATCCAGTTGCGCTTGTCGATGCCCTTGAGGTTGAGCTCGCGCAGCCCGATGACGGTGTCCTGCTCCTTGCCGTCCTTGTCCGTGTAGCGGTCCACGTCCAGGGTCGAGGGGAACTGGTAGTACTTCCGCTGCTGCTGGAGCTGCTGGAAGGCGGGCGAGACGACGTTGGGGTCGATGAGCCGGTAGCTGGCCGCCGTGTCGGCCGCCGAGCGCAGCTTCGGGTTGTCCTTGGCGTCGGTGGTGCCCTTGTAGTCCTGCACAGCCGCGTTGTCGATGCCGTACGCCTTGCGGGTGGCATCGATGTTCTTCTGGATGTACGGGGCTTCCTTGGCCTGCTCGTTGGGCTGGACCTGGAACTTCTGCACGATCGCCGGGTAGAGACCGCCGATCAGGATCGCCGAGAGCACCATCAGGCCGAAGCCGATGACGGGCAGCTGCCAGGTACGGCGCCACAGGGTGGCGAAGAACAGCACGGCGCAGATGACCGCGATGCAGAACAGGATCGTCTTCGCCGGGAGGTAGGCGTTGGCGTCGACGTACCGAAGGCCCGTCCAGTTGTTGGTCGCCTTGAAGTCACTGGACTTGACCGCCAGGCCGTACCGGTCCAGCCAGTAGGCCACGGCCTTGAGGACCACGAAGACGCCGAGCAGCACCGAGAGGTGCCCGGTGGCCGCTCCCGTGGCGCGCGCGCCGGGGCTGGTGATGCGCAGGCCGCCGTACAGGTAGTGCGTCAGGGCGGCGGCGATGAGCGACAGGACGGTGGCGGCGAAGCCGAAGCCGAGCATGAAGCGGTACCAGGGCAGGTCGAAGGCGTAGAACGACACATCCAGATGGAACTGGGGGTCCTTCTGGCCGAACGGCACCCCGTTGACCCACATCAGCCAGGTGCGCCACTGACCGGAGGCGGAGGCGCCGGCGATGAGCCCGACGAGCGCGGTGATCCCGAGCAGCATCCACTTCTTGTACGGGGCGATGCCCATCCGGTAGCGGTCGAGGCTCTGCTGCTCCAGGGACATCGCGCTGAGCGGCGGCCGCAGCCGGTGCGCCAGCCAGATGTTCAGGCCGACGGCCACCGCCATCAGCAGCCCGAAGACGCAGAACAGTCCGATCTTGGTCCACAGCTGGGTGGTGAAGACCGACGAGTAGTGGACCGAGCGGTACCAGAGCCAGTCGGTCCAGAACCCCGCGAACATGACGAAGGCCATGGCAAGCACGGCCAGAATGCCCAGTGTCATGAGCAGGGTCCGGACCCGGCGGGACGGCCGGCCGACTCTGATCCGTGGCCCGGACGGGCCTGAGCCGCGGTCCGGCATCTGGAAAGCCAAGGTGCGCACCTCGAAGTTCGCTGTCGTATGGGCGGGCCCAGCGATCGTAGAGCCCACTCATGCAACTTACTGAGGCTTTACTCAGTTCCCGATCGGGGGGTGAAAGAGGGCAGGATGTTGTCCATGTCCAACGTTTCCCCCTCCGGCCCTCCGATGGCCGCGAGCCCGCTCACCCGCGCGGTGCTCGAAATCGACGAGTACGCATCCGGTCTGGGCTGGGACAAGCCGGCCCGCCTTTTCGCGCTCGTCGACACCGCGAAGCTCCGTGCCCAGGCACCGGGCCTGGTCTCCACCGCCGACGACGCCCAGGTCTCCGGGCTGACCCCGATCGAGCAGGAGGAGATCCCGCGGAACAAGCCGCTGGACAAGTTCCTCGGCACCATCGCGTGGCCCGACTCGGTGGCCGGCTGCGCGCTCACGGTGGAGCGCCTGATGCTGCCGCCGTCCGCCGAGACGTCCGTGCCCGAGGGCCTCGGCGACAAGGAGCTCGCCAAGTGGGTGGCCGCCCACCCCGACCGCCAGGAGGTCCGGATGACGGTGGCGGTGCTGCGCGGCGGCGCCCGCGAGTCCGCCATCCGGCTGCGCGAGAAGGACTCCCCTACGGAGGTCCTCACCGGCCCCGACCTGGTGCCGGGCCTCGCCGAGGCGCTGGCCGCGACCTTCGCCTAGGGCGCCTGCGGGGGCGCGGCCGGCGTCACTTGGCCGAGCAGCTCGGCAGCCCGGCCGTGTCCCCCGTGCGGATCTTGTCCAGGGACTGCCGGGCGTCGCGGATGGTGTCGACCTTCACCAGGGTTAGGCCCGAGGGGATGTCGGAGGCCGCGGCTTCGCAGTTGTCCTTGGGCGTCAGGAAGTAGCGGGCGCCCGCCTGGCGCGCGCCGATCAGCTTCATCTCGATGCCGCCGATCGGGCCGACCTTGCCGGTGTCGTCGATCGTGCCGGTGCCGGCGACGAACTTTCCGCCGGTCAGATCCTCGGGCGTCAGCTTGTCGACGATGCCGAGCGAGAACATGAGCCCCGCGCTGGGCCCGCCGACATCGGCGAGCTTGATGTCGACGGTGAACGGGAAGGCGTGGTCGGTTCCGGCCTGGATGCCGACGATGGCCCGGTCGCCGTCCTGCGCCTTCTCGGTGGTGATGGTGAGCTTCTCGCCGCCCTCGGGCTCCCTGCCCGCCTTCTTGGCGGCTTCCGCCTCCTTGGCGGGGATGATCGTGAAGACCACGTTCTGGCCGGGCTTGTGCTTGGTGACGAGGGTCGCGACGTCGGCCGGCTTGGTGACCGGGGCGCCGTCGACGGCCTTGATGGCGTCGCCCGCGTGCAGCTTGCCCTCGGCCGGGCTGCCCTTGACCACCGAGGAGACGATGACCCAGCTCTTGACCGGGATGGACAGCTCGTTCAGGGCCGCCACCTTGGCGCTCTCCTGGGACTGGCTGAACTCCTCGGCGTTCTCCTGATTGGACTGCTCGTCGGTCTTGCCGTCCGGGTAGAGCGTGTCGTGCGGGACGACCACGCTGTCGTGCGCGAGCCAGCCGTAGACGGCCTCGACGATGTTCATCCGGTAGTCCGCACCGGTGACCCTGACCGTCGTCATGTTGAGGTGGCCGGTCGTGGGGTAGGTCTTGTGCCCGGAGATCTGCAGCACCGGCTCGCCGCCGGAGTCGCCGAGCGTGTTCACGGTGGGTCCGGGAGACATCTCGGAGTACGGCACTTTGATGAGCACCCCGGCGCAGAGCAGCGCGATCAGCACGAGGGTGGAGGCGAGCATCGTCGCGGTGCGGCGTGGCATGGAACGACAGTACGGGACCGATCTGTGCGCCCACCCCTGGGGCCGGTCCGTACGGGGGCCGTTGGCGATCGCGTACGAAACCGGGGCGCCTCGCGCCGGTCGGGAACGCTCAGACGGCGTCGGTTCCGGAGTGCGATTTCGACATGGCTTCTCTGAACCGGCTGTACCCGGCGAGTTCGGCAACATCGCCGGATGTGCGATCGCGGGCGGCCCAGGTCGCCCATATCGCCGCGCCGACAGCAGCGAAAAGCGGAATCAGCAACCACAGGAGTGCAGCCATTCCGACCTCCCGTCCCCAATGAGCGACCGTAACTGACAGATCAGCAGATTAGTCATCTGCCAGTCCAACGCTCAGGCCAGGGGTGCGGTTACGCAAATCGGGGCGCAAGGCGCCCGACAGGGTTTCAGCCACGCGCCCTCGTCAGCAGCCGTACGAGAAGCCCTCAGCAGGCCCCCACCCATTCCTCCGTGCCGTCCGAGAACCTCTGGTGCTTCCAGATCGGGACCTCGTGCTTGAGGTCGTCGATCAGCTTGCGGCAGGCCTCGAAGGCCTCCCCGCGGTGCGGGCAGGAGACGGCGACGACGACCGCGATATCGCCGACGGCCAGATCGCCCACACGGTGGACGGCGGCCAGCGCACGGACCGGATACTCGGCGACGACCTTTTCGGCCACCCGGCGCATCTCCGCCTCGGCGCTGGGGTGGCAGGAGTACCCGAGCGTGTCGACGTCCGTGCCGCCGTCGTGGTTGCGCACGGTGCCGACGAAGAGCGTGGTGCCACCCGCCGCGAAGTCGCCCGAAGCCGCGAAGACCTCGTCGACGGAGATCGGGGTGTCGCGGATCGCCAGGAGGCGGATCGGGTCCTGCGCCGCCTGCTCACCGGGGTGGTCGGGGTACGTGCGTGCCATGTTCCCATCGTGCCGTACGGCACCGACATCCCGGAATAGCTCTTTCGACCGGGGGCCGCGCGCCCGTGTAGGAGGGTCCTACAGCCCCCGGCGCTTGCGGGCCCTGCGCACCACCGCGGCGGCGCCGAGCAGCGCGACCGTGGCGCCCGCGGCACCCGCGGCGGTGGCGTCCTTGCGGCCGAGCCTGCGGCCCGCGACGGTGTGCCGTCCCGCCACCTCTTCGAGGAGCTCGGCGAGGACTTCCTCGTTGGTCCAGCGCGGCCGCCAGCCCGCGTCGTGCAGCCGCCCGACGCTCACGACCCACGGGTGCATCGTGTACGCGAGGTCACCGGCGGGCGAGGGCGTGAGGCCGATCCGGTGCAGCCGGGCCGCCGCGCCCAGGGCGACCGCCGAGGGCAGCTCCATGCGGCGGATGCCGCTGAGCTCCTCGACCTCCTCCTGCTCCAGCCACCCGTCGCAGCCGACCGCGAACTCTCCGTCGACCTTCTCCAGGGCGGCGTACTCCAGCGCGCTGCACAGGTCCTCGACATGGCAGAACTGCCAGGTCGGGCGGGATCCGGCGACGACCAGGAGGCGCGGCGACTCGAAGTACCGGGTGAGCGCGGTGTCGGTACCGCCCACCAGGACGGCGGGCCTTACCACCGTGACGTTCAGGCCGGGGTGGGCGCGGGGTGCGCGGCGCCCCAGGCGCTCGATCTCCAGGAGGTCGCCGACGCCGGTCGCCTCGGCGGTGGCCCGCAGCTCGGCGTCCTCGGAGAGCGGGATGTCGTTGTCGGGCAGCGCCCCGTAGACCATCGCCGAGGTGCAGAGCACGACCCGGTGGACGCCGGCCGCGGCCGCGGCGGTCAGCACGGTCTGGGTGCCACGCACGTTGTAGGCGGTGCGGGCCGCCGGGTCGGTCTCCAGGTCGAGGTCGAGCGCCAGGTGCACGACGACGTCGGCGCCCCGCAGCTTCTCGGCGATCGCCGGGTCCCGTACGTCCAGGATGTGCCAGGTCGCCTCGGAGACCTCGCCCCGTCGCTCGTCGATGGCGACGACCTGCTTGACCTCGTCGGACGCGGCGAGCCGCGAGGTCAGCAGGGCGCCGATCCCGGACGCGGCACCGGTCACGGCGACGACGGGACCGCGCGATGTTGAGGTTGAGAGGTTTCGCGCTGCGCGAACCTGCGGATCTGGGGAACTCACCGGGCGTCTCCAGCGGTTGTCTTCAGTACGTACGTTAATGACGCGTACGTACCAGGTGGCGTCCATCCTGCCGCAGGCCGCGAGGCTGCGGAGCACCGAGCCCTTATCCGGTTCGGATGTCTACGCTGGTCTTGTTGTGGGGAAGCCGCCGTCGGCAGTAGCCGGCGGCCTGACGAGCCGAGGAAACCCGTGAGTGACACCCCATTCGGATTCGGCCTTCCGCCGGAGGAGCCGGACAACGGCGACGGCAAGAAGAAGGACCCTGCCGGAGGTGGTCAGGGTGCCGGCGGCCAGGGCGGCAACCCCTTCGGCTTCCCGGGCGCGGGCGGCGGCGGGGACAACCCGTTCGCCGCGATGTTCGGTTCGATGAACCCGAACGATCTGGGCGCCGCCTTCCAGCAGCTCGGCCAGATGCTCAGCTACGAGGGCGGTCCCGTGAACTGGGACATGGCCAAGCAGATCGCCCGCCAGACGGTAGCCCAGGGCACCGCCGACGGCACCAAGGACGAGAGCATCGGCCCCGCCGAGCGCGCCGCCGTCGAGGAGGCCGTGCGCCTCGCCGACCTGTGGCTGGACGACGCGACGTCGCTGCCCTCGGGCTCCACCACCGCCGTGGCGTGGAGCCGTGCGGAGTGGGTCGAGGCCACCCAGCCCGCCTGGAAGGAACTGGTCGACCCGGTCGCCGAGCGCGTCGGTGCGGCCATGGGCGGCGTCCTGCCCGAGGAGATGCAGGCCATGGCGGGCCCGCTGATCGGCATGATGCGCTCCATGGGCGGCGCCATGTTCGGCCAGCAGATCGGGCAGGCCGTGGGCACGCTCGCGGGCGAGGTCGTCGGCTCGACCGACATCGGCCTTCCGCTCGGCCCGGCCGGAAAGGCCGCGCTGCTGCCGCTGAACATCGAGGCGTTCGGCAAGGACCTGGGCGTCCCCAAGGACGAGATCCGGCTCTACCTGGCCCTGCGCGAGGCCGCCCACCAGCGGCTCTTCGCCCATGTGCCGTGGCTGCGCTCGCATCTGTTCGGCGCCGTCGAGGGCTATGCGCGGGGCATCAAGGTCGACACCGCGAAGCTGGAGGACGCCGTCGGCCAGCTCGACGTGTCGAACCCGGAGCAGCTTCAGGAAGCCCTCCAGCAGGGCATGTTCCAGCCGGAGGACACCCCCGAGCAGAAGGCCGCCCTGGCCCGTCTGGAGACGGCCCTCGCGCTGGTCGAGGGCTGGGTCGACGCGGTGGTCCACGCGGCCGCCAAGCCCCGGCTGACCTCGGCGGACGCGCTGCGCGAAATGCTGCGCCGGCGCCGGGCGACCGGTGGCCCGGCCGAGCAGACCTTCGCCACCCTGATCGGCCTGGAGCTGCGGCCGCGCCGGCTGCGGGACGCCTCGCGCCTGTGGGCCTCGCTCACCGACGCGCGCGGTGTGGACGGCCGGGACGACCTGTGGGAGCACCCGGACATGCTGCCGACCGCCTCCGATCTGGACGACCCGGACGGCTTCGTGCACCGCGAGCACCTCGACTTCTCGGAGCTCGACAAGATGCTGGGCGAGGCCGCCGAGCAGAACGGCCCGTCCCTGAAGAAGGACAAGGGCGCCGAGGCCGACGAGAAGACGGACGGCTCCGACGACGGCAAGGGCGATTCCGACAAGTGACCCTGCACGACGACGCGGTCCTCGTACTGAAGTCGTACGAGGACCAGGCCGAGCTGCGCCAGGCCTACCTGGACCATCTCTGGGCGCACCCCGACGGCATGTGGAAGGCCTGCGAGGCGGGCCACCTCACGGCCAGTGCCCTGGTCATCGACCCGGAGCAGGGCAGGGTGCTGCTCACCCTGCACAAGAAGCTCAACATGTGGCTCCAGATGGGCGGCCACTGCGAGCCGGGCGACGCCACGGTGGCGGCGGCCGCGCTGCGCGAGGCCGAGGAGGAGTCCGGCGTCACCGGGCTCACGCTGCTCGCGGGCGGCCCGGTCCGCCTGGACCGGCATCCGATCCCGGCACCCTGCCACTGGCACCTGGACGTCCAGTACGCGGCGCTCGCCCCGGCCGGCGCCGTCGAGGCGATCAGCGACGAGTCCCTGGACCTGCGCTGGTTCGGCTACGACGAGGTGGCCGCGGTCGCCGACACGTCGGTGGTCAACCTCCTTGAGGCGACCCGCGCGCGGCTGTAGCCGGAGACGGACCCGGCTCCAACGGGCATAAAAGTAAGGGGCGCTCGCCATGGCGAGCGCCCCTTACCCGTGCCCTGAAGGAGCGGCTAGCTCCAGGCGTTGCCCTGGTTCTGCGCGTGGACGCCCTGCTGGCCCATGCCGTACTGGGCGCGCAGGCCCTGGCCGATCATCGCGTTCTGCGGCGGCAGCACCTCGCTCGGCTGCACGAGGGCGAAACCCTGGCCCAGGAAGCTCAGTTCCCAGCCCTCGCCCGTGTTGCCGCGGCGCCGCCAGACGCCCGTGGAGTGCGTCTGCGCCTGCATCTGGACCCGCAGCGAGGTCGACCAGGCCACGATCGCGTCCGCGTCGGCGTTGACGTACTTGTCGGGCGTGACCTGCAGCATCAGCGGCTGGCCCGAGGTCATCAGGACGACCTTGCCGGTGCCGGTGATGTTGAGCTGGTACTTGCCGGTGCCGGAGACGCCGTACTGGCTGTCCACGGCGATGACTTCGTGGTGCAGCGAGGAGTCCATCGCGAGGACGTAGCCGCTGTCGACGGTCAGGCCGTCCCGGTCGACGTCCACCACGTGGACGTGCTGGGCCAGGTTGGCCAGGTAGACCGTGCCCTGGCCCGAGACGCGCATCAGGTCCAGGCCCTCGCCGGTGCGGGCGCGGGCATTGCGCTGGCCGTTCGACTGGTACTCGCCGTCGAATTCCATCAGCCCCTGGTAGGCGACCATCGAGCCCTTGCGGGCGAGGAGGTCGTCGTGGCCGGTGAGCACGGCCCGCAGCAGCTGCGGGTTCTGCGCCGTGTACCGCTCCTGGGACTGCTGCTCGGTGTAGCTGAAAAGCGGGCTCTGCATGGTGTCTCTCCCCCTAGCCCCGGGCCCGCAGGCGGTCCGTGCTGTCCTCACTCGGCTGTACGACGACGATGCCCTGGCCCGAGAAGGCCATCTGGAAGGCCTCTCCACTGCCCCGGCCGATCAGCGAGGACGCCTTGAAGCTGCGCTTGCCCTTCACCTTCAGGTTCGGGGACCAGGCGACCAGGGCGTCCGGGTCGACGTACGTCTCGTCCTCGCCGCTGCCGCAGTCGACGACGACCGGGGTGCCGCGCGAGGTCAGGGCGACCCAGCCGGTGCCGGAGATCTTGACGTTGAACAGGCCCTGGCCCGCGAACTTGGCGAGCCCCTTGACCCGTTCGACGCCCCACTGGAGGCTCGCGTCGAAGGCGAGCACATTGGTGCCGTTGACGGAGATCGCGTCGTTGTTGAGGTTGACGATCACGACATTGGCGCCGTAGTCGGCGAGATAGAGCAGGCCGTCGCCGGTGCACTTCATGAGGGGCGCGCCCTCGCCGGTGATCCAGTCCCGCGCCATCTGGCGCACGGCCGGCGGGTTGGGCTCGTACTGGATGAAGCCCTCGTAGGCGACCATCGAGCCGACCCGGGCGAGCAGGTCCTGGCCGGTGACCATGGCCACCTTGAGCATGGCGCTGCCGTGGTTCTCCATCCGGGCCGCGACGGGGGTCGGGGCGTAGCCCGCGAGTTGCTGGTTCATTGTCCGGGCTCCCTCAGACCTCGTACGGCTGGACGACGATGAAGTTGCCGGGGGCGCCCCGGAACTGGAGATTGACGGACTCGCCGCTGTGCCCCGGATAGGCGTTGCGGCGCAGTCGTACCTGGCTGGAGACGATCACCTGGGACGCGGCGGACCAGGCGACGATCGCGTCGCTGTCGGCGAAGGTGGTCGGCGTGACCGGCAGCACCACCGGGGTGCCGTGGGTCATCACGACGACGGTGCCGGTGCCCTGGAACAGCATGGTGAACAGGGCGCCGCCGGGGATGCCGTGCCCCTCGATGCGGCGGACCTCGTACTGGAGCGACTCGTCGAAGGCCAGGACGTGCTCGGCGGAGACGCAGATGCCGTCGCCCTGGAGCTCGATGGGGTGCAGATAGGCGCTGTTCTCGGCGAGGAAGACCTGGCCGCGGCCGGAGCAGCGCATCAACTGCATTTCCTGGCCGGTCGCGTTGCCGACGATCCGGCCCGCGAAGCCGGCTCCCTTGTAGCCGAAGTCGACCTTGCCCTGGTACATGACCATGCTGCCCTGGCGGGCCAGGACCGGCTGGCCGCCGGCGCCGAGGTCGACCCTGACCAGCTGCTTGTTCTGCGACGTCCAGCGCTGGCCGGTGGGCAGTTCCTTGTACATCTGAATGGCCGCGTGGAGGCCGCCACCGCCCTGGGGCATGCCCTGCGGCTGACCGTAGGGCGCGGGCTGGCCATAGGGCGCCGGCTGACCGTACGGGGCGGGAGCGCCCGGCGGCGGCACCTGGCCCGGGACGGGGCCGGGCTGCTGGCCGAACTGGGGCTGCTGCGGCGGCTGTCCGTAAGGGGGCTGCTGCGGCTGTCCGTACGGAGCGGGCGCGGGCGGCGGCACGGTGCCGGGCACCAGGTGCATCGGTGCGGCGATGGTCGGCGCGGCGTGGATCTGCGGGCTGGGCACGGGAGGCGGCGGCGGGGTGGATCCCTGCGGCGGCGGCGCGTAGTGCTGCGGGGCGGCCGGGGCGGGCGCGGGCGCCGGCGCCCCGAAGGAGGGCGCGGGCTGCGGGGCCTGCGCCGGGGCGCCGAACTGCGGGGCGGGCGCGGCGGCTTGGGGCGGCGGCGCGAAACCGGGCGCCGCACCCTGCGGCTCCGGCTGCTGCGGGGCCGCGGGCTCCTCCTCCAGGACCTCGCCGCCGAAGTTCTTCAGGAGCGCTTCGAGGCCGCCGTCGAAACCCTGGCCGACGGCGGCGAAGCGCCACACGTCCTTCAGGTAGAAGTCGCCGAGCATGACGGCCCGCTCGGTGCTGAACTCCGCACCGGTGAAGGAGTACCGGACCACTTCCTCGCCACCGGCGACGACCCGGATGTAGCCCGGCCCCACCTGCGACATCTGGCCGGCGCCGTCGAGCGTCGCGGTGAAGGAGAGCTTGTGGATGCCGGCCGGAACGCGGTCCAGGGTGACGCGGAACGACTCGGTGTCGCCGGACTGGGCGCCGAGGAGCTGGATCGACTCCTCAGGGGATTTGGGCTGGTTGAAGAAGACGAAGTAACGGTCGTCGGACAGCCGCTCGTTGGCGTCGAGCCCGAAGCAGCTGATGTCGAAGGTCAGCCCGGGACCGCCGATCTGCACGCCTACGTACAGATCCGTCCCGGCCGTGAGATCACTGACCTTGGCCTTGTGGCCGCGCTGGAATTCCCTGGCCATGCGTACCGACCGTCCCCCATCCCGAGGTGATTGCGTCGCGCCAGGCTAACGGCTGCCTCGGACAATCGGCGAAGCCGCTACACATTCGGTACAGAACCGCCGGCTCTCACTCTCCGCGAGCGGCGGGCAGGTGCGGAAGGCGGTCGGCGGCCACCACGCCTTCGAGGTAGCCGCGGGCCCGTTCGGTGCGCGGATAGGCGTCCAGGAGCTGCCAGAACCGGGGGCCGTGGCCGGGTACCAGGAGGTGGGCCAGCTCGTGCACGAGCACGTAGTCGACGACGTACTCGGGCATGCCCTGGAGCCGGTGCGAGAGGCGGATGCTGCCCTCGGCCGGGGTGCACGAGCCCCAGCGCGTGTTCTGGTTGGTCACCCAGCGCACCGACGCGGGGCGGGCCCGGCCCTCGAAGTACTGCTCGGAGAGACGCTCGGCGCGCTCGGTCAGTTCCGCGTCGCCCAGCATGCGCTTGCTCTCCTGCGCCGCCAGTTTGTCCAGCATCACCGTGACCCAGCGCTGCTCCTCCGCCTCGGACATCCGGGCCGGGATCAGCACGATGGTGCGGTCGCCCTCGCGGTAGGCGGAGACCGTTCTGCTGCGCCGGGTGCTGCGGCGGACCTCGACCGCGCTCGTCGCCGGACCGCGTGGCGGCAGGCTGGTGGGGCTGCGCGGCGGGCTTCCGGCACTCTGCAGTGGGTCGGCGGGCACGCCCCGACGTTACCCGCTGTCAGTGGGGGAAGTCCCGCCTCCGGGACGGTTGAGCCATGATCCATCCGACGGGGTGCAGCATTTGAATGACTAATACCCCTCGCCTGTGGACAACTTTTCACGCCCTTCTCCGCAGCCGTGCATTCTTGCCCCATGCCGCGCGACGGCCTGCGATCGGGCAGGTTCCGGGGACGTGCGGACATGCGGGACAACGGGGGTTCGACCATGCATCCGATGCTGAAGCCGGCACTGCGCCGGGCCTGGCGGGACCGGCAGACCGTGCAGTTCGGGATCACACCCGCGCAGGCGGTGGTGGTGTCGCCGGTGGATCCGGCGACGGGCCATTTCCTGGAGATGCTCGACGGCACCCAGGGCCTGCCCTTTCTGTACGAGCGGGCTCGCGCCCTGGACCTGCCACCCGGTCAAGTGGACGAGCTGGTGGCCCGGTTGACGGCGGCGGGCGTGGTGGACGATCCGACGGCGGGCGGCCCGGCGGCCGATGCGTTACGGAATCGGTCGGATGCGCTGGAGCGACTACGGCCGGATCTGGCTTCCCTCTCGCTCATCCACCCGGAGCCGGGCGACGCCGCGCGCAGGCTGGCGGCCCGGAGGGCCATACGGGTCCAGGTACGCGGCGCCGGGCGGGTAGGCGCGACCATCGCCGCGGTGCTATCGGGCTCCGGGGTGGGCCGGGTCGACGTCCTCGACGGGGGCGTCGCGCAGCCGGGCGATGTGGCGCCGGGCGGGCTGCCCGAGCGGGCCGTCGGCGAGCGGCGGGCGACGGCCGCGGGCCAACTTGTCCGGCGGACGGCGCCGGGCGGGCCGCCGCGCCAGGGGCGGGACGCGGAGCGGGCCCCGCTCTCCCTGATCGTGGTCGCCCCGCGCGAGGCACTCGATGTGTACGCGCCGGACGCGGCGGACGCCGAGGTCTGGGTCAGGGCCGGGACTCCCCATCTGTACGCGGGAGTTGTGGAGACGACGGGGGTGGTGGGGCCGCTGGTGCTGCCCGGCGGCACCGGGTGCGCGGGGTGTCTCTCGCTCGGCCGCACGGAGCGCGACCCGGGCTGGCCGCGGCTGCTCGCGCAGTGGCGCTCGGGACGGCAGCGCACCGCCGTACCGGCCTGCGACCTGGCGTTCGCGACGGCGGTGGCGGGTCTCGCGGCCGGGCACGCGCTGGCGTTCCTCGACGGTGATCTTCCGGCGAGTACGGGCAGCCGCTGGGAAGCCTCGCTGCCCCGGCTCGACTGGCGGTCCACACCGATCGAGCCACACCGCGACTGCTTCTGCGGCGCGGTTGGGAACACTCAGGGGGAGCAGGTCTCGGGGACGGCGGAGCCACACGACACAATGGCCCGGTAGCGCCTGCGAGGTCGCTGCTGTCTGGGATTTGGAGGGGCGCATGTCTGATCTTCCCCGGAAGGCGGTCACCCGGACCGCCAAGCTGGCCGCGCTGCCACTTGGCTTCGCCGGCCGGGCCACCTGGGGCCTGGGCAAGCGGATCGGCGGGAAGTCCGCGGAGCTGGTGGCGCGCGAGCTCCAGCAGCGCACCGCCGAACAGCTCTTCAAGGTCCTGGGCGAGCTGAAGGGCGGCGCCATGAAGTTCGGGCAGGCGCTGTCCGTCTTCGAGTCGGCCCTCCCGGAGGAGGTCGCCGGCCCCTACCGGGCCGCCCTGACCAAGCTCCAGGAGGCGGCGCCCCCGATGCCGACCCGCACGGTCCACGCCGTACTGGAAGAGCGGATCGGCGCCGACTGGCGGGAGCTGTTCCTGGAGTTCGAGGAGAAGCCGGCGGCGGCCGCCTCGATCGGGCAGGTGCACCGGGCGGTGTGGCACGACGGGCGCGAGGTGGCCGTCAAGGTGCAGTACCCGGGGGCCGGCGAGGCGCTGCTCTCGGATCTGACGCAGCTCAGCCGGTTCGCCCGGCTGCTCGGTCCGCTGATTCCGGGGATGGACATCAAGCCGCTCATCACCGAGCTGCGCGACCGGGTCTCGGAGGAGCTGGACTACGAGCTGGAGGCGCGCGCCCAGCGCGAGCACGCCGCGGAGTTCGCGGGCGACGGGGATGTGCTGGTGCCGGACGTGGTGCACCAGTGCGACCAGGTCCTGGTGACCGAGTGGATCGAGGGGATACCGCTCTCGGACGTGATCAAGGACGGTACGCCGGAACAGCGGGACCGGGCCGGGCAGTTGCTGACCCGTTTCCTGTTCTCGGGCCCGGCCAGGACGGGGCTGCTGCACGCCGATCCGCACCCGGGCAACTTCCGGCTGCTGCCGCCCGAGAAGGCGGGCGGTCCATGGCGGCTCGGGGTCATGGACTTCGGCACGGTGGACCGGCTCCCCGGCGGGCTGCCCGCGACGATCGGCGAGTCCCTGCGGATGACGCTGGAGGGCGAGGCCGAGGCAGTGTACGAGCTGCTGCGCGGGGAGGGCTTCGTCAAGGAGTCCATCGACCTGGATCCGGACGCGGTCCTCGACTATCTGCTGCCGATCATCGAGCCGGCCCAGGCCGACGAGTTCACCTTCAGCCGGGGCTGGATGCGCGGGCAGGCGGCCCGGATCGCCGATCCCCGCTCCCCCGCCCACCAGTTGGGCAAGCAGCTCAATCTGCCACCGTCGTATCTGCTGATACACCGCGTGACGCTGTCCACCATCGGCGTGCTGTGCCAACTGGACGCGACGGTGCGCATGCGGGACGAGCTGGAGGAGTGGATGCCCGGGTTCCTGGCGGAGACCCCGGCCGAGTCGGAACCGGAGGCGGCCGAGGAGGCGTGAAGGCGGGCCCGGGAGACCTGAGGGCGAAGCCGGGAGCGGTGCCGGGCGAGCCGGGCGCTACCACCAGGAGGCGTCGAGCCTGCCTTCGATGGCCCTGATGTTGGCGCGGGCGCAGTCGTCGCAGTAGTAGCGACCGGTGCCGTTCTCGACCGAGTAGGTCCAGGTCGGCGGTGGGCCCTCGGCCGGAGCCGGGGTCCCGCAGTGGGAGCACACGATGGTTTCGGCCATCGGCCGATTCTGGTCGTCCACCTCGCGACGATACCGCCGCGCCCGGCCCTTTGGGGTCACAACGCACCGCGGGGGCCGGTCCGTTCGGACCGGCCCCCGCGTCTTACTGCTTACTTCTTGGTCGTGCCGAGGCGCGTGCCGTCAGTGCATGACGGCCATGGCGAGGGCACGGCGGGCCCGCATCGACGCGCGCTCGGCGCGCCGCTGCATCCGCCGGGCGGCGACCATGCGTACGGCCTGGCGCTCCACCTCGGCTTCCCGCAGCCGCTGATGCATATGAGCACGGGCCAGGGCTTCTGGCATGAGTTGCATTTCGAGGGTCCTGTTCTGACGCGACTTGTTCGCGCCGGTGGTGGTGAAGTCTGGGGTCGCGGAGCCGGTGGGCTCGCTGGCGGACGTCGTCATCGGGGCCTGCTTCTGGGGGTCGTTCGTTCGGGGGTGGTCGATGGTTCCCGGGCGGTTCATGCCGCGACCGGGTTCTTGCGCGGGCGACCACGCGGCCGCTTGCGGGCGACGACCACACCCTGGACGAAGAGCTCGCCGCCCCAGACGCCCCACGGCTCGCGCCGCTCCTTGGCGCCCGCGAGGCAGGCGGCCATCAGGGGGCAGGTCTGGCAGAGCGACTTGGCGTACTCGACATCGGCCGGCGACTCGGCGAAGAAGACCTCCGGGTCGAAGGAACGGCAGGGGACGGGTACGCCGAGGTTCTCGATGGCGTCGTCGAGCGCGGTGAGCGCGGTGAGGGGAGTCAAGGCGGGGTCCTCCGTGAGACCGGGCGGGGGGAGAGTCGGGGCGGGCGGTACGGACGGGGCGTGCGCTTCGAGTTGCACGGTGATTTCTTCCTCGTCTTGTTCGGCTGTGTCGGTCCGGCCGGTCGGCCGGGTTTCGGCTGGCACCGAGGCCCCCTTCACTCCGTCCGTCCCGTTCGGGACAAACAGAAGGGCCGCGGATCCCTGATGGGGTTCCGCGGCCCTGAAGGCGCCTGCCTGATCTGGATCAGGCTGGATCACTCCAGGGTTCGAGCCCACGGAAGGCCCACATCATGTGGTGCTGGTACTGCTTCGTCTGCTTTTCGGCTCCGGCACCGGTCGCCGCAAAGGCGTGGGCCTGAGCCCGTCCCTTCGCTACTGCTGCTCCCGGCGCCTGGATCGGTCGCTCATTGCGCTCATCACGCACGGGGAGGCTCGCCAGGGAGGCCGGGACGACGGCGGAGATGCCGACGAGACCGGAGGCGCCGGCGGACAGACCGGTGCCCTGGAACGAAGAGCCGAGCGTGCAGGTGGCGGCGACCGAGCGGTCCGTCACTTTGGTGCTGATGAAGCTGGTGGTGATCTCGATGTAGCTGGCCACTGGTCTCGCCTCCTCTCGGCGTCTCGGGGACTTCGGCCTCGCGGCCTGATCCCATGCGTATTCGGATAAGTACAGCTAAGTACAGCACGGAGACCGGGCTTCGGAGAAGCTCTCGTTTCCGTGGTTAAGAACCTATGGGGATTCCTGGGGCGGGCGCAAACTATTTTTTCGACGAGTTTTCATGAACCTGCCTCGTCGACTCCTCCAGGCTCCTCACCTGCGCAGATGGCCAGGACATCGGTGCCGAACCGATCCAGCTTGCGGGCGCCGACGCCGGAGATCACCGCGAGCTCGTGCCCGTTGGACGGCACCGCCTCCGCGATCGCCATGAGCGTCTTGTCCGTGAAGACGACGTACGGCGGCATGCCCAGCTCCCCGGCCTGGTGGGAGCGCCAGTCGCGGAGCCGCTCGTACAGCGCCTCGTCCATGTCCGAGGGGCATTCCTCGCAGCGCATCAGCTTCATCTCGCCGGCCTCGGTGAGTGTTTTCCCGCACACCCGGCACAGCACCGGGCCCCGGCGGACGCGCTTGCGGATGGCGGGGCCGCGCTCGATGCCGCCCGCACCGCCCGCCGCCGCCCGGGCGGCCCGGGAGCCGGTGCCCGGGCGCAGGCCGTCCAGGAACTGGCTGGGGCGACGGTGGGCCCGGCCGCCGGGAGAGCGCGAGAGCGACCAGGAGAGCGCGAGGTGGAACCGGGCGCGGGTGACGCCGACGTACAGCAGCCGGCGCTCCTCCTCGATCTGCTCGGCCGTCTTGGCGTACGTGATCGGCAGCATTCCCTCGGTGAGGCCGACCAGGAACACGGCGTCCCATTCCAGGCCCTTCGCCGCGTGCAGCGAGGCGAGGGTGACGCCCTGGACGGTCGGGGCGTGCTGGGCCTCTTCCCTGGCGCGGAGCTCGGCCCCCAGGTCGGACAGCGTGGCGTCGGGCTTCACCCGCGCGTAGTCCTCGGCGAGGCGGACGAGGGCGGCGAGCGATTCCCACTTGTCGCGCATCGCGCCGGAGCCCTTCGGGGGCACCGCCGTCCAGCCCTTGGTGCCGAGCACGGCCCGCACCTGGGAGGGCAGGTCCACGGCGTGGTCGAGCAGCGAGTCGTTGCGGCCGGCCACGGAGGCGCCCCTGAGGGCGGTCGTGGCCTCGCGGACCTCGGGGCGCTCGAAGAACCGCTCGGCGCCGCGCAGCTGGTAGGGCACGTCGAGGTCCGCCAGGGCCTGCTCGTAGATCTCGGACTGGGCGTTGATCCGGTACAGGACCGCGATCTCGCCGGCCGGAACCCCGGAGCGGATCAGGTCGCGGATGCGCCGGGCGACGCCTTCGGCCTCGGCGGGCTCGTCCCCGTACTCCGTATAGAGGGGCTCGGGGCCTTTCTCGCGCTGCGAGACCAGTTCGAGCCGGTGCTCGGCGGCGCGGCCGCCGGCCTGGTTGAGCAGCCCGTTGGCGAGGTGCACGACCTGGGGGGTGGAGCGGTAGTCCCGGACCAGCTTGACCACTGTCGCGCTCGGGTGGCGGGTGCGGAAGTCGAGGAGGTAGTCGGGGGTGGCGCCGGTGAAGGAGTAGATGGTCTGGCTGGCGTCGCCCACCACGCACAGGTTGCCGCGATCACCCACCCACAGGTCGAGCAGGCGCTGCTGGAGAGGGCTGACATCCTGGTACTCGTCCACCACGATGTGCTGGTACTGGTTGCGGACCCACTGGGCGAGGTCCTCCCGGGCCTGGAGCACACCGACCGTGAGGAGCAGCACGTCCTCGAAGTCGATCACCATGCGGTCCTGCTTGAGCTGCTCGTACGTCCGGTAGATCTGGGCGATCTCGGCCGGGTCGCGGGGCGGCTCGCGGTGTGACTGGGCCACGGCCGCCGGGTAGTCCTCGGGCACCCGCTGGGTGACCTTCGCCCACTCGATCTCGCCGGTCACATCGCGCAGCTCGTTGCGGTCGAGGCGGAGCCCGCTGCGGGCGGCCGCCTCGGCGACCAGCTGGACCTTGCGCTCGACGAGCCGGGGCGGGTACTCGCCGCCGACCGCCTTGGGCCAGAAGGCCCTGAGCTGGTGCAGGGCCGTCGCGTGGAAGGTGCGGGCGTTGACGCTGCCCACGCCGAGCTCACGCAGCCGGCCGCGCATTTCGGCGGCCGCCCGGTTGGTGAAGGTGACCGCCATCACCCCGGCCGGGAGGTAGACCCCCGAACGCACCCCGTACGCGATCCGGTGGGTGATCGCGCGGGTCTTGCCCGTGCCCGCGCCGGCCAGCACGCACACCGGGCCGTGCAGGGCCGTCGCGACCTCGCGCTGCTCCGGGTCGAGCCCGTCGAGCACCGCGTCGGCCGTGTCCGGGACCGGCGGGAAGAGAGTGGAGTGCGTTGCTGATGTCACCCCGCAATGCTGCCAGGTCGTCCGGGACCGGTGCGCCGCGTTGTCCACAGGGGGCGCCCGCAGTCGTACTAATGCGGGCCGCGCCGTCTCCCGCAGGCGCCGGGCACCTGGCCGAACGGCCACCGGGGCGGGCGCCGTGGCGATTCGGTCACATGGGGGCGCGGTGCGGGAATGGTGGTCGGCCCCCGTACGTTCCACCCCCTGCGGAACCGCATTTCGGCGGGGCGCGCACGCCAGTCAGCGATACAGAGGAGCGCGAAGACATGCCGGGCACTGTGACGATGTACAGCACCACCTGGTGCGGCTACTGCCAGCGGCTGAAGAAGCAGATGGACCGCGAGGGCATCGCGTACACCGAGGTCAACATCGAGCACGACCCGGCGTCGGCGGCGTTCGTGGAGAAGGCCAACGGCGGCAACCAGACGGTCCCGACCGTGCTCTTCCACGACGGCTCGACGCTGACGAACCCGTCGCTCGCGCAGGTCAAGCAGAAGATCGGCGTCTGAGAGCGCCCGTACGGCGCGACGGCCCGACCGGGTCCACGCCGCGCCCGTACGGCGACTGAACCCGGAAGGCCCCCGTCCGCACCCAACCCCGGACGGGGGCTTTCCGCATGGTCCGCACCCAACCCCGGACGGGGGCCTTCCGCATGTGTGGGTTACGGGGGTCAGTGCGTCGGCTTCGGCAGGGGCTTGCCGTACCAGAGCTCGATCAGGCGGGCCGCGATCGAGATGCCGTACGGCGGCAGGACCTCGCCGGAGTCGAAGGCGGCGGCCAGGTCCTCGCGGGAGAACCAGCGGGCCTCGTGGATCTCCTCGCCGTCCACGTTGATCTCGGACGAGGTGGCCTTGGCCATGAAGCCGAGCATCAGGCTGGACGGGAACGGCCAGGGCTGGCTGGCGACGTACTCGACCGGGCCGACCGTGACGCCTGCCTCCTCGAAGACCTCGCGGCGCACCGACTGCTCGATGGACTCGCCGGGCTCGACGAAGCCCGCGAGGGTGGAGAAGCGGCCCTCGGGCCAGTGCACCTGGCGGCCGAGCAGCGCCCGGTCGTGCTCGTCGGTGACCAGCATGATCACTGCCGGGTCGGTGCGCGGGTAGTGCTCGGCCCCGCAGGCCGGGCAGCGGCGGATGTGGCCGGCCGCCGCGATCACGGTGCGCTCGCCGCAGCGGGAGCAGAAGCGGTGCAGGCGCTGCCAGTTCTCCAGGGCGACGGCGTGCGTCATCAGGCTCGCGTCGCGCGGGGACAGCAGGAGGCCGGCCTCGCGCAGTCCGGCGGGCCGGGCCGACTGGTCCATGCGGCCGGGCAGGGCGTCCTTCTGGAGGGCGAAGTAGCTGACGCCGTCCTCGTCGGTGCCCAGGAAGTAGCGGTGGGTCTCGGTGACCGGGGCCTCGAAGGCCGGGGTCATGACGAGCTCCGTACGCCCGTCGGGGGCGTCGTCGATCAGGGCCTGGCCGCCGGAGACCACGAAGACCCGGGTCGTCGGGTGGCTCCAGGCGGCCGCCAGCCACGCCTCGTCGAGGCGGTGGTGGGCCGCCCGGTCGATGCCGCTGGGCGCGGTGAGACCGATCGGCGTGGCGAGCCCGATCGGCTGGTCCGTGATGGCTTCACTGCTGGTGGTGCTCACAGGTGCTTCCAACTCCCCCGGGTGGATGGTGTGTTCAGCGATTTCTGTCAGCCGGTGGTCAGGCTGGCGGATCAGGCTGTCGTGGCGGCGAGGTCGCTCCACAGGTGGGCCGTGGTCTCGACGCCCTTGAACAGCAGATCCAGTTCGACCTTCTCGTTGGGCGCGTGCCAGCCGTCCGAGGGGACCGAGATCCCCAGGAACAGGACGGGCGCCGCCAGTACGTCCTGGAGGTCGGCGGCAGGTCCCGAGCCTCCCTCGCGGGTGAAGCGGACCTTCGTGCCGAAGGCCTCGCTCATCGCCCGCACGACGGACTGGAGCGCCGGGTGGCCGAGCGGGGTGAGGCACGGCCGGGTGCCCGCGCTCCAGGTGATCTCCTGCCGGATTCCGGCCGGGACCTGCTCGGCGGCCCAGTGGGTGACGAGCTTCTCGATGTGCTTGGGGTCCTGGCCCGCGACCAGGCGGAAGGACAGCTTCACCATCGCCGACGACGGGATAATCGTCTTGCCGCCGGGGCCCTGATAGCCGCCGCCGATGCCGTTGACCTCGGCCGTCGGGCGGGCCCAGATCCGCTCCAGGGTGGAGAACCCGGCCTCGCCCAGGGTCGCCCGCGACTTGGCGGTGCCCAGCCACTCGGCCTCGTCGAAGGGCAGCTCGGCGAAGAGTTCGCGCTCGGCGTCGGTGAGCTCCGCGATGCCGTCGTAGAAGCCGGGGATCGTGACGTGCTCGTCGGCGTCGTGCAGCGCCGCCACCAGGCGGGCCGCGGCCGTCGCCGGGTTGGGTACGGCGCCGCCGAAGGAGCCGGAGTGGATGTCCTGGCCGGGCCCGTACAGCTGGATCTCGCACTCGGCGAGGCCACGCATGCCGGTGCACACGGTGGGGGTGTCCTCGGACCACATGCCGGTGTCGGAGACGATCACGGCGTCGGCCGCGAGGCGCTCGGCGTGCTGCTCGACGAGGGCCCGGAAGTGCGGCGAGCCGGACTCCTCCTCACCCTCGATCAGGAGCTTCAGGTTGACGGCCGGGGCGGTGCGGCCGGTGGCGGCGAGGTGCGCGCGGACTCCGAGGGTGTGGAAGAACACCTGGCCCTTGTCGTCGGCGGCGCCGCGCCCGTACATCCGCCCGTCGGTGATCACGGGCTCGAACGGGTCGGTGTGCCAGCCGTCCTCGCGGACCGCGGGCTGCACGTCGTGGTGGCCGTAGACCAGGACGGTGGGCGCGCCCGCCTCGCCCGAGGGCCACTCGGCGTAGACGGCGGGGGCGCCCGGGGTGTCCAGGATCTCGGCCACCGGGAAGCCGGTCTCGCGGAGCTTGGCGGCGAGCCAGTCGGCACTGCGCCGTACGTCGGCGTCGTGGTCGGGCTGGGCCGACACGGACGGGATCCGCAGCCACTCCGCGAGGTCGTCGAGGAAGGCGGCGCGGTGCTGCTCGATGTACGTGCGCACCGTCTCGGTGGCGGTCTGGACGGCGCTGTCCGGGGTCTCGCTCATGTCCTTGAGCCTATCCGGCCGGGGGTGGTGGCCGGTCCGGCGGTCCGCCCTGCGGACTGCGCCCGAGCAGGATCGCCTCCAGCTCGGCGCGGCCCGGCAGGTGGGCCGGGCGGACCGTCTCACCTGTGCGTACGTACACGAACGCGGCCCCGACCGACTCCAGCGGGACGCCCAGCTGCTCGGCCCAGGCGACCCGGTAGACCGCCAGCTGGAGCGGGTCGGCGGTGGCCTGCCGGCCGGTCTTCCAGTCGACGATCTCGTACGTGGCGCGGGAGCCGTCGCCCTCCTTGTAGACGGCGTCGATCCGGCCCCTGATCACCCGGCCGGCCAGCGTCAGCTGGATGGGGGCCTCGGTGCGGTACGGGGTGCGGGCCGCGTACGGGGTGCGTTCGAAGGCCTCCTTGAGGGCGGCCAGATCCCGTTCGTCCGCGATGTCGGCCTCGGTGTCGTCCGCCCCGGGCAGCTCGTCCGGGCCCAGCATCGGCAGCGGGAGTTCCTCGAAGCGGGACTCCACCCAGGCGTGGAACCGGGTGCCCCGGCGGGCGGCCGGCTGGGGGCGGCGCGGCATGGGGCGGGCCAGGTCGCGGGCGAAGCCGTCCGGGTCCGCGGCAAGGCTGAGCAGCTCGGACGCGGTGAGCGAGGCGGGCACCTCGACCTCACGGGTGGTGGCGCGGGCCCGGCGGAGCTCGGTGGTGAGCGCCTCCAGGTCGCGGTCCCAGGAGTGCAGGGTGCGGCGGTCCTCGGGGGTGAGGCGGGGGGCGGGGATGTCGGCGGGGGTCTGCGCCAGGGCGTGGTCGCGGACGCGGGTGTGCTCGACCGGCGCGGCCGGGGCGTGCTCGATCTCCGCGTCGGCGGACGGCGGGGTGGCGGCCGGGCGCTCGGTGGGCAGCAGGTCCCAGTCCTCGGTCGGGTCAACCGGGTGCCCCAACTCCCCTTCCCCATCAGGAGGGAAGGGCTCGTCATGCGGAGGGAAGGGCTCGTCCCCGTAGAGCTCGCCCTCGTGGGGATCGTCCTCGTACGGATCGTTCTCGTACGGATCGGCTTCATAGGGCGCGTCTTCGTAAAGCCCGTCCCCATAGGGCTCGTCCCCGTAACGCGCGTCCTCATAAGAGGCGGGCGCTTTCTCATGCGGAGCCTCTGCCGCCGGGGTCGCCAGGTGGGCCAGGACTCGTTCCGCTGCGGCGCGGCGGCGGGCCAGGGAGTCCGGGTCGAGCGGGAGGGGCCAGGCGTGGGCGGTGGCGGACTCGTGGAGGGCGGGGTTCTCGGCGTCCTCGGCCGGTTCGTCCGCCCACGCCTCGATCTCGCCGTGGCCCGCCGCGCAGTGCTCGTACAGCGCATGCAGGAAGGCGGAGGGGCCCCGGGGCTTCTTCTGGCTCGGGCCCCACCAGTGGCCCGAGCCGAGCAGCAGGGTGCGGGGGCGGGTGAACGTGACGTATCCCAGGCGCAGTTCCTCGGTGTGCTGGTGGTCCTTCATCGCCTCCTTGAAGGACTTGAGGCCCTTCGCGTCCCACTCCTCGACGACCGGCAGCGTCGGGGCGTCGCCGCGCAGGGCGTGCGGGAGAACCTTCGCCTGGGACGTCCAGGCCTCCCTCGACTGGGTGGAGGGGAACGTTCCGGCGACTAGGCCGGGGACGGCGACGACGTCCCACTCCAGGCCCTTGGACTTGTGGGCGGTGAGCACCTTCACCGTGTTCTCGCCGCCGGGCAGCGCGTTGTCCAGGCCCTTCTCGTACTGGGCGGCGGTGCGCAGGAAACCGAGGAACGCGAGGAGCGAGGCCTCACCGTCCAGCGCCGCGAAGCTCGCCGCCGTGTCGAGAAAGCCGGAGAGGGTCTCGCGGCGGCGGGCGGCCAGGGCGTGCGGGGAGGCGGAGAGCTCGACTTCGAGGCCGGTGACACTCAGGACACGGTGCAGTACGTCCATGAGCGGGTCGGAGAGCGAGCGGCGCAGGTCGCGCAGTTCGGCGGCGAGGCGGGCGAAGCGGACGCGGGCTTCCGCGGAGAAGGGCAGCCCGTCGTCCTCGGCACCTTCGAGGAAGGTGTCCAGGGCGTCGGCGAGCGAGATCACCTCGGCCGGGTCGACCCCTTCGACGGCGTCGGCGAGGCGCTGGTCGGCGTCGTCGGACGCGCCGGTGACGCGGCGTACGAGGTTGCGGGCGCGGCGGCCGAGCAGTGCCAGGTCGCGGGGGCCGATGCGCCAGCGCGGGCCGGTCAGGATCCGTACGAGCGAGGCGTTCGCGCCCGGGTCCTGGAGGACTTCGCAGACCGCCACGAGGTCGGCGACCTCGGGCAGGTGGAGAAGGCCGGAGAGGCCGACGACCTCGACGGGGACGTCGCGGGCCACCAGGGCGCCCTGGATCTGCGGGAAATCGCCCGCCGTACGGCACAGGACCGCGATCTCGCCCGGGGCCTTGCCCGTGCGCACGAGGTGGGCGATCGAGTCGGCGAGCCACTCGATCTCCTGCTCGTGGGTGTCGAGCAGGGCTGTGCGGACGCTGCCGTCCCGCTCGGCGCCGGGGGCCGGACGCAGCGCCTCCACACCCTCGTGCATCGAACGCAGCGGCGCGGCAAGGGAGTTGGCGAGGTCGAGGAGACGGCCGCCGCTGCGACGGTTCTCGGACAGGGCGTAGCGGGTGGCGGGGCGGCCGTCGGCGTACGGGAAGTGGCGGGGGAAGTCGTCGAGGTTGGCCACCGAGGCGCCACGCCAGCCGTAGATGGCCTGGCAGGGGTCGCCGACGGCGGTCACGGCGTGGCCGGTGCCGCCGCCGAAGAGCGCGGCGAGCAGGCGGCGCTGGGCGACCGAGGTGTCCTGGTACTCGTCGAGGAGCACCACCTTGAACTCCTCGCGCAGGATCCGGCCGACCTCGGGGTGGGTGAGGGCGAGCTCGGCGGACAGCGCGATCTGGTCGCCAAAGTCGAGCAGGTCGCGGCTCTTCTTGGCGGCGCGGTAGCGGGTGGTGAGGTCGAGCAGTTCGAGCCGGGCCGCGGCGGCCTCGGGCACCTTGCGCAGCTCGGCGTTGCTGAGCTTGGCGCTCTCCAGGATGCGCAGCAGGTCCCGGTCGTACGTGGCCAGACGCTCGGGGTGTACGAGATGTTCCGCGAGCTCGGCGTCGAGCGCGAGCAGGTCGCTGACCAGGGAGGCGAACGCCTTGGTCAGTGCCGGGTACGGCCCCGGGGCCTCGCGGAGCACCCTGGCGGCGAGCTGGAAGCGGGTGGCGTCGGCGAGGAGGCGTGAGGTGGGCTCCAGGCCTATGCGCAGGCCGTGGTCGGTGAGCAGGCGGCCCGCGAAGGCGTGGTACGTGGAGATGCCGGGCTCGCCCTGCTCGGGCTCCGGGGCGTCCGGGTCGGTGATGCCGGCCCTGATCAGGGCGGTGCGTACGCGCTCCGCGAGCTCGCCCGCGGCCTTGTTGGTGAAGGTCAGCCCCAGGACCTGCTCCGGTGCGACCTGGCCGGTGCCCACCAGCCATACGACCCTGGCCGCCATGACCGTCGTCTTGCCGGAGCCGGCTCCGGCCACGATGACCTGCGGGGCGGGCGGGGCGGTGATGCAGGCCGTCTGCTCCGGGGTGAAGGGGATGCCGAGGAGCTCTTTGAGCTGCTCGGGGTCGGTGAGGGGGGTGGGCACGGTGGTCAAGGGTAGTGGGGGGTGCTGACAGTGGGGGCCGGGTGCGGGTCGGGGGCGCCTGCGGGTGGGAGGCCTGCGGGTGGGAGGCCTGCGGGTCCGGGGCGCCTGCGGCGGGCGTTGCCCCGCCCCGCCCCTTCCCGAAACCCGCCGGGGATGGGTGGGAACAGGGAAGGGGGTTTCCGGGGGCTTCGCCCCCAGGCCCCACGGGGGCTTCGCCCCTCGACCCCCCGCGGGGGCTTCGCCCCCTGCACCCCCTTCGGGGCTCCGCCCCGGACCCCCTCGGAGGCACGCCCGAGCCCCGCTCGGAGGCGCGCCCGGACCCCCCTCGGAGGCACGCCCGGACCCCGCTCCTCAAAGGGGCGTTCTACTCCACCACCTGCCGTCCCTCCGGCTGGGCCGTGCACGACGCCCTGAACGTGCAGTGCGTGCAGTGCGTGCCCGGCGTCGGGGTGAAGCGTTCGTCCAGGACTTTGCCTGCCGCCGTGGCCAAGAGGTCGCCCACCCACTCGCCTGTCAAGGGCTGCTGGGACTGGACCTTCGGGTACGCGTCGCCGCCCTCGCGTTGGGGGGCGGGCCGGCGCAGGTGGACCAGTTCGGCGCCGCCGGGGTCGGGGCGGCGGCCGTCGAAGGCCTCGTCCAGGGCGCCTTCCCGCACCGCCAGCTGGTAGACGGCCAGCTGCGGGTGCGTAGCCACCTCCGCGGCCGTGGGCGACTGCTTGCCGGTCTTGAAGTCGACGACGTACGCGCGGCCCTCCACGTCCTGCTCGACGCGGTCCATGGAGCCCCGGATGCGTACCTCGTACTCGCCCGCCTCCAGGGTCACGTCGAAACCGTGTTCCGTGGCGACGGGGGTGCGGCCCGCGCGGTCCAGGGTGTGCCACTGGAGGAAGCGCTCCAGGGCGGCACGGGCGTTCTGCTTCTCCTGGAGCGACTTCCAGGGTGCGTCGAAGGCGAGCGCGTCCCACACCGAGTCGAGGCGTTCCATCAGGACGGCCAGGTCGGCCGGCGTACGGCCGGAGGCGACCTCGTCGGCCAGGACGTGGACCACGTTCCCGAAGCCCTGGGCGGCCGTCGCGGGCGCGTCCGCCTTGACCTCGCGGCCCAGGAACCACTGCAGGGCGCAGGTGTTGGCGAGCTGGTCCAGGGCGCTGCCCGACAGGGCGACCGGTAGGGCGCGGTCGCGCAGCGGGACCTCCGAGCGGGTCGGCTCGTACAGGCCCCACCAGCGGTGCGGATGCGCGGCCGGGACCAGCGGCTGGCCCTCGTCGTCGGCCAGCGCGGCCAGCCTGCCGAGGCGTTCGGCGGCGGCCTCGCGCAGCGCGTCGGAGGCGTCCGGGTCGACGGTCGTGGCGCGCAGCTCGGCGACCAGCGCGGCCACCGCCAGGGGGCGGCGGGGGCGGCCCGTCGTGTCGCGGGGCTCGACGCCGAGCTCGGTGAGGAAGCGGGACGGCTGGTCGCCGTCGTCGGCCGGGGCCTTGACGGCGGTCACGACGAGGCGGTCCCGGGCGCGGGTGGCCGCGACATAGAAGAGGCGTCGTTCTTCCGCGAGCAGCGCGCCCGGGGTGAGCGGTTCGGCCAGGCCGTCGCGGCCGATCCGGTCGGCCTCCAGGAGCGAGCCGCGGCGGCGCAGGTCGGGCCAGAGCCCCTCCTGCACCCCGGCGACCACGACCAGGCTCCACTCCAGGCCCTTGGAGCGGTGGGCGGTCATGACACGGACGGCGTCCGGGCGGGCGGCCCGGCGGGTGAGGGTGTCGGCCGCTATGTCCTGCGCGTAAACCTCTTCGAGGAAGTTGAGCGCGCCCCGGCCGCCGGTGCGCTCCTCGGCGCGGGCCGCGGTGTCGAACAGGGCGCAGACGGCGTCCAGATCGCGGTCGGCGGCCCGCCCGCCGGCCCCGCCGCGCAGCGCCGCGCGTTCCAGGCGCTGCGGCCAGGGCGTGCCGTTCCACAGCTCCCACAGCGCCTCCGCCGCGGTGCCGCCGCCCTCCAGGAGCTCGCCGGCCTTGCGCAGCAGCGCGCCGAGGCGCTGGGCGCCGCGGGCGTACGAGGGGTCGTGCGCGACGAGCCGCTCGGGCTCGGCCAGGGCCCGGGCGAGCAGCACGTCCGAGGGGGCAGGGAGGCGATTGCCCGCTGCCCGCTCCTCGTCGCGCAGGGCCCGCCCGAGGCGGCGGAGGTCGGCGGTGTCCATGCCGCCGAGCGGCGAGGTGAGCAGGGTGTGCGCGGTCTCGGGGTCGAGCGGGGCGGGGGGTGCGGCCGGGCTGGTCGCCGCGCCCCTGCGGGGGTGCACGAGGCTGACCGGCGCCGCCACCCCGCCCTCCGGAGAACCCTTCGCCGTCGCCTCCGCCACCACCCGCAGCGCCGTCAGGAGCGGCGACACCGCCGGTTCGTCGCGCAACGGCGTGTCCGCGCCCGACGTGTCCACCGGGATGCCCGCCGTCGTCAGGGCGCGGCGCAGGGCCGGGATCGTGCGGGTGCCCGCCCGGACCAGGATCGCCATCTCCTGCCAGGGGACGCCCTCTTCGAGGTGGGCGCGGCGCAGCAGGTCCGCGATGTTGTCCAGCTCGGTGGAGGCCGTGGGGTACGTGTACGTCTCCACGCGGCCGCCCGTACGGGTCGGCGACAGGTCGCGGTGCGCACGGACCCGCTCGGCGGGCAGGCGCGGCAGCGGCATGCGGCGGGTCAGCAGCCGGGTCGCGTCAAGGAGGGCCGTGCCGGAGCGGCGCGACGTGGTGAGGACCTCGACGGGCGCCGGGCTCCCGTCCGTACGCGCGAACGTGTCGGGGAAGTCGAGGATGCCGTTGATGTCGGCACCCCGGAACGTGTAGATCGACTGGTCCGGGTCGCCGAACGCCACCAGCGTGCGGCCGCCGCCCGCCAGCGCCTTCAGGAGCCGTACCTGCGCCGGGTCGGTGTCCTGGTACTCGTCGACGAACACCGCCTCGTAGGAGGGCAGCTCGATGCGTCCGGCGAGCAGTACCGCGCGGTGCACGAGTTCCGCGTAGTCCAGGACGCCCTGGAGGTCGAGGACGTCGAGGTATTCGGCGAGGAACGCCGAGGCCGCCTTCCAGTCCGGGCGGCCGGCGCGCTCGGCGAAGCGGGCCAGGGCGTCGGGGCCGATGCCCAGTTCGCGGCTGCGGGCGAGCACCGCGCGCACCTCGTCGGCGAAGCCGCGCGTGGTCAGGCAGGCCCGCAGCTCGTCGGGCCAGCGCACATGCGCGAGCCCGGTGCGCTGGAGGTCGATCTGCCCGGCGAGCAGGTCGCGTACGGCCACGTCCTGTTCGGGGCCGGACAGCAGGCGCAGGGGCTCGCGGAACAGCTCGGCATCCTGATGCGCACGGACCAGCGCGTAGCAGTACGAGTGGAACGTGGTGGCCTGCGGGCTCTTCGCGCCGGCGCCGAGGCGCAGCGCCATCCGGTCGCGGAGCTCGACCGCGGCCTTGCGGCTGAAGGTGAGGACCAGGATGCGTTCGGGGTCCGTGCCGGCCGCCACCTTGGCCGCGACCGCCTCCACCAGGGTGGTCGTCTTGCCGGTGCCGGGCCCCGCGAGCACGAGAAGCGGACCCGAGCGGTGGTCAACCACCCTGCGCTGGGGTGCGTCAAGGAGAGGGGGATCCACCGGGTCCGGCGGGGTACGCACCAGTCGGTACGCGCCGGGGGACCGCCGACGTACCTGTTGGTACGTCTGACGCCCGGTGGAAGAGGAGGAGCTCACGTGGATCGCCGGTCCTGGTGGGTGTGCTGGTCGTGATGGTGGTTACGAGGCCTGCGCGGCCGGCGCAGACCCTCGACGGTACGCCGATCCGTGCCCGGCACGCAGCGAGTCATCCGTACGGTCCTCAGGTCGCCCCCGGCATCGCCGGATGGCGGAAGCTGTCAGGTATGAGCCGCCCCGCCGCCGAGCCCGCCGACCGCGCCGCCCGTGGTGCCGTCCCAGCGCGCCCGGCGCATGTCGAGCCTCGGCAGATGGCCCTCGGCGGACCGGCCCGCCTCGCGCAGCGGGGTGCCCTCGTCGCGGTAGTGCCCCAGGGCCCGCAGCTCGTGTCCGGGCAGGAGCTGCCCGTCCGACCGCACCACGCGCCACCAGGGCACGGCGCCGCCGTAGAGCGACATGACCCGGCCGACCTGGCGCGGCCCGCCCTCGCCGAGCCATTCGGCGACGTCCCCGTACGTCATCACCCGGCCCGGCGGGATGTGCTCGGCGACGTCGAGGACCCGTTCCGCGTATGCGGGGATCTCGGGCAGCGCCTCGCCCTCCCGGTCCCTCTGCTCCTCGCTCATCCGCTCCATCCTGCCGTACGCCACCGACAGCCGCCCCGAGCCGGGTCATATCCGGACGCAGTCCGGTCGCGGAGCGACAAAGGGGCGCAACTCACGCAGCGCACGCCCTGGCAATGCACCCTGATGCCCCCCTGGGATCTCTGGACATGCCACCATCATGCGGGCGGTGAGCGGTGATACGAGACAGAGACAAGACGGACGAGGCAGCGAAGGAGCGGGGCGTGCAGCCACCCGAGGCGGCGGCGAGCAGCACCCCTGAAACGGGGCGGCAGCCCGCCTCACCCGATGCTCCCGGGCCGGCGGGGGGCGACGCGACACCGGGTGCGGAGTCCCACCCAGGAACCGGACCCGAAGGCTCCGCGAGCCACGCGGACGGCGAGCGCTCCGACACCCCCGAAGGCTCCGCGAACCGCGAAAACGACGAGGTCCCCGAAAACCACGAGGGCCAGCAGGGTCAGGAAGGCCCCGAGGGCCCTGTCGCTCACGAGCGCTCAGAGGGGCCCGGCTCTCACGCGGACCGCGCGAACCCCGAAGGCGACCAGCGCCCCGAGGGCTCCGACGGTACGGACTCCGGCCGGCGCGGCAAGGGCGGCGACGCCCTGTGCGACGACACCTCGGGCTCCATCGAGCGCGTCTCCGTGGACGAACCGCTGCTGCCCGCCCGCGTGCACCGCCCCTCGGACCTGCTCCGGCTGCTCACCGGCGTGCTCGCGATCGCCGTCGTCCTGGCCATCGCCGCGTTCGCCCACGGCACCACGTCCGGCCTGGAAAACGACATCACCAACGGCACCACCGGCGCCCCCGACGTCCTGATCCGCCTCGCCGGGCTCGCGTCCAGCATCGCCGTCCTCGTCCTGCCCGTCGCCTTCGCCATCGAGCGGCTGATCAAACGTGACGGACTGCGGATCGCGGACGGCGTGCTCGCCGCGGTGCTCGCGCACGGCGTCGCCCTCGCCACCGACCTGTGGGTAGCCAAGTCCGCCCCCGGATCGATCACCGAGGCGCTGACCCGATTGTCGCCCTCGGGCTCCCTCACCGACCCCGTGCACGGCTATCTCGCCCCCGTCATCGCCTATATGACGGCCGTCGGAATGGCCCGCAGACCCAGGTGGCGGGTCGCGCTGTGGGCGGTGCTGCTGCTCAACTCCTTCGCCGTACTGGTCGGCGAGCAGACCACCCCGTTCTCGATCATCGTGACGATCCTGATCGGCTGGACGGTCGCGTACGGCACGCTCTACGCGGTCGGCTCGCCCAATGTGCGGCCCACCGGGCAGACCCTGCTCGCGGGGCTTCGCCACGTCGGCTTCAACCCGGTGACCGCGCTGCGCGCCGAGGACGTCCCCGACTCGATGGACCAGGGCGAGCGCGGCCGCCGGTATCTGGTCACGCTCCAGGACGCCCCGCCCCTCGACGTCACGGTCGTCGACCGCGAACAGCAGGCGCAGGGCTTCTTCTACCGGGTGTGGCGCCGCCTCACACTGCGCTCCATCACCACCCGCCGCTCGATCCAGTCGCTCAGACAGGCCCTGGAGCAGGAGGCGCTCCTCGCGTACGCGGCGATCGCGGCCGGGGCGAACGCGCCCAAGCTGATCGCCACCTCCGAGCTCGGCCCGGACGCCGTGATGCTGGTGTACGAGCACACCGGCGGCCGCTCACTGGACTCCCTCGACGACAGGGAGATCACCGACGAGCTGCTGCGCGAGACGTGGCGGCAGGTCGAGGCGCTCCAGTCGCGGCGGATCGCGCACCGCAGGCTGGCCGGCGACGCGATCCTGGTGGATCGTTCCGGCAAGGTGATCGTGACCGATCTGCGCGGCGGCGAGATCGCGGCGGGCGACATCGTGCTCCGGATGGACGTCGCCCAGCTCCTGACCACCCTCGGCCTGCGCGTCGGCGCCGAGCGCTCGGTCGCCTCCGCGCTCGATGTGCTGGGCCCGGACGTGGTCGCCGACAGCCTCCCGCTGCTCCAGCCCATCGCGCTGAGCCGCTCCACCCGCGCGACCCTGCGCAAGCTCGGCCGCGAGCAGGCGCAGCGCGAACGCGAGGCGGTCCTGGAGGCGTCGGACGCGGCGAAGGAGGCGAAGGCCGCGGAGGCGGCCGCCGCCAAGGAGGCCGCGGCGCACCCCGAAGCGGTCCCGGTGCTCGACGACCGCAAGGCCGTCAAGGCCGAGAAGAAGGCCGAGAAGCTGGCCATCGACGAGGCCCTGGAGGAGGCGAAGGAGGACGATCTGCTCACCCAGATCCGCCACCAGGTGCTGCTGATCCGCCCGCAGGCCCCCGTCGAGCCGGTACGCCTCGAACGCATCAAGGTGAAGACGCTGATCAGTTTCGTGGCGGGGGCCTTCGCCGCGTACTTCCTCCTGGTGCAGCTCACCAACATCAAGTTCGGCGATCTGATCGCGAACGCCCAGTGGGGCTGGGTCGCGGCGGCCGTGCTGTTCTCGGCACTGTCCTACCCTGCCGCGGCGGCCAGCCTGCTCGGCTTCGTGCCCGAGCGGGTGCCGTTCTGGCGGGCGGTGACCGCGCAGGTCGCGGGCTCGTTCGTGAAGCTGGTCGCGCCGGCCGCGGTAGGCGGTGTCGCCCTCAACACGCGGTTCCTCCAGCGCGCGGGTGTACGTCCGGGGCTCGCGGTGGCGAGTGTCGGCGCATCGCAGCTCTTCGGGCTCGCCTCGCACATCTCGCTGCTGCTGATCTTCGGGTACGTGACGGGCACCGAGCAGACGTCGGAGCTCTCGCCCTCCCGGACGGTGATCGCGGGTCTGCTCACCGCGGCCGTCCTGATCCTGGTCGTGACGGCGGTCCCGTTCCTGCGGAAGTTCGTGGTCAGCCGGGTCCGCTCGCTGTTCGCGGGTGTGGTGCCGCGCATGCTGGACGTGCTCCAGCGCCCGCAGAAGCTCATCACCGGGATCGGGGGGATGCTGCTTCTGACGGGCGTGTTCGTGATGTGCCTGGACGCGTCGATCCGGGCCTTCGGTACGGGGAGCGAGCACACGCTGAGCTACGCGAGCGTGGCGGTGGTCTTCCTGACGGCCAACGCGCTCGGCTCCGCGGCGCCGACGCCGGGTGGTGTCGGCGCGGTCGAGCTGGCCCTGTCGACGGCGTTGACGATCGCCGGCATGACGGCGGAAACGGCCACCTCGGCGGTGCTGCTGTACCGCCTGCTGACCTTCTGGCTCCCTGTCCTGCCCGGCTGGCTGTGCTTCAACTACCTGACGAGGAAGGGCCAGCTGTAGGAACCGCGCTCCGCCTGCGGGCCGGCGGGGCCACCCGCCCAGGGGCCGCGGGGGCCCGCGATCGGTCCCCGCCCGTGCTCAGAAGGCCGCCAGCACCGTCCCCAGCAGGGCCAGCGAGGCCGCCACCTCCACCGCTCCCACCACCCCCACCTTCAGCCCCCTGCCGGGCAGGAGCGCAGCTCGCAGCAGGTACAGCGCGAACGGGGCTGCCAGCCACGGGCTCAGCAGGGCCGCGAGCGCCGACGCCACGCCGTGGTAGGCGACCGAACCCCGGTAATACGCCCGCGAGTTCCGCTCCCTGATCATTGTCTTCACGTACGGGACCGTCCCCGCGAAGTACAGCAGGCAGGCCAGCGCCGGGGCGAGGCCGGAACTCCACGGCCCGCCTCCCAGCCGCAGGGTCACCAGCAGCATTCCGCACGCCGGGACCACCGCCGCCAGCCCGTTCCACAGCGCACGCTCCCGATTGGCGTACGCGTAAAGGGTGTTGAGCGAGATGAACGGGGCCGCGCACGCTGCCGCCACCAGCAGCCACGGGTGCAGCGCGGCCGGCGGGAGGCCGAAAAGCAGGGCCCCCGCGGCGAAGCACGCCGCAGGGCGGACATGACGGCGGGGCGCCTTCGGGTTGCGGGAGATCCTGCTCAGGCGCAGCCACTGCTGGAAGTGGTACACCGCGAGATAGCCAAGCAGCCACGCCGCGAGCAGCGGCAGATGCGCCCAGCGCGGGTGGCCCAGGAACGTTCCGGCAAGGAACGGGACGGCGAGCATCACCCACGCACCGTGCTGGTTCGGCAGCCAGCGGTTCCGGCTCACAGCGGCCCACCTTTCCCCTTCCGAAAAAGGGTTCCAGAATTACCCGAAAGGACTATCTGCCCTGCACGCTCGGCATTTTTCCCATCATCCCAGCCCGCCCCCGGGACAATCGCGGAATTAGGTCACCGCCCGCCGGGACCAAAGTCCCCGGGTTCCAAGAAATGGCGGGCGTAGGCTCGTTGATGGCCGTCCGGAGGCGTCCGCATTTCCCGACACCTCGTCCGGAAAGGCCCGCTCACATTCTTTTTCCGGGCCGGAGGAGTTTCCGTTGCAAGAGAAGCAAGAGCACCCCCGCGGCATTGCCGACGCACTCGTGCGGGCGGGCAGCTTCTTCACCCGCGCCGAGGTCTCCGACGATCTGCGCACCGTGCACCGCACCGGCGGGCGGCAGGCCGAGTCCTTCTACCGGGACCGCTGGAGCCACGACAAGGTCGTGTACTCGACGCACGGCGTGAACTGCACCGGCTCGTGCCGCTGGAAGGTGTACGTCAAGGACGGGATCATCACCTGGGAGACCCAGGCGACCGACTACCCCTCCGTCGGCCCCGACCGCCCCGAGTACGAACCCCGCGGCTGTCCGCGCGGCGCATCGTTCTCCTGGTACAGCTACTCGCCGACCCGGGTCCGCCACCCGCACGTACGCGGGGAGCTCCTCAGGATGTACCGCGAGGCCAAGGCACGCCTGGGCGATCCGGTGCTCGCCTGGGCCGACATCCAGAGCGACGCCACCAGGAGAAGGACGTACCAGAAGGCGCGCGGCAAGGGCGGTCTCGTGCGGGCGAGCTGGGAGGAGGCCGTCGAGATCGTCGCGGCCGCCCACGTCCACACCATCAAGGAGCACGGACCTGACCGGGTCGCCGGCTTCTCCCCCATCCCCGCGATGTCGATGGCCTCGCACGCGGCCGGCGCCCGCTTCCACTCACTCATCGGCGCGCCGATGCTGTCCTTCTACGACTGGTACGCCGACCTGCCGGTCGCCTCGCCTCAGGTCTTCGGCGACCAGACGGACGTACCGGAGTCCGGCGACTGGTGGGACGCGGCCTATCTGATGATGTGGGGCTCCAACGTCCCCGTCACGCGTACCCCCGACGCGCACTGGATGACCGAGGCCCGCTATCGCGGCCAGAAGGTCGTCACCGTTTCCCCGGATTTCGCGGACAACACCAAGTTCGCCGACGAATGGATGCATCCGCACCCGGGAACGGACGGCGCTCTCGCCCTCGCCATGGGCCACGTCATCCTCAAGGAATTCTTTGTCGAACGACAGACTCCTTTCTTTGTCGATTACGTGCGCACGTACACCGATCTGCCCTTCCTGATCTCCCTGAAGGAGACCGAAGAAGGGCTCGTTCCGCACAAGTTCGTGACCGCGGCCGACCTGGGCGAGGACACCGAGAACGCCCAGTGGAAGACCGTCCTCATCGACGACGCCACCGGTGAACCCACCGTCCCGGGCGGCACGTTGGGCCACCGCTGGGGCACGACGCCCGAGTGGAACCTGGACCTGGGCGACACCGTGCCCCGGCTCAGCATGCTCGGCGAAAGCGACGGCGAGACCGTCGAGGTCGTGCTGCCCCGCTTCGAGGAGGGCAGCGAAGGCGTCGTACGCCGGGGCGTTCCGGTCCGCCGCATCGGCGGACGTCCCGTCACCACCGTGTACGACCTGATGCTGGCCCAGTACGGGGTCGGCCGCGAGGGGCTGCCCGGCGAGTGGCCGACGTCGTACGAGGACGCCGGGACTCCCGGCACCCCCGGCTGGCAGGAGACCCTCACCTCCGTTCCGGCAGCGCAAGTCACCCGTGTGGCGAGGGAGTTCGCGGAGACGGCAGAGAAGTCCGAGGGGCGCTGCATGATCCTGATGGGCGCCGGCACCAACCACTGGTTCCACTCCGAGACCATCTACCGGGCCTTCCTCGCGCTGCTCACCCTGACCGGCTGCCAGGGGCGCAACGGCGGCGGCTGGGGGCACTACGTCGGGCAGGAGAAGTGCCGCCCGGTCACCGGCTGGGCCACCCTCGCGAGCGCCTCCGACTGGACCCGGCCACCCCGGCACATGATCGGCGCGGGCTGGTTCTACCTGCACACCGACCAGTGGCGCTACGACACGCTGCCCACCGAGGCGCTGGCCTCGCCGCTCGGCGACGGCCGCTTCGAAGGCATGACCGGCGCCGACTGCCTGGCCGCCTCGGCCCGCATGGGCTGGATGCCCTCGTACCCGACCTTCGACCGCAACCCGCTGGAACTCGGCGAGGCCGAAGACCCCGTCCAGCATGTGGTGGACGAGCTCAGGGCGGGGCGGCTCGGCCTCGCGGGCGAGGACCCGGACGCCCCGCGGAACTGGCCGCGCGTCCTGAACGTATGGCGTGCAAACCTGCTCGGATCGTCGTCCAAGGGCAACGAGTACTTCCTCAAGCACCTCCTCGGCACGCACTCCAACCTCCCCGAGGACGGCCCGCGTTGCGCGCCGCGCGATGTGGCCTGGCACCAGGAGGACGTCGAGGGCAAGCTCGATCTGCTGCTCGCGATGGACTTCCGGATGACGTCGACGACGCTGCTCAGCGATGTCGTGCTGCCCGCCGCCACCTGGTACGAGAAGCACGACCTGTCCTCGACGGACATGCACCCGTTCCTGCACGCCTTCACCCCGGCCGTCGATCCGCCGTGGCAGGCCCGCTCCGACTACGACGCGTTCCACGCGCTGGCCGAGCGCTTCGGCGAGCTGGCCAAGGAGCACCTCGGCGTGCGCAGGGACGTGGTCGCCACCGCGCTCCAGCACGACACCCCGGGCGGCGAGATGGCCCAGCCCGGCGGCGTCGCGCTCGACTGGTCGAAGGGCGAGTGCGAGCCCGTGCCGGGGCGCACCATGTACAACCTGACGGTCGTCGAGCGGGACTACGGCGCCGTCGGCGAGAAGTTCGCCGCGCTCGGCCCCCTCGTGGACCGGCTCGGCGTCACGACGAAGGCGATCACCTTCGACGTGGCCGAGGAAATCACGTATCTGGGTGAGAAGAACGGTCTCGTACGAGAAGGAATGGCGAAGGGGCGGCCTCGGCTCGACACCGCCCGGCGCGCCTGCGAGGCGATCCTCTCGCTGTCCGGCACCTCCAACGGGCGCCTGGCGACCCAGGGCTTCGAGACCCTGGAGAAGAAGACCGGGCAGCCCATGGCCCACCTCGCCGCCGAGGCCGAGGGCAAGCGCATCACGTTCGCGGACACCCAGGCCAGGCCCGTACCGGTGATCACCTCCCCGGAGTGGTCGGGCAGCGAGTCCGGCGGGCGGCGCTACACCGCGTTCACCGTCAACACCGAGCACCTCAAGCCCTGGCACACCCTCACCGGCCGCCAGCACTTCTTCCTGGACCACGACTGGATCCACGAGGTCGGCGAGGCGCTCCCGGTGTACAAGCCGCCGCTGAACATGCACCGCCTGTACGGGGAGCCCGAGCTGGGCTCAATAGAAGAGGTGGGGACCGAAGGGCTTCGAAACAAGGGTGGTGGTGGGCGACGGGCGGGCGGGAAGCAGGTCGCGGTCCGCTATCTGACCCCGCACAACAAGTGGGCGATCCACAGCCAGTACCAGGACAACCTCTACATGATGACGCTCGGCCGGGGCGGCCAGACCATCTGGATGTCCCCGCAGGACGCCGAGTCGATCGGCGTGCGGGACAACGACTGGATCGAGGCGGTCAACCGCAACGGCGTGGTCACCGCCCGCGCGATCGTCTCGCACAAGATGCCCGCCGGCACGGTCTACATGAACCACGCGCAGGAGCGCACGGTCGGCGTGCCCAGGACCGAGAAGACCGGGAAGCGGGGCGGCATCCACAACTCGCTGACCCGGATCATGCTCAAGCCCACCCATCTGGTCGGCGGATACGCCCAGTTGACGTGGGGGTTCAACTACCTCGGCCCGACCGGCAACCAGCGCGACGAGGTCACCGTCATCCGTCGCCGCGACCAGAAGGTGGAGTTCTAGACATGCGCGTCATGGCACAGATCGCCATGGTCATGAACCTCGACAAGTGCATCGGCTGCCACACCTGCTCGGTCACCTGCAAGCAGGCGTGGACCAACCGGCAGGGCACCGAGTACGTCTGGTTCAACAACGTCGAGACCCTCCCCGGCCAGGGTTACCCGCGCCGCTGGGAGGATCAGGAGAAGTGGAAGGGCGGCTGGGAGCGCACCCGCTCCGGCAAGCTGCGGCTTCGCGCGGGCGGCCGCCTCAAGCGGCTCGGCCAGGTCTTCGCCTACCCCGAACTCCCCGGGATCGACGACTACTACCAGCCCTGGACGTACGAGTACAAGAACCTGATCGACGCCCCCGCGGGCAACGACCTGCCCGTCGCGCGTCCCGTGTCCAGCCTGACCGGCGAGCCCGTCGACACGATCGAGTGGGGCCCGAACTGGGACGACAACCTGGGCGGCGCGCCCCAGAACGCCCCGCTCGACCCCCTCGTCGAGAAGATCCGCGACGAGGTCGGCGAGAAGATCCGCTTCGAGTTCGAGCAGAGCTTCATGTTCTATCTGCCACGCGTCTGCGAGCACTGCCTCAACCCCGCGTGCGTCTCGTCGTGCCCGTCCGGCGCGATGTACAAGCGCGAGGAGGACGGGATCGTCCTGGTCGACCAGGACGCCTGCCGCGGCTGGCGGATGTGCGTGACGGGCTGCCCGTACAAGAAGGTCTACTTCAACCACTCCACCGGCAAGGCCGAGAAGTGCACCTTCTGCTTCCCGCGCGTCGAGGTGGGCCTGCCGACCGTGTGCTCGGAGACCTGCGTCGGCCGCATGCGCTACCTCGGCGTGATGCTGTACGACGCCGACAAGGTGGCCGAGGCGGCGGCCGTCGAGGACGAACACGACCTGTATCCCAGCCAGTTGGAGTGCTTCCTCGACCCGGACGACCCGGCCGTGGCCGCCGCCGCGAAGGCCTCGGGCATCACCCACGAGTGGATCGAGGCGGCCCGCCGCTCCCCCGTGTACGACCTGATCGCCACCTACCAGGTCGCCCTTCCGCTGCATCCGGAGTACCGCACGATGCCGATGGTCTGGTACGTGCCGCCGCTCTCCCCGGTGGTCGAGGCGGTCGCCGCGAGCGGCCACGACGGCGAGGACGCGGGGAATCTGTTCGGCGCGATCGACGCGATGCGGATCCCGGTGGAGTACCTGGCCGAGCTGCTCACTGCGGGCGACACCTACCCCGTGGAGGCGGTCCTGCGCCGGATGGCCGCGATGCGCTCGTACATGCGGCGCGTGAACCTCGGTGAGGAGCGCGACGAGTCCGTCGCGCGGGCCGTGGGCCTGACCGGCACCGAGATGGAGGACCTGTTCCGGCTGCTCGCGATCGCCAAGTACGAGGACCGGTACGTGGTGCCGAGCGCGGCCCGCGCCGACGCCGACGCCCTCGCCGAGGCCCACCCGCTCGACGCCACCTGCCCGGTCGGCGAGGTCGCCCCGAACCGTGTCCTGCTGAATCTCTCCCCTACCCGGAGGAGCGCATGACCCCCGAGAGCTCAGCCGTTCTGCGCCTGGTCGCGGCCCGCTGCCTGCACTACCCCGACGAGGCCCTTCATGGTCAACTCCCCTTGCTGCGCGAGGCGTTGAGGGAGTGCCCGGGTTCGGCGGCCGAGCGGCTCCAGTCCTTCGTGGACATGGCGGCGGCCACCGATCCGCTGGACCTGGCCGCGCACTACACGTCGACGTTCGACACCCGAAACCGCCGCTGCCTGTACCTGACGTGGTGGGCCGACGGCGACACCCGGCGCCGGGGCTTCTCGCTCGTCCGGATCAAGCGGATCTACCGCGACCACGGCCTGGAGTTCAGCCACGAGGAGCTCCCCGACTTCCTTCCGGCCGCGCTCGAATTCGCCGGGCGCCACGAGGACTCCGGCACCGACCTGCTCCAGGAGCACCGTGCGGGCCTCGAACTGCTGCGGCTCGCCCTGACCCAAACCGGCACCCCGTACGCCGACGTCCTCGAAGCGGTCTGCGCGACCCTGCCCGGCGCCTCGCCCACGACGAAGGCCGAGGCGAAGGCGCTGGCCAAGGCGGGACCGCCGCACGAGACCGTCGGCCTTGAGCCGTTCGAGCCCGGCGTCGAGCTCCCCTGGCCCGGCTTCCCCGAGAGGAAGGCATCCTGATGAGCCTGCTCCTGTGGGGCGTGCTGCCCTACGTCTCGATCGCGCTGCTGATCGCGGGCACCTTCTGGCGGGCCCGCTACGACCGGTTCGGCTGGACCACCCACTCCACCCAGGTCCACGAGTCGCGGCTGCTGCGCATCGGCTCGCCGCTCTTCCACTTCGGGATGCTCTTCGTCGTACTCGGCCATGTGGTGGGCCTGGTGATCCCGCAGAGCTGGACGGACGCGGCCGGCGTCAGCGACCACACCTACCACCTGCTCGCCGTGTCGACGGGCGCGGTCGCGGGTGTCGCCGCGGCGGCCGGCATCGGCATCCTCGTCCACCGCCGCTTCACGGTCCCGGCGGTGCGGAAGGCCACGCTGCGCGGCGACCGCCTGATGTACACGTTCCTGCTGGGCGCGATGCTGCTCGGCCTGACGGCGACGATCCTCAACTCCACCGGCGCCACCGGCGATTACAACTACCGCGAAGGCATCTCGATCTGGTTCCGCTCGCTGTTCGCCTTCCAGCCCGACTACCACCTGATGGGCGCGGCCCCGCTCGCCTTCCAGCTGCACATCCTGTTCGGCTTCACCCTGTTCGCGCTGATCCCGTACTCGCGCCTGGTCCACATGTTCAGCGCCCCGGTCCAGTACCTGTTCCGTCCGTACGTCGTCTACCGGCGCCGCGACCCGAAGCTGACGGCCAACCGGGCGGCGCGGCGCGGCTGGGAGCGGGCGCGATGAGCGGGCGGACCCTGGTGCGCCGGCCCCGGCACGCCGTGGCGGAGCGGCCCATCATCGTCATCTGGGAAGCCACCCGGGCCCGCCCGCTCGCCTGTCTGCACTTCCGCGCCGACGCGCAGCCGGACCGCGACCCGGGTCGGCGGCAAGCTCCGCACCGGCACGCTCGCCGGGGTGGCCGTCGACGAGGGCGCCGAGTCCCTGATGGCGCTGCGGCCCGAGGCGGTCGGGCTCGGCCCGCTCCTGACCGACCCGGCGCCCGCGCCGGTGACCGTGTGGACGCGGGGCTCGCGGCGGCCGAGCGGGGCCTCGACCGGGCGGGCGTTCCGGGCTGAGCGGCCCGGCGGCCGGGCGGAGCCGGGCAGGCTGCCACCCCGATGGGCCGCCCCGCTCGCGCGCTCTCCCTGTTCCCGACGCAGGATGGAGGGATGGAACACCACCGCGCACCGCGCAAGCGGACCCGGGCCGCCGCGCTCAGCGCCGCCGCCGTACTGCTCGCCGCCGTCGGCTGTTCCAGCGGGGCCAAGGACGAGGGCGGCCTCACCTCGGGCACCGCCGACGCGGCCGAGCTCGCCACCCAGAAGCTGAACTGGAAGGCGTGCGCCGCGCCCACCGCGGCCGAGGGCACCGGCTCCGCGCCCTCCCCGCTGCCCGGCGGCGCCCAGTGGAAGTGCGCCACCATGAAGGTGCCGCTGGACTACGCGAACCCCAAGGCCGGCACCCTCGACCTCGCCCTGATCCGCACCGAGGCCACCGACAAGGCGCACCGCATCGGCTCGCTCGTCTTCAACTTCGGCGGCCCGGGCGGCTCCGGCGTGTCCACCCTGCCCGCCGCGGCGAGTGACTACGAGGGGCTGCGCGGCCGCTACGACCTGGTCAGCTTCGACCCGCGCGGGGTCGGCGCCAGCGCGCCCGTGCAGTGCGAGAACGACTCCCAGCTCGACAAGTACTTCGCCCAGGACGCCACCCCCGACGACGCCGCCAAGGAGGAGGCGTACATCGAGGGCCTCAAGTCGTTCGCCACCGCCTGCCAGGACAATTCCGGCAAGGTGCTCCCCCACGTCGGCACCACCGAGGCCGCCCGCGACATGGACCTGCTGCGCCAGGTCCTCGGCGACCGGAAGCTGTACTACATGGGGATCTCGTACGGGACGGAGCTCGGCGGCGTCTACGCCCATCTGTTCCCGAAGAACGTCGGGCGGGCCGTCTTCGACGCCGTCGTCGACCCCACCAACGACGTCGAGCAGAGCGCGATCGGGCAGGCCAAGGGCTTCCAGCTCGCCCTCGACAACTTCGCGCAGGACTGCGTGAACCGCGGCGACAAGTGCCTCCTGCGCGGCGCGAACGTGCGGGAGGTCGAGGACGTCATCGTCAAGCTGCTGGCCCAGCTCAACACGAAGCCCATCCCGGCCGGCAACAGCGGCCGCCGGCTCACCCAGACCCAGGCCACCAACGGCATCGCCCAGGCCCTGTACTCCAAGGAGTACTGGCAGCTCCTCGAACAGGGCGTCGACGAGGCGGAGGGCGGACAGGGCGCGCTGCTCCTCGCCCTGTCCGACGCCATGAACGGGCGCGGCAAGGACGGCACGTACAGCAACATCCAGGCCGCCAACGCGGCCATCAACTGTGCCGATTTCAAGGAGCGTTACTCACTGGACCAAACGAAGGCCAAACTCCCCGAGTTCCGCAGGGCCTCGCCCGTCTTCGGCGACTTCATGGCCTGGGGCCTCATGGGCTGCACCCAGTGGCCGGTGGCCGGCCAGTGGACCACTCCCGATGTGAGCGCACCGGGCGCCGCCCCCATCGTGGTCGTCGGCAACACGGGAGATCCCGCGACGCCGTACGTGGGCGCGAAGAACATGGTGGACAAGCTGGGGCCCGGGGTCGGCGTGGAGCTCACGTACAAGGGGCAGGGGCACGGGGCCTACAACAGCGGCAACAAGTGCGTGCAGGGGGCTGTGAACGCTTACCTCCTGGAAGGAAAGGTGCCTTCTGCAGGGGCCGTTTGCCAGTGACCCGGCGCCGTTTTGGGTGCGTTTTCGACTGCGGGCCCGTCGTGGCTGGTCGCGCAGTTCCCCGCGCCCCTTAGCAGGATGCGATCGCACAGAACCGCAAAGGGGCCGGTCCGCACACTGCGAAACCGGCCCCCTGCCAAACAGCACCCTCTAGTAGATGGGCTTCTCCGGCTCGATCTGGTTGACCCAGCCGATGACCCCGCCGCCCACGTGGACCGCGTCGGCGAACCCCGCCGCCTTGAGGACCGCGAGGACCTCCGCCGAGCGGACGCCCGTCTTGCAGTGCAGGACGATGCGCTTGTCCTGGGGCAGCGATTCGAGCGCCGTGCCCATCAGGAACTCGTTCTTGGGGATCAGCTTGGCGCCCGGGATCGAGACGATCTCGTACTCGTTCGGCTCGCGGACGTCGATGATCTCGATCTTCTCGTCCGCGTCGATCCACTCCTTGAGCTGCTTGGGAGTGATCGTCGAGCCCATGGCCGCTTCCTGGGCCTCCTCGGACACGACGCCGCAGAAGGCCTCGTAGTCGATGAGCTCGGTGACCGTCGCGTTCGGGCCGCAGACCGCGCAGTCGGGGTCCTTGCGGACCTTGACCTGGCGGTACTGCATCTCCAGGGCGTCGTAGATCATCAGGCGGCCGACCAGCGGCTCGCCGACGCCCGCGAGGACCTTGATCGCCTCGGTGACCTGGATCGAGCCGATCGACGCGCACAGAACGCCGAGCACGCCGCCCTCGGCGCAGCTCGGGACCATGCCCGGCGGCGGGGGCTCCGGGTAGAGGCAGCGGTAGCAGGGACCGTGCTCGGACCAGAAGACCGAGGCCTGGCCGTCGAAGCGGTAGATCGAGCCCCAGACGTACGGCTTGTTCAGGAGCACGCACGCGTCGTTCACCAGGTAACGCGTCGCGAAGTTGTCCGTGCCGTCGACGATCAGGTCGTACTGGCTGAAGATGTCCATCACGTTCTCGGCTTCGAGCCGCTCTTCGTGCAGGACGACGTTCACGTACGGGTTGATGCCGAGCACGGAGTCGCGCGCGGACTCCGCCTTGGAGCGGCCGATGTCGGCCTGGCTGTGGATGATCTGGCGCTGGAGGTTCGACTCGTCGACCTCGTCGAACTCCACGATGCCGAGCGTGCCGACACCGGCTGCGGCCAGGTACATCAGGGCCGGGGAGCCGAGACCGCCGGCGCCCACGGCGAGCACCTTCGCGTTCTTCAGCCGCTTCTGCCCGTCCATCCCGACGTCGGGGATGATCAGGTGGCGCGAATACCTGCGGACCTCGTCTACGGTGAGCTCAGCTGCTGGCTCGACCAGGGGTGGCAGCGACACGGAAACTCCGTCGGTCGGTAACTCAGTACGGTTGTTCTCTCCGTAACACTGCCACGCGCCCCCTCATTCCGAGATACCCGGTCCGATCCGCGAGACGATTTCGTCCCAGTAGCCGGGCAGTGTTTCAAATGGGTCGGTATGTCCATTTCGCTGGCGGGACCGGTCGGCCCGGTCCGTGAAGTAGATCGTGCCCGCGCCCTGCCAGCGGGCGATCCGCAGCGCCTCCTCCAGATGTGTTCGGGGCACCCCGTGCACCAGGTGGCAGAAGCGCTCCGACGGGTAGTCGGCGGTCCATTCGGCCACCTGCGACCAGCGGTAGTCGGTCCACGGCCCGGTGTACGTGATCAGCTGGTCGGCGGCCTCCGCGTAGCCGGGGTACGGGTGCGTCCCGTGCCCGAAGACCAGGTGGGCGCCCTCGCGCAGGGCCCGCAGCGTGTCGGTGGTGCGCCGCATTTCGGGAAGCGCGTCTCGCTCTGTGGGACAGCGGTCGAGCAGGAAGCCGTCGACCCGGTACCAGTCGAGGTAGCGGTGCGCCTCGGAGATCTGCTCGCCGAAGGGGCGGCTGCCGTACGCCGTGTCGACGTGGCCGAGCACCCGGACGCCCGCGTTGCGCAGCTTGCCGACGGCTTCGAGGCAGTGCGGATCGGGCCGGCTGCCGGGGCCGCCGGGGGTGCCGCCGGAGACATTGAGCACGGCCCAGTGCAACGGCGTTCCGGGGCGGGTGAGTTCGGCCCATTCGACGGGGGCGACGAGCGGGTGGGCATAGCCGGGGACGCCGAGGCCGAGCCGGTCGGCGCCGGTCGCCGCGCGCTGCCCGAGGAGCCGGGTCAGATTCGGCATGCCGCCTCCATCCAGATGTCGGCGAGGGATTCCTCCAGGTTGATCCGGGGCCGCCAGCCGAGCCGGTCGCGGGCGGTGCGTACGTCGGCCTGCTGCCAGCTTCCGCAGCCGTCGGGGTACGGGGCGGGCGTGGCGAGGTGTTCGAGCGCGGCCTCGCCGGAGCGCGGGGAGCCGATGAGACCGGGGCGCATGACGGGCGGCCCGTCGAGTTCGTGCAGGGTGCCCGCGTAGCCCGCGACCCTGGCCAGGACGGCGGCCGCGTCGCGGAGCTTCACCGAGCGTCCGGTGCCGATGTTGACCACGCCCTGGGCGGCGGAGAGCGAGGCGGCGTGTACGGCCCGGGCCACATCGCGTACGTCGACGAAGTCCCGCTGTACGCCGAGCCCGCCGAGCTTCAGTTCGCCGTCGCCGGACTGCATGGCCCGCCGCATCGCCTCCGCGAGGCGCCCGAGCGGCGATCCTGCGGGGGTGCCGGGGCCGACGGGCGAGAAGACGCGCAGCACGATCGCGTCGAGTCCCGAGCCGAGGACGAGTTCGGTCGCGGCGAGCTTGGAGACGCCGTACGGCCCGCCGGGGCGCGGCACGGCGTCCTCCGCGGTGGAGGAGCCGGGCTGCGAGGGCCCGTACTCCGAGGCGCAGCCGATCTGGACGAGGCGGGCACCGCAGCCGCTGCGCCGCAGGGCCTCGCAGACGGTGGCGACGGCGACAGTGTTGTGCCGGGTCAGCTCGCGGGCGCCGCCTCGGGTGGCCCCGGCGCAGTTGACGACGACCCCGGGGTGCACGGCGTCGAGGAAGCGGGTGAGGGCTCCCGGGCTGCCGGTGGCGAGGTCGAACCGTACGTCCGCGTCGTCGCCGCGCCCGAGGGCGGTGAGCTGCACGGCGGGGTCGGCGAGCAGGCGGTCGGCGACGAACCGGCCGAGGTATCCGTTGGCTCCGAGCAGCAGCACCCTCATCGCACGGTCCTTCCGTGCGGTCGGCGGGAGGCCGGTGGCAGGGCGGTCATGTGTCGTTCTCCTTCAATGCCGCCCCGCCCGCTCCGTAAGGGGGTCGGGCGATCGCGGCGCTTCGGTGGGGTGGGCGCGTCGGTCGTCGGGCGCCTCACTGGTCACAGTGGGCCGAGGCGCGGGCCAGCACGGCGGCGGCTCGGGCGAGCAGGGCGAGGGCGGCGGCGCCGCACACGGCGGCGGGCAGGGCCCCGGCGCCCCAGCTCTGCACCACGGCTTCGACGGGGCGGCCGAGTGCGGCGCAGCCGGGCACCCGCCCGGCGAACACGGAGGCGAGCGCGACCAGTTCGGCACCTGCGGCGGCGGCGAGCACCTTGGTCGCGGCTCCGGCGAAGCCGTGCGCGGCGAGCATCCGGGCGAGCCAGAGCAGCACCCCGAGCGCGGCTGCGGCCGCGAACGCATCGGCTCCGTACGCAAGTTGAGCGACCGTCAGGCAGGTGGCGAGTCCGACGAGGAACAGCGCCACCGTCGCCAGGAGCAGCGGGCGGGAGCGTCCGGCGAACTCGGCGAGGCCCCGGCTGGATTCGAGCTTGCGGCGTGCCTGTACGGAGAAGAGGTGCGCGCACCACATCGCGGGAGCCACGGCGAAGGCGAGGCCGGTGGCGGCCGCGGGGTCGAGCGGCCAGCCTCCGTCGGGGCCGCCGCGCACGGCCTCGGCGAGCAGCCCGTCGCCGCCGATCGCGTACGCCATGAGCCAGGCGGCGCAGAGGCGGGCGGCGGGCCGGGCGCGGGGGCCGGCGCGCAGGGGGCCGCGCCGCAGGGTCAGGGCGAGCGCGACGACGAAGGCGACTGCGCCGGCCGCCCCTGCCACGAGCCGGACCCCGCCGGCGGTGAGCTGGACTCCCTCGACGGCGAGGGCGCAGACGGTGCCGGGCAGCAGCGCCCACAGCGCCCATCCGGCGGGCTGCGGGATCGACTCCCGTGCTGCGGAGGGAGTTTCGGTGTCGCGGGGCACGCGCGCGTAGAGCTCTTCGGCGAGCGAGAAGACGTCGCGGTGGCGGAAGCGGGCGGCGGTGCGGTCGGTGACGCCGTGTGCTTCAAGGCCTGCCGCGATCTCCAGCGGGTCGACGGCGCGTTCGCAGAGTTCACGGTGGCGGTGCATGAGGGCTCTGACGGGGTCGGCGGGGCCGCGCCGGGGGGTGGCGGCGCGGCCCGCGCCGCTCCGGTCGGGCGTCGGGGCGAGGGCGTCCTTGGAGCGGGCGCCCCAGGCCGCGCCGGTGGCTCGGGCGGAGGGGATGTCGGTCACGCGCCCGCCCCTTCCGCTTCGGCGTCGAGGCGCTGCTGCAACAGGGCCGCGATCGGGCTTCCTGCCCAACTGGGGCCGCTCGAATGCGAGTTGGATGGAATGCGAGCCGAGGTCGGGGCCGCCCAGCGGCCGGGCACATGGGCTTCGGCGGGGTGCGCGAAGGGCTGTGGGGCGGCCGACTCGTCGGCGTTCTCGCGGTGGACCGGGTTGTGCGACATGAGTTCCAGGTAAATGCCGCGAAATGCCGCGAGGTTCTGCTCGACGGTGAACAGTTCGAGCGCGCGGGCGCGGGCGGCGGCGCCCAGGCGCGAGCGCCGTTCGGGGTCGCGAAGGAGTGCCACGCAGGCGTCGGCGAGGGCGCGCGGGTTGCGCGGCGGCACCACCAGGCCCGTACCGCCGATGACTTCGACGACCGCGCCGGTGTCGGTGGAGACGGTGGCACGGCCGCAGAACATGGCTTCGACGAGGCTGACGGGGAAGCCCTCGACGACGCTGGACAGCACGACGACGCTTCCGGCGGCGTACGCGTCGGCGAGTTCGGGCGCCTCGGGGCCGCCGATCTCCTCGAACGAGACGGGGTTGTCGCCGACCGCGTGGGCGTCGGCGGCCTCGTCGGGGAAGAGCTGGGCGGCGAGCGCCCGGCAGTGTGCGAGATAGGTGACGGCCTCGGCGCCCTCGGCGGGCGCCGCGATCAGGCGCAGCCGCGCCTCGGGTTCGGCCCTGCGGACCTCGGCGAAGGCATGCAACAACGCGATGAGGTCCTTGGCGGGCTCGATCCGCCCGACCCACACCAGAGTGTGGGGCTCACCCTCGTACGCGCCCTCCCCCACCGCGTGGAACCGGTCGGCGGACATGCCGGGGTAGACGGTGCGCAGCTTGGCGCGGTCGGCTCCGCAGCGCTCCTGCCAGCGGCGGGTGTGGGTGTTGCCGGGGGTGATGAGCTCGGCCCGCGCGTACACCTCGGCGGCGAGCCGGCGCTGGAATCCCGCCTGCAACGCCCTTACGGGAACCGAGAGTTGGGCGTTGGCGAGATACTGGGTGCGGAGCTGGACGCCGTACTCGGTGACCAGGAGCGGGACCCCGCAGAAGCGTTTGGCCAGCAGCCCGGGGAGGGCGGCGCCGCCGCCGGATGCGGCATGGCAGAGGTCGACCGCGCCGAGCGCGTCGTCGCCGTACCAGTCGAGGGAGAGCGGGCGCAGGGCTCGCTCCAGGAGGCTCGCGAAGGCGAGATGGTCGGGCACCCGGGCGGCCTGTACCGCGCGGTTCACGCCGGGGGCACGGCAGGCGGCTTCCAGGATGCGGACGGCCGTCTCGGAACGCAGCTCACCGCCGAGCCCGCCGTGCTCGCGGGCGAGGGAGGCGAGCCCGTAGAGCCCGTCCGAGAACGCATCGCCGTCGGCCCGCTCGGTGCAGAGGGAGGCGGCCAGACGCCCGAAGCACTCGGCGAACTCCCGGCGTTCGCGCCGCCCGTACCCGCGCTCGGTACGCCGACGGCCGGTGTGGCGGGATTCGGGTGCGGACCAGGGAGAGGCGGTACGCACCTGACGCACGTGCGGAGGCAGCGCGAGCAGCCCCTGCTGTTCCTGCTCGGCACTCCGGCTGAGCGCGAATATGTCGAACTCGTGCCGCGCGAGCCCGCGCACGAGCCGGTCGCACCACAGCCTGGACTCACCGGTCGTGTACGGATAACCGCCATCCGTGAGCAGTCCGATCCGCATGTGCGCACCCCCGATCTCCCTTGTGGGCGGCCACCGTTGGCAACGGCGACTCGCAGCGGGACGAACGTAAGCGGTCATGCCGGTGGCGCGACGGACGGTTGTCCATCGCGCCACCGGAAGGGGTGAATGCACGTAACTTTCCCGACCCGATGGCGTTCGGTCGCGCTACGGGTCGGGCCGGTCACAGACGGCTACGCCACGGCCACTTCCTCGGGGGCCGCCTCCCACGACGCCTCGCGCAGCTCGCGGCGGGCCGCGCGGCGAGTGGCGGCGAGCGCGGGGTCCAGGGAGGGTACGGCGGCGAGCAGCTGCCGGGTGTACGGGTCCTTGGGCGCCCCGTACACGACGTCGGCCTCGCCCTCCTCCACGATCCGCCCCTGCCGCATGACGGCGACCCGGTCGCTGACCTGCCGCACCACGGCGAGGTCGTGCGCGACGAAGACGAGCGCGAGCCCGAGCTCTTGCTGCAACTGCCCGAGCAGGGCGGTGACTTGAGCCTGAGTGGTGACGTCGAGCGCGGACACGGGCTCGTCGCACACAATGAGTGTCGGCTCGGCGGCCAGCGCGCGGGCGATCCCTACGCGCTGGCGCTGGCCGCCGCTGAACTCGTGCGGGTAGCTGTCGTAGCGATCGGGGTCGAGCCCCACCTTCTGGAGCAGCTCGCCGACCCTGGCCCGGATGCGGCTGTCGTCGCGCTCCCCTCTCGCCCTCAGCGGGTCGGCGACGGATTCGCCGATGGACCGGCGGGGGTTGAGGGAGGAGACGGGGTCCTGGAAGACCATCTGGACGTCGCCGGTGCGGGTGACGTGCCCGGCGCTGGGCTGGAGCAGCCCGACCAGCATGCGACCCAGGGTGGTCTTCCCACTCCCGCTCTCGCCGACGATGCCGAGCGTTTCCCCGCGGCGGACTGTGAGGGAGACCCCGTCCACGGCGGTGAAGGCGGTTCGACCGCGGCCGAAGGTCTTGCGGAGGCCGGTCGCCTGGAGCACGAGGCCGCCTTCGGCGGAGGCCTCCCCCGCCCCGCCCCTTCCCGCAACCCTCCCGGGGTGGGTATGTGGCCGAGGTCCGTTCCCGGGGGCGCCGCCCCCGGACCCCCGCTCCTCAGACGCCGGAGAGGGCGAGAGTCGCTGGGCCGCGGACCGTGCGTGGTTGCTCGCGCAGTTCCCCGCGCCCCTGGCAGAACTGGACATCCCGGCATCACCGCCGTGCGAGCCACTGGCGTCCTCACCGGCATCCCCGGCCGGCCCCACGTTCACCACCGAACCCGTCTCACCGGCACCCCCAGCCCGTCCGGCGTTTGAGGACGAGCGCCCTTCAGGCGCGAACGGGGTCCGGGGCAGAGCCCCAGCAGCGTCCACCGGGCCGCGGCCGAGTACGGCACCCCCGGCGGGTTTCGGGAAGGGGTGGGGTGGGGCCGACGGGGTCCGGGGCGGAGCCCCGGCGGCGACCACCGGGTCGGAGCCGGGCGCACTCTCCCGGGGGCCCGCAGCGGAGCCGGGCGGGGTGGGGGAAATCCTCGGGACCGCCGACAGCAGCGCCCGCGTGTAAGGCTCCCGCGGAGCGCCAAGCACCGCCCCCACCGGCCCCCGCTCCACCTCCCTCCCCGCCCGCATCACCAGCACCTCGTCCACGCTCTCCGCCGCCACCCCCACGTCATGGGTGACCAGCACCAGGCCAAGGCCCGTCTCGCGGCGCAGATCGTGCAGCAGGTCCAGGATCTGCGCCTGGACGGTCACGTCGAGCGCCGTCGTCGGCTCGTCCGCGATCAGCAGGCGCGGTTCGCACGCCAGCGCCATCGCGATGAGGGCCCGCTGCCGCATGCCCCCGCTGAACTCGTGCGGGCGGGAGCGGGACTTGCGGGCCGCGTCCGGGATGCCCACCCGGTCCAGGACCGAGACCGCGCGCGCCCGGGCGGCCCGCCGGGAGCCGCCCTTGTGCACCCGGTACACCTCCGCGATCTGGTCGCCGATCGTGTAGTACGGGTCGAGCGAGGACAGCGGGTCCTGGAAGACCATCGCCGCCGACCCCCCGCGCAGGGAGCGGAGTTCGGAGTCGGAAGCGGCCATCACGTCCACCCCGGCCACCCGGATCGCGCCGGTGACCCGCGCCCCCGTACCCCGGTGCAGGCCGAGCAGCGCGTACGCCGACGCGCTCTTGCCCGAGCCGGATTCCCCGACCACGCCCAGCGCCGCGCCGGGCCGGAGCGTAAAGGAGAGGCCGTCGACGGCCCGTACCTCGCCGAAGGAGATGCCGAGGTCGGACACCTCGACCAAAGGCTCGGTCATGACAGCACCACCCGTCGATCAGCCATCGCGTACAGGACGTCCGCGACCGCATTGGCAAGCACCACGAAGAATCCGGTGGTCAGAACCACACCGACCACCACCGGCAGGTCGACCGTGCGCACCGACTGCACGAGCTGCTGCCCGATGCCCGGGATGCCGAAGAGCGTCTCGGTGAGCACCGCGCTGCCGAACATGGTCCCCGCGTCGAGCGCGCTCAGCGCGATGACCGGGGCGACAGCGCCGCGCAGCGCATGGCGTCCGACGATGGCCCGCTCGCTCAGCCCGTACGCCCGGAACGTACGCACATGGTCCTCGGCGAGCGTCTCCAGCATCGAACTACGGGTCAGGCGCGCGTACTTGGCCGATTCGATCAGGGCGAGGGAGAACCAGGGCAGCAGCAGGCCCCAGAACCACTGCTGCGGGTTGTCCGTGAACGGCACGTACTGCGGGAACGGCAGCCATTGCAGCGTCGAGCACAGGATGATGATCAGCAGCAGGCCGATCACGAACACCGGAGTGGACGTGCCCGCCAGGGTCAGCCAGGTCAGCAGCCGTTCGGTCATTCCGCCGCGCTTCCACGCGGAGAGCACCCCGGTGCCGACGCCGATGAGCAGCCACAGCGCGAACGCGCCGATCACCAGGGAGCCGGTGACCGGGAGCTTGCCGAGGATGAGGTCGGTGACCTGCTCGTCGGTGCGGTAGGACTGGCCGAGGCAGGGCGCCGAGCAGTGCACCATTCCCGTGCCGGACGAGAAGTCGCGGCCGGCGAAGATGCCCTGGACGAAGTGGCCGTACTGGAGGTACAGCGGGTCGCCGAGCCCCAGCTTGTCGTGGACCAGGGCGACTTGCTGCGGAGAGCAGCGTTCGCCGCAGACGATCTGGGCGACGTTGCCCGGGGCCACGTAGAACACGGCGTACACGATGACGGAGAGGGCGAGGAGCACGAGGACGGCTCCGGCGATCCGCCTCAGCAGAAAGCCCGTGAAGCCTGTCAACTTGCCTTCTCCTTACGGGAGTTGCGGGTGCCCACGCGGAGCCTCGACGCCGCTCTCGGGTCCAGGGCCGTGCGTACTCCCTCACCGATCACCGTCAGCGAGAGGACCGTGATGAAGAGCAGGCCGGCCGGCAGGAGCAGATACGTCGGGGCCGCCTGGTACCAGGTGTTGGCGTCGGTGAGCATCTGCCCCCAGGACGGGGTGGGCGGTTTGATGCCCACGCCGAGGAAGGACAGGGCCGCCTCGGCCACCACATTGCTGGGGACGAGGAGGACGGCGTACGTGATGACGGGTGCGGCAAGGGCGGGCAGCAGTTCGCGGCGGGCGATCGCCCAGGTGCCCCAGCCGCTGAGCCGCGCCGCCGAGACGTGGTCGAGCGTCTTGAGCGAGAGGGCACCCGCCCGCACGATCTTCGACGTGCCGAACCAGCCGAGCCCGGCGATGATCAGCGTGATCAGGACCGGCCGCGGGATCGAGGCGGGGGCCACCGCGAGCAGGCCGAGCGTGATGACGAGCATCGGCAGGGCGGCCGCGACGTCGGTGACACGGCTGACGATCTGGTCGGCCCAGCGGCCGCCGAGCGCGGCGAACAGGCCGAGGGCGACGCCGAGCCCGACCTGGATGAGGGTGGCGACGAAGGCTACGCCGAGCGAGACGCGGGCGCCGTAGACGATCCGGGCGAACAGGTCGCGGCCGGTCTGCGGCTCGACGCCGAGCCAGTGCTCGCCGCTGATCCCGCCGAACGAGCCGATGGGCACGCCGCCACTGGCCGAGTCGACGAGCGTGGGGTGGAAGGCGTTGGGGTCCTGGCCTTCGAGCGAGGTGAGCAGCGGTGCCGCGAGTGCGACCAGGACGAGCAGGGCGAAGACGGCCGCCGCGGCGGTGACCGCGCGCTGGGCGCGCAGCCGCCGCCAGAAGAGGCGACCGCCGGGGGCGGGCGCGACGGCGCCCGCCCCGGTGGTCAACAGGGCTTCGGACATGGCTACTTGACCGCTACCTGCGAGATGTCGAGCACGCCGGTCCAGTCGCTGATGACGACGTTCTTGACGTCCTTGCCGACGAGCCGCTTGTAGACGGGGTGGAACAGCGGCACGACCACGGCCTGCTCGCCGATCTTCTTGTCGAGCGCCCCCCAGCGCGGGGCGGCTGCGGTCAGGTCGGTCAGCTTGTTGATCTCGTCGATCTCGCTGTTGACGGAGGCGTCGTCCAGGAAGCCGGTGTTGAAGTTGGCGCCGTCCCGGACGATCTGGCGGCCGTCGAAGATCGGCGCGAGGAACGGGCCGCCGGAGGGCCAGTCGGCGCCCCAGCCGCGCAGGAAGAAGCCGGGCTCCTTCTTCGCGCTGGCCACGGTGTCGTTGTAGTCGTTGCCTTCGAGGCCCTGGAGCTTGACGGTGATGCCCGCCTTCTTCAGCGCGTCCTGGAGGGCGGTGGCGACCTCGGGCCCCTTGGGGCCGCCCTTGGCGTTGGAGTGGGTGAGCGTGACGGTGAGCCCGTCGGCGTAGCCCGCCTCCTTCAGGAGCTCCTTGGCCTTGGCCGCGTTGCCGGAGGCGCCCGCCGGGAAGGGGTCGTACGGGGTGTACCCGAAGGCCTTCTGGTTGGGCAGGAACGTGGTGGCGGGCTCGGCGAGCGAGGAGCCGCCGACCGCGTTGACGGCCGAGGTGCGGTCGACGGCGTACGCGATGGCCTGGCGGACCTTGGGGTTGTCGAAGGGCTTCACGTTCGGGTTGAACGCGATGTAGTTGGTGTAGCCGAAGTGCCCGGTGCCGACCCGCGCGGCGAGCTGCTTGTCGCTGCCGACCTTGGCGAGTTCGGCCGGCCCCAGGTTGGTGTCGGTGGTGACGGCGGCCGCGTCCGGGCCCTGCGATGCGGAGAGCCGCTGGTTGATGACGGCCTGGTCGAGCCCGGAGCGTACGTCGATGGTGTCGGGGTAGGCCTTGCGCTCGGTGTCGGTCGCCTCGGACCAGTGGGGGTTGCGCTCCAGGACCAGGTGCTCGCCGTCGTTCTCGTTCTTGACGACCTTGTACGGGCCCGAGGAGACGGGGTGCTCCTCGTACTTGGTGCCGTTGTCCTTGGCCTTGGGGACCGGCGCGAACTGCGTCTGGGTGGCGAGGAAGGGGAACTCGCCCTCGGGCTTGTTCAGGTGGAACACGATCGTCTTGGCGTCGGGCGTCTCGATCGAGGCGAGGCCCTTGCCGCCGTCCTTGTACGGGCCCTGGTACTGGGCGCCGCCGACCAGCCAGTCCCTCAAGTACGGTGCGCCGCCGGACAGTTCGGCCGCGAAGGACCGCTCGATGCCGTACTTGATGTCGGCGGTGGTGATCGGGCTGCCGTCCTCGTACGTGAGGCCGTCCTTGAGCGTGTACGTCCACACGGTGGCGTCGGCATTGGGCCTGCCCGTGTCGGTCGCGAGGTCGGGCACCACCTTCGTGCCCTCGGCGCCGTTCTCGCGGTTGCGGGTGGTCAGGGTGCGGAAGACGAGCGAGGGGACGTTGCCGCCGCCGGAGGTGTAGAGCCGCGCGGGGTCGAAATCGGTCTGCGCCTCGTTGTTGAGGACGCTGAGCGCGCCGCCCTTGTGGGGCGTGCCGGACGCGCCGGACCCGGCGTTCCCCGCGCCGCCGCCCTCGGGACCGCAGGCGACGGCGCCCACGGCGAGAACCACGGCTATCGCTGCCGCTCTGGCGACATTCCCTGACGAAATGGACGTGTGACGCATCGGAAGTAGACCTCTCGGTAACTGCTGGGCAGGGCGGGAAATGCGGGCGCCCACAGCACCGAAAGGAAAAGGGGTGGCTGCGCCCGCATGCGGAAACCGTGCGAAAGCACGGAAATGCCCGGGCGCAAAAAGGGAAAAGGGAAAGTCGAACGCGCTCGGGACTGCGTCAGCTACAGAGAATGTCGGCCACGCTGTGCCCGGTCACGCCGATGAGCGCCAGCTCGATGGCGGCGCGTTCGGGGGTGGCGTGGCGGTGCGACATGCCGAGAAATATGGACGACCCGCTGTTCACTGTCAATCGAGAACGAGACGGCCGTCCCACATCCTGGACATGTCACACCGCGGTGGGATCAACCCTGGGGATACACCCAGGGGTTGGGCAGGCACTTGATCCCGTCGATGTCCAGGGACTTGGTCTGCTGCTGCATCACCGGGGCGAGCGCGCCGGGCGTGCGGCAGCTCACATGGTTGTGCCCGAGCCGGTGGCCGACCTCGTGGTTGATGAGCATCTGCCGGTAGCTGAGCATCGCCTTGCCCCAGCCGAACGTCTCCGAACCCTGCGCCCAGCGGAACGCGTTGATCATCACGCGGTCGGTGGCGGCCGAGTCGCAGGAGACGTTGTCCTCGTTGGTGTCGAGCCCGGACTTGGCACACCAGGCGCCGGTGGTCCCGGGACTGGCCAGCGTGATGATGAAGTCCGGCTTGCCCGACGAGATCCGCTCGAAGGTCATCGTGCCGCCGTGGCCCCAGCTGCGGTCGTCGTTGAGGGTCTTCTGCACGGCCTCGGCGAACAGACCGCCGTCCAGGCCGAGCCCCTGCTCGACGTCGACCCGGTAGCGGTACTTGCGCCCCTTGCCGGGCGCCGCGTCGAACCCGGGCACGGCGTCGAACTTGCCGGACGCGGTGAGCTTGGGGTCCAGCGGGAACTGCTGGGCCATCTTCTGGTCGTACGTCTGGACCGCGGGGGCCGCCTGCGGGGTGGCCCGCCCGCTGCCCCGGGATGCCGAACTCCCGTCCGTGTCACGGTCGTTGTCGCCGGTGGACCGGCCGGCGACGTCGTGCTTGTTGCCGTCCGAGGTGACCTGCCCGGCGACGACGACCGCGAGCACGGTGGTCACCGCGGCGGCCGCGATCCCGGTGAACGTCCGCCCCTTGGATCCCTTGGACTCCTTGGACTTGGCTTCGGGTTCGGGCGGCGGCGCGAGGCCGACGGTGCGGTTCGCCCCGGTGCCGGCCGACGGGGGCCCGTCGAAGGCCTCGATGGAGGAGCGGCGCGGGCCCGGGATGCGAGCCGCGGCGCCGTAAGGATTCTGCTGGACGGTGCGCGGCCTGCCGTGCCAGTCGCCGTGGCGGGCCTGGGCATCGGACCCGTGCTCGGGGTGCTGCGGATGTCCGCCGCGCACCTGCGGGGTGCCGAAGGCCGGGGTGCCGCCGCCGTGGTGCGGGGCGGGGCCGTCGCCCGGGGCCTGCCGTCTGCGCCGGCCGCTGCCGGAGGCGACGGCCTGCTCGGCCTGCGGGGCCGGGGGCGCTTCGTGTATGGGCACCGAGTCGCTGGGGCCCTTGGGTCGGCTGTGTCGTCCCACGCCCCGGATCAGCTCCTGTTTTCGCGGTCGGTGATTTCTCGGTCGCCGGTCTCCCGGCCGGGGGCCGCCCGGTCGGCGCCGCGGTGTCTGCGGGCGCTCTCGTCGAGCAGTTCCCGTACGGCCTGGGCGACCGTCGCGGGGTACTCCATCATCGCCACGTGCCCGGCATCGGGCAGCGTGAGGAGCCGCGAGTCACGGAAGGCGGCCGCGGCCCGGCGGGCCATCCGGTACGAGACCAGCTGGTCGCGCTGCCCGTAGATGAGCAGCGTCGGCGCGAGCACCCGCTCCGCCTGCCGCCACAGTCCGTGCTGGCCGCCCAGCGTGTACGCGTCGACGATGCCACGCGCCGAGCGGGTCATCGCGTCCCAGAAATAAGGGAGTTGGAGGCGCCGTTCCATCTCCTGGACCGCGGCCTCGAACCCCTCGGGGCTCACCCGCCCGGGGTCGCCGTAACAGAGGGCCATCACGCCCCGGGTGCGGTCCTCGGCGGTCCAGTCCCGGCTCAGCTTCGCGAACAGGGAGGCGACGCCCGGCAGCGCGACCAGCGCGGTCGGCCAGGCGCTGCGCTGCACGCGGACCTCGGGGAGCGCGGGCGAGATGAGGGTGAGGGTGCGCACCAGATCGGGGCGTACGGCCGCGACGCGGGTCGAGACGGCTCCGCCCAGCGAGTTGCCGATGAGGTGGACGGGGCCGCGGCCCGCCGAGTCGAGCAGCCGGATCACGGCGCGGGCGTGACCGGTGACCGAGTAGTTGCCGTCGTCCGGCGGCGGGGAGTCCCCGAAGCCGGGCAGATCGAGCGCCTCGCCCTCCAGGCGGTCGGCGAGCAGCGGCATCAGCGTCGACCAGTTCTGCGAGGACCCGCCGAGCCCGTGGACGTACAGCGCGGGTTCGAGGCCGGGGCCGGTGCCGGGGCGCGACCGGACGGTCAGAGTGAGGCCCGGCAGGCTCACGGAGCGCAGTTCCTCACCCTCCGCGACCCTGACCGCCCCCACCCGTGGTGCCAGGGAGGCGGCGGCGAGGGTTTCCGGCAGCTCGGTCGAAGACATGCGGCAATGTTACGAGACGATCACGCCGTGGTTCATGTGTTCGCCATCACAGGCCGTATAGCGGCATGCCCGGGGAACTCCTAGGCTCGTAAGGGAGCCCCCGAATCACTCGAAGTGCAGGAAAAGGGAGCAGCCATGTCCGTCGATCCCAGCGATCCGGAAACCTTCCAGGACGAAGACGACGACACCGCGGAACTGTCCGAGGAGACCAATGAGGCGGACGCGGCCGAGCAGCACACGGACGTACGACAGGACCACGACGACCCGCTGACCCGTGTCGACCCGGGCGCCGCCAACGAGGCCGACGCCGTCGAACAGGCGCGCGTGGTCGCCCTCGACGAGGACGACTACCGATGATTTGTTCGGTTTCCCGCGGGTATCTCCGGCTACCCAGCGCGTCCGGTCCGTGAAATTCTGCGTTCGCACCGCGCACAGCCGGGTTACCCAAAAGTACGATGGCGGCGCGCGTACATCGCGCACCGGAACAACTTTGGGAGGCGGCGTGACAGCCATCGAGCAGACCGAGGCGGCGCGCCCGCGAGGCACGCGCCTGCCGCGCCGGGCCCGCCGCAATCAGCTCCTGGGCGCCGCCCAGGAGGTTTTCGTCGCACAGGGTTACCACGCGGCCGCGATGGACGACATCGCCGAGCGCGCGGGCGTCTCCAAGCCGGTGCTCTACCAGCACTTCCCCGGCAAGCTGGAGCTCTACCTGGCCCTGTTGGACCAGCACTGCGAGTCACTCCTGCACGCGGTCCGCACCGCCCTGGCGTCGACCTCGGACAACAAGCTCCGCGTCGCCGCGACCATGGACGCCTACTTCGCGTACGTCGAGGACGAGGGCGGCGCCTTCCGGCTCGTCTTCGAGTCGGACCTCACCAACGAGCCCGCCGTGCGCGAGCGCGTGGACCGGGTCAGCCTCCAGTGCGCCGAGGCGATCTCGGACGTCATCGCCGAGGACACCGGCCTCTCCAAGGACGAGTCGATGCTGCTCGCCGTGGGCCTGGGCGGGGTCTCCCAGGTGGTCGCCCGCTACTGGCTCTCCAGCGAATCGGCCATCCCCCGCGACCAGGCGGTCCAGCTCCTCACCTCGCTCGCCTGGCGCGGCATCGCGGGCTTCCCGCTGCACGGCACCGAGGGCCACTGAGCGGCCCGCGCGCGGTCATTCCTGAATTCTGTTCGCTCCTGGCGTTCAGCGACCGGCCATTTCCGGTCGCCTCCCCGGGCTAATGTGTGCAGCGTACGGCGCGGCTGACCGCGCACCGCACGAGGTCGGAGGGACATAGCCGTGGAGGTCAAGATCGGCGTGCAGCACGCACCCCGGGAGATCGTTCTGGAGAGCGGGCAGTCCGCCGAAGAAGTCGAGAGCGCGGTATCCGACGCCCTCGGCGGCAAGGCGCAGCTGCTCAGCCTCACGGACGACAAGGGCCGCAAGGTCCTGGTACCGGCCGACAAGATCGCATACGTGGAAATCGGCGAGCCGGCGGTCCGCCGCGTGGGCTTCGGCGCGCTGTAGTACACCAGGACACCGAAGAAGGGGTGCCACCAGTGATCACTGGTGGCACCCCTTCTTCTTCGTTTTCCCCGCGTCCCGCTCAGTGGACTCCCGCGCCGTGCAGGGGCCGCCGCTCCTCGGGAGCGGGCGGAAGCGGGGACCGCGGCCGAGTCCGCCGACGGGCGGGAGAGTTGAGGCGTACGTCTTCGATGCCGCGTTTCATCGCGTCGCGGACCCACTTGCCCGCGGGGCGTTCCACGAGGCGGTGGATGAGCCAGGCGGTGGCCATCATCAGTGCGATCACCGAGCCCACGAGCACGGGTGCGGGGAGCAGATGGCGGAAGTGGTGGATCAGCGTCATGCCGATGAACATGTGGATCAGGTACAGCGGATAGGTGATCGCGCCGGCCGTGGAGAGCCATTGCCACTGGACCTTGTCGAAGGCGCCCAGGGCGATCGCCCCGACGACGGCGAACCCGGCGACGACGATCAGCCGGACCGGCCAGCTCGGCAGCTGATCGGCGGCGACGTGACCGAGGTTGATGGCGACGCGGTAGTGGATGTACCGCTGCGCGAGCAGCAGTTGGAACAGGACGATGCCCCACAGCAGCGCGTTGGATCCGAAGCGGCGCATCAGATAGAAGGCGATGCCCGCGATGAAGTACGGCGCGTACTGCGGCATCGCGAACGCCGCGAGCGCCGGGATGCCGAGGCTGGGCGCGAGGGCCGCCGCCACGGTCCAGGCGCCGCAGAAGATGAGCACATTGCGGTAGGTCACCCCGCAGAGCACGACGATCGCCATCAGGACGTAGAACTTGAGCTCCACGAAGAGCGTCCAGTACACGTCGTCGACGTTCCTCGTGTTGTTGCCCGCCTGGACCATCGTCAGGTTGACGACGACGTCGTCCCAGCCGCGTATCGAAGTGATCTCCGGCCATTTGTTGACGACCAGCGCGGTGAGCGGCACGGCGACCCAATAAGCCGGAAACAGCCGGGAGACCCGGGAGACGGCGAAGTCGCCGAGGCTGCGGCCCCACACGCTCATGCAGATCACGAACCCGCTGACCAGGAAGAACACCTCGACCCCGAGCCAGCCGAACTCGGCGAACCTGTGCAGCGTCGGGAAGACCGTCACCGGGTCGTGGCCCCAGGGTCTGCTCAGCGCGAGGTAGTGGTAGCAGACCACCATCAGAGCGGCGACGAGCCGGAGCCCGTCCAACGCTGCGAGTCTCGGCACCGGCCGACGCTGGCTCATGGTGTGACCTCCGTGCCGCCGAACGGCACCCGAGAGAACGAAGGAGCCCCGGCGCCAGCGCGGAGTCACCTGTTGCGGAACCTACGTGCGGCTTCTGCTCGCACGGCATCGGTTGACACCAGGTGTGACCGTAAGCACATAAAAATCGTGCCTGTTCGAGGACACGCCCGCGTTGCTTCCTCCCAGTGAGGGGAGGGTTGCGTTCCGCAAGGCTCGGGTAGGACGGCTGTAACCGATCCGCCCTGGCCGTACCCCCGGGAGGCGACGCACATGCTCCTTGAAGCCCTTGGCTCCGTACTGCTGGGATTCGCCCTCGCGTGGGCCGCCGCGGCCCGGCTCTCCCACCGGCTGCCCGACCGCCGCACCGTTCTGTCCGTCGGCCCGCTCGCCGGTCTCTTCGGCGCGTTCCTGACGCATTCGGCGATCGGCCCGGGTCATGGAGTGACGACGGTGCTCGGCGCCACCTTCGTCGCGTCCGTCCTGCTCTCGCTGCTGCTGCGGCCGACCCGCCGCCTGCGCCGTTCGGCGGCGTAGGCGGCGGGTCCGTTCTCGCTCCTACGGGTCAGGCCGCGAGACCCAGCGCCGCCATCCGCTTGGTGTGGGCCTTGGTGATCCGGGTGAACATCTCGCCGACCGCCGCGAGGTCGAAGCCCGCCGCCACCCCGTCGACCCCGCCGACCAGCATCGTCGAGAGCGCGTCGCGCTCGGCGACCACGCGCTGGGCCTGCGAAAGGGCCTCGCCCATCAGGCGCCGCGCCCACAGCGCGAGCCGGCCGCCGACGCGCGGGTCCGCCTCGATGGCTGCCCGCACCTTCTCCACGGCGAAGTTGCCGTGCCCGGTGTCGTCGAGGACCGACAGGACCAGGGAGCGGGTGTCGGAGTCCAGGTGATTGGCGACCTCGCGGTAGAAGTCGCTCGCGATCGAGTCGCCCACATACGCCTTGACCAGGCCCTCCAGCCAGTCCGACGGGGCGGTCTGGTGGTGGAAGTCGTCCAGGGCCTTGGCGAACGGCTCCATCGCGGCCGTCGGCTCCGCGTCGATCTGGGCGAGCCGGTCCCGCAGCCGCTCGAAGTGGTGGAACTCGGCGGACGCCATCTTCGCCAGCTCCGCCTTGTCCTCCAGGGACGGCGCCAGCTTCGCGTCGTCCGCGAGCCGCTCGAAGGCCGCGAGCTCGCCGTAGGCGAGGGCGCCGAGGAGGTCCACGACCGCGGCGCGGTACTGGGGAACCGCGGAGGCCGTCGCCCAGTCCTGGGCGGCGATCCCGGTGCGCTCGGGCTCCGGGGTGGTTTCTTCGGCTGCAGTGGCGTTGTCAGACGTCTCCATAAACCGCACAATAGCCCGCCGGGGACGGGCTGTAAGGGCCTCCTTGCTCACACCCGTCGCACCGGTCTCGCGAATTCTCCCAACACACATGCGCGAATCCGGGGTACAGTGGTAATGCGCCCGCCGAGTATTTCGACGGGCTGCACGAATGAGGATGCCCGGTCGGTTGCTCCGGTCGGCTCCGACCCGACAGCCCTCCGCAGGGCACGTTTCAGTACGTGCCACCGAAGAGGGATCCCTCAGCGGCACGAGCGCTTGAGCGACGGCAGTGGTCCCGCGCCACCCGGCAACACGATCGAATCTGATCCCCGCCGGACGAAATGGGCACGGTACGACCCGCCGCGTTCGCCTCCGTACCGCGTCTCACAGAAGAGGCAGCACCCTGACTACGTTCCGAGAGCTCGGGATCCTTCCCGAGACCGCCGAAGCCCTTGAAGCCGTCGGCATCGTGTCCCCCTTCCCCATCCAGGAGATGACGCTCCCCGTAGCGCTCTCCGGCACCGACATCATCGGGCAGGCCAAGACCGGCACCGGCAAGACGCTCGGCTTCGGTCTGCCGATCCTGGAGCGGGTCACCGTTCCCGCCGACGTCGAGGCCGGCCGGGCCACGCCCGAGCGGCTCACCAACACCCCGCAGGCCCTCGTCGTCGTACCGACGCGCGAGCTGTGCCAGCAGGTCACCAACGACCTCCTCACCGCGGGCAAGGTCCGCAACGTCCGCGTGCTCGCCATCTACGGCGGCCGGGCGTACGAGCCCCAGGTCGAGGCGCTCAAGAAGGGCGTCGACGTGATCGTCGGCACCCCGGGCCGCCTGCTCGACCTCGCCGGGCAGAAGAAGCTCGACCTCTCCCACGTCAAGGCGCTCGTCCTCGACGAGGCCGACGAGATGCTCGACCTCGGCTTCCTGCCCGACGTCGAGAAGATCATCCAGCTGCTTCCGCCGAAGCGGCAGACGATGCTGTTCTCCGCGACGATGCCGGGCGCCGTCATCGGCCTCGCCCGCCGCTACATGTCGCAGCCCACGCACATCCGCGCCACGTCGCCGGACGACGAGGGCACGACCGTCGCCAACACCGCGCAGTTCGTCTACCGCGCCCACTCCATGGACAAGCCGGAGATGGTCGCGCGCATCCTGCAGGCCGAGGGCCGCGGCCTCGCGATGATCTTCTGCCGTACGAAGCGGACCGCCGCGGACATCGCCGAGCAGCTCGCCAAGCGCGGCTTCGCCTCCGGCGCGGTCCACGGCGACCTCGGCCAGGGCGCCCGCGAGCAGGCGCTGCGCGCCTTCCGCAACGGCAAGGTCGACGTGCTGGTCTGCACCGACGTCGCCGCCCGCGGCATCGACGTCGAGGGCGTCACGCATGTCATCAACTACCAGTCGCCCGAGGAGGAGAAGACCTACCTCCACCGCATCGGCCGCACCGGCCGCGCGGGCAAGAAGGGCATCGCGATCACGCTGGTCGACTGGGACGACATCCCGCGCTGGCAGCTGATCAACAAGGCGCTCGACCTGAAGTTCCCGGACCCGGTCGAGACGTACTCCACCTCCCCGCACCTGTTCGAGGAGCTGAAGATCCCGGCCGGCACCAAGGGCGTGCTGCCCCGGGGCGAGCGCACCCGCGCGGGCCTGGCGGCCGAAGAGGTCGAGGACCTCGGCGAGACCGGCGGGCGCGGGCGCAGGTCCGCCGCTGCGGCTCCGGTCGTCACCGAGGAGCGCCCGGCCCGTACGCGTACGCCGCGTCAGCGTCGGCGCACCCGCGGCGGCGCGCAGGCGGACGGCGTCGAGACCACGGCCGCAGCTCCCGTCGCGGCCCCGGTCGCCGAGGCTGCCGCAGCCACCGAGACCGTGGCCGAGCCGCGCACGCCGCGCCGCCGTCGCCGTACCCGCGTGGGTGCGCCGTCGGCAGCGCCGCAGGCCGCTGCCGCGCCGGTGATCGAGGCGGCTGAGGCCGCTGTGGTCGCCGAGCCCGTCGCCGTCGTCAAGGCCGAGCCGCGCCGCCGTCCCGCGCCGGTCGCCACCGCGCCCGCCGTCGCGCCGGTCGAGCCCAAGCCGCGCCGTCGCCGGGTGCGCAAGGCCGACCCGGCCTCCGAGGTCGGTTTCGTGACGCCGGAGTCGGCCGCGCTTGAGCTGGCCAGGGCCGCGAAGGCCAAGGCCACCGCCGCGATGACCGAGGTCGCCGAGGCTCCGGCCGCCGCGGTCGCGGTCGCCGAAGCGCCCGTCAAGCCGCGTCGTACGCGGGCGAAGAAGGCGGCGGAAGCCGTCATCGAGACGGTCGAGGCCGCTCCGGTCGTCGAGACCGAGGCCCCGGCCAAGCCCCGCCGCACGCGCGCCAAGAAGGTCGCCGAAGCCGCCCCCGAGGCGATCGTCGAAGCGGCTGTCGAGGCCGAGGCCCCGGTCAAGCCGCGCCGCACGCGCAAGAAGGCCGCCGAGGCCGTCGTCGAGACCGTCGAGGCCGCCCCGGCCGTCGAGACCGAGGCGCCCGCCAAGCCCCGCCGCACCCGCGCCAAGAAGGTCGCCGAAGCCGCCCCCGAGGCGGCTGAGGCTCCGGCCGCGCCGCGTCGGACCCGCGCCAAGAAGGTCGCCGAAGCCGCCCCCGAGGCGGTCGTCGAAGCGGCCGTCGAGGCCGAGACCCCGGTCAAGCCGCGCCGCACGCGCAAGAAGGCCGCCGAGCCCGTGGTCGAGGCCGTCGAGGCCGAGGCCCCGGCGAAGCCGCGGCGCACCCGCGCGAAGAAGGCGGCGGTCGCGCCCGAGGCGTAACCGGCGCCACCCGAAACGGCCCGGTCCCCCTTGCGGGGTGCCGGGCCGTTCGCGTTCCTGAGCCGGGCCCGCCGGCGGGGGCCGGATACGCTCTGCCCATGAGTAAGCCGCGCTCCCTCGACCTTCCGGCGCGTACGCGTGCGTACCGACTGGCCACCTCGCGCCAGGAGTTCGCCGTGCTCGACTCGCGGCCCGAGGGCGCCGCGCGCGGGACCGTGCTGCTCGTCCCCGGGTACACCGGGAGCAAGGAGGACTTCCTCGGGCTCCTCGACCCGCTCGCGGACGCCGGGTACCGGGCCGTGGCGGTCGACGGGCGCGGGCAGTTCGAGAGCCCCGGGCCGCGGCGTACGTCCGGCTACACCCCGCGCGCCCTCGGCTCCGACGTACTCGCTCAGGCCGCGGCGCTCGGCGACGGGCCCGTGCACCTCGTCGGGCACTCCTTCGGCGGGTTCGTGGCCCGGTCCGCGGCCCGGCTCGACCCGTCCGCGTTCCTCTCCCTGACGCTGCTTTCGTCCGGCCCCGGCCGGGTCGGCCCCGAGCAGCGCACCAAGATCCGGATGCTCCAGGCGGCGCTGCCGGTGCTTCCGCCGTCGTGGGTGTGGGCGGTGACGCAGTGGCTGGACGGCAGGGACCCGGCGTACGTTCCGGACCCGCCGGAGATCGTGGCGTTCCTGGAACGCCGCTGGTTCGGCACGCAGCGCGCCCAACTCATCGCGACGGGGCGGCAGTTGAGGGTGGAGCCGGACCGCACGGAGGGCCTCGCGGCGCTGCCCCTTCCCCTCCACGTGGCGTACGGCTCCGGCGAAACGGTGTGGGCGGTGAGCGAACTGGCCCACCTGGCCCGCAGCGTGAACGCGCGGCACACGGTGATCCCGGGCGCGGACCACTCCCCCAACGTCTCCCATCCGGGTGAGCTGACGGGGGCGCTGACGGATTTCTGGTCGACGGTGACGGCCGGCCGCACCGCGTCGGCCGCCCCCTGACCGCTCCCCCAGGGACGCGGCAACCACGCACGGGGCGAGGCCAAAGACGCATTGAGGGGCGCGGGGAACTGCGCGACCGGCCACCGACGGCCCGAGGCCGAGAGCGGGATCAGGGGCGCGGGGAACTGCGCAATCAGGCATCGACGGCCCGCGGTCGATCAGCGCACCCCGCGGAACGCCTAGTACTGCGACTGCAGGTGCTGCCAGAACCCGTCCCGCAGGGAGCGGCGCAGATCCGCATGCCCCCTCAGTGAGTACTGAAGAAGCCGCTCCGCCTCGATCAGGAGGTCCTGGTCCACCGGACCGGGCAGGTACGGGTGGCCGGGCAGGAGTTCGGCCAGAGCGGCCCGGCCCCGCTCGGAGAGCCACGTCGCCGCGATCCGCGCCCCGACGAACCGCACGTCCTCGCGCGACGGCGCCGGCCCCTCCTGCTCGTACATCGTGACCGGCCGCCGAGTGACGTACGGCTTGCAGAAGTCGAGGTCGAAGGTGCGCTGGCTGTCGACCTCCCAGAGCAGCGGCTCGGCCTGGTTGCGGCCCTCGGCCGCCTCGATGCCCCAGAGGTGGACGCGCGCGCCGTACCCCTGCGCGGCCTCGACCGCCGAGACGAGGTCCTCGTCGCCGCCGATGAGCGCCGCGTCGCTGATCGCGCGGTGCCGGGCCAGTGATTCCAGGTCGGAGCGGATCAGGGAGTCGACGCCCTTCTGCTGGTTGTTGGCGTTGAGGTTGCCGAGCCGGACCTTGACGTCGGGGAGCTCGGCGATCGACTGCTGTTCCGGGGTGTGGATGCGGCGCCGGGCGCCGTCGTACCAGTAGACCCGCAGCAGCCGGCTGTCCGCGAAGATGGTGCGCGCCTTGTCGATGAAGGCCTCGATGAGGCCCTCGGCGTCGAGGTCGAAGGAGCGGCGGTCCTCGGTGCCGGTGACGAGGAGGCCGGCGGCCGCGTAGACATATCCCGCGTCGACGAAGATCGCGTGTGTGGAGGGCGTCTTCGCGACTTCGGCGAGCATGCGCTGGAGCAGCTCGTTGGTGGCGTCCAGCTTGCGGTCCAGCTGGGCGGCGCGGTCGTCGGGCGCCTGGGCCGGCTGTGGTTCCTGGGAGTCGTCCATACGTTTTCCATTGTCGAGGTCGTGACGCAGGGGGCACAACCGGGCACATCCGGTCGCCGTCGGGGCCAGATCCTTAGCAACTCAAAAAATTTCCTTAGCGTAGGGAATGTTTGCTGGAGGCAACCCGTTGAACAGGACGGAACGCGTTGCACCGTAGCCACGCAATCCACTCTTGACGGGCGGGCAACCGCCCGGACGCATCGTGGGAGCAGGCTGTTCACAGCCCCCCGCACCAGTAGTTCTCCTAGCAGGAGGATCAGACGAAGGGAGAAGCCATGCGCTTCGAAATCATGCGCCTGGACGACGTCGACGGTACCGCCGTTGACAGCACCGTCGTGGACGCCGCCTCCGTCAACCGGATTGTGCAGCAGGCCGCCGCCATGGGTCAGCGCATCTACATCCGCCCGGCCACGTCCGTGGCCTCGTAACGCGTTAGAGGTAGTGCTCCCGCGAGCCGGTCGAACGGCCGCGGGTGCCGTACGCAAAGCGCCCCCGTACAGATCCGTACGGGGGCGCTTCGGCGTGTCAGGAGGCTCAACCGCCGTGAATCACCTGGGTGATGCCGTTGATGATCTGCTGCACCGCGAGGGCCGAGAGCATCATGCCCGCGAGCCGGGTCACCAGGACGACGCCGCCGTCCTTGATGACGCGGATGATCAGCAGCGAGTACCGCATGGTCACGTACAGGACGACGTGGATCGCGATGATCGCCGCCCAGACCGAGACCTGCCCGGCCACCGAGTCGTGGTTCTGGACGGCCAGGATGACCTGCACGATCGCGCCGGGCCCGGCGAGCAGCGGCATGCCCAGCGGCACGAGCGCGACGTTGACGTCCTTGGTCTGCTTGGGCTCGTCGGTCTTGCCGGTGAGCAGGTCGAGCGCGATGAGGAGCAGCAGCAGACCGCCCGCGATCATCAGCGCCGGGACGTCGATGTGCAGGTAGGTCAGGATCTGGTGCCCTACGAGACCGAAGAGCGTGATCACTCCGAGTGCGACGGCGGCGGCCTGCCAGGCCATCCTGCGCTGGACCTTGGCGGCACGGCCGGCGGTCAGCGCGAGGAAGATCGGCGTGATCCCGGGGGGATCCATGATGACGAACAGGGTGAGGAAGAGGGAGCCGAAGACGGCAGCGTCGAACACGGTGAGCCTTGCGAGGTGAGGTGCGTACATGAGCGGGCCGGTGTGCGCTGCTGCGCAGGTCGGCGGGGCCCGGCCCCCGGGACCGCGCGGAGGTGCCGGGCGGGGGTTCGAGGAGCGGGGAAACGGGGGCGGGGCCCCAGGGATCGGGAGAGGCGCGCTCTCCCTACGGGCGGGCGCTTCCGCCCGCGCCCGGCACGGGGAAGGCCCCCGTGGCACGGCGGGTGATCTCGCCGTAGATCTCGGGATCGGTGGTGAACTCCCCGAGCCGTACGGTCTTGCGGCTGCCGTGGTAGTCGCTGGAGCCGGTGGCGAGCAGCCCCAGCTCGCGGGCGAGGCCGCGCAGCCGCTCCCGGGTGGGGGCGTCGTGGTCGGCGTGGTCGACCTCTATGCCGTCGAGCCCGGCGGCGGCCAGCTCGGCCATCGCCGACTCGGGCACCACCTGGCCGCGCTTGACGGCCAGCGGGTGGGCGAAGACGGTGACGCCGCCCGCGGCCTTGACCAGGCGGATCGCGTCGAACGGGTCGAGCTCGTGCTTGCCGACGTAGGCGCGGCCGCCGTCTGCGAGCCAGTCCGGCACGAAGGCGTCCGAGACGGAGTCGACGACGCCGAGTTCGACGAGCGCCTCGGCGACGTGCGGGCGGCCGACCGAGCCGTCGCCCGCGATCCGCGCGACCTGCTCCCAGGTGACGGGCACGCCGAGCTCCTGGAGCTTGGCGACCATGCCCTGGGCGCGCGGCACCCGGTCGTCCCGCACCAGTTCGCGCTCGCGGGAGAGCTCGGGCTCCTCGGGGTCGAAGAGGTAGGCCAGCAGGTGCAGGCCGACGCCGTCGATGCGGCAGGAGAGTTCGGCGCCGGTGACGAGCGTGAGCCCGGCGGGGAGCGCGGCGATGGCCTCCGCGTACCCGCGGGTGGTGTCGTGGTCGGTCAGCGCGACGACGTCGAGCCCGGCGGCGGCCGCGTTGCGGACCAGCTCGGCGGGGCTGTCCGTACCGTCCGAGGCCGTGGAGTGGGTGTGCAGATCGATGCGCACGACGCGTACTCCAGGGCATAAGGGGCGGATCAGGGGACAGTCAAGGATAACCGCCCGCCCGCTCCTCCCCGTCCGCCCGCGAGCGGACCCGCCATCAGGACCACCCGAACCGTCAGGACCGTCGGATCTCTCAGGACCGTCAGGACCGTCAGGACCGTCAGGACAGGATGCGCGGGGTCAGGGCCCCGCACGGCACGAGTTCCGTCTCGGCGCCCGCGTCGCGCAGATCGGTCAGGACGAGCTCGTCGTACATGAGGAGCCCGGACTGTTCCGGCCAGACGATCGCCCACAGCCACAGGCCGCGCGCCTCGCCCGCGAAGACCGCACGGTCGTCCGGGGTGCGCGTGACGTGCCACAGCGGGGTGGGCCGGCCGGCCGCGAGGACCTTGGTGTGCGCGGGCTTGTCGACATTCATGAACGGGCCGGGGTCGGGTGCGTCGATGCCCGCGTAGCGCGCGCCGAGCCCCACGCCCAGCTCCTCCGCGACCAGGATCAGCTCGCCGATCCCGCCGAGCGGGCCCGGACCCGAGCAGGCGACGGCGGTCGCGCGGCCGCCACTGCGGTCGTCACCGGCGTACGCGACGCCCGTGAACAGCCAGCCCACGGGCAGCGGCCAGGGCATCCACACCGGCACCTGCGCCCGGCGCACGACGACCTCCAGGGCCTCGACGCTGGGCGGGACCACCGGCTGGAGCGGAAAGACGGGGCCGTGCACATCGCACTGCCAGGTGTCGGCAAAGAGACCGGGCGCCCTGACCCGGCCTCCGCACTTCGGGCAACTGGGTTCGCCCCTCATAGAGCCCCACGGTCCTCCCCCGTCGTGGCCCCGTCAAGGACGATCACCCGTCCGGCGTGTGATCAGCCTGTCGGCGCGAACCGGGACGAAAGTAGTTTCATCTTACACTAATTAGGCTGGCTAAGTTATTCTATGTATCGCACAACGATCTTTCGGTAGCCGTCCGATCAAGGAAGCGGGGCAGCCATGCGGCAAGGAAAGGACCCTCTCGACGAAGGCGCGGGAATCGGCGGCGCCGGCGGCCTGCTGCGTCAGCCCAGGGCGGTCTGGGCGACCGCGGGCGCGTCCGTCGTCGCCTTCATGGGCATCGGCCTCGTCGACCCGATCCTGCCGTCCATCGCCAAGGGCCTGGACGCCACACCCAGCCAGGTGTCCCTGCTCTTCACCTCGTACTTCCTGATCACCGCCGTCGCGATGCTGGTCACCGGCTTCGTGTCCAGCCGGATCGGCGGCAGGAAGACGCTGCTCGTGGGCCTCGCCCTGGTGGTCGTCTTCGCCGCGCTGGCCGGCACGTCGAACTCGGTCGGCGAACTCGTCGGGTTCCGGGCAGGCTGGGGGCTCGGCAACGCGCTCTTCGTCTCGACCGCGCTCGCCGTCATCGTGGGCGCCGCGGCCGGCGGCAGCGCCGCCGCGATCCTGCTGTACGAGTCCGCCCTCGGGCTCGGCATGGCGTGCGGCCCGCTGCTCGGCGCGGTCCTCGGCGACGCGAAGTGGCGCTACCCCTTCTTCGGCACCGCGGCCCTCATGGCGATCGGCTTCGTCGCGATCACCGCGTTCCTGAAGGAGCAGCCCAGGCCCTCGCGCAAGACCTCACTGCTCGATCCGGTCAAGGCGCTCGGCCACGGCGGGCTCGCCTCGGCCGCGGCGTCGGCCTTCTTCTACAACTACGCGTTCTTCACGGTGCTCGCCTTCACGCCGTTCGTGCTGAACATGTCGCCGTACAAGTCGGGCGGCGTCTTCTTCGCCTGGGGCGTGCTGCTCGCGGTGTTCTCGGTGCTCGTCGCGCCGCGGCTCCAGGAGCGGTTCGGCTCGCTGAAGGTGCTCGGGGGATCGCTCGTGCTGCTCGCCGCCGACCTGCTCGTGCTCGGCTACGGCAACCACACCACGGCCGTCGCCGCGACCATCGCCTCCGGCGCGTTCATCGGCCTCAACAACACCGTGTACACCGAGCTGGCCCTCGGCGTCTCGGACGCGCCCCGGCCGGTGGCGAGCGCGGGCTACAACTTCGTCCGCTGGTTCGCGGCGGCCGCGGCCCCGTACTTCGCACAGAAGATCGAGGAGTGGAGCGACATCCATGTGCCGTTCGTGGTGGCCGCGGGGGCGGCGGTGCTGGGTGCGGTGATCGTGTGGGCCCGGCGCGCCTCGCTGACGCGCGAGGCGGGGGAGCGTCAGCCCGCGCATGCCGCCGAGGACGGGGTCTCGGTTTTCGCGGACTGAGTGTTCGGCTGGGTCTGGGGCAGAGCCCCAGGCAGCCGCCCTCAGTCCAGCCCCACCGACTTGCGACGGGGGTCGCGCAGATCCGTGCCCTGGGTCAGCCAGCGCTCCTCCAGCTCCTTCGCACCCCTCACCCGCTTCCACGCCGCCTCGTTCGTGGTCATCGGAAGCAGGGGCAGGAAGCGGACCGGGTCCATCGGGGCGTCGAGCTCCAGGTCCTCCACCAGGCCGCCCGGCTCGGCGACCAGGACCGAGCTGAACGGGGCGCCGGGCCACAGCGGTTCACCGACGTCGAGCGAGGCGCCCGGAGCCACCACCAGTCCCTCGACCTGCGGCGACGCGGCGAGCACGGCGAGCGGGCGGAGCACCTTGTCGGTATCGGCGAGCCCGGCGCGTACCGACAGGACCAGCTCGGCCCGGGGGCCCTTCACCGGGTCGGCGAGCGCCGAGGTGGGGTCGGCCATCGGCTGGGCGGACATGCCGAGCGTGGCGTACCGGACGATGTCGCCCTCGGTGAACCGCAGCACCTCGATGCGGTCCGTACCGAGAAAGGTGACCGCCGCGCGCGCGTCCGGGACGCCCAGCGCGGTGTGCAGGCGGGCCTCGACCAGAGCAAGAACATCAACCATGGGGCGAGCATAGAAGGCGTATGCAAGCGGCAAAGACGGGGCTTGACGCAACAGTGGGCTGATAGTCTTGGCCGCTGTTCAGGACAGCAGGAAGTCCCCCACGGGGGACCGGCTGGAGGAGGTGGGGCTGCGATGGATCGAAGTCGGCCTGGCAGTACCAACCGCTCTTCCACGCGCCTGCGTTGTTCCCGGTGAGCTGAGACCCTCCTTACCCGGCATCCGGGTCCGGAAACACCTGAGCCTCCTGGCGTTTCGCCCAACGGAAGAGCACATCGCCTCACCTTGTCCGTTCAGTAGCGAACGCCGTCTCCGCGTGCCCCTGTGGTGCCGCCCGCTTTGCGAACGTGTGCGATGGATGCCTTTCGGGGTCGATTCGACCTCTTGGTGCTTTTCTTCGCCGTACGTCCCCATTCCGGGCAGTTCCAAGCGTCATGCCCCGCGACGGCCCCTCCGCGAAGGAGTCCTGCCATGTCGATGATCCGTGACCTGCGTGCCGTGGTCCGCCCCGCGCTGCGCAAGACCAGCACCCCCTACAGCGGCTACGACAACACCCGCGACCCCTCGGCGAGCAGCGCCGTCGTGGACTGCGCGGTCTACCGCGACGGGCAGCGCGTCCAGTCCGCCGAGGACACGTCCTGCCTGACGCCCCGTGAGGCGATGCGCCGGGTGCGCGAGGGCGGGGGCTTCGTGTGGATCGGTCTGCACGAGCCGACGGAGGCCGAATTCGCCGGTATCGCGGCCGAGTTCGGGCTGCACCCGCTGGCCGTGGAGGACGCGGTCCACGCCCACCAGCGCCCGAAGCTGGAGCGCTACGACGACACCCTGTTCACCGTCTTCAAGACGATCCACTACGTCGAGCACGCCGAGCTCACCGCGACCAGCGAGGTCGTGGAGACCGGCGAGGTGATGTGCTTCACCGGGCGGGACTTCGTGATCACCGTCCGGCACGGCGGCCAGGGCTCGCTGCGTGCCCTGCGCAAGCGCCTCCAGGGCGACCCGGAGCTCCTCGCCAAGGGCCCCTCCGCCGTCCTTCACGCGATCGCCGACCAGGTGGTCGACGGCTACCTCGCGGTCGTCGACGCGGTCCAGGACGACATCGACGAGGTCGAGATCGAGGTCTTCTCGGCCCCGGCCAAGGGCAGCCCGCGCGGTGTGGACGCCGGCCGGATCTACCAACTCAAGCGCGAGGTGCTGGAGTTCAAGCGCGCGGTCTCCCCGCTGCTGCGCCCGATGCAGTTGCTCAGCGAGCGCCCGATGCGGCTCGTGGACCCCGACATCCAGAAGTACTTCCGGGACGTCGCGGACCACCTCGCCCGCGTCCAGGAGCAGGTCATCGGCTTCGACGAGCTGCTCAACTCGATCCTCCAGGCCAACCTCGCGCAGGCCTCCGTCGCCCAGAACGAGGACATGCGCAAGATCACGTCCTGGGCGGCGATCATCGCCGTACCGACGATGGTGTGCGGTGTGTACGGCATGAACTTCGACAACATGCCGGAGCTGCACTGGAAGTACGGCTACCCGATCTCGATGGGCCTGGTGGCCGTGGCCTGCTTCGCGATCCACCGCACCCTGAAGCGCAACGGCTGGCTGTAGGCGGTCAGTTGCGGCTCGCCCGCACGACGAGGGCGAGCCCGGCCAGGATCACGAGCAGCGCCGGGTAGGCGAGGGCCGGGGGCTGCTGGCCGAGCCAGAGCGCCGCGATGAGGGCGGCGCCGGGGGTTTCGAGCAGGATCGCCGTAGAGGTGACGGACGGGCCGAGGCTCGCCACCACCCGGTTCAGCAGGGAGTGGCCGAGCAGCTGGGCCGCGAGCGTGAGCACCGCGAGCTTCAGCCAGGTCCCGCCGTCGTACGAGGTGAGGTCGGCCCCGCTGACGAGAGCGGCCGTCAGGAGCCCGGCGGCGGCCGTGCCGTAGCAGAGGTAGGTGTACGGGACGGTGTCCACGCTCTTGCGGACCTCGGCGCCGAGCAGCACATAGCCGGCCGCCGCGATGCCGCCGCCGAGCGCGAGGGCGTCACCCGCGAGCGCGCGGGGCGACAGGCTGAGGTCGACGCCGGTGAGCATGACGACTCCGGCGCACGCGGCAAGGGTGCCGGCCCACACCATGGCGGGCGGGCGGTGGCCGCGCAGGCGCAGCGCGATGGTCGTCCATATCGGGGTGGTGGTGCACAGCGCGGTGGACGAGGCGACGGACGTCATGCTCAGGCTGGGCAGCCACAGCCCGAAGTGCAGCGCCAGGAGGCCGCCCGCGCCGAGCGTGAGCCCCACCTCGCGCCGGGTCAGCGCGCGCAGCCGGGCGCGGTACTTGAACCAGGCCACCGGGGTCAGCGCCCCGACCGCGAGGGCGTTGCGCCAGAAGGCGATGGCCAGCGCGGGCGCGGCGGTGGCGGCGATCAGCGGCGCGGACAGCGAGACGCTGGAGATCGCGACGGCGAGCAGCGCGACGTCGAGCCGGGGGACGCGCGCGGCGACCGGCGGCGCGGAGGTGGTGGCAGTGGTCACGCCGGAAGCGTAAGGGGCATGGGCGGATTACGGAACTGACTATTCCCGGGGCCCTGGGCCCTGTGCCTCTATGGCTACTGTTGTGCCATGACGCAGACGTTGCTCGACCAGGCCCTCGTCGAGGAGGCCACGAAGAAGTCCGGTCTCATCTGGGTGCGCGGCACCGGGGTGGCCGAGCGGGCCCTGTGGCACGTGTGGCTCGACGGTTCGGCGTACGTGGTCGGGGGCGGCCCGGGCGAGCAGCCGCTGGAGGGCCTGACGGACGGCGGCACGGCGGCGGTGACGGTCCGCTCGAAGGACAAGGGCGGGCGGCTGGTCGCCTGGACCGCGACGGTCTCCGAGATCCCCTCGGGCACGCCCGCCTGGGACGCGGCGGTGGCCGAACTGAAGGGCAAGCGCCTGAACGCCCCGGACGGCGAGGCGATGCCGGCCCGCTGGGCGGCCGAGTGCCGCCTCCTCAGCCTGACCCCGACGGGCGGCCTGGGCGCGGCCCCGGAGGGCTCCCTGGCCACGCCCCCGGTCCCGTCCCCGGCGACGACACGGCATGCGGTGCCCGCGGCCCTCCCGAGCCTGCTGTTCCGGCGGAAGCGGCGCTGAACCGGGCAGCGCGGGCACCCCCGGTCAGGTCTTCGGGAGTTGCTTGCCGTAGTCCACCGTGTCCCCCTTCGCCGGCGCGGCCAGCGGGAAGTCCTTGTTCCAGTCGGCCAGTTCGAGGACGCCCGCCCCGCCCGCCCGCTCGAAGCGGAGGGGATAGGGCGTGCCCTGGAGGGAGACGTCGAGGGTGCCGCCCTCTCCGTCCTTGCCCGCCGCGATCCGTACCGTGCGGACGTCGCCGACCTCGGACCGGTCGCCCTTGGACAGCGCACCCTGCAGCCCGAGCATCCCCTTGAGCAGTACCGACTTCTCGGTGAACCCGCGCAGCTGCTGGTAGGCCGGATCCCCCGAGGGCACCTTGACGTACTTGTCGTCGAGCTTGCCCGCAGCCGAAGCCGCGCCCCCCGACTCGCTGTGCGACCAGAACCCGGCGTCCGCCTTGAGGAACAGGTCCTCCCCCACCCGCAGCAGCCCGAACGTGCTCTTCTGCGAAGTGACCGTGCCCGTCCCGCCGGTGCCCTTCAGCTTCATGTCGATCTTGTACGAGCCGCCCTTGCTGACCAGCGTCCCCGAGAGACGCACCGCGTCCGCGCCGTCCGCCGCGGTACGCGCCCTGCTCTCGATCTCGGTCGCGGAGAGCTTGCCGACGCCGTTGGTCCCCTCGTCCGGGTCTGTACCGCACGCGGTGAGCGCCGCGCACAGCGCGAGGGGCAGGGCGGCCCGGCGGGCGTGGACCCGTACCCGTACGGACAAGGGGGAGGAGGTCACCTGCGCACTGCCTCTCGCATCGATGTGGGGGGGTCGGCAGACCGCACCCTACCCGCAGTGTCTACGCTGCCCGGCAGAGTGCCGTACGGGCGCCCCGCAAGGGCGTACCGCGCCGCCACCGGCTAGCCTGAAACCCTTGTCCCGCAGCGTTCGTGGTGGTGCGGAGCAACCCTGAACAGTAAGGAGGCGCTCGTATGGCGGCAGGCGCCCCCCGGGTCTTCGTATCGCACCTCTCCGGCGTCGCCGTCTTCGACCCCAACGGCGACCAGGTCGGCCGGGTGCGCGACCTCGTGGCGATGCTGCGGGTCGGCCGCCGGCCTCCCCGGCTGCTCGGCATCGTCGTCGAAGTGGCGGGCCGCAGGCTGATCTTCCTGCCCATGACCCGGGTCAGCGGCGTGGAATCGGGCCAGGTCATCACCACCGGCGTGGTCAATCTGCGCCGCTTCGAGCAGCGCCCGACCGAGCGCCTGGTCCTCGGCGAACTCCTGGACCGCCGGGTCACGCTGGTCGAGACCGGCGAGCAGGTGACCGTCCTGGACGTCGCGATCCAGCAGCTGCCGGCCCGCCGCGACTGGGAGATCGACAAGGTCTTCGTGCGCCGGGGCAAGTCGGGCGCGCTGCGCCGCAAGGGCGAGACACTGACCGTCGAGTGGTCGGCCGTCACCGGTTTCTCGCTGGAGGAGCACGGCCAGGGCGCCGAGAACCTGGTCGCCACCTTCGAGCAGCTGCGCCCCGCCGACCTCGCCAACGTCATGCACCACCTCTCGCCCAAGCGCCGCGCCGAGGTGGCCGCCGCCCTCGACGACGACCGGCTCGCGGACGTCCTGGAGGAGCTGCCCGACGACGACCAGGTCGAGATCCTCGGCAAGCTGAAGGACGAGCGGGCCGCCGACGTCCTGGAGGCGATGGACCCGGACGACGCCGCCGACCTGCTCTCCGAGCTGCCCGAGGAGGACAAGGAGCGCCTCCTCACGCTGATGCAGCCCGATGACGCCGCCGATGTGCGCCGGCTGCTGTCGTACGAGGAGCGCACCGCGGGCGGTCTGATGACGACCGAGCCGATCGTGCTGCGCCCCGACGCCACGGTCGCCGACGCCCTGGCCCGCGTCCGCCAGCAGGACCTTTCGCCGGCGCTCGCCGCGCAGGTGTACGTGTGCCGGCCGCCGGACGAGACGCCGACGGGCAAGTACCTGGGCACCGTGCACTTCCAGCGACTGCTGCGCGAGCCGCCGTTCGCGCTGGTCAGCTCGGTGGTGGACAGCGATCTGAAGCCGCTGCCGCCGGACGCCTCGCTGCCCTCGGTGACCAGCTTCCTCGCCGCGTACAACATGGTGGCGGCCCCCGTGGTGGACGACAGCGGCTCTCTGCTTGGCGCCGTGACCGTCGACGACGTGCTCGACCACCTGCTGCCGGAGGACTGGCGCGAGACGGAGTTCCACGGGCCGGAGGGGGTACCGGATGGGCGGCACTGACCGGGCGGAGGAGCGCACCCGCGCGAGCGGCGCGAGCGCGCTGCCGCGCGGCCGCACTCGCCTCGACCAGCCGCGCGCGCCGCGCGTGCGGCTGCTCCCGGAGTGGGACCCGGAGGCGTTCGGCCGGTTCAGCGAGCGGATCGCGCGGTTCCTGGGCACCGGGCGGTTCATCGTCTGGATGACCCTGATCATCATCCTCTGGGTCGCCTGGAACATCTTCGCGCCGGGCTTCCTGCGCTTCGACAACTATCCGTTCATCTTCCTCACGCTCGCCCTGTCGCTCCAGGCCTCGTACGCGGCCCCGCTGATCCTGCTCGCGCAGAACCGGCAGGACGACAGGGACCGGGTCACCCACGAACAGGACCGCAAGCAGAACGAGCGCTCCATCGCGGACACCGAGTACCTCACCCGAGAAATCGCCGCGCTCAGGATGGGCCTCGGCGAGGTGGCCACCCGCGACTGGATCCGCTCCGAACTCCAGGACCTGGTCAAGGAGATGGAGGAGCGCAGAAACGTATTCCCGCAGGAGCGGGCGTACGGACGTGACGAAGGCGACCGCTGACAGGGCTTTCCGTACCGTGCGGTAAGCGCCGTACCATCGGCGGTATGGCTACGGAAGACGCGGTGCTTGAGGCACTGGCGACGGTGAACGACCCCGAGATCCACCGACCGATCACTGAGCTCGGCATGGTCAAATCGGTGGAGATCGGTGCGGACGGGGCGGTTGCCGTCACGGTGTACCTGACCGTCTCCGGCTGCCCGATGCGCGAGACCATCACCAAGAACGTGACGGAGGCGGTCGAGCGGGTCGAGGGCGTCAGCCGCGTCGATGTGACGCTCGACGTGATGAGCGACGAGCAGCGCAAGGAGCTCGCGACGTCGCTGCGCGGCGGCACCGCCGAGCGCGAGGTGCCCTTCGCCAAGCCCGGCTCGCTGACCCGCGTCTACGCGGTCGCCTCCGGCAAGGGCGGCGTCGGCAAGTCCTCGGTGACGGTGAACCTGGCGGCCGCGATGGCGGCGGACGGCCTGAAGGTCGGTGTCGTCGACGCCGACATCTACGGCCACTCCGTGCCCCGCATGCTGGGCGCCGACGGCAAGCCGACGCAGGTCGAGAACATGATCATGCCGCCGTCCGCGAACGGCGTGAAGGTCATCTCCATCGGCATGTTCACGCCGGGCAACGCGCCGGTCGTGTGGCGCGGCCCGATGCTGCACCGCGCCCTTCAGCAGTTCCTCGCGGACGTGTACTGGGGCGACCTGGACGTCCTGCTGCTCGACCTGCCGCCGGGCACCGGTGACATCGCGATCTCGGTGGCCCAGCTGGTCCCGAACGCCGAGATTCTCGTTGTGACGACCCCGCAGCAGGCCGCGGCCGAGGTCGCCGAGCGGGCCGGCTCCATCGCCGTGCAGACCCACCAGAAGATCGTCGGCGTGGTCGAGAACATGGCCGGGCTGCCCTGCCCGCACTGCGACGAGATGGTCGACGTGTTCGGCACCGGCGGCGGCCAGAAGGTCGCGGACGGCCTCACCAAGACGACCGGCGCCAATGTGCCGGTGCTCGGCTCCATCCCGATCGACGTCCGCCTGCGCGAGGGCGGCGACGACGGCCGCCCGGTCGTCCTGTCCAACCCGGACTCTCCCGCGGGCGCGGCCCTGCGCGCCATCGCGGGCAAGCTGGGCGGCCGCGCCCGCGGCCTGTCGGGCATGTCCCTCGGGATCACCCCGCGCAACAAGTTCTAGGACGCCTAGGCGGCAGCCGTAAGGGGCGCCTCGCAATTGCGGGCGCCCCTTACGCATGCGGCCGTCGGCGTGGGCGCGCCTCAGGCGTGCCCACGCCAGGTCATTCGTACGCCCTGATGTCCTTGACCACCGAGAAGGCGAGCCCGTACGCGCTCAGACCGCGCCCGTACGCCCCCAGGTGCACGCCGTTCTGGGCCGAACCGGCGAGGATCCAGCCGAACTCGGACTCGCGGTAGTGGAAGTCCGTCGGCTCCCCGTCGACGGGGAGCGAGAGCGTCGACCAGTCGGGGCCCTCCAGGTCGTCGGCGAGCTCCCAGGCCGTCTCGGTCTGCTGGTCCAGCCACTCGCCGCGCCGGACGTGGTCCATCTGCGCGGGCCAGGTGAAGGACAGCAGCCCCGAACCGGCCAGCCAGGCCGCCGAGGAGACCGACGTGGCCTCCAGGACGCCGCCGTCGCCGCTGTGGCGCACCGGGTTGGCGGCGATGGTCACGACCACGGCGAACCGCTCCCGGTCGCCCGCGGCCCCGGCCGCCGCCTCGGGCCGTATCGACGGCTCGTCGCCGTGCCCGATCGAGCCGTGCTGGACGGTGCCGTCGGCGGCCTGCGCGACCTGCATGAGCCAGCGTGCCCCGGTGAACGCGTCGTCGAGCCCGTACCAGGGGAAGGGCGCACGCAGATAGCCGTCGAGCGTACGCCGGGCCGCCGGCACTCCCTCCGGTGTGGACTGGGTGCCCTCGGGCGCCCCGTGAGCGGACTCCCCCGCTACCCGGCTTGTCGTCTCCATCTGCCCGGCCGCCTCCTGGATCTAGCGTCCGGAGCGGCCCGCCCCCGCGGGCGTCCTGGCTGCCGGACAGATGGAGGATAGCCATCCCGCCCCGGCTCACCCGAAAAACGCGAGGCGGATTGGCGTGTATCAGGTGGCGTCGGCGTCGAACGGGGGGCGCTCGCCGGGGTCCAGCTTCTCGCGCTTCTTGAGCAGGTCGGGGGTGCCGCCCGAGCCGTTCACCGAGCCGTTGGCGGCCGTGGTGGCGGTGGCCGATTCGCGGCCGTGCACCGCGTCCGCGACCTCTTCCATGTCCTTGCGGAGGTCGAAGCTGTTGCGGATCTCCTTGAGCCCCAGGTCGTCGTTGTCCATGAGCTGCTTGCGGACGAACGTCTTGGGGTTGAGGTCCTCGAACTCGAAGTCCTTGAACTCGGGACCGAGCTCGGCCCGGATGTCCTGCTTGGCGCTCTCGGAGAAGCTGCGCACCTTGCGGATGACGTTCGAGACGTCCTGGATCAGCTTGGGCAGCTTGTCCGGACCGAAGATGAGCACGGCGAGCACCACGAGTGTGACCAGCTCCATGGGCCCGATGTCGTTGAACACCCGCTGCTCCTCGTGTTCTCAGTGCTCGCGATCTCGGCGCTTGATACTCAGCTCCGCGTCCGGTCATGGACCGCTCCACGGTACCCGGCCGAACTGTCGGGGCGGTACCCGCGGGGTTGCCTTTGGGCGTCGGTACGGGGCCGGTGGGGTGCCCGGTCCGCGGACGCCCCGGGGAGCCGGGGTCAGGACGAGGAGCCGAGCGTCAAAGTGATCTCCTGCTCCTTGCCGTCCCGCTGGACGGTGAGCTTGAGCTGGTCTCCGGGCCGGTGCGCGCGGATCTTCACTATCAACTCCTCGCCGCTGTGCACCCGCTGGCCGTCCACCTTGGTGATCACGTCCTGCGACCTGATGCCCGCCTTGGCGCCGGGCCCGTCGGCGGCGACGGCCGGCTTGCCGTCGCTCGCCTTGTCGCCGACGCGGGCGCCGTCTCCGGTGAACTTCATGTCGAGCGTGACACCGATCACGGGGTGCGTGGCCTTGCCGGTGTTGATCAGCTCCTCGGCGACCCGCTTGGCCTGGTTGACCGGTATGGCGAAGCCGAGCCCGATCGATCCCGCCTGGCCGCCGCTGCCCTCCGTGCTGCCGCTCCCGGCCGACCGGATCGCGCTGTTGATGCCGATGACGCGGGCCTTGGAATCGACGAGAGGGCCGCCGGAATTGCCGGGGTTTATGGGGGCATCGGTCTGGAGCGCGTCGACATAGCTGACGTCGCTGCCGTCGCCGCTCTCGCCCCCGGCCGTGATCGGGCGCTCCTTGGCGCTGATGATCCCGGACGTCACGGTGTTGGAGAGGTCGAAGGGCGCCCCGATGGCCACCACCGGGTCGCCGACCAGGACGTTGTCGGAGTTGCCGAGCGGCAGCGGCTTCATCCCCGATACGCCGTCGACCTTGACGACCGCGAGGTCGTACCCGGAGTCGCGGCCGACCACCTGGGCGGGCGCGCTCTCGCCCCCGCTGAAGGTCACCGAGATCTTCCCCGAGTCGCCCGCGGGCTGTACGACGTGGTTGTTGGTCAGGATGTGCCCGGCGTTGTCGAGCACGAAGCCGGTGCCGGTGCCGGACTCGGCGGCGCCGGTGACATGGATGGTGACCACGCTGGGCAGCGCGCTGGCCGCGATCCCGGCGACGCTGTCCGGCGCCCGGCCCTGCGGCTCCTTGCCGGACTGCGGCAGCTTGACGCTGGTGATGCCGCCGTTGCGCTCGACGTACGCGCCCACCCCGCCGCCGATGCCGCCGGCGACCAGCGCGAGCAGCACGGCCCCGACGAGCAGCGCCCCGCGCCGCCGCCTCCTGGGTTCGGGCTGCCCGATCCGACTGAGCGGCTCCCCGGGCGCGGCCCAGGGGTCGTACTGCACCCACTGCGAGGCGGGCGGCACGGGAGGCACCGGAGGCCCGGCGTACGAGGCCTGGGGCGCGGGCGCCTGCACGGGGGCCTGCGGTGCCGGTGCCTGCTGCTGTACGGGGGCCTGTGCCGCGGGCGCCTGGGCGGCCGGTGCCTGGGGTGCGGCGTAGGCGGACTGCTGGGGCAGCGAGGTGCCCCCCGGCGGCGTCGGCACCGGCCGCTGCACGGGCGGCGCGGGCGCCCACGGCCCGGGGCCGCCGTAGGGCGGTGTGCCGTAGGGATCCGGAGCATGCAGGGGCTGCCGTGACGCGAGGGGCTCGGGCTCGGCGGCGCGGGTCGGCTCGGTGATCGGATCCGAATCGATGGTCGCGGCCGACTGTGCGATCGGGTCCGGCTCGGCGGCGCGGGCCGCCTCGGCGACCGGAGCCGAATCGGAGCCGACCTCGGGGGCAGCCTCGGTGGCGGGCTCCAGAGGTACGTCATGTGCCGCGTGCGCTGCGCCCGCGTCGTCGCCCGGCGGAGCCGGAGCGGCCGGGGGCGCATCCTCGGGCGACGGGGCCGATACCGGGTGCGCCGGGTGCGGCTCGTCCGCCGGCGCGGGACGGGCCGCCTCGCCCGTCGCTACCGGCGGAGCCAAGTCGTAGGTGTCGGCCGGGGCTTCGGCCGAGGGCGCCGATGACGGGGTCGCCGCTGCCGGGGCTTCGGTTTCGCGGGGGCGGCCTGCCTGCGGTCGGCTCCACCACTTCGGCTTCGGCCCGGTGGGCTTCTGCTCGTTCATGCTCTCCCCGCAACTGGCTTCCCTGCGTGCTCCGACGAGCACCCCTCCCCCGGATTCAACCAGGTTGCCGGGGGCGAGGGCAGGGCGCGGTCAGCGCCGGGCGGTGAGCGGAAGCCCCGAGGCGACCGGAGCCGCCAGATGCGTCGGCGCCGCCGGGGCCGCGGACGGCGTGACGGCGAGCACCCCGGTGGTGAGGTCGGTCGTGGTGAGCGGGAGCGTCGCCACGGCCGGCCTTATCAACGGGGGCAGCGACGAGCCGTTCAGCCGGGCCGCCGGGAACGCACCGCCCAACGGCTGGACGGGCCCGTTCTGCGCGGGCATGCCGCTCAGGCCACGCGAGAGCGGGGCCGCGGGCGGTGCGGACATGGCCGAAAGGAGGCTTGCCGCGGCGCCGCCGCGACGCCGGTCCTCGGCCGAACTGCCGCTCGGCGCCGGGGAGTTGGAGCGCATCGGGACGACATTGCTGCCGCTGCCCGCCGCGCGGGCGCCGGACGCCGAGCTCAGCGGCAGCGTGCCACCGAGCGCGATCGCCGCCAGGGACACGGCACTGGCGGCGGCGAACGCGAATCTGCGGCCGCGCCATGCCGAGCCCGGCCGGTCCTGCTCGGACCTGCCCACCTCGTGGATACGGAAGCCGCCGCTCAGCCCGTCGGGCAGAACCGCCGCATGGGAGCCGACCGGGACGTAGCCGAAGCCGCCCGAGCGGGGAACGCGCGGGTCCTGGGGGCCGCCCGCGGTGGGGGTCAGCACCCCGAATCCTCCGAAGAACCCGTCGGCCTGGCGCCCCCCGCCGAACGGCGAACCGTCGTCGTCACCTCCGGGCCCGGCGGGTCCGCCGGGCAGGCCCTGGAGCCGGGCGAGGAAGCCTTCGGACGGGGACGGCGGGGCCGCCCGGGCGAAGACGTTCTTCAGGTTGCGCTGGGCATCGGCCTCCGCCTTGCACTTGGCGCAGGTCGCGAGGTGAGCCAGGACGCGCTCGCGGGCATCGTGGTCCAGCTCGCCGTCGACCAGGGCCGCGAGCCGGTCCCCGAGGTGCTGTTCCGCCGGGGTGGGACTCGTACCACTCACGCCGTCCCCTCTCCGGCCACCCCGAGAGCTCCCGGCGCCACCCCCGCCAGCGCGCGCTGCTGCTCGGCTCGGGCTTCGGGAGAGCGGTGCTGGAGGGCCTTGCGCAGGTGCGAGCGGCCGCGGTGGATCCGGCTGCGGACGGTGCCGAGCTTCACTCCGAGGGTGGCCGCGATCTCCTCGTACGAGAGACCCTCGATGTCGCACAGGACGACGGCCGCACGGAACTCGGGCGCGAGGGTGTCGAGCGCCTGCTGGACGTCGGCGTCGAAGTGGGCGTCGTTGAAGACCTGTTGGGGGTTGGGCTCGCGGCTGGGAAGGCGCTCCGCCGCGTCGTCCCCGAGCGCATCGAAACGGATGCGCTGGCGGCGGCGGACCATGTCCAGGAAGAGGTTGGTGGTGATGCGGTGCAGCCAGCCCTCGAACGTGCCCGGCGTGTACGTCGACAAGGAGCGGAAGACGCGGACGAAGACCTCCTGCGTGAGGTCCTCGGCGTCGTGCTGGTTTCCCGTCAGGCGGTAGGCAAGGCGGTAGACCCGGCCGCTGTGCGTGCTGACGATCTCCTCCCACGAAGGGGGAGTCCACGCCTGGGAATCCGCGTCGGCGAAGGTCGCGGTGGTTGCGGAGCTGGTAGCGCGGGAACGGTCAGCAATGTTGGTCACGGATTTCGGCTCACCCGCCGACCTGAGAAAGCGCCGCAGCACTCCTCCCCGATCCACAGGCGCAGCCGCACCTCCCCTGTCGGCTCTGGTGGTGTCCAGTGGAGCCCCTACCATAGCCACCTCGCCCGTTAGCTCCGGATAAGAATCTTTACGTGCATTTGGGACCGGCTTCCGGCCCTGTTCCCCGAACTTGTCCATGCGCTCCCCCGCGGTTCCCCCTGCCCTCCATAACGCGCGGTCCCATCTGCGGGTTCCCGACTCCAGCGGATACAGTCACCGTTGCGCCAACCAAGGGGACAGGAGAGGGCCATTACCGCCAACCGGCAGACGAGCTGGGCGTTCGCGGACGCCTTTGTCGCCGAGGACGACGCGCTGCGCTGGGCCCGCGACCGGGCCCGGGAGGCAGGCCTGCGTTCGGTGTCCCCGGGGACAGGCGCCGCGCTGCGGCTGCTCGCTGCCACGGCGGACGCGAAGGCGGTCGCGGAGATCGGCACCGGGACCGGCGTCTCCGGCATCTATCTTCTGCAGGGCCTGCGTCCGGACGGCGTGCTGACCACCGTCGACCCGGAGCCGGACCGCCAGCAGTTCGCCAAGCAGGCGTTCCGCGCGGCCGGGTTCGCCGCCAACCGGGCCCGGTTCATCCCCGGGCGCGCCCTGGACGTACTGCCGCGGCTCGCGGACGGCGGGTACGACCTGGTGTTCTGCGACGGCGACCGCATGGAGTCGCTCGACGTGCTCGCTGAATCGTTGCGCCTGCTGCGACCGGGCGGAATCGTCTGCTTCGAGGGCGTCTTCGCCGATGGCCGTACGGTCGATTCGGGGATCCAGCCGGCCGAGGTGCTGCGGCTGCGCGAACTGCTGCGTTCGGTGCGCGAGAGCACGGAGCTCATGGAGTCGCTGCTTCCGGTCGGCGACGGGCTGCTCTGCGCGGTACGCCGCGGCTGACCGGCCTCCCGCTCCCGCCCGGCCCCGCACACACAACACCGCCCCGGTTCGGCATGCACTGGCATGCATGCCGAACCGGGGCGGTGAAGAGTCTGGGTCGAACCCGCTAGCTCAGCCGACGACCTTCTTCAGGGCATCGCCGAGTGCATCGGCCTCGTCCGGAGTCAGCTCGACGACAAGCCGACCGCCGCCTTCGAGCGGAACGCGCATGACAATGCCCCGCCCCTCCTTGGTCACCTCGAGCGGGCCGTCGCCCGTCCGCGGCTTCATGGCCGCCATGCTCGTTCCCCTTCCTGAAACCAGCTCATCGTCAGCCGACGGCCCCCGGGATTGGGCACGCGTCACGGCATCGAACACATTGCTTCCAGGTCATTATCCCGCATCGCAGGACCCGATGACCAACATCGGTCTGCATCGCTTGGGCAACGCGCTCTATCAAAACCACTCAATTCGGCGATCCGCCTGCGATACTTCGCCGCCGCGGGTTCCTCCCGGTGCCCCGATTGTTTGACGCAGGTCACATGCCCACCGCTCGTGATCTCCGCCATGCTGAGCGGATACGACACCTGAGAAGCATCCGCGACGGAGGGGATCCCACCATGGCCGACACCGTGCTGTACGAGGTGAGCGACGGGCTCGCGACGATCACGATCAACCGGCCCGAGGCCATGAACGCCATGAACACGGAGGCGAAGGTCGCGCTCCGCGAGGCGGTGCGGGCCGCGGCCTCGGACCCGGCGGTACGGGCCGTGCTGCTGACCGCGACCGGCCGGGCGTTCTGCGTCGGCCAGGACCTGAAGGAGCACGTCGCGTCGCTGACGGCGGACCGCGAGGCGGGCACCGGGCAGACGATGAGCACCGTGCGGGAGCACTACAACCCGATCCTGAAGGCGCTCACCGAGATGCCGAAGCCCGTGGTGGCCGGCGTCAACGGGGTGGCGGCAGGCGCCGGGCTCGGCTTCGCGCTGGCCGCGGACTACCGGGTGGTCGCGGACACGTCCGCGTTCAACACGTCGTTCGCCGGGGTGGCCCTGACCGCCGACTCGGGCGTCTCGTGGACGCTGCCGCGCCTGATCGGCCAGTCCCGCGCGGCCGACCTGCTGCTGTTCCCGCGCTCGATCTCCGCGTCCGAGGCGTACGAGATCGGCCTGGTCAACAAGGTCGTACCGGCCGCCGAGCTGGCCGAGCAGGCCCTCGCGGTGGCCCGGGCGCTGGCCGAGGGGCCGACCGTGGCGTACGGCGCGCTCAAGGAGTCGCTGGCCTACGGCGCGGGCCACACCCTGGCCGAGGCGCTGGAGAAGGAGGACGAGCTCCAGTCGAAGGCGGGCGCCTCCGAGGACCACGCCATCGCGGTGGCCGCTTTCCTCGCCAAGGAGAAGCCGAAGTACGTCGGCCGCTGAGCCGGGCGGTCCGGGACGGTGCTCAGGCGCCGCCCCGGGCCACGCAGTCCACGAGGTGGTCGTCGACCAGGCCGCACGCCTGCATCAGCGCGTACGCCGTGGTCGGGCCGATGAAGCGCAGACCGCGCTTCTTCAGGGCCTTGGACAGGGCCGTCGACTCGTCGGTGACGGCCGGGACTTCGGACAGGGTGCGCGGGGCCGGGCGGGTCGCCGCGTCCGGGGCGTACGACCAGATGAGAGCGTCGAGCTCACCGGGTGACCAGGTGGCGAGGGCCTGCGCGTTGGCGATCGTCGCCTCGATCTTGAGGCGGTTGCGGATGATGCCCTCGTCGCCGAGCAGCCGCTCCTTGTCGGCGTCGGTGAACTCGGCCACCTTCGCGATCCTGAAGTCGGCGAAGGCCTTCCGGAAGCCCTCGCGGCGGCGCAGGATCGTGATCCAGGAGAGCCCCGACTGGAAGGCCTCCAGGCAGAGCCGTTCGTACAGCGCGTCGTCGCCGTGCACCGCGCGGCCCCACTCGGTGTCGTGGTACGCCACGTACTCCTCGGCGGAGAGCCCCCAGGGGCAGCGCAGCCGGCCGTCGGGCCCGGGGATCGCGCCGCTCATCGCCGGGGCTCCTCGTCGGACGGCTCGGTCACCGGCTCTTGTGTCGCGAGGTCCTGCGGCGCGGCGCCCTGGCCGCCGGCCGCGAGGCGCTTCCGGCTGCCTTCGAGCGTGGTCCGGAGCTCGGCGATCCGCGCGTCCCGCTCGGCGAGCTCCGCGCCCAGCCTGCTCAGCACGTCGTCGACGTCCGCCATCCGGTAGCCCCGCAGCACCACAGGGATGCGCAGCGCCTCCACGTCGGCCCGGGCCACGGGGCGGTGCTCGGGCAGCGGGTCCACCAAGTGCTCCGGCTCGGTGTCGGGCAGCACCGCGCCGTCGTCGCCACCTCCGCCCACGACGGCGAGGGTCACGGCGGCGACCACGACGACCATCGCGATCAGCAAGAACCAGAACACGAGCGAGCCTCTTCCCGACGCCGGAAACTGTTCGGGTCCGATCGTGCCATGCGGCACTGACAGTTAGGGTCGCAGGCGGACAACGGCCCGGACCACAGCAAAGGACACAGGGGATGCACAGCGGAACGGACCGCGGCACGCTGCGGCTGGGACGACGCGAGTTCGCCGCGTACGAACCGGTGATCATGGCCATCGTGAACCGGACCCCCGACTCCTTCTACGACCAGGGTGCGACCTTCCACGACGAGCCCGCGCTCGCCCGCGTGGAGCAGGCGGTGGCCGAGGGCGCGGCCATCATCGACATCGGCGGGGTGAAGGCGGGCCCCGGCGACGAGGTCACGCCCGAGGAGGAGGCGCGGCGCACGGTCGGCTTCGTGGCCGAGGTGCGCAGGCGGTTCCCCGACGTGGTCATCAGCGTGGACACCTGGCGGCACGACGTGGGCGCGGCGGTCTGCGAGGCCGGCGCGGACGTCCTGAACGACGCGTGGGGCGGCGTCGACCCCAAGCTCGCCGAGGTCGCGGCGCGCTACGGGGCGGGCCTCGTGTGCACCCACGCGGGCGGTGTGGAGCCGCGCACCCGGCCGCACCGGATCGCGTACGACGACGTGGTGGCGGACATCCTGCGGGTCACCGTGGGCCTCGCGGAGCGGGCCGTGGACCTGGGGGTGCGGCCCGACGGGATCATGATCGACCCCGGTCACGACTTCGGGAAGAACACCCGGCACAGCCTGGAGGCGACGCGGCGCCTCCAGGAGATGTCCGACACCGGGTGGCCGGTCCTGGTCTCGCTGTCCAACAAGGACTTCGTGGGCGAGACGCTGGACCGGCCGGTGAAGGAGCGGGTGATCGGGACGCTGGCTACGACGGCGGTGTCCGCGTGGCTGGGTGCCCGGGTCTACCGCGTCCACGAGGTGGCCGAGACCCGCCAGGTCCTGGACATGGTGGCCTCGATCGCGGGCCACCGCGCCCCGGCGGTGGCCCGGCGGGGGCTGGCCTAGGGAGCGCCTAGCGCCCCGTCTCCTTGGTGACGAGCGCGACCGCCTCGTCCACGTCGTCGGTGACGTGGAACAGCAGGAGGTCGCCCGCGGAGGCCTTGCCCTGGCCGACCACCGTGTTGCGCAGCCAGTCCACGAGCCCGCCCCAGTACTCCGTGCCGAACAGCACGATCGGGAAGCGGGTGACCTTGCGGGTCTGGACCAGGGTGAGAGCCTCGAACAGCTCGTCCAGGGTGCCGAGCCCGCCGGGCAGCACGACGAAGCCCTGCGCGTACTTGACGAACATCGTCTTGCGCACGAAGAAGTAGCGGAAGTTGATCCCGATGTCGACGTGCGGGTTGAGCCCCTGCTCGAAGGGGAGCTCGATGCCGAGGCCGACGGAGATGCCGTTGGCCTCCCGCGCGCCCCGGTTCGCGGCCTCCATCGCGCCGGGCCCGCCGCCGGTGATCACGGCGAAGCCCGCGTCGACCAGGGCGCGCCCGATCCGCACGCCCGCCTCGTACTCGGGCGAGCCGGCCGGTGTGCGGGCCGAGCCGAACACGCTGATGGCGCTGGGCAGTTCGGCGAGAGCGCCGAAGCCTTCGACGAACTCGGACTGGATGCGCATGACCCGCCAGGGGTCGGTGTGCACCCATTGGGAGTCGCCCTCGGAGTCCAGGAGGCGCTGGTCGGTGGTGCCGGCCTGTACCTGATCGCGGCGGCGAAGGACTGGTCCGAGCCGCTGTTCCAGCCGCTGCTCCGCCGGAAACGGGCTTCCCTCGGGGTTGGCCATGCCGTGCTCCCTCCGCTGACGATGTTGCGCGTGCTCAGCCAGGGTAGGTCGGCGAACGTTACGAATGGCGAAATTCAGGCAGGCCACACTACGACCGAAGCCTTGAAAGACTTGAACGAAGGGCTCGCCCGCACGGAGCAAGCCCCTCAGGGCGTCATCGCGCCCTCACAAGAAGGCTCGGCGAGTCGGCAGGAGGCTCAGTCGGTCAGCCAGGCGTACAGCCGCTGCTCGCACCGCGTGATCCGGTCCACGACGACGTGTTCGTTGCGCTTGTGGGCCAGGAGCGCATCGCCGGGACCGTAGTTGACGGCGGGCACACCGAGGTCGCCGAAGCGCGAGACGTCGGTCCAGCCGAACTTGGGCCGTGCGGTGCCGCCGACCGCCGCCATGAAGGCGGCCGCCGCCGGGTGCGAGAGCCCGGGCAGCGCGGCCCCCGAGTGGTCGTCGACGACGAACTCGGCGATGTCGCAGTCGGCGAAGACCTCGCGGACGTGGGCGACGGCCTGCTCACCCGTGATGTCGGGCGCGTAACGGTAGTTGACGACGACCGTGCACTCGTCCGGGATCACGTTGCCGGCGACGCCGCCCTCGACGCGTACGGCGTTGAGGCCCTCGTGGTACTCCAGGCCGTCGATCACCGGGCGGCGCGGCTCGTATGCGGCCAGCTTCGCGAGGATGGGAGCCGCCTTGTGGATGGCGTTGGAGCCCATCCAGCTGCGCGCGGAGTGGGCGCGCTCGCCGCGGGTCTTCAGCAGGACCCGCAGCGTGCCCTGGCAGCCGCCCTCGACCTCGGTGTCGGAGGGTTCGAGCAGCACCGCGAAGTCGCCCGCCAGCCACTCGGGGTGGGCCTCGGCGACCCTGCCGAGGCCGTTGAGGTGGGCCGCGACCTCTTCGTTGTCGTAGAACACGAAGGTCAGGTCCCGGTTGGGCTCGGCCACCGTCTGCGCGATGCGCAGCTGGACCGCCACGCCCGACTTCATGTCGCTCGTCCCGCAGCCCCACAGCACACCGTCCTCGTCGAGGCGGGAGGGCACGTTGTCGGCGATCGGCACGGTGTCGATGTGCCCGGCCAGGATGATCCGCTCGGCCCGGCCCAGGTTCGTGCGCGCCACGATGTTGTTGCCGTGCCGGTCGACGGTGAGGTGCGCCAGCTTGCGCAGCTCGCGCTCGATGGCGTCCGCGAGGGGCTTCTCCTCGCCGCTCACGGAGGCGAAGTCGACGAGCTGGGCGGTCAGCGTGGGCGCGTCCGCGGTGAGATCCAGGGTGGTATCGGCCATGGATCCGACCCTAGCTCCCCCGCTGAGGCTCCCTTCGCGCTCCAGTACGGTGGGCACCGTGTCCGAGCCCATCGACCTCCCGCGCCCCTCCCGACGCGGCCGCCTCCTGCGTATCGGAGCGGCCCTCGTGGTCCTGCTCGCGATCGCCGGATATCTGGTGGTGCAGTACGTGAGCGGGGGTCCGGGCGCGCCCAGATGCGTGGCGGGTACGGGCGACGGGCAGGGAGCCACGTTCGAGATGAGCCCCGAGCAGGCGGAGAACGCGGCGACGATCTCGGCCGTCGGCATCTCGCGCGGGATGCCGGAGCGGGCGGTGACGATCGCGCTCGCCACCGCGATGCAGGAGTCGGGCCTGCGCAATCTGAACCACGGCGACCGGGACTCGCTCGGCCTGTTCCAGCAGCGGCCCTCGCAGGGCTGGGGCAACGCCGAACAGATCATGGATCCGGTCTACTCGGCCGGGAAGTTCTACAAGCACCTCGCCGAGGTCCCCGGATACTCGCGGCTGCCGCTGACCGTGGCCGCGCAGAAGGTGCAGCGCAGCGCCTACCCGCAGGCCTACGCGAAGCACGAGCCGGACGCGGCGGTCCTCACGGCCGCGCTGACCGGCCGCGAGTCCGCCTCGCTGACCTGCACGGTCGCCAAGAACGCGCGTCCGGGCGACCCCGCACAGGTGCGTGCCGGGCTGACGAAGGCGTTCGGTGAGGGAACGGTTCCGGACGGGCAGCCGGCCGGCGCGGGCCGCGACGTCACGGTGCCGGTGCGGGCCACCGAGGGCACGGCCGCGGCGGGCGCCGGCCGGGAGCAGCGCGGCTGGGCGCTGGCGCACTGGGCGGTCGCCCAGGCCTCCTCGCTGCACATCGCGCAGGTCTCCTACGCGGGCCGCACCTGGAGCGCGGACGACTCGGCGGACGGCTGGTCCAAGGCCCCGGCCTCCGCGACGGTCCCCGCCTCGACCGGGCAGGGCTCCGCCGCCGGTCCCTCGGGCGACGGTACGCAAGAGGTACGAATCACCCTCGCACCGTAACCGGCCGTCCGTTCGGCAAGGCACTCGACCGAAGTACCCCTTCATTCCGGGCGTGAGGTTTCGCACCCGCGTCCGGACATCGCTCCGAAGAATCGTCAATTCCCTTGAAAATAAAGGGACCTGACGGATCATCATGGACATGAGCGGTGATTCATTTGCCCGTTTTTATCCGGAGTAGATAATGCGACGCATTACGAACTCTTTACCCGGGGTCACCGCAACCTCTCCTCCCCTCACGGCGGTTGTCACTGCGTCCGAACGCCGGACAGTCACACATTTCCAACCCGTCTGAAGGAGCATCATGTCCCTCCCCCTGACCCGTCGGATCGCCCGCGCCGCGCTGCTCATCGCGGCAGGTGCAGCGCCCGTGGTCGGTGCGGCCGGCTCCGCAAGCGCCGTGGAACTTCCCCAGGCCGCGCCCAACCTCGGCGGCCTGACCCAGATGGACCCCAGCTCCGTCAGCAACACCGTCGACGGGGTGGCCCAGAAGGCCACCGGCCTGGCCGGCGACACCGGCGCCGCCACCGTCAAGAAGGCCGTGCCGATGGCGGGCAAGACGGTCGGACAGGCGGGCAAGGTGGCCACCCCGGCCGCGCAGAAGGCGGCCGGTGACGCGGCGGGCAGCGCGGGCGAGATCCTCGGCTCGGCCGCCCAGACCGCCACCCAGGGCGGCCTGCCCACCCCCCAGGGCGTGCCCACCCCGGGCCTGCCGGGCGCCGAGCAGCTCCCGCTGAAGGGCCTGCCGATCGGCGGCTGAGCAGCAGCGTCAGGTGATGCGAAGGGGCCCGGGGAGTGCAGACTCCCCGGGCCCCTTCGTGTGCGTACGCCGGAGGGCTACTGCCCGAGCCGCTTCACGGCCGCCTCGACGCGCTCGTCGGTCGCCGTGAACGCGACCCGCACGAACCGCTCGCCCGCCTCGCCGTAGAAGTCGCCGGGGGCCACCAGGATGCCGAGCTCGGCGAGGTGGGCCACCGTCTCCCAGCAGCCCTCGTCGCGGGTCGCCCACAGGTACAGGCTGGCCTCGCTGTGCTCGATGCGGAAGCCGTGCTTGACCAGGGCCTCGCGCAGCGCCGCCCGCCGCGCCGCGTACCGTGCCCGCTGCTCCTGTACGTGCGCGTCGTCGCCCAGGGCCGCGACGGTGGCCGCCTGCACGGGCGCGGCGGTCATCATGCCGCCGTGCTTGCGGATCTGGAGCAGCTCGCCGAGGACGGCCGCGTCACCGGCGATGAAGGCGGCCCGGTAGCCGGCCAGGTTGGAGCGCTTGGACAGCGAGTGGACGGCCACGACGCCGTCGTGGCTGCCGCCGCACACGTCCGGGTGCAGCACCGAGACGGGCTCGGCCTCCCAGCCCAGCTCCAGGTAGCACTCGTCCGAGAAGATCAGCACGCCGTGCTCGCGGGCCCACGCCACGATGCGCACGAGCTCGTCCTTGGCGAGGACCCGGCCGGTCGGGTTGGACGGCGAGTTGAGCCAGAGCAGCTTCAGGTGGGTCGGGTCGAGCTCGGTCGGGTCGTCGTAGACGACCGGCTCCGCGCCGCACAGGCGCGCGCCGACCTCGTACGTCGGGTACGCGAGCCGCGGGTAGGCCACCTGGTCGCCGGCGCCGAGGCCGAGCTGGGTGGGCAGCCAGGCCACCAGTTCCTTGGAGCCGACCACCGGAAGGATGTTGGTGTGCTCGACGGAGCGCGCGCCGAGGCGCTTCTCCAGCCAGCCCTTGATCGCGTCCCGCAGCGCGGGCGTGCCCCACACCGTCGGATAGCCCGGCGAGTTCGCGGCCCCGGTCAGGGCCTGCTGCACGAGCTCGGGGACCGGGTCGACGGGCGTGCCGACGGAGAGGTCCACGATGCCGTCCGGGTGGGCCGCGGCCGTCGCCTTGTACGGCTCCAGCTTGTCCCAGGGGAAGACGGGAAGGCGCGAGGAGACTGCGCTCACGAAAGGGGCTCACTTTCTCGTACGTACGGTGCTGCGGGCGGCCGGGCCGGGAAACACCGCGGCCCCGCACGGCAGCTGAGCCGTACGGGGACCGGGGAAGCGCGATCAGCCGTTCTGCGGCGGCAGCGCTGCGATGAAGGGGTGGTCCCGCTCGATCAGGCCGAGCTTGGAGGCGCCACCGGGCGAGCCGAGCTCGTCGAAGAACTCGACGTTCGCCTTGTAGTAGTCCTTCCACTCGTCCGGGGTGTCGTCCTCGTAGAAGATCGCCTCGACCGGGCACACCGGCTCGCAGGCGCCACAGTCGACGCATTCATCCGGGTGGATGTACAAGGACCGGGAGCCCTCGTAGATGCAGTCGACCGGGCACTCTTCGATACACGCCTTGTCCTTGACGTCGACACAAGGCTGCGCGATGACGTAGGTCACGCTGTCGTTCCTCCTCGATAGGGCGCGGCGGGCCGATCTGCGGCTCCGTCCACGTGGCGCGCGGGAGCGCGGCGTCGTCGATGCCCACACCTAGTATCTCCGGTTCGGGGCACGATCCGAACAGGAGGGGCGGAGAGACCTGTGGAATTCACCACCGGCGGACGGCTTGAGGTCCGAATTACGGCCGCCGATACGGGCAAACGCGTATCAGTCCGGCGCCTGGACCCCAGCGGAACTCCAGGCTCACTGTTCGCGGACACCGTCGGCGTACTCACATCATGGGACAACGGTGTGTTGTCGATCACACGAAAGAGCGGTGAGACGGTGCGCATCGAGGAGTCCACGCTGGTCGCGGGCAAGGTCGTGCCCGCGGCTCCGGCCCGTCGCCGCGGTCCGGCCGCCTCCTTCGAGGAGCTCGCGCCGGTCCTGGCGCGCGCCTGGCAGCCGGTGGAGAGCGAGCGGCTCGGCGGCTGGACGCTGCGGGCCGCGGCCGGCTTCACCCGCCGGGCGAACTCGGTCCTGCCGCTCGGCGACCCGGGCCTCCCGCTGCCGGACGCCCTCGACCACGTACGCACCTGGTACGCGGCCCGCGGTCTTCCCGCCTACATCCAGACCGCGACGGGCGCCGCGGGCACCCAGGAGCGGCTCTGCGCGGATCTTGAACAGGCCGGCTGGGAGCGGGAGGTGAGCGCCGAGGTGCGGATCGCGGCACTCGCGCCGATCGGCGACCTGGCCGCGGACGTGTCCCGGGTGCGCCTGGAGCGCACGGTCGACGAGGCGTGGCTGAGCCGCTACCAGCGGTCGGTGACCCCGGGCGAGCACGTTCTGACGGTACTGAACAGCGGCCCCTCGGTGTGGTTCGCCTCGGTCCCCGGCGACGGGGCGGCGCCCGCGGCGATCGGGCGCTGCGTGGTCGACGGACGCTGGGCCGGCTTCATGGCCGTCGAGGTGGACCCGGCGCTGCGCCGCCGGGGCCTCGCGACGGCCGTCATGACCGCGCTGGCCCGCCGTGCCCTGGACGAGGGCGCGTCGGCCGCCTGGCTCCAGGTGGAGGCCGACAACGACGCCGCCCGCGCGCTCTACGAGGGCCAGGGCTTCGCGACGCACCACAGCTACCACCACTTCCGATCTCGCTGACCGGGTACGAGGCTGACATGAATCCGGAAGTCACCGACTGGCGGCGGGAGTTCGCCGAGGAGGCCCGCTCGGAGCGCCCCGACGTGGTGACGCTCTGCCTCCTGCTCGGCGCGGTCGCCGACCCCGCGCTCGGCCAACGGGGCATCGACGCCGCCCACATCGAGCTGGACCGGCTCGCCGGGCTGCTCCCGTACGGGCTCACCGGCGCCCGCCCCTGGGCTCTCGCGGCGGCCGAACTCCTCGGCGCCACCTGCGGCTTCCACGGCAGCCCGCCCGACTACCAGCGCCTGGAGTCGTCCCTGCTGCACGAGGTGCTGCGGCGCCGGCGGGGCCTGCCCATCCTGCTCTCGGTGGTCTGGATCGAGGTGGCCCGGCGGGCCGGGGCGCCGGTGTACGGGGTGGCGCTGCCCGGCCACTTCGTGGTGGGCTTCGGGCCGCCCCGGGACCGGGTCCTGGCCGACCCGTTCGACGCGGGCCGCCTCCTGACCGGCGCGGACGCGGAGCTCCTGGTGGCCGGGGCGACCGGCGCGCCTCTGCAGGAATCCATGCTGAGCCCGGCCGCGCCGCTGGATGTCATCCTGCGCATCCTGAACAACATCCGCGCATGGGCCGCGGCGCGCCCGGAGCGCAGCGACGTCGCCCTGTGGGCGGTGGAGCTCTCCCTGCTGCTCCCCTCCCACCCGGCCCGCCTGCGCTTCGAGCGCGCCCAGCTTCTGGTGCAGCGGGGCGACTTCCTGGCAGGGGCGGCCGAGCTCGACCGGTACGCGGACGTGGTGGAGCCGGTGGAGCCGACCACCGCGGAATCGGTTCGCCGCCGGGCTCGGGCGGCCCGGGCCATGCTCAATTAGCTCCGCCGAGGGGTGGGGTTTGTTCGGGCGCCGGCCCGCCCCCACTGTGGCTGGTCGCGCAGTTCCCCGCGCCCCTAGCGGTATCGCCCCGGCCGGCACGGAGACCCTCCGGGGGGTGGAAGGGGCAGGGTGGGTAAGAAGCCGCCCCGCCTAAAGTCCCCCCATGAGCGACCACCACCCCCGCGCCGTCCACCCCGTCCCCTACCACGCCCAATGGGCCTCCCCCGAGCTCGTGGAGGGGATCGTCGCGGGGGACCTCGACGCCGCCCAGGATCCGTTGTGGCGGAAGTACGGGGCCCGGACTCCGGAGGAGTACGCCTGGTGGTCCTGGCGGCTGTGCGGGGTCGCCTGCCTGCGGATGGCACTGGAGTACTGGCAGGGCTCGGCGCCGACGCCGATGGAGCTCGCCGAGGAGTGCCTCGCGGCGGGCGCGTACGTCCGCCGGGGCGACGGCCTTGACGGGCTGATCTACGCCCCGTTCGCCGCGTACGCCCACGAGCGGTGGGGACTGAAGGCGGCCGCCCGGCCGCATCTGCCGATGGCAGAGATCCCTCGACTCAGCGCATCCGGGCACCTGTTGATGCTCTCCGTCCACCCCTCGATCCGCGAACTCGCACCGGCCCCGGAGCGCCGGGGCGGCCATCTGGTCCTGGCCGTGGGGGCGACCGAGGACGCCCTCGTCTTTCACAATCCGTCCGGATTCCACAGCCGCCGCTCCCAGGAGTTCGTCCCTGTCCAGTGGGCCGACCTCGAGCGGTTCTACGCGGGGCGGGGTGTCGTCATGGGCCCCGGCACCGGGCGGCCCGGGGCCTGAACCCGCCGACATCCGGCCAATCCCCGCGCCCCGCCGGAAAACCCTGCCGGAACGGCGACCAGCGGTCACAATCTGTTGACGCACCCTCAACCGGGCGTCCCCGACGGCCTGTTGAGGACGGCGCAGCCATGTCACCCCGACCTCGCCAGGAGTCCGCGTGTCACGCCTCAGACCCATAGCCGCCCGCCTCGCCCCCGCCCTGCTCCTCCCCCTCCTCGCCGCCCTCGGCCTCGCCGCGCCGGCCGCCGCCGACCCCGCTCAGGCCGACCTCTCCGTGACCCTGGACGTCTCCCCCAAGGGGCTCGGCATCAACGCGGCCACGTTCACCGCGAACGTCACCAACACCGGGCCCGCGGCCGTCGGCGCCGCCCGGGTGTGGTTCAGCTATCCGGCCGGGTTCACGGCGCCCTCCGCGCCCGGCTGCACGCTCGACAAGACCAACCGGACCGCCGTCTGCGCGCTCGGCGCGATCCCGTCCGGCGCCACCGTCTCGAAGAAGCTGACGCTGCACGCCGGCCTCCTGGCGAGCGGCGACCTCCCGGTCACGGCCGCCCTGGTCGACCTGACCCCCGCCGACCCGGACCCGGGCAACAACTCGGCGGTCCACGTCTGCTCGGCCCTGACCCTGCTCCTGGTCAGCTGCTGAAGCCTCCGGGACCCCCGGGGTCATGGATCACGGGGGTCCCACGGTGCACGATGGGAGCGGCGGATCTTCACCCCCGACGCGGGACGGCTGGCACATGCAGACCAACACGGCCATGGCCGGGCTCCTGGCCCGCACCGATGTCTCCGGGCTCGGCGACGACGACGTCCCGGCGCCCTTCCGCGACGTCGTACGCCGGGGGTGGACGACGGGCCCCAGTGGCGCCCGGCTGCTCACGGCGCTGGCCGACACGACCCACGGGACGTACGTCGACGCCGTACAGGAGGAGTACGCCGTCAACGGGCGCGGGATGATCGACGAGGGCCTGCCCGCATCCGGCCCCGAGCGGGAGTGCGCCCTGCTGCGCAGGTGCCTCGCCTATGCCCGGATCGCCCTGATCGGCGCCCGCGAACAGTTCGGGGACGCGGGCGTGAAGGGGTACGTCTCGCTGTCCACCGGCGGGTTCTACGACGACACCGTCACCGCCTACGTCACCTTCTGCGCCGAGCACCCCGGCCTGGCGCGCTACCTCGGCCCCATCGAGGGCTACGAGGAAGAGGCCGTCGCCGAGCTCGCCCTCGACGACTTCGAGGGCTGAGCCGCCCGGCTACAGCCAGCCCTTCTCGCGCGCGATGCGGACGGCCTCCGCACGGTTGCGGGCCGCCAGTTTCTGGATGGCCATGGAGAGGTAGTTGCGGACGGTGCCCTGCGAGAGGCAGAGGGCGGCGGCGAGTTCGGCGTTGGTCGCGCCGTCCTGCGCGGCCCGCAGCACGTCGCGCTCGCGTTCGGTCAGCGGGTTCGCCCCTTCGGCGAGGGCGGCGGCCGCGAGCGTCGGGTCGATGACCCGCTCGCCGTCGAGCACCTTCCGAACCGCCGTCGCCAGTTGGGCCGCCGGGGCGTCCTTCACGAGGAAGGCGTCCGCGCCCGACTCCATGGCGCTGCGCAGGTAGCCGGGGCGCCCGAAGGTGGTCAGGATGACGATCTTCACGTCCGGCAGCTCGCGGTGCAGCTGCGCCGCCGCCTCGATGCCGGTCATGCCCGGCATCTCGATGTCGAGCAGGGCCACGTCCACCGTGTGCTCGCGGGCCGCCGCGAGCACCTCGTCGCCCCGGGCGGCCTGCGCCACCACCGCCATGTCCGGCTCCAGACCGAGCAGCGCGGCGAGGGCCTCGCGGACCATGGACTGGTCTTCGGCCAGGAGGAGTCGGATCATGATCCGGATACTAGAGGGGTCGTGGACGGGTCCGGAATCAGGGGGATCCGGGCGATCAGCGTGAAGCCCTTGCGGCCGGGTTCCGTCTCCAGGACTCCGGACACCTTCGCCAGGCGTTCCGCGAGGCCGGTCAGGCCGTTGCCCGGGACCGGGGACGCCGAGCCGGGCTTGCCGTCGTCCTGGACGCGCAGTTCGAGGAACCGGCCGTCCAGCGTCTGGCGTTCGCCGATGGTGACCGTGCAGTGCCGGGCGCCGCTGTGGCGTACGACATTGGTGGCGGCCTCGCGGAGCACCCAGGCGAGCACCTCCTCCTCGGCGGCGGGCAGGCCCTCGGGCGCCTTCGTCGGCACGTCCGCCTCGATGCCCGCCGCGCTCAACGCGGTGCGGGCGCCCGCGAGTTCGGCGGGCAGGGTCGCCCTGCGGTACCCGCTCACGGCGGCCCGTACGTCGACGAGGGCCTGCCGGCTCACCTGCTCGATGTCGGCCACCTGCTGGGCCGCCTGGTCGGGGTGGCCGGGCAGCATGCGCCCGGCCAGCTCGCTCTTGAGCGTGATGAGGGACAAGGAGTGGCCGAGCAGGTCGTGCAGATCGCGCGCCATCCTCAACCGCTCCTCGTTCGCGGCCAGTTGGGCGACCGTGGCCCTGGCTTCGCGCAGTTCCACCGACGTACGGATCAGATGGCGTACGCCCGTCATGGCGAAGCCGCCCAGGATCGCGGGGATGACCAGGCCCGGCACGACGTCGCCGACGTGGGTGGCGCGCGTCCCGATCACGGTCATCGTGGCGGTCGTGACCAGGATCGACCAGGTGGCGAGCGTGATCGGCAGCGTCGCCCCGCAGGAGACGGACACGTACACGAAGAGCACGAGCCAGGACGAGCCGAGCGTGAGGGAGAGGACGACCGCCAACGCGGCCAGGAAGCCCAGGAGGCTGTAGACCGTCGCGGAGGCCAGGGGGCGGGCGGTGTGGCGCAGGACCAGGGCCAGGTAGACGGTCACGAAGGCGGCGAGGCCCAGCCAGCCGAGCACGGTCGCCGCGGTGGTGTGGTTGCCGTCGAGCAGGTCGCCGATCGGGGCGCTCATGAAGGCCAGCCAGATGCCGACCCACATCAGCTTCTGCCACATCTGGCGGCGCGTCTCGGGGCTCAGCCCGATCCGCACCGCCGGGTCCTTGTGGCCCTTGTTCAGGGGACTCACGCCTTCAGGGTGTCCTTCCGGTACAGCCATGCCGCGCCGCCCGCGAAGAGCAGGAAGTAGAAGACGAGGATGGCGAGGTCCTTGCCTTGCGGGGCGTTGCCCAGCTCGATGGCCTGTCCAAGGGCAGCGTACGCGTGCGTGGGCAGCCACTCGGCGATGTTCTGCAGCCACTGCGGGAAGACGGTGCTGGGCATCCACAGGCCGCCCAGGATCGACATGCCGAAGTAGATGATCATCGTGATCGGGCGGACCGCGTCACCGCTGGCGATGTAGCCGATGGCCACGCCGAGGGCCGCGAAGCAGAGCGAACCGGCCCAGATGGCGACGGTCAGCGCGCCCCACTGCCAGGCCTCGAAGCGCACGCCCTTGGCGGCGGCCGCGACGAGGAAGACGACCACGATGCAGGGCAGGGTCACCACGGCCGCGCTGGCGATCTTCGCGAGGACGTAGCCGCGGCCCGGCAGGGTGGTCAGGCGCAGCTGGCGCACCCAGCCCTTCTCCCGCTCCTTGGCGATCTTCTCGCTGTTGCCCATGAGGACGGCGGTGATCGCGCCGAAGGAAGCCATCGAGACCATGTACAGGGCCGGGAAGGTGAGGTCGGTGCCCTTGACCTTGTCGGTGCTGTTCTGCGAGGCCGCGAAGAGCAGGTAGAGGGCCGAGGGGTAGATCACCGAGAAGAACATGAACTTCTTGTTCCGCAGGGTGCGGGTGATTTCGAGCTTGATCAGCGTGTTCATCGTGCGTTGGCCTCCTCGGCCGAGGTGATGGCGACGAAGGCCTGCTCCAGGCCGAGGCCCGCGACTTCGAGGTTGCGCGGGTAGAGGCCGAGCCCGTACACCGCGTGCATCGTGGCGTCGGCGTCGTGCGACTGGATGCGGACGGTGCGGCCCGAGATGTCGATGGTGGACAGGAAGGGGAGCCCGCGCAGCGCGGCCTCGTCGATCGTGCCCTCCAGGTCGAAGCTGACCCGGCGGGCGCCGGCCTTGGCCTTGATCTCGGCCGCGGTGCCGTCCGCGAGCAGCTTGCCCTTGTGCAGGACGAGCACCCGGTCGGCGATCGCGTCGGCCTCTTCCAGGTAGTGCGTGGCGAACAGGACCGTACGGCCCTGGGCCGCCTGCTCGCGCATGGTCGCCCAGAACGCCTGGCGGGCGGTGACGTCCATGCCGGTCGTCGGCTCGTCGAGGACGATCAGGTCGTTGGCCCCGGCGGTCGCGAGCGCGAAGCGGACGCGCTGCTCCTGGCCGCCGGAGAGCTTGTTGACCTTGCGATCGGCTATCTGAGTGATCCCGGCGCGGTCCATGACCTCGGCGACCGGGTACGGCTTGGGGTGCAGGTCGCAGCCGAGCTTGACCAGCTCGCGCACGGTCACGTCCTCCATCAGACCGCCGCTCTGCAGCATCGCGCCGACCTTGCCGGCGTTGATGGCCTGCGAGGGCGTCATCCCGAAGAGGCTGACCCGGCCGGAGTCGGGGTTGCGCAGTCCGAGCAGCAGGTCGAGGGTGGAGGACTTGCCGGCTCCGTTGGGGCCGAGCAGGGCGACCGTCTCGCCGGGGTGCAGCCGCAGCGACAGGTCGGCCACGGCACGGACGTCGCCGTAGCTCTTGTTCACGTTCTCGAAGCTCACCACGGACTGTGCGGTCCGCTCGGCGGGAGGTGCTGTCTGCGTCATGGGTCAAGATTCGCCCGGACGCAGGCCACCGCGGCAGTGCCGGGCGTCGTGACTCCCGCATGACGGATGTCATGGGTGCCGGCATGACACCGCCCCCGTACCGCGGGGGTACGGGGGCGTTCGTGCCTCACAAGGGGCGCGGGCAACTGCACGACCTGCCACGGACGGCCCGCACTGGGATCCTCGCACTCCCCGGGGCCGGCCGCATCCTCGGAGCGGCTAGCTCGGGTTGAGATCGATCGTGGCGGTCCGCTCGGCCGCGGTCTTGCCGAGCAGCGCGGTCTTCATCGCGTTGGCCACGTCGTCCGCGGACACCTCGTGCTTCTGACCACCCTGGTTGACCATGATCCCCTTGAACGTGGAGCCCATCAGCTCGGTGATCGCGGCCTTGTCGTAGACCTCCACCAGCTTCCCCCCGTTCGCCTTCATCGAGAGGATCTTGGGGAGCGACTTCGAGGGGCCGAAGGGCAGCGACTTGGCGCCCGCCTTGATCGTGACGATCCCGGACATCGCGGGCTGCGCGAAGTCCTTCATCGCCCGGTCGATCTCGGTCTGGCTGATGGTGGGCTGGCGGACCGCGACCGGCAGCGACACCGGGTCGGCCTTGCCGGTCTGCACCATCGTCCGGTACGCGTCCTTCACCGAGATCATCGAGCGGTTCACGTCGAGCGCCTTGCCCGCCTTGCCCGGCACGGCGACGGCCTTGCCCGGCACGAACTTGATCGTGCCCTCGGTCGACGAGCCCGACGCCCCGGCGAGGTCGGTCAGGGCGACGCCGAGCTTCTCCTCGTCGACCGGGATCACCGGTTCGGCCACCCGTTTGCCGCCGAAGAGTGAGCCGATCACGGACACCGGGTTGTAGTCGGAGCCCGCCGCGGCCCGCACGGTCGCCTGGCTGTCCAGCGAGAGCCCCGCGATCTCGGGCTTGAGCTGCGTCTGCTTGCCGTCGACCGTGAGGTTCAGCGGCTGGTTGGCGCGCTTGCCGAGGGTCTGGTCGAGCTTGGAGACGGCCGCCTCCTTGGTGCCGCCGCCGATGTCGACACCGAGCACCGTGGTGCCCTTGGGGACCTCGGAGTGGTTCAGGACGAGACCGGCGCCGTACGCCACGCCGACCAGGGCGACCAGGCCGCCGCCGAGCAGGGCCAGCTTGGAGCGGCCCTTCTTGGCGGGCGCGGGCGCCGCGGGCTTGGTGGTGCGCTGCGGCGGGGCCGGAGGCTCGGCCTCGTCGAAGTCGGCGGCCGGGGGCGGCGTGAGCTTCGGGCCGCCGGGGCCGGGCGGGAAGGAGCCGCCCCGGTGCTCCGGCGGGACGACCGGGATGCCGCTGGTCAGGGTGTCGCCGGAGACATGGCCGCCGGGCGCGGGCGCCGCCGGGTTGACGGCCGGGCTCGCGAGCGGGTTGCCCACGGTGTGCGTGAGCGGGCTCGGCGCCGGGGCCTGCGGGGTGAGGATCGCCGTGTCGTCGGACAGCACGGGGGCGGGGCTCTGGCCGCCGGGCGCGAAGGGGTGACTGCCGACCGCGCCGCCCATGCCGGGGCCCTGGACCGGGTTCCGGCCGAAGTCCTGGCCGGGCCGTACGCCGTCGCCGAACCCGGTGTCGGGGCCCGGGCCTTCACCGCGGCCCCGGCCCAGCTCGGGCCGCGGGCCCGGGAGTTGACCGGAGTCGACGCCGAAGGCCGGGCCCTCGGGAGTCCGGGAGTTCGGCGCGGCGCCCTGGCCCGTGCCCGCGCGGTTGCCGACGGGTCGCACCGGCAGCGCGGCGTTCCCGGTGACGGGCCCCGTGGTCGGTCCTGACGGCTGGCCGGGGCGCGCCCCGTCCGGGCCGTCCGGGCGGCCGGATCCGTCGGCGCCCGGCGCCCCGGTGCCCGAACCGTCCGAGAAGTACGGAAGGTCGGCCCTGGGTGTGCCGCCCGGCGGGGTCGCCGGAGAGGAGGGCGCCGCCGGGGACTTGCGCGGGGCGAACCAGTTGCTGGTGGGCCGCTCTTCGGCGGCCGGCTCCTCGGCGTCCGGCTCGGGCGACTCGGGCCTCGGCACCGAACCGGTGCGCTCGCTCACGCCTTCCGCGTCCGCCGGCTTGGCGGTGTCGCTCATCGGCGTACGCACCACGACCGGCGGGATGGGCCGCGAGCCCGGGATGTTGATCCGGATCCGCGTCGTCAGCGTGGTCTCGGTCTTCGGCTCGTCCGGCTCGACAGCGGCTTCAGGAGCACCCTGGCCCGCGGACGACGGGGTTCCGTACGGCGGGGTGCCCGAGGGATACCCGGCTGTGCCGCGCCCCTGGGGGCCGGAGGACGGACTGTCAGTTTCACGACTCAAGGCTGGTTCTCTCCCGATCGGCTCCGCCACCCGGTCTCGTTCTTGTGGTGCCTCTGTACGGGCGGCTCGGCGGCGCGCACCACCATACTGGCCGCCGTTGTTCCGAACGGGGCGGCCCGGAGAAGGCGCGCCCCCTCGCCTTCTACTGCGTCGTCGCGACTGCGCACGTCACTTGCCAAGTCGGGCGGCCGGGCCGCCGGGTTGCGCGAATCCGCCGATCGTGGCACAGATCACAGCTGCAACCATCCCGCCGAGCAGGAAGACGTACGACCCGGCTCCGGCGCCGAACACGAAGTCGCCCTCGGGGCGCGAGGCGGTCAGCAGGATGACGGCGACCAGCCAGCCGGCCGCGGGCGCCCCCACTCCGCCCCGGCCGCCCATGAGTTGCGTACCGGACCAGAAGAGGCCGACGGCTCCCGCGAGGGACAGGGCGAGGCCGCCCGGGAACCAGGCCGTCTGCACGAGCGCCCCGGCGACGCCGACGAGCGCGCCGAGCACGACGAGCAGCAGGTACAGCGCGATGCGCGCGGCGCCGCCGCCCGTCCTCGTGTCATCCATGGCGGTACGTTTACTCACTTGCCCACACCTTCAAACAGGTCGTGTTCGCGCTGCCCGGCCGGGACTCCCGGGACGCCCGCCGCCAATTGGTAGTACTCGGTGGTGAAGATCGGCTGGCCCAGGTCGTTGGAGAGCGCGAAGTAGGGCCCCTGGACGGCGATCTGGGTCTCGTGGGCGCGCATCGCGGCGGCCTTGGCGGCGGCGAAGGCGGTGCCGTCGATCTCTGCCGTGATGTCCGGCTCGTCCACGACACCCGGTACGTCGCCGATGGCGGCGATGCCGGGGAAGTCCGCGTTCGCGGCGCGCAGCTCGGCGAAGGCCGCCTCGGCGACCGGACGGGGCACCCGGTTCCAGTAGATCTTCGCGACGGTGTGCGGATCGCCCAGGTCGCGGCGGTAGCCGGACTCGGCCGCGAGTTCGGCGGCGCGCATCGCGACCCGGTGCGCCTGAATGTGGTCGGGGTGCCCGTAGCCGCCGTCGGGGTCGTAGGTGACGAGGACCTGCGGGCGCACGGAGCGGATCACCTCTACGAGGTACGCGGCCGCCTCGTCCACGTCGGTGTTCCAGAACGCGTCGGCGCGGTGGTTCTGCTCGACGCCCATCATTCCGGAGTCGTGGAAGCGGCCCGGGCCGCCGAGGAAGCGGTGGTCGGTGACGCCCAGTTCCTTCATCGCGGCGGCGAGTTCGCCGATCCGGTGGGCGCCGAGGCCGCCCTCCTGGTCGGGCGCGAGATGGGCGAGCTCCGGCGGGATGACCTCGCCCTCCTCACCGAGCGTGCAGGTCACCAGGGTGACGTGCGCGCCTTCGGCTGCGTACTTGGCCATGGTGGCGCCGTTGTTGATCGACTCGTCGTCCGGGTGCGCGTGCACCAGGAGAAGACGGCGGGCGGGGAGTTCCGACATGGGCCCAGCCTACGAGGCCGGGGCCGGGCCGTGCCCCCGCCGCCAGGGTTCAGGACAGGCTGCGGGCGCTCGCTAGAACTTGATCCCCCCGATCATCCCCGCCACGTTGCTGGTCACTTGGCTGATGGTGGGGGCGATGGACGAACTCGCCAGATAGAAGCCGAGCAGCATGCAGACCGCCGCGTGTCCGGCCTTGAGCCCGGATTTCCGGACCAGCAGGAAGACGACGATCGCCAGCAGCACCACCGCCGAAATCGAGAGTGCCACGGCGGTTCACCTCCATCTGTTCCGGTGGTCGGACGGACCCAGCAATGCGCATACAGCCAGCAGGTTCATACCCACTGAGCGCTACGGATCATAACTTTCCGTGGGAACGCATTGATCGGGGCACGGGCGCACATGGGGCGCACGCGGCTCGCACCTGGGCGGGCCGCACCGGGGGCGACTAGGTTCCCCTCATGACGACCACCGCATCCAGGCACCCAGAGGACTCCGGGCAGCTCTCGTTCCCCCGGCACTCAGCACGGACCCAGCGCTTCACGCTCGGTGCGCCCCGCGCCTTCACCGTGTCGCCGGACGGCGAGCGGATCGTCTTCCTGCGCTCGCCGTCCGGCACCGAACGCAGCAACGGGCTCTGGGTACTCGACCTGGTGCGCGGTGGTACGGAGCGGATCGCGGCGGACCCCGGCGCGCTGCTCGGCGGCCGGGGCGAGCGGCTCTCGGCGCAGGAGCGGGCGCGGCGCGAGCGCAGCAGGGAGGGTTCGGCCGGAATCGTCGGGTATGCCACCGACGCGGCCGTCGAACTCGCCGCCTTCGCCCTGTCCGGTCGCCTTTTCACCGCCGAGCTGCGCGCCGGCACCGCCCGCGAACTGCCGGTGCCGGGCCCGGTGCTCGACCCCCGCCCCTCCCCCGACGGTCGCCATGTGGCCTATGTGGCGCGGGGCGCGCTGCGGGTCGCGGGAGCCGAGGGCGAGGGCGACCGGGCACTCGCCGAGCCCGAGTCACCCGAAGTGACGTACGGGCTCGCGGAGTTCATCGCCGCGGAGGAGATGTCCCGCTCGCGCGGCCACTGGTGGAGCCCCGACTCGGACCGGCTCCTGGTCGCCCGCGCGGACGACAGCCCCGTACGGCGCTGGTGGATCGCCGATCCGGCCAACCCCGGCCAGGAGCCCGTACAGGTCGCCTATCCGGCGGCCGGCACGCCCAACGCCGAGGTGCGGCTCTTCCTGTACGCGCTCGACGGCACGCGTACCGAGGTCGTCTGGGACCGGGGCCGCCACCCCTATCTCGCCCGGGTCCACTGGTCCTCGGACGGCGCGCCGCTGCTGCTCGTCCAGTCCCGGGACCAGCGCACCCAGCTCCACCTCGCCGTCGACCCCGCGTCGGGCGCCACGCGCACCGTACATGTCGACGAGGACGCGGACTGGCTCGAACTCCTGCCGGGCGTCCCGGCGTGGGCTCCCGACGGCCGTCTGGTCCGGATCGCCGACGAGGGCGGGGCGCGGGTCCTGGCCGTCGGCGACCGGGCCCTGACCGGAGCGCAGTTGCACGTCAGGGCGGTGCTCGACATCGGCGAGAGCGATGTTCTGATCTCCGCGTCCGCGGGTGCGAAGGCCCGCTCGGCGGCGGCCGGTGCTCCCGAGATCGGCGAGATCCATGTGTACCGGGTCAATGAGCTGGGTACGGAACGCGTCTCGGACGGCGCGGGAGTCCACTCGGCCGTGCGTTCCGGGGCGATCACGGTGCTGAGCTCCGCCCGGCCCGACCGGCCGGGGGCGGATGTCAGGGTGCTGCGGGACGGCAAGGAACTGGCCAAGATCGTCTCGTATGCCGCGACTCCCGGCCTCTCGGTGCGGCTCCGGCTGACCGAAGGGGGCGCACAGCGGATCCCGTGCGCCGTTCTGCTCCCGTCCCACTACCGCGAATCCGACGGGCCGCTGCCCGTACTCATGGATCCGTACGGCGGACCGCACGGACAGCGGGTGGTGGCCGCGCACAATGCGCACCTCGCCTCGCAGTGGTTCGCCGACCAGGGCTTCGCGGTGGTCGTCGCCGACGGCCGCGGCACCCCCGGCCGCTCCCCCGCCTGGGAGAAGGCGGTCAAGAACGACTTCACCCTCGTCCTCGACGACCAGATCGAGGCGCTGCACGGCCTGGCGGGCGCCTACCCCCTGGACCTCGGCCGGGTGGCGATGCGGGGCTGGTCCTTCGGCGGCTATCTGTCCGCGCTCGCCGTCCTGCGGCGGCCCGATGTGTTCCACGCGGGCATCGCGGGGGCGCCGGTGACGGACCTGGAGCTGTACGACACCCACTACACGGAGCGGTACTTGGGGCTCCCGTCCGAGAACCCCGACGTGTACGACTCCAACTCCCTGGTCAGGAACGGCGAGTTGACCAGCCGCCCGAGCCCGGCCCGCCCGCTGATGATCATCCACGGCATGGCGGACGACAACGTGGTGGTGGCCCACTCCCTGCGGCTGTCCTCCGCGCTCCTGGCGGCGGGCCACCCCCATGAGGTGCTCCCGCTCACGGGCGTGACGCACATGACCCCGCAGGAGCAGGTCGCCGAGAACCTGCTGCTGCTCCAAGTCGACTTCCTGCGCCGCTCGTTGGGGCTCCAGTAGACCCGAGAAGCACAAGTGACGGCCGGCCGGGCGGCGGAAAGCCACCCGGCCGGCCACGGCACCCGCACGGCCGTACGGTGCTCACCGTGCCATGTCCGTATATCGGCGCCGCGACCTGCATGTTGCCCCCGCGTTACGGAAATTGATGGGCATTTAGCAGGAGATTCCGGATAAGCCGGGAGCCTGTCAAGCACGCGTCCGCACCGAAGAATGAAATCTTGCACCAAGTAAAGCGATGAGTTCACCTCGGCCTGTACCAACCTCTTGACTCGCACCGCCGCACCCATGAATGTTCCGGTCAACAAATGACGCAACAGCGCCGCTGAATCCTTCCTGCGCGGAGGGCAATGCGAAATGTCGAGTTCCACAAGAGCTGCCATGGAGCCATCCGATCCACTTCCCGGAGAGGGTGAGGCCCCCGGCCCGGCCGACGGCATCGAACCGAAGACGGGCGAACTTGTCGGACGCTCACCCGGGCGTCTCGCATGGATCCGGTTCAAACGCGACAAGGTCGGAATCCTGTGTGCCTTTACGGTCCTCGGATTCATCCTGGTCGCAGTGGCCGCTCCACTCATCTCCAAGCTGTACGGAAAAGATCCCTACCAGTTGTACGGGCAGGACCGCGGGCTGCTGAACAGCTACGGCATTCCGCTCAAGCCCAATGGCGGGATCGACGGCGACTTCTGGTTCGGCCTCGAACCGAAGCTCGGCCGCGACGTGTTCACGCTTTTGATCTACGGCATCCGCACCTCGCTGCTCATCGCCCTCGCGGTCACCACGATCGCGGTGGTGATCGGCGTCCTCATCGGCCTGGTGCAGGGGTATCTGGGCGGCCGGACCGACTACTTCCTCGGCCGGTTCTCGGACCTCATGCTGTCCTTCCCGCAGCAGCTGTTCTTCATCGCCTTCACCCCGGTGATCGTGGCCCTGTTCGTCTCGCCCACCGAGGAGGAGCCCGCCTATGTGCGGGTGGTGGCGCTGATCCTGGTGCAGCTGGTCCTCGGCTGGATGACGATCGGCCGGCTCATCCGGGCCCAGGTGCTCTCGCTGCGCGAGCGCGAGTTCATCGAGGCGGCCCGGCTCAGCGGCGCCTCGGGGTGGCGGATCATCCGCAAGGAGCTGCTGCCCAACATCTGGTCGACCGTGCTCGTGCAGGCCACCTTGCTGCTCCCGGTCAACGTCACCGCCGAGGCGGGGCTTTCCTACCTCGGCGTCGGGGTCCACAGCCCGACTCCCGACTGGGGCCTGCTCTTCCAGTCCGGGGCCACGTACTACGACTCCGATCTCACCTTCATGTTCTTCCCCGGCATCGCGATGGTCGTCTTCGTCGTCGCGTTCAACCTGCTCGGGGATTCGGTCCGGGACGCTCTCGACCCCAAGACCGTGCGCTGAAGCCGATCATCCTGACAGGCAGGAACTCATGAGAATAGACAAGGCGCGCCAGGTTTCCGCGGTGTTCGCGGTGGGGGCACTGGCGCTGACGGCCGCGTGCAGCAGCGGCGGGGCGAGCGACAATGGCAAGGGCTCGGACACGGGCAAGCAGGCCTCGGTGCAGAACTTCGGCGTGGGCACCAAGGCCGACTCCACCGGACCGGCCGTCGCGGTCGACGGCGCGAAGTCCGGCGGCACCGCCTACAGCCTCGACCAGGCCGGCTTCGACTACCTGGACCCGGGCCAGCAGTACGTGAGCGACCAGCTGTCGGTGCAGCTGCTCTACAACCGCTCGCTGACCGGCTACAAGATCGACCCGAAGACCGGCAAGACGATCGTGGTCGGCGACCTCGCCACCGACACGGGCACGCCCTCCGACGGGTCGAAGACCTGGACGTACACCCTCAAGGACGGGCTGAAGTTCGAGGACGGCACGCCGGTCACCAGCAAGGACATCAAGTACGGCATCGAGCGGCTCTTCGCCGACTACGAGACGCAGGGGCCGCAGTACGTCCAGAAGTGGATCTACGGCCCCGACTACCGCAAGAAGTACGCCGGTCCCTACGACGGCAAGGAGATCCCGGACTCGCTGATCTCGACGCCCGACGACAAGACGATCGTCTTCCACTTCCTCCAGCCGCACGCGGACACCCCGTACGCGATGGCGATGCCCAACATCTCGCCGGTCCCCAAGGTCAAGGACGACAAGCAGAAGTACAACAACCACCCGGTCTCCACCGGCCCGTACAAGATCGCGAGCTATCAGCCGGGCAAGTCGCTGTCCTTCGTGCGCAACACCAACTGGGACCCGAAGACGGACCCGATCCGCAACGCCTACCCCGACAAGTGGGAGTTCCAGCTCGGCATCCAGGAGCCGGGGCTCACCAACCGGCTCGCCGCGGACACCGGCACCGACAAGTACGCCATCAACATGGCGCAGTCGGCGGACCCCTCGAAGATGCAGACGCTGACCTCGGACCCGCAGTACAAGAGCCGGACGGTGAACGAGTACCAGCCCTACGTCGAGGTGTTCAACCTCAACACCAAGCGGATCACCGACCCGAAGGTGCGCCAGGCGCTCCAGTACGCCTTCCCGCTCCAGCAGGTCCAGCAGGCCATGGGCGGCGGCGCGCAGGGCGACCTCGGCACCTCGCTGCTCAGCCCGACGGTGTCCGGCTACAAGAAGTTCGACCCGTTCGGCAAGCTCGCCAAGCCCATGGGTGACCCCGAGAAGTCCCTCCAGCTCCTGAAGGACGCCGGCGTCACCACCCCGTACAAGATCTCGCTGGCCTACGCGAACACCCCGAAGTGGGACACCGTCACGCTGACCATCCAGAAGGCCCTGGAGAAGGCCGGCTTCAAGGTGGACCGCAAGGCCATCGACACGACCTCGTACTACACGGTGGTCGGCAAGGTGAACACGCCGTACGACATGTACCGGGCGAGCTGGGGCGCGGACTGGCCCAACGGGTCGACGGTCGTGCCGCCCACCATGGACGGGCGCAACCTCACGGACGGCACCAACAACTACTCGTTCCTGAACGACCCGAAGGTCAACTCCGAGATCGACCGCATCAACCAGATCACGGACCTGCCCAAGCAGGCGGCCGCGTGGGAGCAGCTCTCCGAGTACGCGCTCCAGACCGACGCGTCGCAGATTCCGTTCCTCTTCGACAAGTACTTCAACCTGTACGGTTCCGGCCTCGGCGGCGTCACCTACAACCAGGTCTACGGGACGATCAACCCGAACTCGATCTTCGTGAAGCAGTAGCACGTGCGGCCCGGTTTCCCCGGCCCCGAGGCGGGCCGGGGAAACCGCATAGCGACGGAAGAGTCAGCCGATGTTCCGTTTCCTGGTGCGCCGTGTGCTCGGTGCCATGGTCATTCTGGTTCTGATCAGCATGATCACGTATTTCCTCTTCTTCTTCCTGCCGTCCGACCCCGCGCTGCTCTCCTGCGGAAAGCAGTGTGATCCGCAGAATGTCGCCCTGATCCGCAAGAACCTCGGGCTCAACCTGCCGATCTGGACGCAGTACTGGCATTACATGGTCGGCATATTCGCCGGCCGTCATATGCCGGTCGGCAATTGCCCGGCGCCCTGTTTCGGCTATTCCTTCGCCAACCAGCAGCCGGTCTGGGGCACGATCGCCGACAGCTATCCGACGACGCTGACCCTCGCGGTCGGCGGTGCGGCCGTCTTCCTCACCATCGGCGTCTCGCTCGGCCTGATCTCGGCCTGGCGCCAGGGCACGGTCTTCGACCGGGTCGCCAGCGCCACCTCGCTGCTCGGGCAGTCGGTGCAGATCTACTTCATCGGACCGCTCGCGATCCTGTTCTTCTCCACCAAGCTGGGCTGGCTCGACCGGGGCCACGACGTGGACTGGGCGCACGACGTCTGGGGGTCGGTCACCGGGATGATCCTGCCCTGCCTGGTCCTGTCGGTGATCTTCTGGTCCAACTACAGCCGCCAGACCCGGTCGTTGATGGTCGAGCAGCTCTCCGAGGACCACATCAGGGCGGCCCGCGCCAAGGGCATGTCGTCCCGCTACGTCTTCCTGCGGTACGCGCTGCGCGGCGCGATGGCCACCATCGTCACGATCTTCGGCGTGGACCTGAGCGCGGTGCTCGGCGGCGCGATCATCACGGAGGTCACCTTCGGCCTGCACGGCCTCGGGCTGCTCTCGGTGCAGGCGGTGCTCCGCAGCGACCTGCCCCTGGAGATGGCCGTCATGCTCATCGGCGCCTCCCTCATCGTCGTCTGCAACATCGTCGTGGACCTGGCGTACGCCTTCATCGACCCCCGGATCAGGCTCGCCTGACGCCCGCAGACCTTCAGGAGAACCACCTGTGTCCACCCTGAACCAGTCCGCCGCCGAGCCGGTCTCCGCGCCGGCGCGCTCGTTCCTCTCGGTCCGCGACCTGTACGTCCATTTCGCCACCGAGGACGGCACCGTCAAGGCCGTCGACGGCCTCTCCTTCGATCTGGAACGCGGCTCCACGCTGGGCATCGTCGGCGAGTCGGGCTCCGGCAAGTCGGTGACCAACCTCGCGATCCTGGGGCTGCACAACCCGCGCAACACCACGATCGAGGGCGAGATCCTGCTGGACGGCCAGGAGCTGACCGGCGCCACCGAGCGGCAGCTGAACCGGCTGCGCGGCAAGAAGATGGCGATGATCTTCCAGGACTCGCTGGCCGCGCTCTCGCCGTTCTACACGGTGGGCCGGCAGATCGCCGAGCCCCTCATGAAGCACACCGGCGCCTCCCGCCGCGAGGCGCGGGCGCGGGCCGTGGACATGCTGCGCAAGGTCGGCATCCCCCAGCCCGAGCTGCGCGTCGACGACTATCCGCACCAGTTCTCCGGAGGCATGCGCCAGCGCGCCATGATCGCGATGGCGCTGGTCTGCGACCCGGAGCTGGTGATCGCGGACGAGCCCACGACCGCGCTCGACGTGACCGTCCAGGCCCAGATCCTCGACCTCCTGAAAGACCTCCAGCAGGAGACCGGCGCGGCGATCATCATCATCACCCACGACCTCGGGGTGATCGCCAAGACCGCCGACCAGGTGATGGTGATGTACGCCGGCCGGTGCGTGGAGCGCGGCACCGTCAAGGAGGTCATGCACCGGCCCCAGCACCCCTACAGCTGGGGGCTGCTCGGCTCCGTACCGCGCCTGGACTCCTCGGTGGAGACCCCGCTGATGCCGATCCCCGGCGCTCCGCCGAGCCTGCTCTCACCGCCGCCGGGCTGCCCGTTCCACCCCCGGTGCGGCTTCTCGGGAGAGGTGGCGGGCGGCACCTGCAACACGGTCCGGCCCGATCTGCCGGAGGACCAGCGCCGGGGGTCCGCCTGCCATCTGACGGGCCATCAAAAAGAGGAAATCTTCACCACCCAGATCCGTCCGAGGCTGCGCTGACAAGGATGCGGGACATCGCCATGAGTGAGAAAGCCACCAGCCTCGTCAAGCAGCGGGACGGCGCGCCCGGGTCCGGCGGCACGGGCCCATTGCTCGAAGTGACCGGGCTCGTCAAGTACTTCCCGATCAACATGGGGTTCCTCTTCAAGCGGCATGTCGGCGATGTGCGCGCCGTGGACGGGATCGACTTCAGCATCGGGCGGGGCGAGACCCTCGGCCTCGTCGGCGAGTCCGGCTGCGGCAAGTCGACCACCGGCCGCCTGGTCACCCGGCTCCTGGAGCCCACCGCGGGAAAGGTCGTCTACGCCGGGCAGGACATCACCCACGCCTCCCGCCGGGACATCGCGCCGATCAGGTCCGAGATCCAGATGATCTTCCAGGACCCGTACGCCTCGCTCAACCCGCGCCAGACGGTCGGCGACATCATCGCCAACCCGATGCTGGTCAACGCCATCAAGCCACCCGGCGGCGTGGAGCGGCGGGTACGCGAGCTCCTGGAGACCGTCGGCCTGAACCCCGAGCACTACAACCGCTTCCCGCACGAGTTCTCCGGCGGCCAGCGCCAACGCATCGGGGTGGCAAGGGCCTTGGGGATGGAGCCCAAGCTGATCGTGGCCGACGAGCCGGTCTCGGCGCTCGACGTGTCGATCCAGGCGCAGGTGGTCAACCTGCTCCAGAACCTCCAGCGGGAGCTGGACATCGCCTTCCTGTTCATCGCGCACGACCTGGCGATCGTGCGGCACTTCTCGCAGCGGGTCGCGGTCATGTACCTGGGCCGGATCGTCGAGGTCGGCGACCGCGAGTCGATCTACCGGCGCCCGCGCCACCCGTACACCCACGCCCTGCTCTCGGCGGTGCCGGAGGCCGTGGTGGACGAGGAGGGCGAGGGCCGCGAGCGCATCCGCCTCGCCGGGGACGTGCCCTCGCCGGTCGACCCGCCGTCCGGCTGCCGGTTCCGCACGCGGTGCTGGAAGGCGCAGGAGCGCTGCGCCACCGAGACGCCCCCGCTGGTACGCATCGAGGGCAACCGGGAGGGGCACCTGACGGCGTGCCACTTCCCGGAGGAGCCGACGATCACGGCCCGGGACGAGGACGTCGTCCTTGATCCGGCTCTCGCCGCGATCGAGGAGGCGACGGATACGGCCCATTGACCCGAGCCTGAGCCTCCGCTCGGAATCGGGGCCCGCGCCCGCACACCCCGGCCACCACAGCGGGCGCGGGCCTCGACGTTCGGCCCAGCACCGTGCCGCCAAGGGGCGCGGGGAACTGCGCGACCAGCCCCCATCGGCCCGCGGTCGAAGGCGGGTTTCAGGGGCGCGGCGAACTGCGCAGTCAGCCCCCACCGGCCGCAGCCGAACCCTCACTCCGGATCCACCGGAACAACCCGCTTCTCCTCCGCGAAGTGGCAGGCCGAGGGATGATGCGCCGGGCCGGAGGCCAGCCGGAACTCGGCCGGCACCTCAAGCAGCGGCACCTCGAGCGCGCACCGCTCCCGCGCCTTCCAGCAGCGCGTACGGAAGGGACACCCCGACGGCGGATTCGCGGGCGAGGGCACGTCCCCGGTCAGGATGATGCGCTCGCGCTGCTCCCGCGCGGACGGGTCGGGGACCGGCACCGCGGAGAGCAGCGCCTGGGTGTAGGGGTGGGTGGGGTGGTCGTAGATCTCCTCGTCGCGGCCGATCTCGACGATCCGGCCGAGGTACATCACCCCGACCCGGTCGGAGATGTGCCGCACGATGGACAGGTCGTGGGCGATGAAGACGTAACTGAGGGAGAACTCGTTCTGGAGGCGGTCCAGGAGGTTGACGACCTGCGCCTGCACGGAGACGTCGAGCGCGGAGACCGGTTCGTCCGCGACGATGATCTCGGGCTGGAGCGCCAGCCCCCGCGCGATGCCGATGCGTTGGCGCTGGCCGCCGCTGAACTGGTGGGGGTAGCGGTTGATGTACTCCGGGTTGAGCCCGACCACGTCGAGCAGGTCCTGGACCTTCTGGCGGCGGTCGCCCTTCGGGGCGACCTCGGGGTGGATCTCGTACGGCTCCCCGATGATGTCGCCGACCGTCATGCGCGGGTTCAGCGAGGTGTACGGGTCCTGGAACACCATCTGGATGTTGCGGCGCACGGCCTTCAAAGCCCGGCCGGACATCTGCGTGATGTCGTCGCCCTTGTACTTGATCTGCCCGGCCGTCGGCCGCTCCAGATTGACCAGCATCTTGGCGACCGTGGACTTGCCGCAGCCGGACTCGCCGACGATGCCGAGTGTCTCGCCGGGCGCGAGGTCGAAGGAGACCCCGTCGACCGCCTTGACCGCGCCGACCTGCTTCTTGAAGAGGATGCCCTGGGTCAGCGGATAGTGCTTGACCAGGTCCCTGACCTCCAGAATGGCCTCAGCCATCGAGGGTCTCCTTCCAGAAGAAGCACGCGCTCTGCCGGCGGGCGGCCACGTCGAACAGCGGCGGCACGTCGGTCCGGCAGACGTCCTGGGCCATCGGGCAGCGCGGGTTGAAGGCGCAGCCCGGCGGGATGTGCATCAGGTTGGGCGGCAGGCCCTTGATCGCGTACAGCTCCTGGCCCTTCTGGTCCAGGCGCGGGATCGATTCGAGCAGCCCCTTGGTGTACGGGTGCGCGGGTTTCTTGTAGATCTCGTGCACCGGGGCCTGCTCGACGATGCGGCCCGCGTACATCACCGCGATCTTGTCGGCGACATCGGCGACGACACCCAGGTCGTGGGTGATCAGGATGAGCCCCATGTTCAGCTCGCGCTGCAACTCGGCGAGCAGATCCATGACTTGGGCCTGGACGGTGACGTCGAGGGCGGTGGTCGGCTCGTCCGCGATGATCAAGGACGGTTCGAGGGCCATCGCCATCGCGATCATGATGCGCTGGCGCATGCCGCCGGAGAACTGGTGGGGGTACTGGCCGACCCGCTCCTTCGCGGCCGGGATGCGCACCCGGTCCATCAGCTCGACGGCCTTGGCCCTGCCGTCCTTCCTGGACATGCCGCGGTGGACGGTGAACATCTCCGAGAGCTGGTCGCCCACGCTGAGCACCGGGTTCAGGGAGGACAGCGCATCCTGGAAGATCATGGCCATCTCGGAGCCGCGGATCTTGCGCCGCTCGTCCTCCTTGAGCTTGAGGAGGTCCTTGCCCCGGAAGAGGATCTCGCCGCCGGCGATCCGTCCGGGCGGCATGTCGAGGATGCCCATGACGGCCTGAGCGGTGACGGACTTGCCCGAGCCGGACTCGCCGAGCACGGCGAGGGTCTCGCCCGCGTCCACCGAGTAGTTGACGCCGTTGACGGCCTTGGCGACCCCGTCCCGCGTCTTGAACTCCACCTGGAGATCGCGCACTTCGAGCAGCATGGTCCCTCTCCTCACCGCAGCTTGGGGTCGAGGGCGTCGCGCACCGCGTCGCCGAGCATGATGAACGCGAGCACCGTGATCGCAAGCGCCCCGGCCGGCCAGAGCAGCATGTGCGGGGCGTTGCGGATGTACTGGGAGGCGGCCGAGATGTCGATGCCCCAGGAGACGGTGGGCGGCTTGAGGCCGACGCCGAGATAGGACAGCGTCGCTTCGAGCGCGATGTACGTACCGAGTGCGATGGTCGCCACGACGATGACCGGGGCGACCGCGTTGGGCGCGATGTGGCGCAGCAGCATCCGGGAGTTGGAGGCGCCGAGCGCGCGGGCCGCCTGGACGTAGTCGTTCTGTTTGGCGGTGATGACGGAACCGCGGGCGATGCGGGCGATCTGCGGCCAGCCGAGCAGGATCATGAAGCCGATGACGGGCCAGACGGTGGCGGAGGTGACCACCGACAGGAAGACCAGGCCGCCGAGGACCACGGGGATGCCGAAGAAGATGTCGGTGACGCGGGAGAGCAGCGCGTCCCATCCGCCGCCGAAGAATCCGGCGAGCCCGCCGACGAACGAGCCGAACAGGGCGACGCCGACGGTGGTGCACACGCCGACGGTGACCGAGGTGCGGGCGCCGTAGACGGTCCGCGTGTAGACGTCGCAGCCCTGCCCGTTGTAGCCGAAGGGATGTCCTGGCTGGGAGCCCTCCTGCGCCTTGGCGAGGTCGCACTGGAGCGGGTTGCCGTCGGCGATCAGCGAGGGCCACAGGGAGATGACGACCAGGAAGAGGATGACCAGCCCCGAGATGATGAAGACGGGGTTGCGCCGCAGGTCGCGCCAGGCGTCCGACCACAGCGAGCGGGGCTTCTCGGAGGGTCCTGTGCCGAGCGGGCCCCCAGGGGTCTTCTCAAGAGTTGCGGCCTCGCTCGCCGCGAGGTCCATCGCCCCGCCCGCCCCCGTCCCGGCGATCGCTCCGTCGTCGTAGGGCTCAGGCATAGCGAATCCTCGGGTCGAGTACGGCGTACAGAAGGTCGACGATGAGGTTGGCGACCAGGAAGACCAGCACGAGCACGGTCACGAAGCCGACCACGGTCTGGGTGCTCTGGCGCAGGATGCCCTGGTAGAGCTGGTAGCCGACGCCGTGGATGTTGAAGATCCGCTCGGTGACGATCGCGCCGCCCATCAGAGCGCCGACGTCCGTGCCGATGAAGGTGACGACGGGGATGAGCGAGTTGCGCAGCAGGTGCTTGGTGATCACCCGGCGCCTGGGCAGGCCCTTGGCGACGGCGGTGCGGACGTAGTCGGCGCGCGAGTTCTCGGCGATCGAGGTCCGGGTGAGGCGGGTGACGTACGCCAGCGAGACGGACGCCAGCACGAGGCCCGGGATGAGGAGTTCGTTGAACGGGGCCTCCGGCGAGACCGTGGGTCTGATGACCCCCCATTCGACGCCGAGCAGCAACTGGAGCAGCAGGCCCGTGACGAACACGGGGATGGCGATGACGATGAGGGTCAGCATCAGGACGACGGTGTCGACGGGCCGCCCGCGCCGCAGCCCGGTGACCACGCCGAGGCTGATGCCGATGACGATCTCGAAGAGGATCGCCACGATGGTCAGCCGGATGGTGACGGGGAAGGCGGCCGACATCAGCTCGGTGACCTTCTGACCGTTGAACGCGGTCCCGAAGTCGCCGGTGAACACGTTCCCCATGTACGTCAGGTATTGCTGCCACACCGGCTTGTCGAGGCCGAACTCCTTCTTGAGCTGGGCCGCGGTGGCGGGGTCGCAGGCCTTGTCGCCGCACAGGCCGGCGATCGGGTCCCCCATCACGTTCACCATCAGGAAGATCAGCAGCGTGGCCCCGAAGAAGACCGGGATCATCTGGAGCAGACGCCGGATCACATACCGTCCCATGAGGCCCTCCGGGGGTCGTCGGAACTCTCAACGGGCTGGGCCCGGCGCAAAGTTGAGCGCGCCGGGCCCTGCGCCCCGCGGCGTCAGCTCACCTTGATCTGGTCGTAGACCGGGACGCTGAAGGGGTTCAGCGAGACGTTGGAGATCCGGGTCGAGTAGCCCGCGCTGCCGTTCTGGTACCAGAGCGGGATGGCCGCCATCTGGTCCCGTACGACGCCTTCGGCCTGCTGGAAGTCGGCGACCGCCTTCGCCTTGTCGGTGTCGGCGTTGGCCTGGTCGACCAGCTTGTCGAACTCGGCGTTGGACCACTTGCCGTCGTTGGAGGAGGCACCGGTGTAGTACAGCGGCTGGAGGAAGTTCTGGATCAGCGGGTAGTCCATCTGCCAGCCCGCCCGGAAGGGGCCGGACATCTTGGACTGGGTGATCTGGCTGCGGAAGTCCGCGAAGGTGCCGACCGGCCCGCCGACGCACGCCTTGTCGTTGCCGAGCGCGTTGTTGATGCTGTTGCAGACCGCGTCGACCCATTCCTTGTGCGAGCCGGTGTCCGCGTTGTACGAGATCTTCAGCTGCCCGCCGGGAATGCCGCCGCCCTCGGTGATGAGTTTCTTGGCCTCGGCGGGGTTGTAGGTGCACGAATCCCCGCACAGCCCGGCCTTGTAGCCGCCGGCCTCGCCGAGCACCGGCGAGGTCCAGTCGGTGGCGGGGGTGCGGGTCTTCTGGAAGATGGTGTCGGTGATCTGCTGCCGGTTGATCGCCATGGAGATGCCCTTGCGGACCTTGACCGCGTCCGGGGTGTTCCAGGCGGCGTCGTAGTACGGGAAGGCGAGGGTCTGGATGATGCCGGCCGGGGTGTTGATGTACCGGTCGCCGAGGTCGGCCTTCACGTTCTTCAGCTGGGAGGCGGGCACGTCGTCGACGAGGTCGAGGTTGCCGGCCGTCAGATCGGTGTAGGCGGTGTTGTTGTCGGTGTAGACCTTCAGGTCGATGCCGCCGTTCTGCGCCTTGTCCGCGCCCATGTACCCGGCCCACTTGCGCATCGCCAGCTTGGAGCCCTTGGTGTACGAGTCCACCGTGTACGGGCCGTTGCCGACGGGCTTGGACAGCCAGGCCGCGTGGTTGTCGAAGAACGCCCTGGGCAGCGGCGCGAACGCGGGGTAGCCGAGGGTGTCGGGCCAGGTCGAGAACTTCTGGTTGAGCTTGACCGTGAAGGTCTTGTCGTCGACGACCTTGAGGCCGGACATGGTGTCGGCGGCCGGGGACCCGCTCTTGGGGTGGATCTGGGCATAGCCGTCGATGTAGGAGAACATCGACGCGTTCTTCTGGTTGTTCTTCAGGTTGGCGCCGTAGTTCCAGGCGTCCACGAAGGACTTGGCGGTGACCTTCTCGCCGTTGGAGAACGTCCAGCCGTCCTTGAGGTTGACCTTGAAGTTCTCCGAGTCCGAGGTCTCGATGCTCTGGGCGAGCATGTCCTTGGCCTCGCCGGTCTTCGGGTCGTACCGCTTGAGGCCGCGCATCAGCATGTCGAGGACCTTGCCGCCCTGGACCTCGTTGGTGTTGGCCGGCTCCAGCGGGTTCTGCGGGTCGCCCCAGGAGGAGCTGACGATCCCTTCGGCGCCACCACCGCCGCTGCTCCCTCCGCCACCGCAGGCCGAGGCCGCGAGGGCGACGACCACCGCACCTGCGGCCCACTTGGCGTGCGTGGCGTGGCGCATGGAGTCCTCCTAGGGTGTCCCGCTTTGGTCCCAAGTCTCACTTAGGCCCAAATATCACCCCGGAAGCGCGGATACCGCACCTTTACCAGCGCCGTACGGGCGCACAAACGGGTGGGCCCGCGATTCCGGTCAGGAACCGCGGGCCCACCCGTGTGATGCCGGTGTCAGGCCGCGCCGACGACGTCCTTCTCCTCGGCGAAGTGGCACGCCGACTCGTGCGCCACCGGGCTGTCCAGACCCTGGAACCGCTCCGGGATCGCGAGCAGCGGCATCTCGGTCGAGCAGCGGTCCTCCGCCTTCCAGCACCGGGTGCGGAAGCGGCAGCCCGACGGCGGGTTGGCGGGCGAGGGCACGTCACCGGTGAGGATGATCCGCTCGCGGTGCTCGCGCGCGTCCGGGTCGGGGACCGGGACGGCGGAGAGCAGCGCCTGGGTGTAGGGGTGCGTCGGGTGCTCGTAGATCTGCTGGTCGGTGCCGATCTCGGCCATCTTGCCGAGGTACATCACGCCGACCCGGTCGGAGATGTGCCGGACGATCGACAGGTCGTGCGCGATGAACACGTACGACAGGTTGAACTCGTTCTGCAGCTTCTCCATCAGGTTGATGACCTGTGCCTGGACGGACACGTCCAGGGCGGAGACCGGCTCGTCGCAGATGATGATCTCGGGGTTCAGCGCGAGGCCGCGGGCGATGCCGATGCGCTGGCGCTGACCGCCGGAGAACTGGTGCGGGTACCGGTTGATGTACTCCGGGTTGAGACCCACGACGTCCAGGAGCTCCTGGACCTTGCGGCGCCGGTCGCCCTTCGGGGCCACCTCGGGGTGGATGTCGAAGGGCTCCCCGATGATGTCGCCGACCGTCATGCGCGGGTTCAGCGAGGTGTACGGGTCCTGGAACACCATCTGGATGTTGCGGCGGACCGCCTTCAGGGCGCGCCCGGACAGCTTGGTGATGTCCTGGCCCTTGTAGAAGACCTCGCCTGCGGTCGCCCGCTCCAGCGTCATCAGGAGCCTGGCGACGGTGGACTTGCCACAGCCGGACTCGCCCACGATGCCGAGCGTCTCGCCCTGGTACAGGTCGAAGGAGATCCCGTCGACGGCCTTGACCGCGCCGACCTGCTTGCGGAACAGGATGCCGCTGGTCAGCGGGAAGTGCTTGACCAGATTGCGGACCTGGAGGATCGGCTCGCCCCGGTCGACCGGAGCGTCGAGGATCGCCTCGACCTCGGTGGTCGTGGAGGCGTCCGCCTTGACGACGTCGGTGACGTTGGGGGTCGCGTCCACGGCCTCGTCCTTCTTGTCGAGCTCAGCCATGGATCGTCTCCTTCCAGAAGTGGCAGGCGCTGCCGCGGCCGACCAGGTCGGTGCCGTCCTTCTCGGTGACCGGCAGCAGAGCCGGGACCTCGGTACGGCAGATGTCCTGCGCCTGGGGGCAGCGCGGGTTGAACGCGCAACCGGCCGGGATCTTCAGGAGGTTGGGCGGCAGGCCCTTGATCGCGTAGAGGTCCTGGCCCTTCTGGTCCAGGCGCGGGATCGAGGCGAGCAGTCCCTTGGTGTACGGGTGCGCGGGGCGCTTGTAGATCTCGTGCACCGGGGCCTGTTCGACGATGCGGCCCGCGTACATCACCGCGATCTTGTCCGCGACGTCGGCGACCACGCCGAGGTCGTGGGTGATGAGGATCAGGCCCATGTTGTACTCGCGCTGCAGCTCCGCGAGCAGGTCCATGACCTGGGCCTGGACGGTCACGTCGAGCGCGGTGGTCGGCTCGTCCGCGATGATCAGGTCCGGCTCCAGGGCGAGCGCCATGGCGATCATGATGCGCTGGCGCATACCGCCGGAGAACTGGTGGGGGTAGTCGGTCACCCGGGACTTGGCGGCCGGGATCTTGACCTTGTCCATCAGCTCGATGGCCTTGAGCTTGGCGTCCTTGCGGGACAGGCCCTGGTGCACCTGGAACATCTCGCCGAGCTGGTAGCCGACGTTGAGGACCGGGTTGAGCGCGGAGAGCGCGTCCTGGAAGATCATCGCGATCTTCTGGCCACGGATCTTGCGGCGCTCCTCGTTGGACATCTTGAGCATGTCCTGGCCGTGGAAGAGGATCTCGCCCTGCGGGATCTTCCCCGGCGGCATGTCGAGGATGCCCATGATCGCCTGGGCGGTCACGGACTTGCCGGAGCCGGACTCGCCGAGCACGGCGAGCGTCTCGCCCGCGTTCACCGAGTAGTTGACACCGTTGACCGCCTTGGCCACACCCTCCCGGGTGTGGAACTCCACGTGCAGGTCGCGGACTTCGAGCAGCGCGCCGGACTCGTCCCCGGAGGGACGCTGTGCCGGGACGTCGAGGGTCTTGTCGATAGTGGTCACGTCGTACGCCCTCCTCAGCGCAGCTTGGGGTCGAGGGCGTCGCGCACCGCGTCGCCGAGCATGATGAACGCGAGAACGGTGAGGCTCAGCATGCCCGCGGGGAAGAACAGTGCGTGCGGGGCCGTGCGGATCACGCGCTGGGCCGACGAGATGTCGATGCCCCAGCTGATCGTCGGGTCCTGCAGACCGATACCGAGGTAGCTCAGCGTCGCCTCGGCGCCGATGTAGCCGCCGAGCGCGATGGTGGCGACCACGATGACCGGGGCGACCGCGTTCGGCAGGATGTGCCGGAGCATGATCCGGAACGTGCCGGCGCCGAGCGCACGGGCCGCGGTGACGTAGTCGGCGGCCTTGGCGGTGATGACGGCGCCGCGCATGACACGGGTCATCTGCGTCCAGCCGAGCACGGCCAGGGCGAACACCACGGTCCACACGGTGCGGTTGGTGAACGCGCTGAGCATGACCAGCGAACCGAGCAGCAGCGGGATGCCGAAGAAGATGTCGGTGATCCGGGAGAGCAGGGTGTCGACCCAGCCGCCGAAGTAACCGGCGATCATGCCGGTGATGCCGCCCACGATGGTGACCGCGGCGGTCACGCAGATGCCGACGATGATCGAGGCCCGGGCGCCGTAGAGCGTACGGGCGTAGATGCTGCGCCCCTGACCGTCGTAGCCGAACCAGTCGGGCTGGAACACATGACCCCAACTGGGGCCGGTCAGGTAGTGGTTGCGCAGGTCACCGGCGCGCGGGTCCACCGAGGTGAACATGCCCGGCGCGATCGAGATCACGATGAGCAGCAGGATGAGCAGCGCCGAGAGGATGAAGACCGGGCGGCGGCGCAGGTCGCCCCACGCGTCCGACCAGAGGCTGCGCGGCTTGTCGACCTGGTCGGCCGGGGCGTTCACGGCCGCCGCTCCGGGGACCGAGGTCTTCTCGATGGTGTCAGGCATACCGGATCCTCGGGTCCAGGACCGCGTAGAGCAGGTCGACGATCAGGCTGGAGAGGAGGTAGACGACGACCAGGACGGTCACGAAACCGACCACCGTCGCACCTTCCTTGCCGTTGATGGCGCGGTAGAGCGCGTTTCCGACACCCTGCACGTTGAAGATTCCCTCGGTGACGATCGCGCCGCCCATCAGGGCGCCGAGGTCGGTTCCGAGGAAGGTCACCACCGGGATCAGCGAGTTGCGCAGCAGGTGGCGGGTGATGATGCGGCGCTTGGGCAGGCCCTTGGCGACGGCGGTGCGGATGTAGTCCGCGCGCAGGTTCTCGACGATCGAGGTGCGCGAGAGCCGTGCCACGTAGGCGAGCGAAAGGGAGCCGAGCACGATGGCCGGCAGCATCAACTGGCTCAGGTCCATGGAGTCCTGGACGGTGGGCTTGACCCATCCGAGGCCGTCCGAGAAGACCGCCTGGAAGACATAGGCGAGGACGAAGATCGGCACGGAGATCACCAGCAGGGTGACGACCAGGACGAGCTTGTCCATGAGCTTGTTGCGGCGCAGACCCGAGAGGACACCGAGCAGCACGCCGAGCACGAGCTCGATGGTGAAGGCCATGAGCGCGAGCCGGACGGTGACCGGCAGGGCCTCGCCCATCACGTCGGTGACCTTGCGGCCCGACATGGTCATGCCGAAGTCGAAGTGGGCCAGGTTGGAGATGTAGTCCCAGTACTGCTTCCACAGCGGCTGGTCCAGGCCCAGTTGGTGCTTGATGGCGGCGAGCTGGGCGGGGTCCGCCGCCTTGTCGCCCCACATGGCTCTGACGGGGTCGCCCGGCAGGGCGTACACCATCAGGAAGATGAGCAGGGTCGTCCCGAGGAATACCGGGATCATCTGGAGCAGTCGCCTCGCGACATAACGCCCCATGGTGCCTCCATAGATGGGTCGGCGCGACGGCGGCCGGACCGCTCCCCCAAAGAGTAGGGGGGAGCGTCCGGCCGCGTCTTCACTGTGCCTGCTCCGCGATTGCGGAGCTTGGGGGTGGGCCGGATGCCGACCTGGTTACTTCTTCTTGACCTCGACCTGCGTGAACACCGGGTCGCCGAAGGAGTCGTACTTGACGTTCTGGACGTTGTTCGACCAGCCCGCGTTGGTCTTGTAGTACCAGAGCGGGATGGACGGCATGTCCTTGGCCAGGACCGACTCGGCCTGCTGGTAGCCCGCCACGGTCTGGTCGACGTTGGTCGCCTTGTCGGCGTCCTTCGAGAACTTGTCGAACTCCGGGCTGGAGTACAGCGAGTCGTTCGCCGAGGCGCCGGTGCCGTAGATGTCGCGCAGGAAGTTGGCGTTCAGCGGGTAGTCCTGCTGCCACGCCGACCGCATGATGCTGGTGACCTTGTGACCGTCGATCAGGTCACGGGCGGTCTTGAAGTCGGGCTTCGGGTCGCCGGTGCACTCGACGCCGGTGGCCTGGCGGATGGAGTTGCAGACCGCGTCCACCCACTCCTTGTGACCGCCGTCGGCGTTGTAGAGGATGGTGACCTTGTTGTTCGGGACGCCACCGCCCGCGGCGATGAGCTCCTTCGCCTTGGCCGGGTTGTACGTGCAGGCCTCGCCACAGGCGCCCTGCTTGTAGCCGGCGACACCCGGGGCGACCCAGCTGTCGGCAGGCTGACGCGAACCCTGGAGCACCGTCTTGGTGATGGTGTCGCGGTCGATCGCCATCGACAGACCCTGGCGGACCTTGGCCTTCTCCGGGGCCTTCCAGTCCGCGGAGTACATGGCGAAGGCGATGGAGGTGATGCCACCCATCGGCTGGTCGACGGCGCGGTTGCCGAGGTCCGCCTTGTACTTCGGGAGGTCGGTCGGGTCGACCTGGTCGAGCACGTCCAGGGTGTCCGAGGTGAGCTCCTTGTAGGCAGCCTCGGCCTGGGTGTAGTTCTTGAAGACGATGCCGCCGTTCTTCGGCTTGTCGTCGCCCTTGTAGCCGTCGTACGTCTTCAGCGTGACAGCCTTGTTGTGCTCCCAGCTGACGAACTTGTACGGGCCGTTGCCGATCGGGGCCTCGCCGTACTTCTTCGGATCGGTGAAGAAGGCCTTCGGCAGCGGCGAGAAGGCGGTGTAGCCGAGCTTGTACGGGAAGTACGAGACCGGCGCGACCAGGTCGACCTGGATCGTCTTGTCGTCGATCGCCTTCAGACCGGACATCTTGTCGGTCGTCGGGTCGCCCTTGCCCTTCTCGGGGTGGACGTCGGTGTAACCGGCGATGTCCGAGAACCAGTTGGAGTTGACCTGGTTGTTCTTGGTGTTGGCCGACCAGTTCCACGAGTCCACGAAGGACGAGGCGGTCACCGGGGTGCCGTCGTGGAAGGTCCAGCCGGTCTTGATGGTGATCTTGTAGTGCTGGGAGTCAGTGGTCTCGATCTTCTCGGCCATCTGGTTCCGCAGCTTGCCCGTCGCCGGGTCGTAGTCCGTCAGCCCGCGGAACAGGTTCTTGACGATACGGCCGCCGCCGACCTCCATCGCGTTGGCCGGCTGCAACGGGTGCTGCGGCTCGCTGCTCTGGTAGCTGTAGACGCCCTGGGCGTCCACCGCGGCCTTCGCATCGGAGCCGGAGCCGCTGCCGCCGCCGCAAGCGGTGGCGCCCAGGGCGATGATTGCCGCTCCCGCGACCCACTTGGCGCTCGTAGCACCACGCATGGGTTTCCTCCTCATGAGTCCACTTGTCACTACAAGAGAGGTACTTCTACGCGCGCTGACACCCCTGACAGCGCTGTGACGTCAAGTACCCCGAGTGTGCTCGTGAGTCGGCACTCCCCACAGTGCGTGACCCATTGACCCGAGCTCAATGGAGCCAACTATTAAGTACGGCCGGGCTGTAAACCACACTTAAAGGGTCTCGTTTTGACAACATCGGTACCGGTCAACAGCCCGAAATCCGGACAAAATGAGCACAGACAGACACGCCCGAAACGGACCGTTAACACATCTTCCGGTGAGCGACGGTCGATATCCGAACAGCGTGCCCGTTAAAACAACTTGACCGTAGAGGGCACCGGCCACCCCTCACGAGGCTCTTTGACAGTCCTTTGAACTTGATCGCCCGCGCGTGTGTACGCGCCCGTCCAAACCCGGCCGGCAACGCCGAGGGCCCGGCCCCGCGACAAGCGCGGAACCGGGCCCTCGGAACGTACGGGTACGTCAGTTGTGCTTGGCGCGCGAGGCGGTGCGGCCGCGCTCCTTCTGGTCCAGGACGACCTTGCGGATGCGCACGGCCTCCGGGGTCACCTCGACGCACTCGTCGTCGCGGCAGAACTCCAGGGACTGCTCGAGGGAGAGCTTGCGCGGCGGGACGATCGCCTCGAACGAGTCGGCCGACGAGGACCGCATGTTCGTGAGCTTCTTCTCCTTGGTGATGTTCACGTCCATGTCGTCGGCGCGCGAGTTCTCGCCGACGATCATGCCCTCGTACACCTCGGTGCCGGGGTCGGTGAACAGGACGCCGCGCTCCTGGAGGTTGGTCATCGCGAAGGCGGTGACCGCGCCGGCGCGGTCGGCGACCAGCGAACCGTTGTTGCGGGTCGTCAGGGTGCCGAACCACGGCTCGTGGCCCTCGTGGATCGAGTGGGCGATGCCGGTGCCGCGGGTGTTGGTCAGGAACTCCGTACGGAAGCCGATGAGGCCGCGGGACGGGACGACGAACTCCATGCGGACCCAGCCGGAGCCGTGGTTGGACATGTTGTCCATGCGGCCCTTGCGGACACCCATGAGCTGGGTGACGGCGCCCATGTGCTCCTCGGGCACGTCGACCGTGAGGCGCTCGACCGGCTCCTGCACCTTGCCGTCGACGACGCGGGTGACGACCTGCGGCTTGCCGATCGTCAGCTCGAAGCCCTCGCGGCGCATCTGCTCGACCAGGATGGCCAGCGCGAGCTCGCCACGACCCTGGACCTCCCAGGCGTCGGGGCGCTCGGTGTCGAGGACGCGGAGCGAGACGTTGCCGATGAGCTCGCGGTCCAGACGGTCCTTGACCTGACGGGCCGTCACCTTGCGGTCCTTGACCGCGGACTTGGCCTGGGCGCCCTTGCCGGTGCCGCCCCGGCCGACCAGCGGCGAGGTGTTGGTGCCGATGACCATGGAGATGGCGGGCTCGTCGACCGTGATCAGCGGCAGCGCGATCGGGTTCTCCGGGTCGGCCAGGGTCTCGCCGATCATGATGTCGGGGATACCGGCGACCGCGCAGATGTCACCGGGGCCGGCCACCTCGGCCGGCTTGCGGGTGAGCGCCTCGGTCATCATCAGCTCGGTGATGCGGACGTTGGAGATCGTGCCGTCCCGCTTGATCCACGCGACCGTCTGGCCCTTGCGCAGCTCGCCCTGCTCGACGCGGAGCAGCGCGATACGGCCCAGGAAGTTGTCGGCGTCGAGGTTGGTGACGTGCGCCTGCAGCGGGGCGGCCTCGTCGTACTCGGGGGCCGGGACGTGCGAGAGGATCGTCGAGAAGAACGGCTCCAGGTTGTCGCTGTCGGCCGGGACCGTGCCGTTCTCCGGCTTGGTCAGCGACGCGATGCCGTCACGGGCGCAGGCGTAGACGATCGGGAACTCGATCTGGTCCTCGTCCGCGTCCAGGTCCAGGAACAGGTCGTACGTCTCGTTGACGACCTCGTCGATCCGGGAGTCCGGGCGGTCCGTCTTGTTGATGCAGAGGATGACGGGCATCCGGGCCTGCAGCGCCTTGCGGAGCACGAAGCGGGTCTGCGGCAGCGGGCCCTCGGAGGCGTCCACGAGCAGGACGACCGCGTCGACCATCGACAGACCGCGCTCGACCTCGCCACCGAAGTCGGCGTGGCCCGGGGTGTCGATGATGTTGATGGTGATGACGTCGCCGCCATCCTTGGGGTGGTACTTGACGGCGGTGTTCTTCGCCAGGATCGTGATGCCCTTCTCACGCTCCAGGTCGTTGCTGTCCATCATGCGGTCGTCGAGCGACTCGGCGGCGTGCGCGGCGAAGGCACCGGCCTGCTTGAGCATGGCGTCGACCAGGGTGGTCTTGCCGTGGTCGACGTGGGCGACGATGGCGACGTTACGGATGTCGTGGCGCGTGGGCATGCTGGCTAGCGCTTCTCTCGATCGTGGGATCAGGCGTCTGACGCGGTCGAGTCCTCGTCCGCCCGCCGGGCAGACAGGCCACGGCTGCCTCCCATGGTACGGGGCCGCCGCGCCGACGGCCTCCCGGGCCGATTCTGCCGATCTTGAGCAGGGGGCTACGTCGTGATTGAGCCTGGGTCAGGGGCGTACACGACCTTGCCCGCCGGCGGGGCCGGCGGGCAAGTGACTTGAGCAGGTTCTGAGCTTGGAGCCGGTGCCGGGGCCCGCTTCTGACCTGCTTGTTTTCCGTTCTACTTCTTACTGTTCTCCTTTTGCTTCTTGGTGTTCTTCGTCGCGTCGGGCGCCGTTTCCGGCTTCTTGAACCCGATGTCCTGGAAGTGCGGGGTGCCGAACCCGAAGGCGCCGGCATTGGCCACATTCGGCTTCACGGCGACCAGCTGCGGGCGCTGGTAGAGCGGAATCGAGCCGGCCGCCGCCCAGATCCTGGCGTCGGCCTTCTGGACCAGGTCGCGGGCCTCGTCCTCGTCGAGCTCGGCGGCCGCCTGCTCGAAGAGCTGGTCGATGTGGTCCGTGCCGACCCGGCTGTAGTTCTGTTCGACGAGCAGCGAGCCGTCGGCGGCCGGCTCCGGCTTGGCGAAGATCGGCCGGTCGTCGGTGGCCGGGTAGGCGGTGCCGGGCCACGAGTACAGGGCCAGGTCGAAGTCGCCGGACGCGATGTGGTCCTTGAAGTAGCTGTCGTCGGCGACCTTGACGATCTCGGTGTTGATGCCGACGGACTTCAGCTCGGCCGCGATCCTGTCGCCGATGGTGCGCAGCGCCTGCGAGCCGGGCCCCGAGGGCAGCACGAAGCGCAGGGTGAGCGGCTTGCCGTCCTTGCCGAGCGGGCCGCCCTGCGGCGCGGGGGCCGCGGTGCCCTTCGGGGCGTACGCACCGGGGGCGCCGCCCTTGGGCCGCGCTTCGGTCTTGGTGTTCTTGTCGGCGGCCTTCTTGCCCTGCTCGGCGGGCTCGGTGTCGAAGATGCGGGCCTGCTTGAACAGCGCGGCACTCTGGACGGCGGCGGAGCGGGCCGGGGTGAGCCCGTACGTACCGGGTCCGGCGCTGCCGGGCTTGTCGTCGCCGACGATGTAGGTGCCCTCGTCGTTGGGGTGGTTCCCGGTGGCGGGGTGGGTCGTGGCCGCCAGGCGCTTGCCGTCGTCGGAGTCCTCGCCGTCGGCCTCGCCGCCCGCCTTGGCGGGGACCTGCTTCGGCTTCATCCGGGCGCCTTCGGGCGTCCACCCGGCATCCGCGAGCAGCGCCCGAGCCTCCTTCTCGTCATGGCTGCCCAGCGCGTCGCTGCTGTCGGTGTACGCGTCCTGGCCGGCCAGCGCGAGGTGACTGCCGGGGGGCGTGGCGGGCAGGCCGAGCGGCTTGAGGACCTCCTCGGCGAGCTCCCGGCGGTTCAGAGCGCGGGCGATCGCGCGCCGGACCCGCTCGTCGGCCAGCGGGCCGGATGCGCCGTTGAGGGCGAGCTGGGTGTAGGCGGGCTCCAGGGTCTTGCGGATGGCGAAGCCCCGCAGCCCGGCCTGTTCCTTGGCGTACGTCTCGACGGCGGCCCGGCTCTCCTTGCGGGCCTCCTGCTCCGCCTCGGCCTTCTCTTCCTCGCCGCTGTGGGCGATCGCCCAGGAGCGCAGCGCGGAGGCGGGCGTGATCGCGGCGGCCGGGCCGTGGGTGACGGCCTTGCCCTGGTCGCGTTCGGCGAGCGTGATGCGGTCGGCGTCCGCGCGGTCGATCTCGGCCATGTCGACGGTGCCGGCGGCCAGGGCCGCGGCCCGCTTGTCGCGCGGCACGGCCTGCAGGACCAGCGTGTCGAGCTTGGCCGGGTGGCCCCACCAGCGCGGGTTGCGCTCCAGGGTGACGACGCCCTTGGCGCGGTCCGCCTCCTTGAGCCGGAAGGCACCCGCGGTCGCCTTCAGCTTCGTACGGGCGCCGTCGTTGAAGGCGTCGGGGGTGCCCGTGATGTCCTTCGGGTAGAGCGGGCTGAACAGGGAGCGCCAGTCGGCGTACGGCTTGGCGAAGGTGACCTTGACCTCCAGGTCGTTGGCACCCTTCTCGATCTTCTCGATGCGCTCGTACCCGGCGTTGCGCGCGGTCCAGTACGCCGAGTCCTTGCCGCTGAGCGCGCGCCACTGGGCCACGAAGTCGGGGGCGCCGATCTCGCGGCCGTCGCTCCACACCGCCTTCTGGTTGAGCTTGTAGAGCACGACCTGCTTGGGCTCGCGGGTGACGACCTCGGCGGACTCCAGATAGTCGGCGTTGCGCTGCGGCCGGCCCCGCTCGTCCAGCGTGAACAGCGCGGGCAGCACGGCCTGGGCGACCCGCTGGGTCGCGGTGTCGGCATCGGCCTGGAAGGTGTTGAGCGTCTCGGGCATGGCGTCGACGGCCCACTTGAGGGTGCCCCCGTCGGCGACGTGCGGCCGCTCCGCGACCGCGATGTCCTGGGGCGCGGCTCCGACCGGGGTCCCGCTGTCCGAGCCGCAGCCGGTCAGCAGCACGGGGAGCACGAGCGCCCCGGTGGTCAGGAGCGCGACGGAGCGCGACCGGACGGAGGCCGCGGTCCGGATCGCCGTGACGATCCGGGGCGCCCTCCCGTTCGGGTCACCGACGTGGGACATGGCTTGTACCTCTTCGTCAGATTTGTGGGACTTGATGCCATTTCGCGATGATCACACCTATCCCAGCCACTGAAGAGGACGGGCCCGCCGCCCGGGCGGCGACACGGCGCAGTGGGCCCCCAACCCCACCCGTGCGGCCGAACGCACCCGCGAACACGGCCGCCCCGGCCGGCCCCGTCTCGAACACCGGCCCTATAGGGGGCGCGCCCCGATTCCGCAACCCCACAACGTCGTGCACGCACCTTCACAACCGCGCATGTGAGGCGCGACACTCTCAGGCGCATGAACATTGCCACCCGCTCCGGCGAAAGGCAGGCAAGTCATGTCCCTGCAGGACGAGTTGACGGCGGCTCAGCGCTGCCTCGACGACCTCGTGAAGAGCGTCGGGCGACTGGAGAAACAGGTCGGGCACGGCCTGGAGATCAGGCGGGTGAAGACGGACGCCGAGCATCTGCGCGAGAGTCTCGCGCTGCTCCGCGAGACGGCGCCCGGCGCCACGGCGCCACGGCCCGACCTGGTCACCATTCCCGACACCCCGTACGACACCTCGCTCTGGACCGATGCGGACGACGAAGGGCTCGGGAGCACCCGGTCCCGCGGCCGACGCGCCCCCTGACCTCCACTGGAGCCACTCTTGGCCACAGGCACGGAACCCTCTCCCCCGGCGGGGACCGGCACCGGCGTCCACGACGCCTCGCGCGCCGCCATCGCGCCCCGCCATCTGCGCACCGACCGCTGGTGGCTGGCGCCGGCCGTGACCGCCGCGGGGCTGCTCGCCTTCATCGCGTACTCGACCTGGCGGGCGTTCGCGAATGCGGACTACTACCACGCGCCCTATGTCTCGCCGTTCTACTCCCCGTGCCTCGCCGACAACTGCGCACCCATGCGGCACGGCCCGAACGCGGAGATCTTCGGCAGCTGGTGGGGCCTGTCCCCCGCGCTCCTCATCCTGGTCTTCCCGCTCGGCTTCCGGCTGACCTGCTACTACTACCGCAAGGCGTACTACCGGGGCTTCTGGGCCTCGCCACCCGCCTGCGCGGTGGCCGAGCCGCACAAGAAGTACTCGGGCGAGACCCGTTTCCCGCTCATCCTGCAGAACGTCCACCGGTACTTCTTCTACTTCGCGGTACTGGTCGCCGGCGTCCTGACGTACGACACGGTGCTCTCGTTCCGCGACGAGCACTACCGGTGGGGCCACATGGGGCTCGGCAGTCTGGTGTTCCTGGTCAACATCGCGCTGATCTGGACGTACACCCTGTCCTGCCACTCCTGCCGGCACATCATCGGCGGCCGGCTGCGGCACTTCTCCAGGCATCCGGTGCGCTACCGGCTCTGGGGCTGGGTCGGAAAGCTGAATGAGCGTCACATGCTGCTCGCCTGGGCGTCGTTGATCAGCGTCGCGCTCGCCGACTTCTATGTGTATCTGCTCGCCACCGGGGCGTTCGACGATCCGAGGTTCTTCTAGACATGACACAACTCGAACGGCAGCAGTGGGACGTCGTCGTGGTGGGCGCGGGCGGGGCGGGCCTGCGGGCCGCCATCGAGGCACGCGAGCGGGGCGCCCGTACGGCGGTGATCTGCAAGTCCCTCTTCGGCAAGGCGCACACCGTCATGGCCGAGGGCGGCATCGCGGCCTCCATGGGCAACGTGAACTCCGGCGACAACTGGCAGGTCCACTTCCGCGACACCATGCGCGGCGGCAAGTTCCTGAACCAGTGGCGCATGGCGGAGCTGCACGCCCGCGAAGCCCCCGAGCGCGTATGGGAGTTGGAGACCTGGGGCGCCCTGTTCGACCGCACGGCGGACGGCCGTATCTCGCAGCGCAACTTCGGCGGCCACGAGTACCCGCGCCTCGCCCACGTCGGCGACCGTACGGGCCTGGAGCTCATCCGCACCCTCCAGCAGAAGATCGTCAGTCTTCAGCAGGAGGACAAGAAGGAGTTCGGGGACTACGAGGCCCGCCTGAAGGTCTTCCAGGAATGCACCGTCACCAGGGTGTTGAAAGAGGATGAGCGCGTCTCGGGCGCCTTCTGCTACGAGCGCGAGAGCGGCCGCTTCTTCGTCCTGGAGGCCCCCGCGGTCGTGCTCGCGACCGGCGGCATCGGCAAGTCGTTCAAGGTGACGTCCAACTCGTGGGAGTACACCGGCGACGGGCACGCGCTCGCGCTGCTCGCCGGGGCGCCGCTCCTGAACATGGAGTTCGTGCAGTTCCACCCCACGGGCATGGTCTGGCCGCCGTCGGTCAAGGGGATCCTGGTCACCGAGTCGGTGCGCGGCGACGGCGGGGTGCTCAGGAACTCCGACGGCAAGCGCTTCATGTTCGACTACGTGCCGGACGTCTTCAAGGAGAAGTACGCGGAGTCCGAGGAGGAGGGCGACCGCTGGTACGAGGACCCGGACCACAACCGCCGCCCGCCCGAGCTGCTCCCCCGCGACGAGGTCGCCCGGGCCATCAACGCCGAGGTCAAGGCGGGCCGCGGCACCCCGCACGGCGGCGTCTTCCTGGACGTCTCCACACGCATGCCCGCCGAGGTGATCCGGCGCCGGCTGCCGTCCATGTACCACCAGTTCAAGGAGCTGGCGGACGTGGACATCACGGCCGAGGCGATGGAGGTCGGGCCGACCTGTCACTACGTGATGGGCGGCATCGCGGTCGAGTCGGACACCGCGGCGGCCCGCGGCGTGCCCGGCCTGTTCGCGGCCGGTGAGGTCGCGGGCGGCATGCACGGCTCCAACCGGCTCGGCGGCAACTCGCTCTCCGACCTGCTGGTCTTCGGCCGGCGGGCCGGGCTGCACGCCGCCGAGTACGCGACCTCGCTCGCCGCGCGCCCCGCCGTGGACGAGATCCAGATCGACACGGCGGCCGCGGAGGCCCTGCGCCCGTTCAGCGCGGAGGCCCCCGAGGACGGCTCGCCCGTCGAGAACCCGTACACCCTGCACCAGGAGCTCCAGCAGGCCATGAACGACCTGGTCGGCATCATCCGCAGGGAGGGCGAGATGCACCAGGCGCTGCGCAAGCTCGCCGAGCTGCGCATGCGGGCCCGGCGGGCCGGGGTCGAGGGGCACCGCCAGTTCAACCCGGGCTGGCACCTCGCGCTCGACCTGCGCAACATGCTGCTGGTCAGCGAGTGCGTGGCGCGGGCCGCCCTGGAGCGCACCGAGAGCCGCGGCGGCCACACCCGTGAGGACTGGCCCGGCATGGACCGCGCCTGGCGCCGGGTGAACCTGCTCTGCCACCTCGCCGACCCCACCGAGGGTCTGGCCCCGCCCGACTCCGAGCGCGGCCAGATCAGGCTGGTACGCGAGGAGACCGACCCCATCCGTGCCGATCTGCTCTCCCTCTTCGAGAAGGAGGAGCTGGTCAAGTACCTCGCCGAAGAGGAGCTGTACGAGTGAGTACGTACGATGCGAGCTTCCGGGTCTGGCGGGGCGACACCGGCGGCGGTGAGCTCACCGACTTCACGGTCGAGGTGAACGACGGCGAGGTGGTCCTCGACATCATCCACCGCCTCCAGGCGACCCAGGCCCCCGACCTCGCGGTCCGCTGGAACTGCAAGGCGGGCAAGTGCGGTTCGTGCAGCGCCGAGATCAACGGGCGGCCGCGGCTGATGTGCATGACGCGGATGTCGGTGTTCGACCCGGCGGATGTGATCACGGTAACTCCCCTGCGGGCGTTCCCCGTTGTACGGGACCTGGTCACGGACGTGGGGTTCAACTACACGAAGGCGCGGGAGGTGCCGGCGTTCGTGCCGCCCAAGGGGGTGGCGCCGGGCGAGTACCGGATGCAGCAGATCGACGTGGAGCGCTCACAGGAATTCCGCAAGTGCATCGAGTGCTTCCTGTGCCAGGACACCTGCCATGTGGTGCGCGACCACGAGGAGAACAAGGGCGCCTTCGCGGGCCCGCGCTTCCTGATGCGCGTCGCGGAGCTCGACATGCACCCGCTCGACGCGGCGTCCGAGGCGGGCCTGGACCGCAAGGCGACCGCCCAGGACGAGCACGGGCTCGGCTACTGCAACATCACCAAATGCTGTACGGAGGTCTGCCCCGAGCACATCAAGATCACCGACAATGCGCTGATCCCGCTGAAGGAACGGGCGGCGGACCGCAAGTACGACCCGCTGGTGTGGCTGGGAAGCCGGATCCGACGCCGCGACTCCTGACGGACCATCAACTCCGAGGCGTTCCCCAGCCCTTTCGATAGGCGGCCCAGTCCTCATCGCGCTCGGCGAAGTCGACGTACAGGGCGACGCCGAAGTGCTGGCGGTGGCGGTCGGTGCGGGCCAGGCCCAGGCGGGTCCCGCGCACGGCCGCCTCGACCGTCTCGGCGGAGCCGTGGTGGGACATGCTCTCGTCGTCGTAGAACGGCAGACCCATCAGCAAGTCGGTCTGCTTCGGGGTGACTTGGAGGGCCAGCGCGGCCTGGCGGGCGACGTAACCGCCGTACAGGCTCTGGACGGGCATCGCCGTGTCGTACGACATCACGGCGATCTGGTCGACACGGCGGGCCACCTGCCCGAAGTAGGCCTGCGCCCACCACTTGCCGTGGCCGGTGAGGCTTTCGGCCGCGGAGTGCAGAGCGGGCAGCGGGTCTATCTGGTGCGCGGCCACGGACAGCACGGCGCCGCGGGGCTTGGTGAGGGCGTGCAGCGAGTCGAGCAGGGCGAGGTAGTTCCTGTCGCCCGAGGGCAGCGGCTCCAGGTCGAAGTGGACGCCGTCGAAGCGGGCGCCGTCCAGGACCTGGCGGGCGGTCGTGACGACGGCGGTGCGGGTGGCGGGGTTGTCGAGCCGCATCCCGACGGGACCCTCGCTGGCCAGCTGATCCCCCAGCCAGGCCTGCACCCGGACATCCGGGAGCCTGCGGTGCACACCCTCCACCAGCCAGCGGGCCGTGGGGTAGCGGGTGGCGGGGAGGGTGCCGTCGTGGTCGAGGGGGCCGGTGTGCACGAAGAGGTCCTTGATGCCACTGCCGCGGAGCTTGGCCGCGAAGGCGTCGAGGTCCTTGTCGTTCTTGCGGCCGTCGACCCAGGCGTGCCCGAGCCAGTACGCGTCCCGGCCGCGGGTGCGGGTGTCCTCGCCGGGGGCGCCGGCGTACTGGGCGCGAAGCGCCACTCCGGCGGCGGCGAGGGTGACGACTATGACCAGCGTGGTGGCGAGCAGGGTGCGCCGCGTCCACCGACCTCCGCGGCCGCCCCACCACCTGCGTATCGCGCCCACGCCTGCGTCTCCCCCTCCGATGCCCTGGGCCCCAGATTAGCTGGCCCCCTGCTCAGGGGCTCCGCCCCTGAACCCCGGCTCCTCAAACGCCGGAGGGGCCTTCAGGGGGTGGCCGTTCGGCTGCGAGCCAGTGGGGGCCGGTCGCGCCCGCGCGGCGGAGCCGCACCATGTCACAGCCCCGCGCCCCTAACAGGATGAGGCGCAGGGGCGCTTTCCGGTCGCCAGGGTTCTGTTTCGGCCATACGCTCGGAGCGTGACGCCGCCCGTCGGAAGAGCCCGGCGCCGTGCCGCCCTGGGCACGTTCGCCGCTCTGTGCTGGAGCCTGGTCTCCGCCGCCCCCGCTCTCGCCAACAGCACCCACGACTCCGGGAGTTCGGCCAGTGATCTGGTGCTGCCCGTGGTCGTGATCGTCGTGGCGGCCGTATCGGCCGCATACGCCTACCTGAAGCGAAAGCACCGAACCCGAACCCGCACCACCCCGGGTCAGGGCAACCCTCCACCCCGGACGCCCCCAGCCCCCTAGGGGTGCGGGGCGCGACCGGGCAGGGGCAGGGTCAGAACATGCTCAGGAGTTGTTCTTCCGTCAGCTCCGGTGGGGGCGACTCCCCGTCCGGCAGGGGCAGTTCGAACCACACCGTCTTGCCGCGCGGCGTACGGCGGGCGCCCCAGGCCGCGCTCAGGAGGCCCACCAGCTGGAGGCCCCGCCCGCCCTCGTCCGTGTCGCGGGCCCGGCGGCGCCGGGGCTGGACCAGGCCCGCGTCCCACACCTCGCACACCAGCGTGCGGTCGCGCAGCAGGCGGAGGCGGATCTCGCCGTCGCCGTACCGCAGCGCGTTGGTCACCAGCTCGCTGACCAGAAGCTCCGTGGTGTCGACGAGGTCGTCGAGGTCCCAGGCGAGCAGCTGTGTGCGAGCCAGTTCGCGGGCCCGGCCCACCGAGCGGGGCTCGCGCGGCAGACGCCAGTCGCCGACCGCGTCCGCGGGCAGGCCCTGGATGCGGGCGAGGAGCAGGGCGATGTCGTCCTCGCCGTGGCGGGTGTCGAGGGAGCCGAGGACCTGGTCGCAGACGTCCTCCAGGGGGCGGTCCGGGTCGGTGAGGGTCTTGCGGAAGGCGTTGAGGCCCTCGTCGAGCGGGTGGTCGCGGGACTCGACGAGGCCGTCGGTGTAGAGGGCGAGCAGCGCGCCCTCGGGCAGGTCGACCTCGACCTCCTCGAAGGGCTCGCCGCCGACCCCGAGCGGCAGCCCCGGCGGCACGTCGAGGAGCATCGCGGGCTCGCCCGGGTCGTCGCCGGGTTCGACCAGGACGGGCGGCAGGTGCCCGGCGTTTGCGAACGTACAGCGCCGGGTGACCGGGTCGTAGACCGCGTACACGCAGGTCGCGAGGTAGACCTCGGAGAGGTCGGCGTCGCGGGACTTGTGGGCGACGCGGGATGCCTGCTGGCTGCCGCCGGGCGCGCCGAGCCCGCGGGCGATCTCGTCGAGGTGGGACAGGACCTCGGCCGGTTCGAGGTCGAGCAGCGCCAACGTCCGTACGGCGGTGCGCAGTTCGCCCATGGCGACGGCGGCGCGCAGGCCGCGGCCCATCACGTCGCCGATGACGAGCGCGGTGCGGTGGCCGGGCAGTTCGATGACGTCGAACCAGTCGCCGCCGACCTCGGACTCCGCGCTGCCGGGCAGATAGCGGCAGGCGATGTCGAGCCCGGCGGCCTCGGGGTCGCCGGGCGGGAGCAGGGAGCGCTGGAGGATCAGCGCGCGCTCGTGCTCCCTTCGGTAGAGGCGGGCGTTGTCGATGCAGACGGCGGCGCGCGAGGCGAGCTCGGTGGCGAGCGCCCGGTCGCGCTCGCCGAACGGCTCGCTGCCCTTGGCGCGGGCGAACTGCACCAGGCCGACGACGGTGTCGTGGGCGACCATCGGCACGGCCAGGATGGTGTGCACGAGCCCGCCGTCCGCGCCCCGCACGGTGTGCACGCGGGCGGTGCGCAGGGCGCTCGCGTACGGCGAGTGGAACCGGTAGCGGTGTACGTCGCCGACGCCCACCTCCCTCTCGCCGCCGGCCAGCGGCCCGTCCGAGACGGCGCTCGCGAAGGCGACCCTGCGCAGTTCGCCGCGCCCGTCGGAGGGGCCGGCGCCGGGGTCGTCGCCGGCGAGCAGGGTCTGGTAGAGGTCGACGGAGGCGAGGTCGCAGAAGCCGGGGACGGTGATGTCGAGGAGTTCGCGGGCGGTGGTCTCCAGGTCGAGGGAGTTGCCCATGCGGGCGCCCGCCTCGTTCAGGAGGGCGAGGTTGCGGCGGGCGTCGGCGGCCTCGCGGGCCGCGTTGTGACGGCGGGTCACATCGATGCCGAGGCCCGCGACGCCGATCGGGCGCCCGGTGCCGCTGTGCACCCGGTAGAGGTTGATCGACCAGTGCCTGTGGTCGGAGCCGCCGGGCGCGGAGCCCACTATCTGCAGGTCGGTGACGGACTCCCCGGTGTCCAGGACCCTCTGCAGCGCGGCGGACATCCGGTCGGCCTCGGGGCGGGAGAGGTAGTCGTGGACGGTGTGGCCGCGGTGTTCCTCGGGGGCCCCGCCGAAGACGGTGGCGAAGCGCCGGTTGGCGCGCAGCACGGTGAGATCCGTACCGAACAGCAGGAAGCCATAGGGAGATTGACCAAAAATGGCCTGCGAGGCGGCCAGGTCGGTCTCGATGCCGCGCAGGGCGCGTACGTCGACGACGATACACAGGGCCGCCCGTTCGTCGGCGGCCGTTCGGCTCGGCATGACGTAGAGCTCGGCGAGGCCCCGGGCCCGCTCGCCCCCGTCGGGCGACGGCATGCGGAAGGGGACGACGCCGGTCCACTCCTTGCCGTCCAGGATCTCGGCGACCCGGCGGTGGCCGCGCGGGCGCAGTTCGGGGGGCATGAACGCCTCGACGGGGTCGCGGCCGATCACGGTGGCCGCGGCCAGGCCGAACTGCTCCTCGGCCCGCAGGCTCCACTGCTCGATCAGCCCGTCGGGCCCGATCGAGAACGAGGCGACGCGGATGTAGTCATAGATCGAGCCAGGCGGGCTGCTCTGCCACACGACATCGCCAGCCGTCTCAGGTATCTCGCTCACGCGACCGTCCCCTCCAGCTCACCGCACCGGACCGGCCTTGACCGCAGTATTCAGCACTACGGCCCCAGCCGACACGGCGTTCACGATCACGACCCGGTCTCGTTCTTTTCCAGCCGTTGTCGGCCGGTTCTCAACCGGGGCTTGTGATCGTCCGTCCCTCCCTCCTTCTAACCATGCAGAGCCAGCTCGAACCACACGGTCTTGCCTGTTCTGCCGTGGCGCGTCCCCCAGCGCCGGGCGGAACAGGCCACGAGCTGTATGCCCCGGCCCCCTTCGTCGTCGATTCCGGCTGTACGTTCGACGGGCGGATCCGGAAGCGGATCGGAAACCTCCACCAGCAGGGTGGTGTTGTCGAGCCGGTCGAGCCGGACCCCGATGGGCCCCGACGCGTAGCGCAGGGAGTTGGTCACCAGCTCGCTGACCAGGAGCACCGCCACGTCCACGGCCGCGCCGTCGAGGGCCCAGCCGCGCAGGGCGTCCCGGACGGCGTGCCTGGCGGTCCGTACGGCCCCCGGTTCAGCAGGGAAGGTCCACTCGGCGCACTCGCCCGAGGTGTCGATCACGCCGATCACCCGCATCCGATGGTTCGGGGGGTTTAGAAACGATTAATAGGCACATACCCGATATTTGGTACGGCCTATCCCCAAGTGGGGCGTATGGCGGCACGAAAGCGCCCTGTAGGAAGAGTGGGCCCCGCTCAGCGGCTCAAAGCCCCCAGGATGCGCATCGCTTCCGCCACCGCCGGGCGGTCCTGGGGGAGCCAGTCGACCTCGTCGGCCTCTTCGGGGGCGAGCCAGCGGAGTTCGTCGTGGTCCTGGAGCGGGCGGGGCTCGCCGTCGAGCAGCCGCGCGGTCCAGGCATGCAGGACGAGGCCTGGCCTCAGGGGCCACTCCCCCGCGATGCGCCTCAGCGGCTCGGTCTCGATGCCGAGTTCCTCGCGGAGTTCGCGTACCAGGGCCTGCTGCGGGCTCTCGCCCGGTTCCACTTTGCCGCCGGGCAGTTCCCAGCGGCCGGCCAGCTCGGGCGGGGCGCTGCGGCGGGCGGCGAGCAGCCGCCCCCGGTCGCACACGGCTCCGGCCACCACCACGGTCTCGTTCATGCGCCGGAGCGTAACGCGCGCCCTTCGGCCGTCCCGCATCCTGCCCTCGGGGAAGGGCTACTGCTGGGCGGGGGCGCCGATCCGCTCGACCCAGTAGAGCTGCTTGTGCCCGCGGACGTCGAGGCGGTCGGCCATCTGCTCGGCCTCGGCGCGCGTGGCGTACTTGCCGACGCGGTACTGGTTGCCGTTGTCGTCCTGACGTATCACCTGCCAGGCGAGCACAGCCCCACTGTCGTTCATCGCACCTCTCCCGGCGTCGGCGTGCAGGTCAGTAAGCATCCCCAGGAAACCGCAATCCGCATATGCCCGAGCCTACGCCTGACCTTTACTCAGCGGATACGGCTTTACACAAAGAGATACGAATTCGGTCATCGGCGGCACACGGAGAAGGGGGCGCACCCGTCGGGTGCGCCCCCTTCTCCGTGTGCCGGGGCCGTTATTTCACGGGCAGGTGGTACGCGATCCGGTAGCGGTCGGCCGGGACGACGACGTCGGCCGTCTCGACCGCGAGCCCCGAGGCGTAGTACGTCCGCTCGATGACCAGGACCACGTGGCCGGGGACCCCGCCGAGGGCGAGGAGTTCCTCCGCGAGCCCCGGGCGGGCGCCGACCTCCTCGACCACGTTGTCCACCACGACGTCGATCGCGCCCATCCGCTCGACCACGCCGCACCCGCCGAGCGGCCCCTCCTCGGGCAGCATCACCGGTGTGCGGCCGGTGACGGAGAGGGGCTCCCACGACGTGGACAGCATCATCTGCTCGCCCGCGTCGCGGAACACGTACCGCGTGCGCATGACACGGTCGCCGGGGCGGATGCCGAGCCGCTTGGCGATCTCGGCGGTGGCCTCCTCCTGCTCGCTGCGGGACTCCCAGGTCCCGCGCGCCGTCTCCTCGGCCTGCTCCTGCCGGAACGGGCTCGCACCCTTCGTGGGCCGGTAGCCGGAGCGGGCGACCCGGCGCGGCACCGGGCGCTCGCGCACATAGGTGCCCGATCCGGAGCGGCCCTCGACCAGGCCCTCGGCCATCAGGACCTTGCGGGCTTCGAGCGCCACGGTGTCCGAGACCCCGTACTCCTCGCGGATCCTGGCCTGCGAGGGGAGCCGGGTGTGCGGCGGCAGCGAACCGTCCACGATCTTCTGCCTCAGATCGCCGGCTACGCGCAGATAGGCGGGCTGCTCACCGAATGTCACGGGCCACTCCCATCAGGTTGACAGACAGCAACAGCGTGGCAACCGTGGGTTGGCGACCGCAAGCAAAGGCCAGACATTCACTCGAAGTGATGAAGAGCCTCTGCCCAGCGCGTACCCGGGGTACAGCGGATACGTTCTGCCCTCCCCGAGACCTCCTCAGACGCTTTTGGAACCACCGGTTCCGGAACCGGTTCCCCCACTGCCGCCGGCACCCCCGCTGCCACCGCCGCCAGGGTGCTCGTCGGTGGACGGCGGGGTCGTCGCGAGGCCGAGGGCGGCGCGCGCCGCGATCTCGTCGGCCTGCTTCATCGCCTTGTCCGCCGCCCCGGAGTGCAGGTAGAACGCGTCCGCGTCGGCGGCGCCCGACGCCTTCACCCACTCCATCTCCGCGGTCTTCATGCCGTCGATGTACGCCTGCACGGACGCGAGCTTGCCGGCCGCCCAGGTGTGCGCGGTCAGGTCCTCGGCATCCAGGCCAAGGGTGCCGGTCATCTCCCCCGCCCACTTCTTGAAGCCGGGCAGATCGTCCTCGACCCGGTCCTCGTCGGGGGCCTTGGCCAGCGTGCGCTCCACGTCGTTGGCGGCTTTCAGGAACGCGAGCTGGTCGGCGTCGAGCGTGCCGGCGTCATTGCGCACCGACCCTTCGAGTTTGCCGCCCTCCGAGGCGAACGCGCAGGTGACGGTGTGGTCGCCGAGCGCCCAGCTCTTCGGGCTCGGCGTGTAGTAGTACGGCCCCGCGCCCGCCGGGATCTTCCAGCTGTCCATGGCGTACGCCTGCTCCACGTCCCAGCACCGCGCGTCGGCCTCGGTGGAGATGGCCTCCGCACCCGGGTAGGCGCCGCTCTCGTTCAGCCGGAACGAACCGGAGACCTCGGCGTCGTGCTTGCCCTTGCACGGCACGATCCGTACCGAGAGGACCTCGCGCTCCAGCTTGCCGCCGGGCACGTCGAAGCAGTCGCCCTTGCGCAGGTCGAGGGTGTTGCGGGTGCCGGAGACGGAGCCGTTCCAGCCGTCCTTGAAGTCCCGCCAGCCGCCCGAGAGTCCGCCCGTCGCGATCGAGACGATCAGCAGCAGCGTGCTGAGCACCGAGAGCACGACGCCGGCGACGGCCAGGCCCTTGCCGCGCAGCCCCTTCTTCTTGATCTGCCCGAGCGCGACGGCACCCAGGATCAGACCGAGCGGGGGGATGCAGCACAGGATGCCGGCGATCAGCGAGCCGACGGCGAGACCGCTCATCGGCGGCTGCTGCGGAGCCTGCGGATACGGATACCAGGGCCCGCCGTTCATCGGCTGCCCGGGGTACGGACCCGCCGCCGGACCCGGGTGTCCCCCCGGCGCCTGAGGCGGCGCCGGCCAGCCGTACCCCTGCCCCGGTTGCGGCTGCTGAGGCTGCTGCCCGGGTGCGGGCGGCGGCGGTATCTCCACGGGTACGGTGCTCCTCATAGGGCTCTGGCGAACTGTTGCGCGAATGCGCATCGTACGCGGGCGAGTACGGGGAATGAGGGGCGGGATGGCATGCGGGGCTGCCGCGATCCAAGCGGCCAACGCGCTGACGGCACGGTGGGGAAGCACCCACGCGGGCGGGACGGGCACCGTCTTCTCGGCGGCGGGGGTCTGGCCGCTGCTCGCCCTCCTCGCGGCCGGTGCGCACGGCCCGGCGCGGGCCGAGCTGGCGGACGCCGTGGGCCTGCGCCCCGAGGACGCGGCCACCGCCGCACGGGAGTTCCTGGCCCGTGTCGGCGCGATCCGCGGGGTGCATGCCGCGACCGGACTGTGGACCAGGCGGACGCTGCCGCTGCGCCCCGAGTGGTCGGCCGCACTCCCGCCGGGCACCCACGGGGTGCTCACCTCGGACCCCGCCACGGACCGCAAGGCCCTGGACGCCTGGGCGTCCGAGCACACGGGCGGGCTGATCGAGGCCATGCCGGTGGCGGCGGACGCGGACACCGAGCTGATCCTCGCGGCGGCCCAGGCGGTGCGGACGGAGTGGGTCAAGCCCTTCTGGGTTTCGAGCAGGCACCCCGAGTCCGGGCCGTGGGCCGATCGCCGGCTGACCACCCTGCGCCGCTCGACCGCACTGCTCGACGAGGTCGCCGTCGCCGAGACCGCGCACGGCCCGCTGACCGTGCTCAAGGTGCTCGGCGACACCGGCGTGGACGTCCATCTCCTGCTCGGCGAAGAGCAGTTGACGGCAGGTCAGGTCATGACGGGCGGTATCGACGTCCTCGCGGGGCGCTGCCCGGTCGTGCCCGGCGACCGTCTGGTCCGGGGCGCGGTGGGCCCCGGCCTGACGGTGCAGGAGGTCCGCAGCAACACTCAGGAGCCCCGACTCGACGTCACCACCGTGCCGTTCGACCTCGGTGCCGAGCACGACCTGCTGGCCTCGGCGCGGCTTTTCGGCCTGGCGACGGCGAGCGAGCGGGCGAGTGGCCACTTCGACGGCATCAGCCCCGCGCCGCTGGCCATCGCCTCGGCACGGCAGGCGGCGAGGGCGACCTTCGGCGAACTCGGCTTCCGCTCCGGCACGGTGACCGCGGTCGCGATGTACGCGGGCAGCGTCCCGCCTCCCCCGCCCTACCTGGTGAGGCGCATAGAGGCGACCTTCGACCGCCCCTTCGGCTTCCTGGCCGTGCACCGCACGTCACGTCTGGTCCTCACCGCGGGCTGGGTGGCGGAGCCGGCCCCGCGGGCGGGGTAGGGCGCTCAGTCCGTCCAGTACGTGTCGTGCTTCAGGAAGAACTCCGTGCGTTCCTGCGGGCTCAGCCGGGCGACCTCGCCCACCTTCTCGAAGTACTCCTCGCGCGGGGCGCCCGGCGCGAAGAGGAGCAGCATCGAGGCGGCCTCGTCGGAGTCGTTGCGGAAGCCGTGCAGGCCGCCGGTCGGGACGTACAGGAAGTCGCCCTTCTCGGCCTCGATCCACTGCTCGCCGTTGTAGAGGCGGACCGTGCCGTCGAGGATGAAGAAGGTCTCCGAGATCGTGCGGTGGAAGTGGGTGCTGGGGCCGCCGGCGCGGGCCGCCATGTCGAGCCGGTAGAGCCCGAACTCGCCCTGCGTGGACTCGGTGGTGGCCAGGTAGTGCGTACGGCTCCCGTTCGGCGACGCCAGCTCGGCGGGCGTGTCCGCCGGCCGGAACACTGCGTTGACCTCGCCCTTCTCGCCGAAGTACCTGGGCTCCGGATACGACATGACACAGCTCCTCATGATCGGGTTCGCCACCACTCTGGCGCACGGCGGGCTCGTTCACCAGCCGCTTACCGGGCCGGAACCGCCCCCAGGAGCGTGCGCGGCTCGGCCCCCGTGTCGTGCAGGTCGCGCAGCATCGGCTCCGCCTCGCGGGCCGCGCGCAGGTGTTCCGGCAGGAGGTCGGCGAAGATCAGTTCCTCGTCCGTGGGGCCGGCCTCGGCGACGAGGCGTCCATCAGGACCCCACACCGCGCTGCTCCCGCAGGCGTGCCAGCCCCCGGTCACGCCGACGTGGTTGGACAGCACCGCGTACACCGTGTTGTCGAAGGCCCGGGCCGGGAACCAGATCCGGGACTCGTGGTGGCCGCCGCCCTCGCCGAACAGGGCGCCCACGACATACGCGTGGCAGCCGTCGAGCGCTGCGGCGCGGGCGTGCTCGGGGAACCCGGAGTCGTAGCAGACCCCCAACCCCAGCCGCCAGCCGCCCACTTGGAGGGTGACCCCGGCACGGCCCCGGCGGTAGGCCGCCCGCTCGTGCTGGAACAGGGTCTGCTTGTCGTAGCGGCCGACGACGCCGGTTTCGTCGATGACGAGGGCGGACACGTACAGTTCCCCGCCGTCCTGTACGGCGGCCCCGACCACGGCGGTGACCCCGCTCGCCCGGCAGGCCCCGGCGATCGGGGCGAGCCGGGGGTCGTCGGGCCGCACGGCACAGCGCCCGGGGTCGGCGCGGATCAGCTCTATCTCGTAGCCGCTGAGGAACTTCTCGGGAAAGACGGCGACGCGCGCCCCGCCCTCCCCGGCGGCCCGGACCATCCGCGCCACGGCGGCCGCGTTGGCCTCGACCTCCCCGGGAACGGCCTGCGCCTGTGCGGCGGCGATACGGAGGGGAGCGTCGGGAAGCTGGAATTCGATCACGGACCTCGACCCTACCGCGCGCGCGTCCACCCCCGAGCACTGTCCGTAACGACTGGACATGCGTGGAATGTCCCTCCGTGCCACGCTGGTCGAGGCCCGGGGGAGCCGCGGGAACAGCCCCGGCACCCCGCCCCCTCACACCCCTGTAGGAGTGACACCAGATGGGCATCAAGGACCAGTTCGACGACAAGTCGCAGGAGCTCAAGAACAAGGCCAAGCAGGCGATGGGCGACAAGAAGGACCAGACTCAGGAGCGCGCCCGTCAGGCCCAGGACAAGGCCCAGAGCGAGACCCAGCGCGCCCAGCAGGAGGCGCAGGACCGCTTCGACCAGGACTACGACGTCTGACGCGAGCGCCTGACGCGCAGCAGAGAGCGGCGCACCCGCGGCACCGGGTGCGCCGCTTTCGCGCCGCCCGGGTGTCAGCCCCCTGTCAGCCCCCCGCCGGATCATGGACCGCACGTATGCGGAGCCACGCCGCACGGGTCTTGGGGGCAACAAATGGTCTGGATACAACGTGTCGCGCCTCAGCCGTTCGCGGCGCGGCGGGTGGTCTGCTTTCCGCACGCCGGAGGCTCGCCCTATTTCTTCCGGGGCTGGGGCAAGGCGCTGGGCGATTTCGATGTCCATGCGGTGTGCTATCCGGGGCGTGCGGAGCGGATTGCCGAGAAGCCCGCCGCCGAGTTGATTCCCATGGCACGGGAAATCGCCCGGGAAGCAGCCCGGTTGATGGGCGAGGACGGGCGGCCCACCGTGTTTTTCGGACACAGCATGGGAGCCATCGTCGCGTACGAGGCCGCCGTGGAGCTTGCGAGCCGGGGAATCGATCTCGATCATTTCTTTGCATCGGGCGCGCGGGCCCCTCATCTGATGCGGCCCGATCCCGGCGCCCACTGGGACGACGAATCCATCGCGGCCACTCTCGTGGAACTCGGCGGCACCGATGCCGAGCTCCTGCGCAATCCCGCTTTCGTGGAACTCGTCCTGCCCTATATCGGGGCCGATTTCCGCATGCTCGCGTCGTACGACGCGCCGCCGCGCACCCCGTTGGGCTGTGCCGTGACCGCCCTGGTCGGGGCCGACGACCCCCGGGTGACCCTCCAGCAGGCGTCCGCCTGGCGGGAGTCGACCCGGGGTGCGTTCGACGTGCGGACACTGCCCGGGGACCACTTCTATCTGGCCCAGGACCCGCCGTTCGACATCATCGAAGGCTCCGCGGCCGGGCGTTGACCGGACCGCGCTCGCGGTACATCCGGGCCAGCCGGAAGGCCAGGTCCAGGGACTGGGTGTGGTTGAGCCGGGGGTCGCACGCCGTCTCGTAGCGGTGGTGCAGCTCCTCGGCGAGGACCGCGTTGCCGCCGCCCACGCACTCGGTGACGTCGTCGCCGGTGAGCTCCACATGGATGCCGCCCGGGTGGCTGCCCAGCGCGTCGTGCACCTCGACGAAGCCGCGCACCTCGTCCAGGATCGCGTCGAACCGGCGGGTCTTGTGCCCGCTCGCGGCGGTGATCGTGTTGCCGTGCATCGGGTCGCTGACCCAGCAGACCTGCGCCCCCTCCGCATTCACCTTCTCCACCAGGGTGGGCAGCAGGTCGCGGATGCGTTCGGCGCCGGCCCGGACCACGAAGGTCAGCCGGCCCGGATCGCGGTCGGGGTCCAGCCGGTCGAGCAGCCCGAGGACGGTGTCCGGGCTGGTGGTCGGCCCGAGCTTGACCGCGATGGGGTTGTCGATGCGCGAGAAGTACTCGACGTGCGCCCCGTCCAGGTCCCGGGTCCGCTCGCCGATCCACAGCAGGTGGGCGCTGGTGGCATACGTACGGCCCGACTCGGCTTCGGTGCGGGTCAGGGCCGCCTCGTAGTCGAGGAGCAGGCCCTCGTGGCCGACGAAGAACTCGGCCGTGCCCAGCTCCCGGGTGTCCACCCCGCACGCCTTCATGAAGGCCAGGCTGCGGTCGATCTCGTCGGCGAGCTCCTCGTACTGCTCGCCCACGTGCGAGTCGGCCACGAACCCCCGGTTCCAGGCGTGCACTTGGCTCAGGTCCGCGAAGCCGCCGGTGGTCAGGGCCCGCACCAGGTTGAGCGTGGTGGTCGAGGCCTCGTACATCTTCCGCAGCCGCTGCGGGTCGGGGCGGCGCGAGGCGGCGGTGAACTCCAGGCCGTTGACCGCGTCGCCGCGGTAGGAGGGCAGGGTCACGCCGTCGCGGTGCTCCTGGTTCTGGGAGCGCGGCTTGGCGTACTGGCCGGCCATCCGGCCGATCTTGACGACCGGCAGGGCCGCGGCGTGGGTGAGCACGGCGGCCATCTGAAGGAGCGTCTTGAGCTTGCCGTGGATGCCGTCGGTCGTGGTGCCCGCGAACGTCTCGGCGCAGTCGCCGCCCTGCAGCAGCACGGCCTCGCCGCGGGCGACCGCCGCCATGCGCCGGCGCAGCAGATCGCACTCGGCGGCGAAGACCAGGGGCGGCGACTTCTCAAGTCCCGCGGTGACGGAACGCAGTTCGTCCGCATCGGGCCATTCGGGCTGCTGGGCGGCGGGACGGGCGCGCCAGGATTCGGCGGCGCTTTCGGCCGAAGTCTTCGCTTTCGGATCCCAGATGCTGTTTCTCATTACTGCCTCCGGTACGGCTGGCGGGGAGGAAGACGGCTTGGTGGGAGAGGTGCGAGAAAAGTGTTTTCGGGGCGGGTCCACAACAGGCGACAACAGGGCTGCGTCGGACCGGGCCGGTAACAGATCAGCCCAGTCGGGCCGCCGGGGTCAAGCAAATCGCGAGTGGTCCGTATCGGGGGTCGCGGATTGGTCTGGCACCGGTGGTACGCCCACTGATTTGCTGAGCATGGCCGAGTGGTCCGCGTCGGCACACATTCCCAACCATCCTTCCTGCACGAGGAGTTCACCATGCCGGGAATCAGCACGATCGGTGTGCGGGTCACCGATACGGCGCTGCCGCACCACGATCCTCTCGATTTGTACGTCCGGCTGCGCGAAAGCCTCGCCGCCGACGACGTATTCCTCTTCGAAAGCGTGGACGGCGCCGACCAGGACCGCCGCTGGGCCGTCGTCGGCTTCGGCCGGCTCGCCGAGATCCGGGTCCACGAGGGGTATCTGGAGATCGACGGGGCCGCCCGGATCGCCGAGGCACTGGCCGGTCGGGCCGGTGCGGCCGGTCTCGCAGACCACACGGTCGAGTCCGGGGTGCACCGGCTGACGTTCGCCGACGCCGGGCAGATGTGGGACGTACTGGCCGGGGCGCAGGCCCTGTTCGACGTGGCCACCGACATCCCGTCGACGGCGTACGCCTTCGGGTTCCTGACGACCTTCGCGTACGAGTCCGCCTGGCACATGGAGCGCCTGCCCGAGCGCAGCAAGGAGCCGAACGGCCCGGACATCACGCTCACCCTCTTCCGCGACACCGTCTGGTACGACCTGGCCGACGGCGGGGTGCGTCAACTCAGCGCGGATAGCCCGGCGTTCGCGGACCGGCCGAGGGTCGCGGACGCGGTCCTCGCCGCCGGGGCCGCCTGGGGCGCGGTCAAGGACGCGCCGGTGCCCGAGGCGCCGGAGCCGCTCTCGGTGCGCGACAGCGTGAGCCGGGAGACGTTCCTCGGCTGGGCCGACCGTTGCCTGGAGCACATCCGGGTCGGTGACATCTACCAGATCCAGATCGGCCACCGCATCGATGTCCGCACCGAGTTGGAGCCGGTGGACGTCTACCGCAGGCTGCGCGGCCGCAACCCGTCGCCGTACATGTACCTGATGCCGCGCGCCGGGCGGACCCTGATCGGCGCCAGCCCCGAGCTGTTCTACCGGATCGAGGGCGACGAGATCACGATGCGGCCCATCGCGGGCACCGCACGGCGCTGCGCGGACGCGGAGGAGAACGAGCGCCGGGTCAAGGAGATGCGCGAGAGCACCAAGGAGCAGGCCGAGCACATCATGCTGGTCGACCTGTGCCGCAACGACATCGGGCGGGTGACCCGGCCGAGCACCCAGCCGGTGGACCGGCTGATGGCGGTGGAGACGTACTCGCACGTCTTCCATCTCGTCTCGACGATCTCGGGCCGCCTGGAGCCGGACGCCGACACCTGGCAGGCGATGCGCGCGACCTTCCCGGCGGGCACGATGACGGGCGCGCCGAAGGTCCGCGCCATGGAGATCATCGACAGCCTGGAGCAGGAGCGGCGCGGCAGCTACGCGGGCGCGGTGGGCCTCGTCGACGTACGCGGCTGGAGCGAGCTGGCGCTGACCATCCGCACCATCGAGTACGACGGCGAGACGTACTCCACGCAGAGTTCGGCGGGCATGGTGGCGCAGTCGGAGCCCGAGTCCGAGTGGCGCGAGACGCTGGCGAAGATGGGGGCCGCCTACTGGGCGCTCACCGGTCAGGAGCTGTCGTCGTGACCCGAACCGCACAGACCGAAGGAGACGTCACAGGCATGAACGTGCTGCTGATCGACGCATACGACAGTTTCGTGCACATCATCGACCAGTATCTGCGCACCCTGGGGGCGCGGACCGAGGTCGTACGGTCCCACACGCTCTCCCCCGGCGAGCTCGCCGCCCGCGAGCCCGACGCGGTGGTGCTCGGTCCCGGCCCCGGGCATCCCGCGCAGTCCGGCCATGTGGAGCTGGTGCACGAGTTCGCCGGGCGGGTTCCGCTGCTCGGCGTGTGTCTGGGGCACCAGGCGATCGCCCTCGCGCACGGCGGGCGCGTCGAGGTGGCGGACCAGGTGATGCACGGGCGGACCAGCACGGTGCGGCACGACGGGGCCGGGCTCTTCGAGGGGCTCGGGCACACCCTGGAGGTGACCCGGTACCACTCGCTGATCGTCGCCGAGCCGCTGCCCGAGGAGCTGGTGTCCACGGCGGTCGCCGTCGACCACGGCTATCTGATGGGGCTGCGCCACCGCACCCTGCCGATCGAGGGCGTGCAGTTCCACCCGGAGAGCATCACCACCACGGGCGGGCTCACGATGCTGGACAACTTCCTCGGTTCTGCGGTGGGTTGGCGCACCGCTGCGGGGCTCTCCCGGGTCTGATTCACCCGTGGGCGGCCGCCGCCACCTGCCGGACGGCCTCGCCGACGCCGGAGCGCGGCAGGTGGGCGTGGCCGATCACCAGGGCCGGGGCGCCGCGTCCCGGCCCGGTGTGGAAGGCGGCCGCGCCGCGCAGCAGGACGGAGCGGCGCAGCGCCCGGGCGACCAGGGCCGCCTCGTCGGTGCCCCGGGGCAGCTGGAGGTAGGCGTGCAGACCGGCGCCCCGGCCGAGCACCGCGGCCCCGGGAAGGTGGCGGCGTACGGCCTCCTCCAGGGATTCCCGGCGGCTGCGGGCCAGGGAGTTGAGCCGCCGCAGGTGGCGGTCGAAGAGGCCGGTGCGCAGGAGTTCGGCGAAGGTCAGCTGGGTGAGGGTCTCGGTGCCGAGGTCCTGGCGGGCGCGGGCCCGCATCAGGAGGTCGAGCAGGGGCACGGGCGCGGCCAGCCAGCCGAGCCGCAGGCCGGGCGCGAGGGACTTGCTCGCGGTGCCGGCGTAGACGACCCGCTCGGGGTCGGTGCGCTGCAACGCCAGGGGGCGGGCCCCGCGTTCGTACCAGAGCCCCCCGTCGTAGTCGTCCTCGACGATCCAGCCGTCGACGTCGCGCGCCCACCGGACGAGGGCCTCGCGGCGGCGCGGCGAGAGCGTGACTCCGGTCGGGAACTGGTGGCCGGGCGTGACCAGGACGGCGCGGGCGCCCGAGGCGGCCAGTGCCTCGACGTCGATGCCCTCCGCGTCGACCGGGACCGGCACGGCCCGCAGCCCGCTCTCGCGCACGAACTGACGCTGGCCGGGGTGGCCCGGGTCCTCGATGGCGAGCGCGTCGATGCCGATCCTGGGCAGGACCGCGCACATCAGGCCGAGGGTCTGGGCGAACCCGGCCACCACCATCAGCCCGGCGGGCGTGGTCCGCACTCCTCTCAACCGGCCGAGATATCCGGCGAGTTCGAGGCGCAGGTCCGGCTCGCCCGCGAGCGACGGGTAGTCGTGGTCCCCCGAGTCCGCCCTGTACAGGACCCGCTGGTAGCAGCCGAGCCACTCGCGGCGCGGGAACGCCGGGAGGTTGCCGCCGCCGGGCCGCAGGTCCCAGCGGACCGGCGCGGGCGGCGCGTCGAGCGGCTCGGCCGCCTCCCGGTCGTCGAGGAGCGCGGGCACCACGGACCGGTCGTCCCCGAGATGGCGCACGACCCGGGTCCCCGCGCCCTGGACCGCCTCCAGGTAGCCCTCGGCGACGAGTTGGCCGTACGCCTCCACGACCACGCTGCGTGACACGTCGAGATCGTCGGCGAGCCGTCTGCTGGACGGCAGCCGGGTGCCGGGATGAAGAATTCCCTCGGCTATCTCCCGCTTGATGAAATTCTGGATCTGCGAGGTCAGGGAATTCGAGGAGTCCCTGACCACCTCCACCGCCATGTGCAGGGCCACCGGTCCTGCCCCCCTTTACGAATTGGACCGTACATCTCGCCGGACAGTGGTCTGGAGGGCGCTTTGCGCGCCTCACAGAATGGGTTGCGCATACTTCCGATGGCGCCGTTCAAGGAGATTCCCGTGACTGCCGAGCCGCAGGGTCGTACCTGGCCGGAATTGCTGAACTCGCTTCTGGACCGGAGGGACCTCACCGCCGGGGACTCCGGCTGGGCGATGGATCAGGTGATGTCGGGCGGAGTCGGCCCGGCCCGCCTGGCCGCCTTCGTGGTGGCGCTGCGCGCCAAGGGCGAGACGGCTGACGAGATCGAGGGCCTGGTGGGCGCCATGCGCCGGCACGCCGTGCCGCTGCGGGTGCCCGGGCCCACCCTCGACATCGTCGGGACCGGCGGCGACGGCTCCAACAGCGTCAACGTGTCCACCATGTCGGCGGTCGTGGCGGCCGCCGCGGGCGCCCGGGTGGTCAAGCACGGCAACCGCTCGGCGTCCTCCGCCTGCGGCTCGGCCGACGTCCTCGAAGAGCTGGGCGTGGCCCTCGACCTGGAGCCGGAGGTGGTCGCGACGGTCGCCGAGGAGACCGGCATCACCTTCGCCTTCGCCTCGGTGTTCCACCCGTCGATGCGGCACGCGGCCGCGCCGCGCCGGGAGCTCGGCGTCCGTACCGTCTTCAACGCGCTCGGCCCGATCGCCAACCCGGCCGACCCCGCCGCGCAGGCGGTCGGCGTCGCGGACCGGCGGCTCGCGCCGCTGCTCGCCGAGGTGCTGGCCCGCCGCGGGGTGTCGGCCCTTGTGTTCCGGGGCGACGACGGGATGGACGAACTGACGGTCACCACTACCTCCACCATCTGGTCGGTCATCGGGTCCGAGGTGCGGGCCGAGTCGTTCGACCCGCGTGACATCGGCATCGGGTACGCGTCCCCCGACGCCCTGCGCGGCGGGGACCGGGCGCACAACGCGCGGGTGGCCCACGAGACGTTCGCGGGGGCGCGCGGGCCGGTCAGGGACGCCGTGCTCCTCTCGGCCGCGGCGGGCCTGGCGGCCCTCAACCCGAGCGGGCGGCCCGTCGCGGAACGGCTTGCCGAGGGCGTGGCCCGGGCCGGTGAAGCGATCGACTCGGGGGCCGCGGCCGCCGTCCTGGAACGCTGGACGACGGTCACCGCCAAGTACGCGGCCCAGGGCGGCTGAACACTCAGGTCGAGGCGGGCGCGCTGCGGCCCGCCTCGACCAGGGCGGCGACGGCGGCCGCCGGACTGCCGCCGGTCACCACCGCCTCGCCGACCAGTACGGCGTCGGCCCCCTGGGCGGCGTACGTGATGACGTCCCCGGGGCCGCGCACGCCGGACTCGGCGATGCGCACCACGCCCTCGGGGATTCCGGGGGCGAGGCGTGCGAAGGTGGCGCGGTCGACTTCGAGGGTGCGCAGGTCGCGGGCGTTGACCCCGACGACCCGGGCTCCGGCCCGCAGCGCCCGCTCCACTTCTTCCTCGTTGTGCGTCTCGACGAGCGGGGTGAGCCCGATCCCGACGGCCAGCGCGTGCAGGTCGGCGAGGAGGGGCTGATCGAGCGCGGCGACGATGAGCAGCACGAGCTCCGCGCCGTGCGCCCGCGCCTCCCACACCTGGTACGGGTCGACGACGAAGTCCTTGCGCAGCAGCGGCACCTCGACCCGGGCCGCCACCGCGTCCAGGTCGGCGAGCGAGCCGCCGAAGCGGCGCCGTTCGGTGAGCACGCTGATCGCCGCGGCACCGCCGGCCTGGTAGTCGGCGGCGAGCGCGGCCGGGTCGGCGATCTCGGCGAACGCGCCCTTGGAGGGGCTGGCCCGCTTCACCTCCGCGATGACCCGCACCCCCCGGGTGCCGCGCAGCAGCGCCGCACAGTCCCGAGCGGGCCGGGCGGCCTGCGCGCGCTCCCTCAACTCGGCCAGTGCCACCCTCTGTCGGCGTACGGCCAGGTCCGCGCGGGCTCCCTCGACGAGCTGGTCGAGCGTGTTCATATGGGCGTCCTCCCCGGTTCGACGCCGAAGGCCCGGAGCCGGTCCGGCGGGTGACCGGTGGGTGGCGCCACTGCCCCAGAACGCTATGAAGAAGCGAATACCGGAGCCATGTCCTTAAGACTTGGCTGAATGTCACAGGTGGGACTTCGGGTGGGACTTCTGCCCGCCGACCGGTCGTCCGGCCGCCGACAGAAACCGGTTAGTGGGTTTTTTGAGGCCATACCATTCGCGTCCGCGGCCGAAGGGGAAGTGATATTTCCCCGGTCGCACGGGGGTGGTCAAGAGTGACTCCGACGGTTGCTGATAACGGGGGTTACTACTGTGGAAATCAAGGTCCTGGGTGAGCTCTCTCTGTCCTGCGGGGACCAGCGGTCCCCCGTCGCCTCGAAGCGCGCGAGCACCGTACTGACCCTGCTCGCCATGACTCCCCGGGTTCCGGTCCCCTTCGACCAGATCGTCGACGAGCTGTGGGCGGACCAGACGATGACCAACCCCCGCAACGCCCTTCAGGCGATCGTCAGCCGGCTCCGCAAGCTCCTGGAGTCGGTGACCGGCCTCAAGGGGGACGAGATCGTCCGCACCGGCAGCAACGGATACCTCCTCGACGTTCCCGCCGAGACCGTGGACGCCCACCGCTTCCTCGCACTCGCCGAGGCCGGCGCCGATCTGGTGCAGCGCAACCCGGCCGAGGCCATAGTCAAGCTGGAGCAGGCCCTCGACCTGTGGCGCGGGCCCGCCCTGATGGACGCCCGGGACGGGATGCGCTGCCAGATCCACTCGGTCGGCCTGGAAGAACGCCGGATCACCGCGTTCGAGGACCTGACCGTGGCGAAGCTCGCCGTCGACGCCGAGCGCGTCTCCATGTCCGAGCTGCGCCGGCTGGCTTCCGAGCACTCCGAGCGGGAGCGGCTGAGCGAACTCCTGATGCTGGCCCTCTACCGCGACGGCCGCCAGACCGAGGCCCTCGAGGTCTTCCACGGCGCGCGCCGCCGCCTCGCCAGCGACCTGGCCCTGGAGCCGGGCCCCGCCCTGCACCACGCGTACGAGGCGATCCTCAACCAGGACGTGGTCCTCGGCCACCCCAGGCGCACTCTGCTCGGCTCGGTCCAGTCGCGCTGAGCGGCCCCCCTCCTGGGCACGGAGGCGCGGACGAAGCGACGCCCCGGCCCCAACTCCTCATCGTCCAGGCGCATGTCAGCGTGCGCCCGCGTACATCCGGCTCTGCCGGACACCCACTCATGTCCGGCCCTCGCCGGACACCACCAGGAAGGGCAAGGCCCGTGACGGCTTGGCAGAGCGGACCCGCAGACCGACCAGAGGCGCGGCCGTCCGAAGCGGAGGCCCTGGCGTTCTGGCGGGACGTCCTCACGGGCAGCCGCTTCACTCCTCTACCGGGCTGGTGCGCCAAGGCGCCCGCGCGCGACCGGATCGCGCAACGCCGCACCCTGCTGTCCCCGGGCACCTCGGCCGCACTGTCCGACCGGGCCGCGCGGAGCGGCGTCCCGCTCGACGCACTCCTGATCACGGCCGCCGCACGCGTCCTGGCCGCCGTGACTGGGGACGCCACGGTCGTCACCGGCTACCTGGCGGACGGCGAACCCGGCACGGAACCGCTGCCCTGCCCCGTGTACGTCGGCGAGGGCACCTGGCAGGAACTCCTGGGCGAGGCCGCCGCGGCGCGGGCCGCCGCCGAGCGGCACCGGGGCGTCTCGCCGGTCCGGATCCACCGCGAACTCGGGCGTACGGAAGCCCTCTTCGACACCCTCGTGGTTGGCGGGCGTGCGCCCGGGGCGGCCGACCTCGCCGACGACACCGTGCTCGCCATGAGTCTCGTACCGCGGGGAGACCGGCTTGAGCTGGTGCTCCACCACCGCTTCGGCGTTCTGGACGCCGACGCGGCCGGGCGGATCGCCGGGTATCTGCTGGCCGCCCTCGAAGAGCTCGGCGCTCGTCCGGACACGGAGCAGCACCTGTGGCATCCCGTGCCGGAGGCCGAAGCCGCCTTCCAGCGGGAGCACTTGGCCGGGCCCAGGCGTCCGCTGCCCGACCGGCGAGTGCACGAACTCTTCGAGGAGCAGGCCCGGTTGCGGCCGGAGGCGGTGGCCGCCGTCCACGAAGGCCGGTCACTGACCTACCGGGAACTCAACGCGCACGCCAACCGGGTCGCCCACGCCCTGCGCGAGGGCGGCCTGCGCGACGAGGACGTGGTCGCGGTCGTCGCCGAACGGGATCTGGAGTGGCTGACGGCGGTGCTCGCCGTGTTCAAGGCGGGCGGGGCATACCTACCCGTCGAGCCGCAGTTCCCGGCCGACCGGATCACCGCGATGCTGTCCCGCAGCGGCTGCCGCCGGGTGCTCACCCAGGACGGCGTGTGCCCCGGCCTGGACGCGGCCCTGGCCGGACTCGACGGCGTTCGGGCCGACTTCATCGCCGACGTGTGCGAGGACGAGGCCCACTCCGACGCGGACCCCGGCCTGCCGGTAGGCGCGGACCAGCTCGCGTACATCTACTTCACCTCCGGCTCGACGGGTCTGCCCAAGGGCGCGATGTGCGAGCACGAGGGGTTCCTCAACCACCTTCTGGCCAAGATCGAGGATCTCGGCGTCGAGGCCGGCACGGTGGTGGCGCAGACCGCGCCGCAGTGCTTCGACATCTCGCTGTGGCAGCTCGTCGCGGCCCTTGCCGTGGGAGGCCGCACGCTGATCGTCGGGCAGCGGGACATCCTTGAGGTCCCGCGCTTCGTGGCGCTGCTCGCCGAGTGCGAGGTGGAGGTGGCCCAACTCGTCCCCTCCTACCTGGAGGTGGTCCTCGACCACCTGCGCCGCAGTCCGCGCACGCTGCCCGCCCTGCGCTGTGTATCGGCGACGGGTGAGGCGCTGAAGAAGGAACTGACGGAGCGGTGGTTCGCCACGCTTCCGGACATCACGCTGGTCAACGCCTACGGCCTGACCGAGACCTCGGACGACACCAACCACGAGGTGCTGCGCCGCCCCCCGGCCGGTCCCTCGGTACCGCTCGGCCGGCCGGTCCGCAATGTACGCGTGGCGGTACTCGACGAGCGGCTCAGGCCGGTTCCGCTGGGCTCACCCGGCGAGCTGGTCTTCTCGGGGGTCTGCGTCGGCCGCGGGTACGTCAACGACGAGGAACGCACCCACGCCGCTTACCTCCCCGACCCGGACCGGCCCGGCGGACGCCTGTACCGCTCGGGCGACTTCGGCCGCTGGCAGCCGGACGGGCGCCTCGAATTCCTCGGCCGCCGCGACGCCCAGGTCAAGATCCGGGGCTTCCGGATCGAGATCGGCGAGGTGGAGAACCAGCTCCTCAAGCTGTCCGGGGTGCGTGACGCGGCCGTCGTGGTCGTGGGCACGGGCGACGCCCGCCGGCTTGCCGCCTTCTACGGCGCGGCGGAACCGGTCCCGGCCGAGGAACTGCGCACGGCGCTCGCCCGCTCGCTGCCCGAGTACATGCTGCCGGGCCGCTTCCACCAGCTCAAGGAGCTGCCGCTCACCCCGAACGGCAAGATCGACCGCAGGCTGCTCGCCCGGCGGGCCGAGGAGACTCCCGAAGCGGCATCCGACGGGCCCGAGCCCCTGCGTACACCGACCGAGCACCGGCTCGCCGAACTGTGGGCGAAGGCGCTGAAGGTCCCCGTCGAGAGCATCGGCCGCACGACCGACTTCTTCGAGGCGGGCGGAAGTTCCATCGTGCTGCTGCGGGTGGTGATCGCCCTGGACCAGGTGGTGACGGCACCGGAGCTGGCCAGGGCGCCGGTCCTCGGCGAGGCGGCGGCGCTGATCGACAGAAAGTCGGACCGGGCGGCCTGAGCCGTCCGATCCTCGTTCGGTACCCGGCCCGGCCTCACCTCCCCGTGCGGCCGGGCCGGTCTACACAGGGAGACGATTTCAATGACAACGGTCGATGAGGCGGGGAGCGCGGTGCCCCTCCCTGACGGATGGCACCTCACGCTCGAAGAGGGCCGTACGCCGATCCTGCACCTGCCCGGCCCCGGGCCCCTGCCCGGCCAGGAGGTACGCGCGCTGGTCGACCGGCACGGCGCGGTCCTGGTGCGCGGCCTGGGCCTGGCCTCGCCGGGTGATCTGGCGGCGGCTGCCGAGGAGTTGGGGGTGACGGGCATGGTCGAGCGCGAGGGCTTCACCAGCCGGCAGGCCTACCCCGACGGCGTCTATTCGGCCTCGGAGTGGGCCGACGAGGACCAGCTCTGCATGCACCACGAGCTGAGTTACGCCGCCGTCGTGCCCTCGATCGCACTGTTCGGCTGCCTCGTGGCCCCGGAGCGCGGTGGCACGACCACGGTGGCCGACGGGGAGCGCGTCCTGGACCTGCTGCCTGACGCGCTGGTCGCCCGCTTCGAGCGGGACGGGTGGGAACTCACCCGCACCTACTACGAGTTCGGCCTGACCTGGGCGGAGGCCTTCGGCACGGACGACCGGGCCCGGGTCGAGGAGTACTGCTCCTCGCACTCCCTGGACTGCACCTGGACCGAGGACGGCGGGCTGCGCACGCGTCAGCGCCGCCCGGCGCTGCTGCGTCACCCGGTGACGGGCCGCCGCGTCTGGTTCAACCAGGCGGCGTTCCTGCACGAGTCGGCGCTGGATCCGCTGATCCGGGAGTACCTGGAATCCCTGTACGGCCCGGAGGGTCTGCCCTTCCGGACGGCCTACGGCAACGGCGATCCCATCTCGACGGATGTGGTCGACGCGATCAACGCGGCCTACCAGAACGCCTGCTGGCGTGAGCCCTGGCAGGCGGGGGACCTGCTGGTCCTGGACAACCTGCGCATGGCGCACGGCCGGGACCCCTACGAGGGCGCCCGCGAGGTGCTGGCCCTCTTCGGTGCCCCCATCCGTGTGACCCCGGCTGCGGCGACCCCCTGACCGCCGGGCGCGCCGGGCCACCCTGAGCCCCGGGTGGCTCGGCGCCCTCCCCTGGCGAGACCCGGAACGTACCCACCCCCATTCCCCATTCCCTCCATTACGGACATTGCCGGGGAATTCTCGGATTTACTTGCCCCGAACCCGGCACGGTGGCTAAATATTGAGCAGTTGGCGCGATGCTCTGCTGCCCGGAGACGGGTGAGGATTGGAAAGGGAGCCGCACTGATGGGGGGATGAGCGAACACCACAGGCAGGTCTTGCCGTTCCGGCCGCTCCCGCACACGGGTTGGACCAGTAATAGTTCTGGGCCGGTGATTCAGGGGAAAAGGGCGTCCGGCAGCGGGATCACCGGCATCGAGCCACGCCAGGGCCGCGGCAACGGAATCACAAGATAGCAGGAATATGGATCTGGAACTGAGACACGCACGGGCTGTTTCAATAATCGCAGAGGCCGGGAGTATTTCCAAGGCGGCAATCCGGCTCAATCTTCCACAACCCAGCCTGACCGCCCAATTACGCCGTATAGAGAAAATGCTCGGCGGGGATCTTTTCGTCCGGTCGAGTTCTGGCATCGTGCCGACCCCCCGGGGAAAGCGGCTCATTCCGATGCTGACCGATCTCGTGCAGCAGGCGGACGAGGTGATCAGCGAGGCCGCCGCGAGCTCCACGATCACGCTGCGTTTCGGCAACACCGAGTGGACGCCGCCGACGCTGCTCGGCGCGATCCAGGCGGCGGTACCCACCGTGGACGTGGAGACCGAGACGCTCGCCCCGGCGGCCGCCGTCGATGCCGTGCACCGCGGTGCGCTCACCGTCGCGATGGTCCCCGCCTCGGCGACGGACATGCCGGACTCCCTGCTCCAGCCCGGCCTGGAGACCAAGGTCATCGTCCGGGAGCCGATCTGGCTGGCGGTGCCGCGGGGGCATCCGCTGGTCGGCCGCCCCTTCGTGGACGGCACCCATCTCTCCACCCTGCACTGGGTCCACTACTCGCGGGACCACTGGTTCCACGAGATCGAGAAGAAGCTGCTGGCCCGGCTGAACCACACCGACCTCGGCGCGGTGCACTACGCCGACGGCCACCACGAGGCGATGAGCTGGGTCAGGGACGCGGACGCCGCCGCCCTCACCACGGCGACCGGCGCCACCGGTGACGTACGCCTGGTGCCGATACGGGAGACGCAGTCCATCGCGCAACTGCTCGTGTGGCGGCGGGACACGGTCGCCAGGGACACCCTGCGCCGGCTCGTGGACACCGTACGGCGGTACTACTGCGAGTACGCGCGGTCCATCCCGCGCTATCTGTCCTGGATCATCGAACACCCCGCGGACTTCCCGGAGTTGGAGCGCTTCCTGCCGTTGCGTGCGCAGGCGGGTTGAGGGTCTGTCAGTTCGCTGTCAGGGCCCTTCGGCACGATCGCCCGCATGACTACAACGAAGCACGTGGACGCCGAGGGCCGTGCCACGATCAAGGGCATCATCTGCGACATCCTCGAGATCGACGAGGCCGAGATGACCGACACGAGCCGCTTCAAGGAGGACCACGAGGCGGACTCGATGGGCGCCATCGAGATCCTCTCCCAGCTCGAGCGCGCCTTCGGGATCGACATCGACCAGGCCGAACTGGCCCGGATGGTCAATCTCGAAGGCGTCGTCACGGTGGTCGACGAGGCCGTCGCGGCCAAGGCGGCCGCGTCCCTCTAGGCGCCGGGACCGAGTGAGGGGAGCGCAGGTTGTACGACAACGACGAGCGGCCGCGCCGGGTCGTGATCACCGGACTCGGCACGGTCACCAGCATCGGCCTCGGCGTCGAGGCCTTCCTGGAGGGGCTGCGGGCCGGGCGCAGCGGCGCCAAGCCGATCACGGCCTTCGACACGACGGGCTTCGCGCACGCCAACGGATGCGAGGTCGACGACTTCGATCCCGCCGAGTGGATCCACCAGGTGGACCCCGAGGAGCTGGGGCGGGCCACCCAGTTCTCGGTCGCCGCCGCCAACATGGCGGTGGCGGACTCGGGCCTCACTCCCGAAGAGCTCAGGGGGCGCAGGGCGCTGGTCTCGGTGGGCACCACCGACGCCGAGTCCCGTGACCTCGACACCCTGATGGGCGTCCAACTGGAGTACGGACCCGACCAGTTGGCGCCCACCGTGGCCCGTAGGGCGCAGGCCGGACGCCTGTCGACCGGCATCATCCGCGAACTGGGCCTGGTCGACGTCGAGGCGCTCACCATCCCCACCGCCTGCGCGGCCGGCAACTACGCCATCGGCAGCGGCTTCGACGCCATCCGTGACGGCGAGGTCGACGTCGCGCTGTGCGGCGGCGCGGACGCGGTGTGCCGCAAGACGTTCGCCGGGTTCTACCGGCTCGGCACCATCGCCCCCGAGGTGTGCCAGCCCTTCGACAAGGACCGCAAGGGCATCCTCACCGGCGAGGGCGCCGGAATCCTGCTGATGGAGAGCCTGGACTCGGCGCTGGCCCGCGGCGCCCGCATCCATGCCGAGGTGCTCGGCTACGGGCTCAACTGCGACGCGCACCACCCGGTCGCCCCCGACCGGGACAGCCTGGCCCGGTGCATGGAGATCGCGCACCGCAACGCTGGGGTGAAGCCCGAGGACATCGACTTCATCTCCGCGCACGGCACCGGCACCCGCGCCAACGACGTCACCGAGGCCGGAGCCATCCGGCAGGTGTTCGCCACGCCGCCGCCCACCATCTCCATCAAGTCGATGATCGGCCACTCTATGGGCGCCGCGAGCGCGCTGGCCTCGGCGGCCTGCGCCCTTGCCCTGACCGAGGGCTTCATCCCGCCGACGATCAACCACCGTGAGACCGACCCCGAGTGCGGCCTGGACTGCGTGCCCAATGAGGCGCGGCCCGCCGAGCTCAACGTGGTCCAGAACAACGCGCTCGCGTTCGCGGGCAACAACGCCGTGCTCGTCCTGGGCCGGTACCGGGAGGCCGAGTGATGTCCGAACTGGTCCTCTCCGCCTGGTCGGTGGTCTCCCCGTACGGTGTGGGCAGCGCTCCCTTCAGCGCCGGCATCGGTGCCGGCACGAGCGCGGTCGGCGAGCTCGACCGGGCCGCCTGGCCCGGCCCCTTCGACCGGTGCGGCCTGGTGCCCGACTTCACCGCAGCCGAGTACGTGGGCAAGAAGGGCACCCGCACCATGGACCGGGTGACGGCGATCGCGGTCACCGCGGTCGGCCGGCTCCTCGCCTCGTGCGGCGACGAGCTGACCGCGCACCCCGAGCAGATCGGCCTGGTGCTCGGCACCGGCTCGGGCAGCGTCCAGAGCATCATGGACTTCACCCGGGACTCCCTCGTCGGCGAGCGTCCCTACCACGTCGACCCGGCCCGCTTCCCGAACACCGTGATGAACCGGGCGGCCGGCCAGAGCGCGATCTGGCACGGCATCAAGGGCCCCAACACCACGGTCGCGGGCGGCTGGCTGACCGGCCTGCTCGCCCTGAGCTACGCGGTGCGCCTGCACCGCGGCGGCCACTGCGCGCGGGTCCTGTGCGGGGCGGCCGAGGAGTCCTCCACCCAGCGCGCCTGGCTGGAGTGGCACGGCCGCGGCTTCGAGGAGCGGGAGTCGCCGCTCGGCGAGGGCGGCGCCGTCTTCCTGATGGAGACCGCCGCCGACGCCCGTGAGGCGGGCCGCACCCCGCTCGCCCGCGTCCTGGCCACCCGCTTCCGGGCGTACGCCGATCGCGCCGACGCGCAGAAGACGCTGGCCGAGTGCGTGGGCAGCGCCCTGGACAAGGCGCAGGTCGCGCCCGAGGACATCCGCCTGGTGGCGCCGCTCGGCGCGGGCGCCGAACTCGCCGCGCCGGAAGAGGCCGGCATCGAGGACGCGCTCGGCACGGCCCGGCCTCAGTGGATCCGCTGCCGGCCGCTGCTCGGCGACACCTCCGCCGCCTCCACCAGCCTCCAGCTGGCCGCGGTGCTCGCCACCGCGGGCGAGTCGGGGCTCGGCCCCGGCGAGGCGGCACTCGTCACCGGCATCGACCGGGACGGAACGGTGGGCTGCGCGGTGCTCGGCGGCCCGGCCCGCGCCTGAGGAACCGGGCGATCGGGAGGTGCGGCACGGCAAGACCGTGCCGCACCTCTCACGAGTGAGCCCAACTCCCTTGACCTTTACGGCAGTTGAGCCGTACCCCTGGAGAGGAAAACGCGCATGTCCGCAAGCGAACGACGCGTCGCGCTGGTGACCGGGGGCTCCCGGGGGATCGGCCGCCATGTCGTGACCCGGCTCGCCGGCGACGGCTACGACGTGGCCTTCTGCTACCAGTCCAACAAGGAGGCCGCCGACGCGGTGGCCGCGGAGGCCACCGCCGCCGGGGCCCGGGTGTACGCGGCGCAGGTCGACGTCGCCCGGCACGGCGACGTGCGCGACTTCGTGCGCGACAGCGAGAAGGCGCTCGGCCCGCTGCACACCGTGGTCTCCTGCGCGGGCATCGTGCGCGACAACCCGCTGGTGATGCTGGCCGAGGCGGACTGGGACGCGGTGCTCCGGGTCAACCTCGACGGCACGTACAACGTGTGCAAGGCGGCGGTCTTCTCGATGATGAAGCGCCGCGCCGGATCGGTCGTCACGCTGTCCTCCGTCGCGGGCGTGTACGGCAACGCCACGCAGACCAACTACTCGGCGACCAAGGCCGGGATCATCGGCTTCACCAAAGCCCTTGCCAAGGAGTCGGGCCGCTACGGCATCCGCGCCAACGCGGTCGCGCCGGGCTTCATCGAGACCGACATGCTCTCCGCGCTGACCGAGGAGCACACCCGCAAGATGACGGAGCGCATTCCGCTCGGGCGCTTCGGCCGCCCCGACGAGGTCGCCGACCTGGTGTCGTTCCTCGCCTCCGACCGTGCCTCGTACATCACGGGCCAGGTCTTCGGCGTCGACGGCGGCCTCGTCGTCTGAGCCACTCCCCCATCCCCCAGCCCCGAGAGACAGGAGCGCATCACCCATGCCCGCAGCCGACAGGAAGAGCAAGACGCCGCGGTTCTACTTCAGCCTGCGCAGCCCCTATTCCTGGCTCGCCTACCGCGAGCTGATGAGCCGGCACCGGGACCTGGTCGGGCGGCTGGAGTGGCTCCCGTTCTTCGAGCCGGACCCGGAGAGCAGTCGTGAACTCGCCGAGCGGGGCGGCCAGTTCCCGTACTCGGAGATGTCGCGCGAGAAGAACCGGTACGTCCTGCAGGACGTCGGACGGCTCACCAAGGCCCGGGGCATCACGGTGACCTGGCCGGTCGACCGCGCCCCGGTGTGGGAGGTCCCGCACCTGGGCTACCTGGTCGCCGAGGAGCACGGCCTCGGCCACGAGTACATCACCGCGGTGTACGAGGCCCGGTTCGGCGCGGGGCTCAACATCTGCGACCGCGAGGTGATCGGCGACATCGGCGAGAAGCTCGGCATCGACCGCGGCCTGATCGCGGACGCCAGCGACGACGCGGACCTGCGCGCCGAGGGCGTGCGGATCCTGCTGGAGGTCTGTAAGGACGGCGTGTTCGGCGTGCCCTTCTTCGTGCACGGATACACCCGCTTCTGGGGTCTGGACCGGCTCGACGACTTCATCGCCCACCTCGGGTCGAGGAAGGCTCCGGCACTCACCCTCGTGGAGCCCTCGACCGCGGTGGCCCTCGGCCGGTCGGTCGAGGACGCGCACGCCGGCGGCTGCGGCTGACCTGCCCGCGCCCACTCACATCTCAGGCACAACTCGCCTGCAAGGCAAGGAAGTTGAGAGTCAGCCCGCTGTCAGCGGCTTTCTCGATGATCGACGCTGTGCACTCGGTGACCTTCGCTAGGGGATTGCTATGACTGACGTTCAGACGGGCGGCCTGCCCCTCACGGCTGGCCAGAAGGACATCTGGTTCGACGAGAAGCTCTCCGGCGGAGGCGCGACGTACAACACCGCCATCTACTGGGACATCCGCGGACCGCTGGACCAGCGGCTGTTCCGGGCCGCGCTGGCGCGCCTGGTGGAGGAGTCCGAGTGCCTGCGGACCCGGTTCACCGAAGTGGACGGCGAGCCGTGGCAGTTCGTCGAGCCGGTGGCCGAACTGCCGCTGACCGTCACCGACGTCAGCGGCGCCGCCGACCCGGCCGCGGCGGCCCTCGCCGCGATCCACGACGATCTGCGGGTCCCCCTCCCCGTGACCGCCGTCCCGCACGTGCCGCTGTTCCGGCTGAGCGTCTTCACCCTCGGCGCCGACCGCACCTTCTTCTGCCTGCTCAACCACCACCTCGTCTCGGACGGCTTCAGCTACGTCATCTACTGGCAGCGGCTCTCCGCGATCTACGAGGCGATGCTCGCCGGCACCTCCCTCGACGCGAACCGCTTCCCGCCGCTGAGCACCCTGATCGAGGCCGAGGCGGCCTACGCGGACTCGCCGCGCATGGAGCGCGACCGCGCCTACTGGGAGAAGGAGCTCGCCGACCGGCCCGAGCCGCTCAGCCTCGCCACCCGTGACGCGGAGCCGGCCCAGACCTTCCTGCGCGAGGCGGCCGTCCTTCCGGAGTCGATCGCGGAGCGGCTGCGCTCGGTGAGCTGGGACGCCCGGGTGACCTGGCAGACCGTCCTGGTCGCGGCCCTCGGCTCGTACTCCGGGCGCCTGGCCGGCACCGACGACGTGCTGCTCTCACTGCCCGTGACCGCGCGGGTGGGCGGCACCATGCAAAACATCCCCGGCATGGTGGTCAACTACCTGCCGCTGCGGCTATCCCTGCGGCCCGGCATGACCCGCGGCGAACTGCTCGCCTCGACCTACAAGGCGTTCTCTCAGGGACTCAAGCACCAGCGCTACCGGGTGAGCAGGATACGGCGCGCGATGGGACTGCCCAGCGACGACCGCAGGCCGTTCGGCCCGTTCATCAACATGATGCCGCAGGTCGAGAAGCTGAGCATCGGGCCCTGCGCCGCGACGATCTGCAGCCCCTCCACCGGGCTCGTCGACGATCTGGAGTTCACCGTCGCCGACAAGGGCGCCGACGGGATCGGCGTCGACCTCAGCGGCAACGAGGCCCGCTACACCCCGGACGACGTACGCGGCCACCTGGCCCGGTTCGTCGCCTTCCTCGACCGCTTCCTGGACGCGGGCGCGGACGAACCGCTGAGCGCCCTGGACCTGTTCTCGCCGGGCGAGGCCGCCGAACTGGCCGCCGCGCTGACCGGCCCTCGGAGCCAGGAGCCGTACCTGGGTGTCGTGGAGCGGGTACGCGCCCGCGCCGCCGAGCACCCCGACGCGGTGGCCGTCACCGACGACGGCGGAAGCCTGAGCTACGCCGAGCTCGTCGGGCGGGCCAGCGCCGCGTCCCGGCAGGTGGCGGTCGACGGCCCGGTGGCCGTGCTGACCGAGCCGGGCCGGGACTTCGTCACCGCCGAGCTCGCCGTGCTCGGGGCCGGCGGCGCCTTCCTGCCGCTCGACCCCCGCGCCCCGCTCAGCCGTCTGACCTCCCTGCTGAAGGACAGCGGCGCGGTCCAGATCGTGGCCGACACCACGCACCGCGCCCTCGCCGAACGCGCCGCGGGCCGGCTTCCCGTGCACGTCCTGGACGGAGCGCGGGACGACACCGGTGCCCTCGCGCCCGTCGTCGGCGGCCCCCTCGACCTGGCGTACGTGATCTACACCTCGGGCTCCACCGGCAAGCCCAAGGGTGCGATGGTGCAGCGCGGCGGCATGGTCAACCACCTGCTCGCCAAGGTGGAGGAGCTGTCCCTCACCGATGCCGACGCGCTCGTGCACAACGCGCCCGTCACCTTCGACGTCTCCGTCTGGCAGTCGCTGACCACGCTGCTCGTGGGCGGCCGGATCCGCGCGATCGCCCGCGCCGAAGCCGCCGACCCCGAGGCCCTGTTCGGCGTCATCGCGGCCGAGCGCCTGACCGTCCTCGAAGTCGTGCCCTCGCTGCTGCGCGCGACGCTGGACGTGTGGGACGCGGCGGGCGGCGGGCCCGAGCTGCCCGCGCTGCGCTGGATGATCTCCAACGGCGAGGCACTGCCGGCCGAGCTGTGCGCCCGCTGGTTCGCCCGCCACCCCGGCATCGCGCTGGCCAACGTGTACGGCCCCACCGAGTGCTCGGACGACGTCACCCACGGGTACGCCCGCTCCGCGGCCGAGGTGACCGGCGCCTCCATGCCCATCGGCCGGCCGCTGCGCGAAACGCGCCTCTACGTCCTGGGCGACGACCTGCGGCCGGTGCCGCGCGGGGTGCCCGGCGAGTTGCACATCGCGGGCGCCGGCGTCGGCCGCGGCTACCTCGGCGACCCGGCCCGTACGGCGGCAACCTTCGTGCCCGACCCGTTCGCGGGCGACGGCTCCCGCATGTACCGCACCGGCGACCAGGTGGTGCTGCTCGCCGACGGGCAGCTCGTGTTCACCGGCCGCCGCGACCACCAGGTCAAGATCCGCGGCCAGCGCATCGAGCTCGGCGAGGTCGAGTCCGCGCTGCGGAACCTGCCCGGCGTCGCGGACGCGGTGGCCGCCGCCGTCGCCGACCCGGCGGGCAACCAGCGCCTGATCGGCTACGTGGTGCCCGAGTCCGGCACCTGCGACACACGTGCCCTGCGCGACCGGCTCGCGGCCGTGCTGCCCGAACAGATGGTGCCCGCCGTTCTGTTGCTCCTGGAGCGGATGCCCCTCACCGCGCACGGCAAGGTGGACCGCAAGGCGCTGCCCACGCCGGAGTTCGCGGTCACGACCACCGGGCGCGCGGCCCGCACCCCCCAGGAGGAGACCCTCTGCACGGTGCTCGCCGAGGTGCTCGGGGTGCCCCGCATCGGCGTCGACGACAACTTCTTCGCACTGGGCGGCGACAGCATCAGCGCCATCCAGGTGGTGGGCCGGGCCCGCGCCGCCGGTCTCGTCGTCACTTCGCGCGACGTCTTCCAGCACCGCACCCCGGCCGCGATCGCCGCGGTGGCCAAGCGGGTGGACGGAGCGGCGGACGCCGCCGCGGACCTGGCGGCGGACGGCATCGGCGAGCTCGAACTCACGCCGGTCATCGACCAGTTGAGGGAAGACCTGGCCGGCCGCCCCACCGCGGGCGCGACCTTCGCCCAGTACGCCACGGTCACCCTGCCCACGGCCGCGCACGCCGACCCGGCCCGCCTGGAGCGCGCGCTCCAGGCCGTCCTCGACCGGCACGACGCGCTGCGCACCAAGCTCACCGAGCCGGTGCCGGGCCTGTGGTCCCTGGAGACGCTCCCCCGGGGTGCGGTCGCCGCCTCCGACGTACTCAGCAGGGCCGGGTCCACGCCCGGCACGGACCGGGACGCGGTGCTCGCCGAGCAGATCACGGCGGCCGGGGCGCGCCTGTGCCCGAGGGACGGCCTGCTCGTCCAGGCCGTGGTCCTCGACGAGGACCGCCTGCTCCTCGTGATCCATCACCTCGCCGTGGACGGCGTCTCGTGGCGCATCCTGCTGCCCGACCTGGAAGCCGCCTGGAACGGCACGGACCCGGCCCCGGTCGGCACCTCGTTCCGGCGCTGGACGAAGACCCTGTCCGAGCAGGCCCGCGCCCCGCACCGCACGACCGAACTCCCCCTCTGGGCCGAGCAGGTGGGCGGCCCGACGATCGAGCTCGGCGACCGGCCGCTCGACCCGGCGCGCGATGTGTACGCCACGGCCGGACGGCTGCGGCTCGAACTGCCCGCCGAGCGGACAGCCGCCGTGCTCGGCCGGGTGCCCGCCGCGTTCCACGCCGAGGTCAACGAGGTGCTGCTCACCGGCTTCGCGCTGGCGCTCGCCCACCGGGGCACGGGATCGCGCGCCCTGGTCGAGCTGGAGGGCCACGGCCGCGAGCAGCTCGCCGAGGGCCTGGACCTGTCCCGTACGGTCGGCTGGTTCACCAGCGTCTTCCCCGTCGGCCTCGACGTCGGAGAGCCGGACTGGGAGCAGGTGTGGAACGGCGGAGCGTCCTGCGGAGCCGCGCTCAAGCGCGTCAAGGAGAGCCTGCGGGCGCTGCCGGACCACGGCATCGGATACGGGCTGCTCCGCCATCTCAATCCGCAGACCGCCGCCGTTCTGGCCGGCTCGGCGACTCCCCGGATCGGCTTCAACTACCTGGGCCGGTTCGCCACCGACAACGCGGCCGGCGCCTGGTCGATGGAGGCCGGGGCCTTCGGCCTCACCGCCGCCCCCGAGACCCCGCTGCGGCACGCCCTGGAACTGATCGCGACGACCGAGGACCGCGCCGAGGGCCCGGTGCTCGTCGCCGAGTGGGTCTGGGCGGGCGAACTGCTCGTGGAGGGCGACGTCCAGGCGCTCGCCGCCGACTGGTTCCGCGCCCTCGACGCGCTCGCCGCGCACGCCGAGCTGCCCGAGGCGGGCGGGCACACCCCGTCCGACTTCCCGCTGGTCACGATCACCCAGGCGGAGATCGAGGCGTACGAGCGCGACATCCCGGGGCTCGTCGACATCCTGCCGCTCTCCCCACTCCAGCGCGGCCTGCTCTTCCAGTCCGAGTTCGACCGGCAGGGCATGGACGCGTACACCCTCCAGGTGACGATGGACGTGGACGGGCCCCTCGACCGCGACCGGCTGCGCGCGGCGGCGACGGCGCTGCTCGACCGCAACCCGAGCCTGCGGGCCTGCTTCCGTGAGCGCGACGCGGGCGACCCGGTCCAACTGGTCGCGTCCGACGTGGAGTTGACCTGGGCCGAGGTGGACCTCCGGGACTTCGCCGAGGGCCGTACGGAGGCGGAGGCCGACGCGGAGGTGCGGCGGCGGACCGAGGCGGAGTGGCTGGACCGCTTCGACGTCACCCGCGCACCCCTGACCCGCTTCACCGTCTACCGCGTGTCCGACGACCGGCACCGGGTGGTGTGGACGGCGCACCACATGCTGGTGGACGGCTGGTCGCTGTCGGCGGTCCTCGCGGAAGAGCTGGTCACTCTGTGGTCCAACGGCGGTGACACCTCGGCACTGGCGCCGGTCGTCCCGCTGCGCGGCTATCTGGAGTGGTCGGCCGCGCAGGACAAGGCGGCCGCGCGCGAGGCCTGGCAGAAGGAGCTGGCCGGCATCGACGAGCCGACCCGGCTCGGCCCCGCCGACCGCCCCCGCGTCTCGGTCCTTCCCGGCTCCCTCCACCTGGAGCTGCCGGAGGCACTGACCGGGGCGGTGACGTCCTGGGCGACGTCGCGCGGCCTGACGATGAGCACCGTCATGCAGGGCGCCTGGGCGCTCGCGCTCGGCCGGCTGACCGGCCGCCAGGACGTGACGTTCGGCGCGGTCGTCTCCGGCCGGGCCGAGGAGGTCCCCGGCATCGAGCAGACCGTCGGCTCCTTCCTCAGCACCCTGCCGGTACGCGTCGCCCTCGCGCCCGCGCTCAGTTTCGAGGAGATGCTGGCCGCCCTCCAGGAGCGTCAGCTCGACCTGGAGCCGCACCACCACCTGGGCCTCGCCGAGGTCCAGCAGGGTGCCGGGATCGGCGAGCTCTTCGACACCGTGGTCTCCTTCCACAACTACCCGACCGGTGTCCTGGACCGCATCGGCGAGCACGTCCCCGGGCTGAGCATGCGCGCCTGGGAGGCCCGGGTCATCGCCGAATACCCCTTCGCTCTCAACGTGTTCCCGGGCGACCGGATGCGTCTTGAGGCGCAGTACCGGCCCGACATCTTCACACCGGGCGAGGTGGACGAGATCCTGCGCCGCTTCGTGCGCGTACTGGAGCAGCTGGCCGCGGCCCCCGGCACCTCGCTCGGCCGCCTGGACGCGCTCGGCGACGACGAGCGCGCCCAGCTGCTCGGCGACTGGTCCGGTGCGGGCGCCGCGAAGGAGTCGTCCGGCGAGCTGGCCACCAGCGTCTTCGAGGCCCGCGCCGCCCGCACCCCGGACAAGACGGCGGTCGTCTTCGGCACCGAGGAAGTGACCTACGCCGAACTCGACGCCCGCGCCGGCCGGCTGGCCCGCCTGCTCGTGGAGCGCGGGATCGGCCCCGAGCAGACCGTCGCGGTGATGCTGCCGCGCTCCCCCGAGGTGGTCGTGGCGGCGCTCGCGGTCCTGAAGGCCGGTGCGGCGTACCTGCCGGTGGACTCGGCGTACCCCGTAGACCGCATCTCCTACATGCTGGCCGACGCCCGCCCGGCCGCGGTCATCACCGACACTGCGACCGGTCAACGGCTCGATGGCATACCGGAGTTGCAGACCGAGCCGCTGGTCCTGGACGCGCCCGGAACCGTGGAGCGCCTGGCCGCCCTGCCCGGCTCGGACCTCACCGACGCCGACCGGGTCGCGCCGCTCGCCCCGGAGAATCCGGCGTACGTCATCTACACCTCCGGCTCCACGGGCCGCCCCAAGGGTGTCGTGGTGGCCCACACCGGGCTGCTTTCGATGGTGGACAGCCTCGTCGAGCGCTTCGGCCTCGACGACGGGACCCGGGTGCTCCAGTTCGCGTCCTTCAGCTTCGACGCGTCCGTCTGGGAGATCATGCTCGCGCTGCTCACCGGCGGCACGCTGGTCATCGCGGACGAGGAGTGCCGGGCGCCGGGACAGCCGCTGGTCGACCTGATCAACAGCGCCCGTGTCAACCTGGCCGGACTGCCGCCCGTCGTGGTCGGCGGCCTGCCCGAGGGCAGTACGCTCCCCGCCGACCTGCGCCTGGCGGTGGCCGGCGAGGCCGTCCCGGCGAGCGTCGTCGAGCGCTGGTCCTCGGCGGTGCGGCTCTACAACGGCTACGGCCCGACCGAGGCCGTGGTGAGCTCGACCGTCGGCGGCCCGCTGAGGGACGCGGGCCGCCCGCCGATCGGCCGCCCCACCAACGCGCACCGCGTGTACGTGCTCGACCACCACCTGCGGCCCACACCGCGCGGGGTCGTCGGCGAGCTGTACGTCGGCGGCGGCCTGGCCCGCGGCTACCTCGGCCGCCCGGACCTGACCTCCCAGCGTTTCGTGGCCGACCCCTACGGCCCGGCCGGAGCCCGGATGTACCGCACGGGTGACCTGGTGCGGTGGCTGCCGGACGGCCAGCTGGACTACATCGGCCGCGCCGACGACCAGGTACAGCTGCGCGGGTTCCGTATCGAACTCGGCGAGATCTCGGCCGCGCTGCTCGCCCAGCCGGGCGTGGAGCAGGCCACCGTGATCGTGTCCGAGAGCGAGGACGGCGACCGCCGTCTGGTGGCGTACGTCGTGGCGTCCGAGCCCGCGGTCGCCGACGGGCTGCGCGAGCAGCTCGGCCGGTCGATGCCCGAGTACATGGTGCCCTCCGCGGTGGTCGCCCTGGACGCGCTGCCGCTGACCGCGCAGGGCAAGCTGGACCGCAAGGCGCTGCCCGCGCCGGATCTCGGCCACTCGCCGAAGGGCCGTGCGCCGCGCACCCCGGTCGAGGAGATCCTCTGCGGCCTGTTCGCGGACATCCTCGGGGTGGCCCAGGTCTCCATCGACGACGACTTCTTCGAGATCGGCGGCCACTCTCTGCTCGCCACCCGCCTGGTCAGCCGGGCCCGTACCGCCCTCGGCGTGGAGCTTCCCATCCGCGCGCTCTTCGAGGCGCGGACGGTGGTCGCGCTCGCCGGTCATGTCGCGGCGGCCGACTGGGCCAGGCCCGCGCTGACCCCGGCGCCGAAGGACGCTCCGCCGCAACTGTCGTTCGCCCAGCAGCAGCAGTGGTTCATCAACCGGAGCCAGGACAAGGCCGACGGCACGTACAACACACCGATGGCCTTCCGGCTCACCGGTAGCCTCAACGAGGCCGCGCTGCAAGGGGCGTTGACCGATCTGGCCGAGCGCCACGAGGTCCTTCGCACGGTGCTGCCGGAGACCGACGGGGTGCCGTCGGTGCGGGTGCTCGATGCCGCGACGGGCGGGCCGGTGCTGCGGACCCGTACGGTGTCGGCGGCGAGGCTGGAGGCCGCCCTGACCGCCGAGGGCGACCAGGGCTTCGACCTCAGGTCGGAACCGCCCCTGCGGGCACGGCTGTTCGCGGTCGGCGTGGACGAGTGGGTCCTGGTCCTGGTCTTCCACCACATCGCCTTCGACGGCTGGTCGATCGCGCCCATGCTGACCGACCTGGCCGCCTCCTACCGGGCCCGCTGCGACGGGCGCGTGCCGGACCGGGCCCCGCTGCCGGTGCAGTACTCCGACTTCGCCGGCTGGCAGCGCGAGCTGCTCGGCTCGGCGGACGACCCGGACAGCCTGGCCGCCGAGCAGGTCGCCTTCTGGCGGGACGCGCTCGCGGGCGCGCCGGAGGAGCTGCCGCTGCCCACCGACTTCCCGCGCCCCGACGCGAGCACGTCCTCGGGCGACATGGTGATGTTCGAGCTGGAGTCCGGCCTGCACACGAGCCTGGTCGAGCTGGCCCGCCAGACCGGCACCACCGAGTTCATCGTATTCCAGGCCGCGCTGTGCGCCCTGCTGACCCGGCTCGGCGCGGGCACCGACATCCCCGTCGGCTCCCCCATCGCCGGACGCACCGACGAGGCACTCAACGACCTGGTCGGCATGTTCATCAACTCCCTGGTGCTGCGCGGCGACACCAGCGGCGACCCGACCTTCCGCGAGCTCCTGGAGCGGATCCGCGAGACCAACCTGGCGGCCTACTCCCACCAGGACATCCCCTTCGACCAGGTGGTGGAGGCCCTCAGGCCGGCCCGCTCACGGGGCCTGCACCCGCTGTTCCAGGTGATGCTGAGCGTGCAGAACCAGGGCAACCTGCCGCTGGAGATGCCGGGTCTCACCGTCCAGCCGGAGTACGTCGGCTCCGACCGGGCCAAGCTCGACCTGATGCTGGAGCTGCTCCCGTGGCCCGGCGGGGGCGGCATCCGGGGCCTGCTCAGCTTCAGCACCGACCTGTTCACGCGGGCCACCGCGGAGCGCCTGGCCGAGCAGTTCCAGCGGGTCCTGCACGCGGTGGCCGCCGATCCCGAGCTGCGCCTGAGCGGCCTGGACCTGCTCTCCGGCGACGAGCGCGAGCGGGTGCTGCACGGCTGGAACGACACCGCGCACGAGCTTCCGGCGGCGACGCTGGTCGACCTGTTCGCGACGCAGGCCGCGCGAACTCCGGACGCGCCCGCCGCCGGCACCGGGACCAAAGCCCTCACGTACGCCCAACTAGATGTCAAGGCAAGCCAGTTGGCGCGTCGACTGATCGCGGAAGGCGCCGGTCCCGACCGGATCGTGGCCCTCGCGGTGCCGCGCGCCGTGGACCGGACCGTCGCGGTGCTCGCGGTACTCAAGTCCGGCGCGGCGTATGTCCCGGTCGCCGCCGACGAGCCGGTCGCCCGCGTCAAGGCGCTGTTCGCCGACACCGACCCGCTGTGCGTCCTGACGACGGCGGGCCTGGCGAGCCGGCTGCGCAGCACCGGCGTGACCGCCGTGGTGCTCGACGGCCCGGAGGTGCGAGCCGCTTCCACCGACCCGGTCACCGACGCGGACCGCACGGCCCCGCTGCGGCCCGGACACGCTGCCTATGTGATCCGCACGGACGACGCGGCGGGCCGCCCGCAGGGCGCCGTCGTCGAACACCGGGCGGCCGCGGGCCACCTCGCCTGGGCGCTCGCGTCCGGGGAACTCGCGGAGACCGGCCTGTTCGGGCCGCTGCTCTCCGGGGCCGGGGTGCGGGCCTCGGAGCCGCTGCCGCAGGACTGGGCGACCCCGCGCCCGTACGCACCGGGCAAGGCGGTGTGGAACACGCAGGTCTACGTCCTCGACGAGTGGCTCGCGCCCGTTCCGCCGGGCGTGGTGGGCGAGCTGTATGTCGCGGGGGCCACGCTTCCCCGCGGCTTCGCGGGCCTGGCCCGGGCGACCGCCGAGCGGTTCGTGGCCAACCCGTACGGCCCGGCCGGCTCCCGGCTGCTTCGCACCGGCGAACGAGCCAAGTGGGACACCGCGGGAAACCTGCTCGCTCCCGACACGGCCCCGGTGCCCGCCGAGCCCGAGACGTCGGCGCCCGGCCGGTCGGCTCCCCCGACTCCCGTCGAGGCGACGCTCTGCGCGATCGTCGCCGCAATCCTGGGCCGTGACGAGTTCGGCGTCGAGGAGAACTTCTTCGAGACGTCGATGACCAGCATGAAGTCGCTGCGCCTGGTGGCCCTGGCCCGCAAGGCCGGGATCGAGTTCACCATCGCGGACGTCTTCGAGCACCAGACGGTCCGGGCCCTCGCGGCCACCGTCCGGCCCGCCGGGTCCGCCGCCCCCGCCCGCAGGCAGAGCACGCAGATCATGGCGGACGCCATCGACGAGACCGGCGGCCTGGACTTCGCCGACCCGTTCAGCCCACTCCTGTGCATGAAGCCGACGGGCAGTCGCCCACCGGTGTTCTGCCTGCACAGCGGGGTCGGGTTCGCCCTGTCGTACATGCCGCTCATCCGCCACCTCGGCGCCGAGCGCCCCGTGTACGGCATCCAGGCGCCGTACGTCGTCGAGGGCGCGCCGCTGCCCACGAGCATCGAGGAGACCGCGGCCGAGTACATCCGGCTGATCAAGTCGGTGCGGCCCGAGGGGCCCTACCACCTGCTCGGCTGGTCGCTCGGCGGTCTGCTCGCCTACGAGATCGCCGTCCAGCTGCGCGCGGCCGGTGACGAGGTGGGGCTGCTCGCCAACCTCGACTCCTACCCGCGCACCGAGGACACCGGGACCCAGGAGACGCCGGACCAACAGGCCATGCTCGCCTGGCTGCTGGAGGGCATCGGTCACGACCGCTCCGAGTTCGGCGACAGGCCGCTGGACGTCGGCGACATCATCGACACGCTGCGGCGGGACAACAGCCCGCTGGCCCAGATGGGTGAGGAACGGATGGCACGCATGGTCGGTCTGATGGCCAACCACCAGGTACTGCACGCCCGTTGGACCCCACGGGACTACGACGGCACGATGCGGCTCTACGTCGCCGGACAGTCGGACGAGGCGGTGAGCGGCACCGATCCGGCTCAGCGCTGGAAGCCGTACTTCAGCGGCACGCTCGACGTGCACGTCATCGACTCCAACCACGACGACCTGCTCAACCCCGGCCCGCTGGACGAGATCGGCCCGGACCTCGCGGCCGAGCTCGACCGGCTGCACCGCGACCAGGACGGGCGGGCCCGGCGATGACCACCCTGACGAATGCCGCGGCCCTGGACACGGGCCTGCCCAACGCCCCCGGCGGTCTCCGCTCGGCCCTCACCGAACTGTTCGCGATCACCGGCCGGCGCCTGCTCCACCTGCGCCGGGCGCCGGGCCGGGTGCTCGGCGTGGCGATGAGCCCGCTGGTGTCGATGGTCATGGTCGGCTACCTGTTCCGCGACGCCATCACGCTTCCGGCGGGCGGCGACTACGGCGAGTACGTCTTCGCGGGCGGCGCGGTCCAGGTGGCGCTCGCCTGCGTCGGACCCACCGCGGTATCGGTGGCGATGGACCTCCAGGGCGGGCTGGTCGACCGTTTCCGGTCGCTGCCGATCAGCCGGTCCGCCGTGCTCTTCGCGCACACCTTCGCGGACCTGCTCGTGGGCCTGCTCGGCCTGGTCGTGGTCACAGGGGCGGGCCTTGTGCTCGGCTGGCGGCCCCACACGGACGCCCTGTCGGTCCTGGCCGGCTTCGGCCTGATCGTGCTCCTGACGTACGTGATGCTGTGGCTCGGCGTGCTGTTCGCGATGACGCTCGGCAACGTCGAGACGATCAACGTCTGGACGCCGTTCATCGTGATCGTGCTGCCCTTCGTGTCCAGCGCCTTCCTCTCCCCCGCCTCCATGCCGTCCCTGGTCCGCCCGCTCGCCGAGTGGAACCCGATCAGCGCCGTCATCGCGTCCTGCCGCGACCTGTGGGGCAACCCCGCCGCGACCAGCGACAGCTTCCCCGGCCTGCACCCCGGGGTGGTGATCGCCGTGACGCTGAGCGTGCTGTTCGCCCTCTGCTTCACCGTGAGCCTGCGCCGCTACCGCACCGCCGGTTCCTGACCCCCGAGCCCGAAAGGAGACACCCATGACCACTGCTCAGGAGCAGCGCGCCGTACCGGATCCGAGCGCCGTCGACCTCACCGACCCCCAGACGTTCCTCGATGTCGACCCGCACGCCATGTGGCGCCGGTTCCGCGAGGAGAGCCCGGTCCACTGGCAGCCGGTGAACGGCAGCAGGATGCCCGGGTTCTGGGCGGTCACCAAGTACGCCGACGTGGTGGACATCTACCGCAACAACAAGGAGTTCACCTCCGAGCGCGGCAACGTCCTGGTGACGCTGCTGCAGGGCGAGGACTCGGCGTCGCGCAAGATGCTCGCCGTCACCGACGGGCCCCGGCACCGCGAGATCCGCAACCTGATGCTCAAGTCTTTCTCGCCGCGGGTGCTGGAACCCGTCGTGGCCGGCATCCACCGCCGCACCCTCGAACTCGTCGAACTGGCCCTGGAACACGGCGAGTTGGACTTCGTCACGGATGTCGCCGACCACATCCCGATCAACACGATCGGCGACCTGATGGACATTCCGGCCGCGGATCGTGAGCGCCTGGTGGAGTGGAACACCCAGACGCTGTCGCGGCACAGCTCCGAGGACAGCGCCCTGGACGAGGTGATGGCGCGCAACGAGATCCTGCTGTACTTCTCCGAGCTCGCCGCCAAGCGTCGCCGCAACCCCGGTGAGGACGTCATCTCGGCCCTTGCCACGGCCACCGTCGACGGCAAGCCGCTGTCCGAGGACGAGATCGTCTTCAACTGCTACTCCCTCATCCTCGGCGGCGACGAGTCCAGCCGCATGTCGTCCATCGGCGGGCTCATCGCGTTCAGCGAACACCCTGAGCAGTGGCGGCGGTTGAAGAGCAGGGAGGTGGGTGCGGACAGCGCCACCGAGGAGGTCATGCGCTGGACCACCCCGGCCATGCACTTCGGGCGCCGCGCCCTGGTGGACGTGCCGGTCCGCGACCAGGTGGTCAGGGCCGGTGACGTGGTGACGCTGTGGAACAGCTCGGCCAACTTCGACGAGGACGTCTTCGCCGATCCGTACACCTTCGACATCGCCCGAACCCCCAACAAGCACGTCGCGTTCGGGCACGGCCCGCACTTCTGCCTCGGCGCCTTCCTGGGCCGCGTGCACGTGAACGCGATGGTCGAGGCGTTGCGCACCAGGGTCGCCCGCGTCGAGCTGACGGGTCCGCCGCAGCGCCTGTACTCCAACTTCGTCTACGGATACAGCGGTCTGCCCGTGAAGCTCACCGCGGAGCCGGCCGCCTGACCCCGGCGTTCGGGCCGGTGTCTGGGCTGACAACCGGCTGACACGGGGCCGACTGTCCTACGAACCTGGATACGATCCATGAGGCCACGGGTAAAGAGGACTCAACAAACCTAAGGGGAAGCCCACATGACCGGCGCTGTCATCGCCATTGCCATCGTCCTGATCGTCATCGGCGGCATTACGGCGAGTGTGGTCGCGTACTTCAGACTGCAGCGCCACCGCGCCGACGCCGTCGCCATGGCCGAGTACCGCCGCCTGGCCGAGGAGGCGGTTGCCAACCAGGAAGTACTCCAGGGGCAGTTGGGTGAGCTGAACGACCGCATCAAATCGGTCGAAAGCCTGCTGCGCAGCGTCGACTGAGAGCTCGCGAGGCTGTCAGGGTCGCGTCAGCGGGCGCCGGGAACATGAAGGCACGGGTCGATCGCCCGTGCCTTCATACGACTCGGATACCGGAGTTCGCGACGTGTCGAATCCTTTTGATGACCAGGACGGAACGTTCCTTGTACTGGTGAACGACGAGGGCCAGCACTCCCTTTGGCCCGCGTTCGCCCAGCAGCCCGACGGCTGGAAGGTCGCCCTCGGTGAAGGCTCGCGTGACGCCGCCCTCGCCTTCATCGAGGAGCACTGGACCGACATGCGCCCGCGCAGCCTGCGCGAGGCCGCCGCCGCCCAGAGTTCCTGACCATCCCTCGCATCGCCCGCAGCCGGAGGAACAACCATGAGCATGGCGATTCAGGCGGATGGACTGCGCAAGCGGTACAAGCAGCACGAAGCACTCAGCGGCGTCGACCTCGCGGTTCCCAGCGGCACGGTGTTCGGCCTGCTCGGCCCCAACGGGGCGGGCAAGACGACCACGGTGCGCATGCTGGCGACCCTGGCCGAACCGGACGGCGGACGTGCGGAGGTGGCCGGGTTCGACGTGGTGCGCCGCCCGCACGAGGTGCGCCGGCGGATCGGTCTGGCCGGCCAGTACGCGGCGGTGGACGAGCTCCTGACCGGCCGCGAGAACCTGGTTCTCATCGGCCGGCTGCTGCACCTGGGCGGGCGCGCGGCACGCGGGCGCGCGACGGAACTCCTGTCCCGGTTCGATCTGACCGACGCGGCGGACCGCCCCGCCCACACCTACTCGGGCGGCATGCGCCGGCGCCTCGACCTGGCCGTGTGCCTGGTCACCAAGCCGTCGGTGCTCTTCCTCGACGAGCCCACCACGGGGCTGGACCCGGTGAGCCGGATGGCCCTGTGGAACGCGGTCCGCGAGCTCGTGGCCGACGGCGTGACCGTGCTCCTGACGACGCAGTACCTGGACGAGGCCGACGCCCTCGCGGACCGGATCGCCGTCGTCGACACGGGCCGGGTCATCGCCGAGGGCACGCCGGACGAACTCAAGCGCAAGGTCGGCGACGAGCGCCTGGAGGTCGAGGTGGCCCGCCCGGACGAGATGTCCGCCGCGGTCACCGCGCTGCGCCGGATCTCGGCGGGCGAGCCGTCCGTCGACCCGGAGCGGCGCCTGGTCGCCATCTCGCTCGGCGACGGCATGACCGGCATCGCGAACGCCGCCACCGCGCTGCGGCAGGAGGGCGTGGAAGTCGTCGACTTCGCGCTGCGCAGGCCGACCCTGGACGACGTCTTCGTGACGCTCACCGGCCAGTCGGCCTGACCGGTTTCTTCCCGGTTTCCTTGCCTATGAGCTCACCAACGGGGGCAGTTATGCAGAGAATTCACTTCACCGCTACTGATATCGCCAAAACCCGGCTGAAGACGACAGCCGGTCCCCTCGTCGAAACGGCCTTCGCGTACGGGCTGCTCGGCCGGGGCGTCGCGCCGGCGTACGCACGCTGGCGCAAGCAGGTCGCCAAGCGACTCCCGTCCTGGCCGCAGTTGCGGTCGGGCGGCGTCGTCGGCGACCCCGAGGTGCTGCTTCGGCTGATCGAGCACAACGGCAGCGAGGGCTACGCCGACGGCGACACGGCCGGACCGGACGCGCTGGTGGCGCAGCTGTCCGCGTACCGGGAGGCCGCCGGCCTCTCGGAGGTGTGGCAGGCGGCGATCGCGCCGTACTGGGACCACATCGAGGCGTACCTGGAGGTCGAGTGCGAGGCGCGCGGCCGGGTCGTGATGGCCGGCGGCGTGGAGCTGCTCCTCGCCACCCTGCATCCGCGCATCAAGTGGCGCTCGCAGGTCCTGGAGATTCCGGGCGGCCCCGACGAGGACATCTTCCTCGACCGGCGCGGCCTCGTCCTGACTCCGTCGGTCTTCCTCAACCACCGGCCGGCCCAGCTCACCGGCAGGCGCAGCGAGGGCGGCGAGCTGGTCCTTGCCTTCGCCGCACCGCCGGACGTCCATCAGACGGCGAACCTGTGGGACGAGCCCGACGACAGCGCCCAGTCCCTCGGCGCGCTGGTCGGCCAGACCCGAGCCGCGGCCCTGCGCGTGCTGCGGGCCACCTGCACGACCAGCCAGCTGGCCGACCGGCTCGGCATCTCGGCGGCCGGCGCCAGCCAGCACACCACGGTCCTTCGCCAGACCGGCCTGATCACCACCCGCCGCATCCGCAACACGGTCCTGCACACGGTCACCCCGCTGGGCCTGGCCCTGCTCGACGGTCTCCCCACACGCTCCGGTTCGGACCGGGTCCCCGCGCAGCCGTTCGACCGGTGGCGGCACGCCTTGGACGGCATCCCCCAGCAGCTCGCCCAGCACGCATCCTGATGTAGCCTCAACTCTCTTTGCTCATAAGAGCTTTGTGCTGAACCGCTGCGTACGCAAACGATGAGTACGCAGACGATCCCCCGGCCACGGTCTCCCGCGGCCGGGGGATCTTCTTGCGTACGCACCCTCACTCGCGGATTCCCACGACCCCGCGGGGCCGGTTGCGCAGGACGATCATCGCGGAGAGCAGGGTGGTGACCAGGGTCAGGGCGAAGGCGGCGACCACCACCGTGGCGAAGATCCACGGTGAGCCCTCCGGGACGGGCGAGCCGAGCACGCTCAGGCTCAGCGGCACCAGCGTCAGCACCGCGACCAGGATTCCGAGCACGAGGCCGGCCACGGAGACCAGGATCGCCTCCACCGTCATCATGCGCAGCACCTGCCGTCGGGTCGCCCCGATGAGGCGTTGCAGCATGAACTCGCGGCGCCGTTCGGTGGTGGCCAGAACCTGGGTGTTGACCAGGGCGATCGTCGCGTAGGCGACGACCACGCCGAGGACGAGGTAGGCCATCCAGGCCTGGGTGTCGTCCTCGCTCTGGTGCACCGCGCTCACCGTGGCCCGGGGCAGCACGCTGAGTCCGGGATGCGTGTCGGCCAGCGCCGACAGGTTCTTCTCCAGCTGGGCCGGGTCCGTGCCGGGCTTGGCGGTCACCGTGATCTGCGGGACCAGACCCGCGTCGGTGTGCTGCGCCAGAATCGAGGCCGGGAGCAGCGCGGTCTCGTAGCCCCGGCGGGCGTCCACGGTGGCGACGAGCTTGAGGCTGACCTGAGTGCCGTCGCCGAGCCGCATCGGGACGGTGTCACCGAGCTTGAACCCGCCGGCCTCGGATGCGGGCAGTGCGACGGTGTCGCCGTGCAGGTCGTCCAGGCTGCCGGTCGTGGCGCGGAAGGCGGTGGTGCCGGTGACGCCCGCGGAGGTGACGCCCTGCAGGGGCATCTCGGTCGGCTCGAAGTCGCCCTCGTCGATCTCTGACTGCGAGGGCGGGGTCTTGGGTTCCAGGTAGCCGAGGCTGGAGATCTGGGCGGAGGCCGCGGCCACGCCGGGCTGCTTCTGGATGGTGTCCACCAGGGAGAGCGGGAGTCCGCCGGAGACGGAGGTGACCGCGAGGTCGGCCCGCATGTTGTCGCTGAACGCCTGCTGGGAGCCGCTCGACTGGGTGGTCTGGAGGTAGATCAGCGCGGTGGCGAGCCCGGTGGCGAGCATGACCGGCATGACCGCTCCGGCCATCCGGCCGATCCGGGCCTTCGCGTTGAGAGTGGCCAGGCGTCCGGCCAGACCGGTGAACGCCCGCAGCGGCCAGCGGAGTACGGCCGTGATCACCTTGGCCAGACCGGGGCCGAGCAGCCCGAACCCGGCCGTCCACAGCATGGCCGCGGGGGTCGCCGTGCTGCCCGCCATGGGGCCCGACATGTGCGCGGTGACGATGGCGAGCGCGGTGCCGCCGCCGAGGAAGAGCAGCGCGAAGACCAGTCGCGGGGCGCTGACCCACTTGCGCTGGAGGGAGGCTTCGGCGAGGGCCTCGGTCGGCCGGGTGCGGGCGGCGCCGCGGGCCGAGATGAAGGCGGCACCGAGCGCGGTGAGCAGGGCCGCGCCCACGCCGGTCACCATGGGGATCCAGCCGGCCCGGTACGCCAGGGCGTCGGGCACCACGTCGCCGCGGGCGAACGCTTCGAGCAGCCACTTCCCCACGGTCGGGCCGGGGTAGCAGGCGAGGCCGGTGGCGATGACGGCGATGAACAGGGTCTCGCCGAGAATGAGCCGGCGCAGCTGGCCGGGTGTGGTGCCGATCGCCCGGAGGAGGGCCATCTCGCGCTGGCGCTGCTGGATGGACAGGCCCGTGGTGCTGGACACGACGAATACGGTGACCATCGCGGAGAGACCGCCGAACACCGAGGCCAGGGTGACCAGTTTGGTGCCGTCGGTGATGATCGACGGGTTCTCGGCCCAGCCGCGCTTGTCACCGGTCAGCACGGAGACCGGCCGGCCTTCGGCCGCCTTCTTGATGTCGCTGACGACCTGACTCCGGTCGGCTCCGGGCGCGGTGAGCACACCGATGTTGTCGAGCTTGTCGGGGCGGCCGGTGGCCTGGGCGGCGGTCCGGTCCGAGAGGAAGACGGCGTTGGCGTCGCCGGAGCCGGTGGCGATTCCGGAGACCTTGACCTTCTGGGCGCCGCCGTGGACGAGGAGTTGGGTCTCCTGGCCGGTGCTGAGCCCGGCCTTCGCGGCGAGCCTCGCGTCGAGCACGACCTGGCCGGCTCCGGTGGGCGCGCTGCCGTCGGTGATCCGGTACGGAGCGAGCGCGGCGGAGGACCAGCCGTGGCCGGTGACTTTGAGCGGGCCGCCGCCCTGCACGACCGTGGCGTCGAAGGAGACGTCCGGTACGGCCTCGGCGACGCCGGGCACCGCCTTGATGGCGGCGGTGAGGGAGGCGTCGAGGTGGACGCGTTCGGTGAAGACGGTCTCCCCGTGGGTGCCGGGGTGGGACTGGTCGCCCGTGATGACGATCGGGGCGGCGCCGAGCCGCCCGGGGGGCGCGGCGCTGCGCAGCCCCGTCTCGAAGAGGCCGCCGCAGCCGATCACGATCGCGGCGCCGAAGAACAGCGCGATGAACGAGGCGATGAAGCCGCCCTTGTGGAAGCGCAGGGTGCGCAGCGCGATGTGGATCACCGGGACACCCCGTGTCCGGCCCGGACCTCGGCGGAGTCCTGGCCCCAGGCGCCCAGGCCCGTCATACGCTCGGCGACCTGGTCGGCGGTCGGCCGGTCCAGGTAGCTGACGAACTGGCCGTCGGCGAGGAACAGTACGCGGTCGGCGTGGGAGGCGGCCACCGGGTCGTGGGTCACCATCACCATGGTCTGCCCTGCTTCCCGGACGGCCTCGCGCAGCAGCATCAGGACCTCGCGGGCGGCGTAGGTGTCGAGGGCGCCGGTCGGCTCGTCGCCGAAGATCACCGCGGGCTTGGTGATCAGCGCCCGCGCGATGGCGACGCGCTGCTGCTGGCCGCCGGAGAGCTCGGCGGGCCGGTTGTTGCGGCGCTCCGCGAGACCGACCCGCTCCAGTACCGCCTCCACCGCGGCCTTCTTCGGCCGGTGGCCCGCGAGCCGGAGCGGCAGCGACACGTTGTCGAGCACGCTCAGCGCGGGAAGCAGGTTGAACGCCTGGAAGATGAAGCCGATCCGTTCCCGGCGCAGCTTCGTCAGCTCCCGCTCCTTGAGCGGCGAGAGGTCCACCCCGTCGAGCAGCACCGTGCCCGAGGTCGGCCGGTCGAGACCGGCCGCGCAGTGCAGGAAGGTGGACTTGCCGGACCCGGAGGGGCCCATCACCGCAGTGAAAGTGCCGCGCGGCAGGCCGATGGTCACCCCGTCGAGGGCCGCGACCCGGTTCTTGGACCCGCCGTACACCTTGCGTACGGATTCGAGGCGTACGACGTCCTGATGAAACTGCGGGCTCGGCGTCCCGGTCATGAGCTGTGTCCTTCGCTGAGGGTGAGCCCGGTCGGCGGGCTCGTGGATACGAGCGCCAGCGGGCCGGGCTCGGTGAGGATCCGCTTGGCCCGCGCGAGCGGGTCGGGCGGTGGGCGGAGCAGGGTGTGGGCCACGGTCAGGTGCAGCCGGGCGGCCGCGACCACGAGGCGGCAGGCGTACAGGGCGAGGCCGAGGCAGACGGCCGCGGTGATCAGGGCGACGGGCCAGCTGTCGATCCGGAACCCGGGGTCGCCGTCGTCGGGCCCGCCGATCCAGACCCCGTTCAGGGAACCTCCGTCATCCTGGCGGTAGTTGACGGCCCAGAACCACAGCGGCAGCGAGACCCCGGCGAGCGGCACCAGCCACGCCACGAGCGCGAGCAGGTCGAGCAGCAGGAGGAAGGGGAACATCAGGACCAGGCAGGCGATGTCCCGAAAGGTCACCGGGTCCCCGCAGCGGGCCTTGAGCTGCCCGACCAGGCCGGGCTTCGCGGCTTCCTGGTAGGCGTACGGGACCGGCTCGTCGACCAGGGCCGCGCGGCCCCGCTCGACCTGGGCCAGGCAGCGGATCACCCAGGCCGAGCCGACGGTGAGCGTCACCGTGACGGTGAGCTGCATGAAGACGAGGCCGAGCGCCACGGCGAGGGCCGCGACGGCGAACAGGGCCGGGCCCGCGAGGAGGTAGCTGGCGAGGTAGCCCGTCGCGCGCCAGGGTGCGGCCGAGAGCAGCATTCGTACCGGGTTGCTCTGCACGGACAGCTTGCGGCCGGGCCTGAGCGCGATCATCCGACGCTCCGCAGCAGGTTCTCGATCGACTTCATCCGCTCGTCGAGCACGCCCAGCTGGCTCTGGAGGGCCTGCTGCACGACGGGCAACTCCTCGGCGAGCTTGCGGAATTCGGCCATGGCGACGGCGTCGGCCCGGTGCCGCAGCAGCCGGAAGTAGGCGACGACGCTGCCCGTGATCCCGCCCACGACGAGCAGGGTGATGGTGATGGTGATGACGGCGCCGGTCATGCCGCGGTCCCCTTCTTCATGGTGGCGGGCCCTTCCGCGTCCTGGGCCATGGCCCCGACGATCGTGGCGATGTTGACGTGCAGGTCGAACGGTGCGAGCTCGAAGTACTTCAGCGCCTTGCCGTCCGGGGAGAGTTCCAGGTTGCTGACCACCAGGTCGGCCTTCTCCAGGCGTTCCAGGTGCATGTAGAGCAGCGGCCTGGACATCCCCAGGCGGCGCGCCAGTTCGCTGACGTACAGCCGTCCGCCGGCGAGCTCGGCCATGGCGCGGAGCCGTTGCCGGTGGCCCACCGCGGCGAGAACTGCCAGCAGGTCGTCGCTCGTCATGGCCCACCCTCTCCGAACCCCCGAAGCCTGTAAGTTGAGACTTACACATGGCGGCAGATGCGGTCAAGGGTAAGAGCCGGCAGTCTGGTGCCTCCCCGACCGGGAGCGTGCGGGCATGCGCGAAGGCCCGACCCTCGGAGCAGGGACGGACCTGTGGCGCTGTTCGGATCGGTGGCGGGTCCGTCAGAGTTCGGACCAGGCGCGGAACTGCCGCAGCCCGTACAACAGCGGGGGCAGGCCGTGCCGCTGGGTGATCAGACGGGCCTCGCCGAAGACCGTGACGTGGTCGCCGATGCGGTGGACCGCGGACACGTCGCAGTCGGCGACGGTGTGCGCGTCGCGGACCAGATGCGGGCCGCCGGAGTCCGTCTCCTGCTCCCACGGGACCATGCGGAAGCGGTCCGGGTTGCCGGAGGCGAACAGCTCGGCCGTCTCCTGCGCCCCTTCGTGCAGCAGGTTCACCGCGAAGGTGCCCCGCTCCAGGATCGCTTCGAGGGTCGGACTGCCGTCGCGCAGGCAGACCAGCAGGGTGGGCGGGCTGAGCGTGACGCTGCACACCGAGGAGCACGTCATGCCGCGCGGCGCCCCGTCGTGACCGGTGGTGGTGACCACGCCGACGCCGGTGGGGAAACCGCTCATCATCGCGCGGAAGCGGTCGGGCGTCGCCGGGTCGGCCACCTCTTCTACATTCATGGCGCGTTCGGTCATCGGACACTGCTTTCTGTCGCTACGGCAAACGCCCCGGTGCTGAGGCGGCGCTCCCCCCGGTCGAGGAGATTCAGGAGCGGTCCCGTCATGGCCGTCGTCGTCAGCGCCATGACGATCAGCGCCAGGACGATGGGCCCGGTCAGGATGTGGGAGCTCAACCCGGCCTGGAGGACGATGAGTTCGGTCAGTCCGCGGGTGTTCATGAGGACGGCGACCCTGCGTGCCGTCCGCGGGGGCCGCCCGCTCCGGCGCGCCCCCAGATAGCTGCCGAGCCCCTTGCCCGCGCAGCCGAGCACGACGGCCGAGGCGATCAGCAGCCACGAGGTGTCGGAGAACGAGCCGGTGAGCACGGTGACACCGGTGACCACGAAGAACGCCGGGGCAAGGACGCCCCCGGCCCGCGAGACCGAGGTCACCGCACGCTCCCAGGGCGCGTTCTCGCCCCCCGGGATCGACAGGCCGACCAGGGCCGCGCCGAGGATCGCCGTCATCCCGAGGTGCTCCATGGCCAGCGCGACCGTGAGGGCCGCGGCGCCCAGGACCACCGCCGCGGTGCGCGGCATCCGCACGCAGGCGTTCCGGGCGACCCGGGTGCGCAGCCCGTACCGGACGGCGAGGGCGCACACCGCGCCGAACGCGAGCGCCCGGACCGAGTGCAGCGAGCCCTCCGGGCTTCCCTCGCCGAGAGAGATGGCGAGGGTGAGCAGCAGCCAGCCGATCGCGTCGATGACGATGGCCGCCGCCAACGCGGTCTGCCCCGCCGCGGATCGGGTCATTCCGCGATCCGCCAGGATCCGGGCCATGACGGGTACGGCGGTGATCGACATCGACACCGCGACCATCAGCACGAAGGCCGGGAGCGGGGCGCCGCCGCGCGCCGCGCTGTCGTCGGTGACCAGGACCAGGCCGGCCAGGAGCAGGCCGGTCACCAGCGGCGGAACCAGCGCCCCGGCCGCCACCCACAGCGTGCCGCGGCGCGGCGGCCCGCCGGAGTCGGCTCCCAGCTTGTGGGCGAGGCCGACCAGGAACAGGACCAGACCGGCCTGGGAGACCAGCTTGACCACGTCGAACACGGGGCCCGGCAGCAGCGCGTCCAGGGTGTCCCGCCCGAACAGGGCGATCACGGCGGGCCCGGAGAGCAGCCCCACCACGATCTCCCCGATGACCTCGGGCTGGCGCAGCGTCCTGGCGAGGGCCCGGCCGGTCAGGGCTATCAGCAGAATGACGGCGAGCGCCACCGCTACGTGCGCCAGGCGCGGCGCGTCGCCGAGAAGCCTCAGCGTTTCCATTTCGCGGTCCCCCGTCGCCCCCTCAGTGGTGCTGGGCGAAGTATTCGTACGCCTTGGGCAGCGTCTCGGTCAGCCGACGGGTCTTGTCGCGGATCGCCGCGAACTCCCGCTCGGCGGCGGCCGGGTCGGACAGCGCGAGCGCGGGCGACGGCTTCATCTCGATGCCGCCCATACCGAGCAGAACGCACATGTACGAGTAGGCGGGCAGCCCGTGGTAGTACGGGAAAATGCTCTCGGAGTCGGGAACCTGGGTCTTCCACATCTCCAGGCGCTCGGCGAGCGAGTCGGGAATGGCCCGGGTCTTGGTGTCGCGCCAGTACTGGGTGTCCTGCCGCTTGGCCGCGACGTAGTGCAGGACCAGGAATTCGCGGATTCCGTCCATGACATGGGCGATGGACCGGTTGTAGAGGACACGCTGGTTGGGGTTCCAGTCCTCGTTCGGGAAGTTCTTCGCAATCTGCTCGATGGCGTGGTGAATGAAGAAGATTCCGGTGGATTCGAGCGGCTCGACGAATCCGCTGGAAAGTCCGACAGCCACACAGTTGTTGACCCACGAATTACGGCTGCGGCCGATCCGCATCTTGATGTGGTTGGCACTGACATCGGCCGCCGCGGGGCCGACGAACTCCCGCAGGGTGCGCTCGGCGTCCTCGGGCGAGAGGTAGTCCTTGGCGTAGACGTAGCCGGTGCCGACCCGGCCCATCAGCGGGATCGTCCAGATCCAGCCGGCGTCCTGGGCGGTCGCGGTGGTGCAGGGCATGATGCCGCGCTTCTCCATGTCCATCGGGACCTGGAGGGCGACCGCGCTGTCGTTGGGCAGCGTGTCCGCGTAGGAGATGAACGGCTCGTCGAGCGCCTTGTTGATGAGCAGCGCGCGGAATCCGGTGCAGTCGATGTAGAGGTCGCCGCTGATGTCGCCGTGCTCGGCGGTGGTGACGCCGCTGATCCAGCCGCGGTCGTCCAGGTTGACCTGCTTGACATCGTCGATGATGTGCTTGACGCCACGTTCCACCGAGTACTTCGTCAAGTACTTGGCGAGCAGCGCGGCCTCGAACTGGTACGCGTAGGGGAACTGGGTCTTGCCCTGGTGCTCGGACATCGTCAGGCCCTGCATCTCGTCCGCGCCCTCGTCGAAGGGCTGGTCGATGAGCGTGCCGTCGAGGCGGCGCGGGCTGAGCCCGGCGTCGATGACCGACGACATGACGAAGCAGTCCTTGTCGAACCGGTCCGTCGGACCCTGCTGCAGCCACCAGTCGGTCAGCGGGAAGCCGTTGACCGAGCGCATCTGCTCGAAGGGGTGGTAGAAGTAGTGGCCCTTCTCGCGCCAGTTCTCGAACCGCACGGCGAGCTTGTACGTGGCGTTGCAGGCCGGCATCCAGTCCTTCTCCTTGAGTCCGAGGAACTCGAAGAAGTGCCGGATGTCGCTGAAGGTGGCCTCGCCCACGCCGACCGCGCCGACGTGCCCCGACTCCACGAGGGTCACGTTTATTCGGTCTCCGAAGGCGGCCTTGAGGTACGAGGCCGTCATCCAACCGGCGGTTCCGCCACCCACGATCACGACTTTGTTGAGCACTGGTGACTCCTGTTCGGTAGCTCCACGAGTTTCGCCAGTGGCTCCGGCCCATGGAGTGGAACGTGCTGGGTGGCGCCACCGAGAAATGAGACTAGGTGCCGGTCAAATCGGCGCACAGATCATTAAGCGATGGCCGAAAAGCCCAGGTGGGGCTGACCGGACGAACAGGTGGGCCATGGCGGCGAATGGGGGCGTCAGCCCACTGTCAGCGCTGCCCAGGAGCATGAAACGCGGGGTTACCGGGTGGGAATCGCTCCGCCCGCCCGCTGCAATGGAGAATTGGATGACAAAGGAAGAACTTGTTCCGCCGTTCGCCGTGATCCCTGGCTCGCAGGTCCACCGCATTCTCACCGGCCATGAGCAGCACACCATTGATCTGGTGGAGGCCGCATACCGGGTGCACGGCGAGGGCGACACGGTCAACCCGCCGTCGTATTTCCTGCGCTTTCCGGACCGCCCCACCGCCCGGATCATCGCGCTGCCCGCTTCCCTCGGCGGAGAGACCCGGGTCGACGGGCTGAAGTGGATCTCCAGTTTCCCGGAGAACGTGGCCGCGGGGATTCCCCGCGCGTCCGCGGTACTGATCCTCAACGACCACGACACGGGATATCCGCTGGCGTGCCTGGAGAGCTCGATCATCAGCGCCGCGCGCACGGCGGCCTCCGCGGCCCTCGGCGCCGACTGGCTCTCGCGCGGACGCACCCGCCCGCGCAGGGTCGGCTTCATCGGTACGGGGTTCATCGCCCGGCACATCCACACCTACCTCGCCGGGGCCGGCTGGACCTTCGACGAGGTGGGCGTGCACGACCTGAACGCCGAGTACGCGGGCGGGTTCGGCTCGTACCTGGAGGGCGCGGGCGAGAGCGGCCGGATCACCGTGCACGACAGCGCCGAGGAGCTGATCCGCGCCTCGGACCTGGTGGTCTTCGCGACCGTCGCGTCGGCCCCGCACGTCCACGAGCCGGCCTGGTTCGCGCACAACCCGGTGGTCCTGAACATCTCGCTGCGCGACCTGGCCCCCGAGATCCTGCTGGCCTCGGCGAACGTGGTCGACGACATCGAGCACTGCCTGAAGGCCGACACCTCCCCCCATCTGACCGAACAGCTCACCGGATCGCGGGAGTTCATCGACGGCACGCTCGCCGAGGTGATGGCCGGCAAGGTGGAGATCCCCGCCGACCGCCCGGTGGTGTTCTCGCCGTTCGGCCTCGGTGTCCTGGATCTCGCGGTCGGCAAGTTCGTGTACGACGAGGTGCTCGGCCGCGGTGAACTCGACGTCATCGACGGCTTCTTCCACGAGGTGGACCGGTATGGGCGTGCGGCCGCGGCCAACGGCCGTTCCTGAGGCGAGGGGGCCCAAGTGCCGGTGATCTCCGTCCCGGAGGACTTCCACACGGAGGATCTCTATGTGGACCTGCGGTCCGTCCTGGACGCTCCGCTGTACCTGAAGTGCGAAGGCTTCAACTTCGCCGGGTCGATCAAGCTGAAGGCGGCGCGGGCGATGATCGCCGACGCCGAGCGCAAGGGGCGCCTGACCCCGGACTCGGTCATCGTCGAGTCCTCGTCGGGCAATCTCGGCGTCGCCCTGAGCATGATCGCGGCGAGTAGGGGCTACCAGTTCCTGTGCGTCACGGACACCCGTTGCAACCTGAACACCAGACGGTTGATGGAAGCGATGGGCGCCCAGGTGCACACCATCACCGAGCCGGACCCCGAGGGCGGCTTCCTCGGCGCCAGGCTCGACTACGTACGCAAGCTGTGCGCGTCCGACAGCCGACATCTGTGGCTCAATCAGTACGCCAACCCGTGCAACTGGCAGGCGCACTACCGCAGTACGGCCTCTGCCATCGCCGAGCGGTTCCCGGATCTCGACGTCCTGTTCGTGGGCGCCGGCACCACCGGAACGCTGATGGGATGTGCCCGGTACTTCAAGGACTCGGGCCGTCCGGTCACCGTGGTCGCCGTCGACTCGGTCGGCTCGGTGACCTTCGGCGGGCCACCGGCGCCCCGGATGATCCCGGGCCTGGGCTCCGGCGTACGGCCACAACTGCTCGACACGTCGTTCGTGGACGACGTGGTGCACGTGCCGGAGATCGACACGATCCGCGTCGCCCATCAACTGGCCGCGGGCGGCTTCCTGTTCGGGGGGTCCACCGGCACGGTCATCTCGGGCGCGGTGGCCTGGCTGGCCGACAACCGGGACGGCAGGCCGTGCACGGCGGTGGCCATCTCCCCGGACCTGGGTGAGCGCTACCTCGATTCGATCTACCAGAGCAACTGGGTGAGCGACCTGTACGGGGCACACGCGCTGGAGTACGACCCGATCAGGGCGAGCTGACGCACGGCCGGGCTGGCGATGACGCACCGTCAAATCCCGTATGCCCAGAGGTTTTTGGCGGCCCCTGCCACCTGCCCCGCAGGTGACGGGGGCCGTTTCGCGTCCACCGGGCACACGAACCCGGCCACCTCCCGGATCAGGGTTGACGGTCCACAGCACCACATGTAATTCTCGACTTACACCCGTTGGGTAGAGGTGACTACCGTAAGGAGCTGGGTCAGTGAAGAAACAGCCACTCACCGTGAAGGTGGCGAGCTGGAGTGCCCTGCACCCAGGACGGGCCATCCTCGGTTGGTTCGTCTTCGTCGCCCTCTGTCTGGTCATCGGCGGCGCGGTCGGCACCGTCGACGCCGGTGACAAGGACTACTGGGTGGGCGAGGCCGGCCGCGCCGAGTCGATCGCCACCGAGGGCAACCTCCAGCACAAGCCCGCCGAGCGGATCATGATCACCGACAAGTCCGGTGCGGCGCCCGGCGCGAACGCCCAGAGCGCCGCCGCGGACGTCGCGGCCCGGATGAAGCAGCTGCCCGAGGTCGAGAAGGTCGCGGCCCCGGTGCGGTCGGCCAACGGCAAGATGCTCATGGTCGAAGTGACAATGAAGGGCCTGCGCCTTGAGGCTCAGAAGCACATCCAGCCGCTGCTCGACCAGACCGCCGAGGTCCAGAAGAAGAACCCGGACCTGAAGGTCGAGGAGTCCGGCGACGCCTCGGTCGAGATGGGCCTGGACAAGTCGCGCGACGACGACCTCTCCACCTCGGAGACGATCACCTTCCCGATCACCCTGATCACGCTGCTCGTCGTGTTCGGATCGCTGATCATGGTCGGTGTGCCGCTGCTCCTCGCGGTCTCCTCGATCGGCGCCGCCATGGGCCTGTCGCAGCTGATCTCGCACCTGGTGCCCGACGCGGGCGTCGGCAAGAGCGTCATCCTGCTGATCGGCATGGCGGTCGGCGTCGACTACACGCTCTTCTACCTCAAGCGGGAGCGGGAGGAAAGGGCCCACGCGGACGGCCGGCTCAGCCCCGAAGCGCTGGTGGGGATCGCCGCCGCGACCTCGGGCCGGGCGATCGTCGTCTCCGGTCTGGCGGTCGCCCTCTCCACCGCCACCCTCTTCCTCGCCACCGACATCGTGTTCACCTCGCTCGCCATCGCCACCATCGTGGTCGTCCTGGTCGCGGTGCTCAGCTCGATGACCGCGCTGCCCGCGCTCCTGGTCCTGATCGGCCGGCGCCTGGACCGCAAGGCCGCCAAGGCAGTGGCGCGCGGCAAGCGGGTCAAGCGGCACAAGTCCGACGAGACGGGCCGGGTCTGGACGGCGCTGCTGAGGCCCGCCAAGAACCGCCCGGTGGCCACCCTGCTGATCTCGGTACTCGTGATGTTCGGCCTCGCGCTCCCCGCGTTCGGCATGCACCTGCGGGTCCTCAACCTGGCCACCCACTCCCGGGCCATCCCGGAGCTGAAGACGTACGACCGCCTGAACGAGGCCTTCCCCGACCTGCTCGCGGAGCACTGGGTGATGGTGCGCGACAACAACCCCGGCGAGAAGACCGAGGTGCGGTCGGCCCTCGATCGCCTGGCCGCCAAGGCGCAGGCGGACCCGATGTTCTCCAAGAAGCCGCCCAAACTGGAGACCACGCCGGACGGCCGGATCAGCGTGATGACCCTGTCCGTCCCCTTCAACCTGAGCTCTCCGCAGGCGCATGACTCACTGGCGGAACTGCGCAACAACTTCCTGCCGGAGACACTCGGGAAGGTGAAGGGGGCCGAGTTCGCGGTCAGCGGCCCCGTCGCCCAGGACACCGACTATCTCGCCCACCAGAACGACAAGCTGCCCGTCGTCGTCGGGTTCCTGCTCCTACTGACCTTCGTCCTGACCCTGTTCGTCTTCGGCTCGGCGACGATCGCCGCGCTCGGCGTCCTGCTCAACCTGCTCTCCGTCGGAGCCTCGTTCGGCCTGGTCGTCGTCTTCTTCCAATGGGGCCTGGCCTCCACGGTGTTCGGCTTCGAGCCCGGCGCCACCCATGCGATCGGCTCCCGTGTACCGCTCTTCCTCTTCGTGATCCTGTTCGGCCTCTCGATGGACTACCAGGTCTTCGTGGTCAGCCGGATCAAGGAAGCGGCGCTGAAGGGAGTGCCCACCCGGCAGGCGGTGATCGACGGGATCGGGCACTCGGCCAAGGTGGTCACCAGCGCGGCGGTCGTGATGGTGACGGTGTTCGCGAGCTTCATGTTCCTGCACCTGGCCGAGATGAAGCAGATCGGCTTCAGCCTCGGAGTGGCGGTCCTCCTGGACGCCTTCATCATCCGCGTCATGATCCTCCCCTCGGCCCTGATCCTGCTCGGCAACGCCAGCTGGTGGCCGTCCCGCAAGATGCGCCGCGCCCAGCAGCACGCGGTGCCCACCCCGGCGGCCGACGCGCCGCAGCCCTACCACCCGGCGGCACACACCTACCGCTAGCCCCGGGTCCCACAGACGGACGCCGGACCGGACATCCCCCGCCGGTCCGGCGTCTGGCGTTTCCCGGGCCGAGGCCTCTCCCCAGGCACCGTCCCGGAGGGCCGACCGACCGTCAGCTCGCTGTCAGTGGCAGCCGGAACCATCGGCACAGGATCGCCTCGACAGGGACGATCCGCCGCCACGATCAGTGAGCCGATGCGGAGGCCGGGGATGAGCGTGATCAACGCCGAGGGACCGGCGGCGACCGTCGAGCGGTCGCTCCGAGGGATCGAGGACAGCGAGACCGTGGCCCCGATGACCAGTCCGTCCCGTCCCACCCTTCCGCCCCATCCGCCGTGCCCGGCCACCGCCGTGGAGGCCCTGCTGCTCCGCGCCTCGGGCCCGGACGCGGCCCGGCCCGTGTTCACCGCGCTCGGCGACGGGGGCGAGCGGCTGGGGCGGCTGACCGCGGCCGAGCTCCTGGGGCGGGTCCGCGCCACGGCCGCCGCGCTGGACAAGGTGGGCGGCCCGGGCGACCGGGTGGTCGTCCCGGCGCTGCCCGGCCTCGACTTCCCCGTCGGCTTCCTGGCCTGCCTGTACGCCGGGCGGATCGCGGTGCCGGTACCGCCGTTGCGCGCGGGCACCCGCACGGCGAACCGCGCGGACCGCCTCGCGGTGATCCGGAAGGACTGCGCCCCGGTGGCGGTACTGGTCCCGACGGCACAGGAGTCGCTCCGAGACCACCCCGGACCGGCCAGGATCGCGGTGTCGCAGTCACCGACGGCGGACGGCCTTCCCCCAGCTCCCTCCGCACTCGACGCGAACGCGATCGCGCTCCTCCAGTACACCTCCGGCTCGACGAGCGATCCCCGGGGAGTGATCGTCGGCCACGGCAGTCTGGTCGCCAACCAGGTCGCCCTTCGCGACCGCTGCGAGGTCGACTCCGGGACCACCGTGGTCAGTTGGCTGCCGTTCTTCCACGACATGGGGCTCTGCACCGGGGTCGTACTGCCGCTGGTCTCCGGCGCGGCGGCCGTCACGATGGAGCCCGCCGCCTTCGTACGGGATCCGATGGTGTGGCTGCGCGCGATCGAGGCCGAGGAGGACGTGTTCGCCGCCGCGCCGGACTTCGCGTACGAGCTGTGCGTGCGGCGGATTCCGCCGGAGGAGCGGCGCCGGGTCGACCTGTCCACCTGGCGGGTGGCCGCGAACGGGGCGGAGCCGGTGCGTGCGGAGACCCTGCGCAGGTTCGCGGACGCGTTCCGCCCCTCCTTCTTCCGTCCGGAGGTGTTCTCGCCGGGGTACGGCCTCGCGGAATGCACCCTGAGCGTGACGATCGGCCGCCCGCTGTACGACGCGCCGGTCCGCCGCTGCGACCCGTCCGCGCTGGCCCGGGGCACGGCGGTACCGGCCGCGTCGCCGGACGGCGCGGCCGAACTGGTCGGCTGCGGCACGCCGCTGCCCGGGGTCCGGGTCCAGATCGTCGATCCCGCCACGCGCCGCGTGCTGCCCGCCGGGGCGGTGGGCGAGATCTGGGTCTCAGGACCGGGCAACTGCCGGGGGTACTGGGGCCGGGAGGCGGAGTCGGCGGAGGTGTTCGGGGCGGAGCTGGAAGACGGCCCGTACGTACGCACCGGCGATCTGGGCTGCCTGGACGGTGACGAGCTGTTCATCACGGGCCGCCTGAAGGACGTGTTGACGGTCGGCGGGGAGAACTACTTCCCGCAGGACATAGAGGCGGTGGCGGGCGCCGCGCACGAGGCCTTCGCACATCAGCGGGCCGCGGCGTGGCCACTGGACGAGTCTGCGCCGGGAGTCGCGGTGGTGGTCGAGACGGCCGAGCGGGACCCGGAGGTGCTCGGCCGCGCGGTGCGAGCAGCGGGCATCGCGGTCGCCAGGGCGCTGCCCGCCCCGGTGAGCGTCTTCGCGGTGGCCCGCGATCAGGTGCCTCGCACGACCAGCGGCAAGACTCGCCGCCGGGACTGCGCGAAGGACGTACGAGCGGGCCGGCTGCCCCTGCTGGCCCAGTGGTCGAGCGCACCCGTCCACGAAGAAGGAAGACACTCCGCATGAGCGAGCGAGGAGCCGTACCGGTGGCGACCGTGACCGAGCAGCAGGTGGCCGACCAGCTGTCCCAACTCCTGGCGGAATTACTGGAGTTGGATCCTGATCTGATAGACCGCGAGGTGCCGCTCAGCGCCTACGGAATCGACTCGGTGACCAGCACATGGCTGACGGGCGAGCTGAGCGAACGCTGCGGAGTGGCGATCGACAGGGCGGTCCTGCTCGACAGGCCGAGCGTGGCCGAGGTGGCGCAGGACGTGGTGGCGGCGCTGGCCGCGCGGGGCCGGGCCGCCTCGTGATCGAGGCGCTGGTCCCCCTGGAGACCGCCACAGCGGAACACTTCGCAGACACTCCCGACGGGGAGGGCCTCTTCCCACAGGAGAGGGCGCTGGTGGCGGGGGTGGCGGCCGGGCGCCGGCGCGAGTTCACGACGGTGCGGCACTGCGCCCGCCTGGCCCTGAAGCGGCTGGGCGTGCCCCCGGCCGCCCTCGTGCCCGACGAGTGGGGCGCTCCGGGCTGGCCGGCGGGAATCGCGGGAAGCATGACCCATTGCCGCGGCTACCGAGCGGCGGTGGTGGCCCGTCGCTCCTCCGTACAGGCCCTGGGCATAGATGCGGAACCGCACCGTCCGCTGCGGGAGGGCGTACTGGGCGCGGTGGCCCGGCCGGAGGAGCGGGCCGCCCTCGCCGGCCTGGGCGGCACGATCGCCTGGGACCGCCTGCTCTTCTCCGCGAAGGAGGCGGCCTACAAGGCGTGGTCCCCGGGCGCCCGAGCGGGCGGCGCCCGTCCGAGGAGCCTGCACGACATCAGGGTGACCCTGCACCCGGCCGACGGCAGGTTCCGGGCGGAGATCCTGCCCGGCCACCCGGAAGCCGCGCACCTGGAAGGCCGCTGGCTGGCGGCGACGGACCTCCTCCTGACGTCAGTATCAGTACCCGCGGCCCGGTAGATGGCTGTCGGCCGGGACGAACGTTTGACAGCCGTTCATGCCATGGGAAAGTCTCGGCCTACAGGTTTCCGGGATTTCCTAGAGGTGGGCCATGACCAGCGAGGAGCTTCTGGCGGTACTTGCCGCGGTCGGCCATGCCCAGCGGCTGAGGGTCGTGGCCGAACTCTCCGAGGGCCGCATGTACGTCAGTGAACTGGCCCGCCGCCTGGGCATGTCCCGCCCCCTCCTCTACATGCACCTGGAACGCCTGGAAAAGGCGGGTCTGGTGATCGGCAGCCTGGAACTGAGCGAGGACGGCAAAGCCCTGAAGTACTTCGAACTGGCCCCGTTCGACCTCCACGTGAACGTGGACACGATCCTGGCAGCGGTGGCGGCGGATGCGGCGGCGGGGGCCGGGGACGCCGAGTCGGCGGACGAAGCGAGCGAGACCAAGCCCAAGAAGAAGCGCGCTTAGCGGCCCGGCACGGGATTCAGCCCACCAGCCCCCGAGCCCGCTCCTCGACCCATGCCGGGGGGACAACCTCCACGTTCCCGTCCAGCGCGGCCGCCGCGCGGCGCAGCGCCTCGGCTGCCGCCCCCGGGCCGGCGGGCAGCGCCCGGGCCGCCTCCGCCAAGGCTCTGGCCGCTTCCGCCTGGGTGGCGCCCGCGATGTCCAGGGCGGCCGAGGCGCGGTCCGCCGTCGTGGCGGACCGGTCGTAGCGGGCATCGCACCAGTACGCCCATGCCAGGTTCAGCAGGCAGACGCCTTCCGCGCGGGGGTTCTCCATCAGCGAGGCCTCGTGACGGGCCTCCTCCAGGACCGAGGCGGCCCGTGCCGGATCGTCCAGGGCCAGGAGGGCGAGTCCCTGCGCGTTCAGGGCGTACGCGATCGCCTCCTGGCTGTCGGCGGCCCGGTATGCACGAGCCGTTTCCGCGCCCGCCTCGGCCGTCTCCTGCCAGCGGCCCAGGGTGAGGAGTGCGATCGTCCGGGCGTTTCCCGCTCGGGCGATCGTGAGCAAGTCGCCGCCGCCGTCCGCCAGTTCGGTGAGACGAGTCGCCACCGTCAGCGCGCTCCCTCCGTCCCCGAAGTAGCTGTGCGCGAGGCTGAGCGAGAGGAGGGCGTGCGCCTCCCGCTCGGTGTCGCCGAGTTCGCGCGCCAACTCGGCCGCCCGGGTGAGGGGGTGGACGGTGGCGCCCCGGTCGCCGAGCTGGCGGTGGGTGTCGCCGAGGCCGAACAGCGCGTTCTGGAGGGCGGACCGGTCGCCGAGGCGCTCGGCGAGCGCGGCCGCCTCGGTGAACAACTCGGCCGCCTGCTCCATCGGACCCGCGCTGAGCCGGGCGTGCCCATAGGCGACCGCATGCGCGAGCCGTACCCGCTCGTCGCGGAGGCGCCCCTCGACGGCGAGGTGCATCGAGACGGCGGCGAGCACCGACCCGTGCCACACCAGCCACTCGCTGATCTCGCACAGCACCCGCGCCGCATCGTCGTAGTCCTCGGACCGTACGAGGTGATCGAACCGGCGCCGCTGCGGCTCGATGTCCTCAAGGGTCCGCCAGGTCCCGCGCGACGGGGCGCGGCGCCCGTACCAGGATGCGATCTCTCGTTCCACTGCCTGTCTCCTGTGGGGTCCGTCCTCGGGCATGCGTCCGTAGGCGATCTCCGCGTCCAGCGGGTGCAGGGCGAAGGTGCGGTGTGCCCGGTCCACGGAGACCAGGTGCATGCGGACGAGGGAGGTGAGGACGAGGGCCGTGGGCAGCTCCGGATCGAGGCGGGCCAGGATCTCCTCGACCGCGCTCTGCGTCACGGGCGTACGCAGTGCGGCGAGGACGCCGAGGACGGCGTGCGCCCGCTCGTCTAGCCGCTTGTAGCGGTCCTGGGCGAGGTCGGCGACGACGTCGTGGCGCCGGGTGAAGTCGTTCAGTACGTCTTGCAGCCTCGGCAGGAGCACCGTGTCGTCGGCGAGCGCGCCGACGAGCAGTTCCAGCGCGCGCGGTACGCCGTGCACATGGACGGCTGCGTGCAGCAGCTCGTCGTCGGACAGGTCGGCTATGCCGAGCGAGCCGTCCCGGTCGAGTTCGCGAAGGAGGACCGCCGACTCGGCGGGGCTGAGGCCCTCCGAGAGCTCCACGTGGGCGGCGAAACGCCGCAGTTCGGGCGCGAGGCGCACCGGCACCTGGCTGGTGACCAGGAGGCGCGGCGTGGAACGGGCCCGGAAGAGCCAGTCGAGGATGACCGCGAGTTCCGCGTCGGCGATGCTGCCGTCGTCGTCGAGCAGGTCCTCCAGGTTGTCCATGAGGATGACGATCAGCCGGTCGCCCATCGCCGCGAGCAGCTCGGCGAGACGCTCCTGCGCCGTCCCGCCCGCGTTCCAGACGTCGCGCAGCCCGGCCAGGCGCTCGGGCCCGAGCAGCCGGGCGCAGTCGAAATAGAGGCGCTCCAGCGAAATCCCGGACGTACGGCTGGAGAGGTTGACGAGACCGGAAGGGAGCGGTCCTTGGACGGTGCCCGGCCACGCACCCCGGTCGAGCAGATCCATGACCTTCGCGGCGAGCGCGCTCTTGCCGATGCCGCGCGGCCCGGTGACGGTCACCATGCGGATGGCGGGATCGCTCAAGTGCCGTGCGATCGCGTCGCGTTCACTGGCGCGGTTCTTGAACAGCTCGATCCCGTACGCGACGGGCACGCCGACCACCCGCAGGCCCCCGTGCGTTTCTCCCGGCAGGGCGAGCGGCAGGGGCTCGGTCAGCCCGAGCAGCCGCACGAACTCCGCCCGGTCCGCCGGGCGGAGCCTGCCCAGGGCGTGGTCCAGGCGGACGGCGGTGAGCCGGCCCGGCCCCTCCGAGCGGTGGTGCTCGGCGACCACCCCGATGATGCGGCTGCCGGCCCACACCGCGGCCCCGGACATGCCCGCCCACGGAGAGGCCGCCGGGTCGGGATCGGCACCGGCCGGCGCGACGGTCATCTCCAGCGTGCCGGTGCGCAGGTTGGAGAGCGCCGCGACGGTCCCGTCCGCCTGATGCAGTTCGCGGAAGGACGTACGGTCGGAGCGGCTGCGGCGCTTCCACAGCGGGAACCCGAGGGCGTGCACGTCGATCACGCCGTGCCGGTCGTCGGGGATGCGCCCGAACCGGGCCGGCTCGATGCCCGCGGAGGCCGACGCGGGCGGTACGACACGCAGCACGGCAAGGTCGGTGCCCGCATCCGCCCAGGTCACAGCGGCCGGGCCCGACCACTCACCCTCCCGGTCGGCATCAAACCGTACGACTACACGGGTCGCATCAACGACCACGTGAGCAGCGGTGAGGACGGCGTCCGCGCATGTCCGGTAGCCGGAACCGCGTCGCCTGCCGCCGCCGGTCTCGACGATGATCTCGGCGATCCGGTGCGGGTCGAGCCCAGGCCCGTCGGCCGAGGGCTCAGCTCTCATCGAACAGCTCGGCGCCCGAGATCAGCGCGGGGCGCTCGGGCGCGTCGGCGCGCACCGGCTTGAGGCTGAGCTTGATCCGCTGGGTGGCCGTGTTCGCGGAGCGCGCGGAATGCTGGACGTCGAACACCCAGAACCGCACCTTGGCCCCCGGCTCCCGGCTCCGCTCGACCCCGACGGTGAGTTCGAGTTCGAGCGACTCCGCCTGAAAGCGGATGCCTTCGCCGTCCCCGTCCGCCATGGCCCGGCTCAGCTCGCTCCGCAACTGAGCGACCATGTCCGCCAGCTCCACCGCGCCGTCCACCTTGAGCCCCCGCCTCGTCCGACACACGTGTGCACCGAGCATACCTAGGGAAGCCCAACTGCACGCAGAGCAAGGAGACTTGGGTCGGCCCTAGAACCGGACCTTCGGCGCATAGCGCAACAGCACGACATCATCAATGGCCCGCGCTTCGAGCAGTTTCATACGGGCCGTGGCTCCACCGGGATAGGGCGCCGCCCCCAGGAAGGCGGGCGCGCCGGCCTCCCCCACGAGCAAGGGGGCCATGACGAGGTGGAGTTCGTCGACCAGATCCAGCGCGAGCAGCTGGGTGTGCACGGACCCACCCCCTTCCACGAGCAACCGCTCCACCCCGCGCCGCCCGAGTTCGTCGAGCAGAAGCCCCCAGTCGAGTACGGGCCCGGCGCTGACGACATCGGCGAAGGTTCCGAGGGTGCGGCGGGCCCGGGTGAACGCCGCGTCCACGGTGAAGACGAGCTTGGCGCCTCCGCAGTGCCAGAAGGCGAGCCCAGGGTCGAGCTCGGCGGACGCGGTGACGGTGACCTTGAGCGGATGCTCGGACTTCCCGCGGGCGATGCGCCGGGACCGCGAATGCGAATTCGCCACGACGAGACGGGAGTTGTCCTTACGCAAGGTATTGGCCCCGACGAGAATGGCATCAGCGGCGGCACGCTCACCATCGACCCGCTCCAGGTCTCTCCCATTGGACAGTACGAGCCGGTCGCGGGCGGTGTCGTCGAGGCGACCGTCGACGGAGACGGCCGCCGAAAGCAGCACGTACGGACGGCTGGCCACGATCAGAGGGCGCGCTGGTAGTCGGCCCACGCGATGTGCGATTCGTGGAGCCGCACCCCGATCCCGGTGAGACCGAGGGCGCCGGGGCCCAGCGCGCCGTCGTGTATGCGGGCGGCGAGTCGATCGGCGACGACTTTGGCGAGGAACTCGGTGGTGGTGTTGGCGCCGGCGAATTCGGGGACATCGTCGAGGTTCCGATAGGAAAGGTCGCCGACGATCTCGCGTACCTCCTTGGCCGCGAGGCCCATGTCAATGACGAGGTTGTCTCCGTCCAACGCAGGCCGCTGGAAGGTTGCGTCGACCAAGTAGGTCGCTCCGTGCAACCGCTGAGCAGGTCCGAAGACTTCGCCGTGGAAGCTGTGGGCGATCATGAGGTGATCGCGGACGGTGACGCTGAACATGGCTCCTCCGAAGGGATGTTGGGGGATTCAGCGATGGGGCGAGCTGTAGCGAATGCGGTGACAGAGCCCGGGCAGCGTGCCGGCGGCGATATCGCCCATGACGCGCGGCAGCTCGTCGAATTCGGACTCGCCGGTGATCAGTACATCGAAGACGGGGTCCCGCAGGAGGTCGAGCGCGAGGCCGAGCCGGTCGGCGGCGGTGTAGCGCCCGCGCCGCTCCGGCGAGACGGAGCCGACCTGGCTGCTGCGCAGCGAGAGCCGCCGGGAATGGAAGAACTCCCCCAGCGGCAGGGTGACTTGACGGTCCCCGTACCAACTCAGATCGACGACGGAGCCGTCGGGGGCGAGGAGCTCGATGGACCTCCGGAGGCCGTCCTGGGTGGCACTGGCGTGATAGACGAGGTCCCGGTCGCCGGTGGCCTGCACGGGGTTGGCGAAAGCGACGCCGAGAGCCTCGGCTATGTCTTCGCGTCCGGGATCGACATCGACGAGTTGCACCTTCACGCCGGGGAACCGGGCGAGGAGCGCGGCGACACAGCACCCGACGAGGCCCGCCCCGACCACGGCGATCCGGTCGCCGATCCGGGGCGGGGCGTCCCAGAGCGCGTTGAGCGCGGTCTCGACGATCCCGGCCAGTACGGCGCGTTCGGCGGGCACGTCGGTGGGCACGGGCGTGACCGCGCCGACCGGGACGCGGAACCGGGTCTGGTGCGGATACAGACTGAACACGGTCCGCCCGACCAGCTCCGCCGGCCCGGCCTCCACCCGGCCGACATTGAGATACCCGTACTTCACGGGCCCGGGAAACCCGCCCTCCTGGAAAGGCGCGCGCATGGCCTCGTACTGGCTGACAGGGACCCGCCCCTGAAAGACGAGGGACTCGGTACCGCGACTGACACCGGAGTAGAGCGTCCGAACAACGACGCCGCCATCACCACTGGCGGGCTGGCGGGCTGGCGGGCTGGCGGGCTGGCGGGCAGGCGGGCAGGCGGGCAGGCGGAGGCAACGATCTCACCCCGGCCGGGTGAGGTGACCCAGAAGGCACGTATGTGACTTGGCACGGGAGATCCTCTGCCATAGTGGCCCGCCCACGGGGCGGGAGGTTTCCGCGATCCTAGACGATCACGATCGCGATTACGGCCGGGCTGAGTCGGGAAGCCGGCAGGACTGCGCGCCGGGGAAACCGGGGCTCCCGCCCCTGCCCAGCACCTCAGTCAGGCGAAGCCGGAGCGCCCGCCGACAGAAGCTCGGAGTGGACCAGCGCACTTCCCGGCTGGACGGCGGCGAACGTCGCGTCCAGCATGGCGTCGGCCCGGTCAGCGGCTTGCCGCACGTACGCGTCCGGCCCTCCTGCTTTCCCGTGACACCATCTGCGACCGCGCCACACCCGGCGGGCAGGTGAGGGCGGTCGGTCACCGCAGCTCGCGAAAGAGCAAGGGGCCGACTCCGTCGAGAAGCCGGCCCCTGGTCAGCTGCACGCCTGGCGTATCACCCAGCGGGCAGCACCGCACACATCACACGTTGAAGCGGAACTCCACAACATCCCCGTCCTGCATCACGTACTCCTTGCCCTCCATCCGCGCCTTCCCGCGCGAGCGGGCTTCCGCCACCGAGCCCGCGTCGATCAGGTCGTGGAAGGAGATGACCTCCGCCTTGATGAAGCCCTTCTGGAAGTCCGTGTGGATCACGCCGGCTGCCTCGGGGGCCGTGGCGCCCTTCGGGATGGTCCAGGCTCGGGTTTCCTTGGGGCCTGCGGTCAGGTAGGTCTGGAGGCCCAGGGTGTCGAAGCCGACTCGGCCCAGGGTGGCGAGGCCGGGCTCTTCCTGGCCCATGGACTGGAGGAGTTCGAGGGCCTCGTCGTCGTCCAGCTCGATCAGCTCGGACTCGATCTTCGCGTTGAGGAAGATCGCCTCCGCGGGGGCGACCAGCGCGCGCTGCTCGTTCTTGAAGTCCTCGTCGACCAGCTCGTCCTCGTCCACGTTGAAGACGTAGAGGAAGGGCTTGGTGGTGAGGAGGTGCAGCTCGTGCAGGAGGTCGCCCTGCTCGGTGCCCTTGGTGATGCCGTGCGAGAACAGGGTGTCGCCCGCTTCGAGGATCTTCTGGGCCTTCTCCACCGCTGCCAGAACCGCGATCTTGTCCTTCTGGAGGCGGGACTCCTTCGTCAGGCGCGGCACCGCCTTCTCGACGGACTGGAGGTCGGCGAGGATCAGCTCGGTGTTGATCGTCTCGATGTCGTCCTTCGGGGACACCTTGCCGTCGACGTGGACGACGTTCTCGTCCTTGAAGGCGCGGATGACCTGGCAGATCGCGTCGGACTCGCGGATGTTCGCGAGGAACTTGTTGCCCAGGCCCTCGCCCTCGCTCGCGCCGCGCACGATGCCGGCGATGTCGACGAAGTCGACCGTGGCGGGGAGGATGCGCTGGGAGCCGAAGACCTCGGCCAGCTTCGCCAGGCGGGCGTCGGGGACGCCCACGACGCCGACGTTGGGCTCGATGGTGGCGAACGGGTAGTTGGCCGCCAGTACGTCGTTCTTGGTCAGGGCGTTGAACAGGGTCGACTTGCCGACATTCGGCAGACCGACGATTCCGATCGTGAGCGACACGTGGCGACTTCCCGGGACGAGGGCGGTGGACGGTCCTGAGAGTGGACCGTCCACCAGTTTACGGGCGCGCGATACCGGCCGTGACGGCCCCGGACCGTCGAACGCACGCCCAAGCTCGCCGAAAGGGCGTGTCCAATGGGTGGTTACTCCCCTGTGGCGACCTACGTTGGTGCGGTGGAGCAATACAGGACGCGCACCCCGCAGCACGGACAGCGAGCACGGACCCCGGCCCCCGGATCCTCCCCGGCGCCCATCGGCGTGCCCGCGGGAGCGGCGGTGAACGGTGAGAACGCCGCCGCCCACCGGTCGGCCGACGACGCCCGACCGGTGCCGCCCACCGGCCTCGCGCTGCGCAGACTGCCCTCCCCCCGGCTCACCGGGCTCGGCGGCGGGCTCTTCTCGGCGGCCCTGATGTTCGTGCTCGGCACCCTGGACTCGCTGCTCCTCGACGGCTCACCGACGGTGTACGGAGTGCTGTTCCTGCCGGTCAGCGCGGTCACCGCGCTCTGGGTGCGGCCCGTCGACCTGGTGACCGCCCCGATCTGCGTGCCCATCGCCTTCGCCGTCGGGATCGTCCCGATCGCGGGCGGCGTCGGCGGTTTCGGCGGGCAGGCCATGGCCGTGGTCACCGCGCTCGCCCTGCACGCCGGCTGGCTGTACGCCGGAACGCTCGTGGCCGGGGTGATCGCCACCGTACGGAAGGTGCGGATGATGAGCCGGCGCCGGCGCGGTCCGAAGAAGCCCGGGGGGCCGGCAAGCAGGCTCTGACCCCGTCGCTCGGCCGGGCCGGGGGCAGCCCCGGCCCGGGGGCGGACCACGAGCCGGCTCACCCCCGCTCCCCGGCTACCGCCCCGCCGCCACCATCGCCGCCCCCACGATCCCCGCGTTGTTCTGCAGCTGCGCCGGGACGATCTCCGCCTCGATGCCCTCGATCAGCGGGAGGAACTTGTCGGCCTTGCGGCTCACCCCGCCGCCGATGATGAACAGCTCGGGCGAGAACAGCATCTCCACGTGGGCCAGGTACTTCTGGACCCGGCGCGCCCAGTGCGACCAGCTCAGGTCCTCGTCCTCCTTGACCTTGGTCGAGGCGTGTTTCTCGGCATCGTGGCCGTGCAGCTCCAGGTGGCCGAGCTCGGTGTTGGGGACGAGATGGCCGTCGATGAAGACCGCGCTGCCGATGCCCGTACCGAAGGTCAACAGGATCACCGTGCCCTTGCGGCCCCTGCCCGCACCGACGCGCATCTCGGCGACGCCCGCCGCGTCCGCGTCGTTCACGACGGTGACGGGCAGGCCGCCCAGGCGGTCACCGAGGAGCCGGGCCGCGTCCACGCCCACCCACTTCTTGGCGACGTTCGCCGCGGTGCGCACGGTGTTCGCGGTGATCACCCCGGGAAACGTGATGCCCACCGGGCCCGACCAGCCGAAGTGGCCGACGACCTCCGCGACGCAGCCCGCCACCGCGTCGGGGGTGGCGGGCTGCGGGGTCAGTACCTTGTGGCGTTCCTGCGCCAGGTCGCCGCGCTCCAGGTCGACCGGGGCACCTTTGATGCCGGATCCGCCGACGTCCACTCCGAACACGTTCCTCATGGCGTTCATGAGTTCCACGGTACGGGCGGACGCGCGGCGTGACGTGCTGTACGGAGTGACTCGCCGGGATCGCCGGGAGGCCGGCCGGGACTACTCGCCCGAGAGCTCGGCCGCCTCGGCGCGCAGGTCGCGGCGCAGCTCCTTGGGCAGCGAGAAGGTGATCGACTCGTCCGCCGTCTTCACCGTCTCGACGTCGCCGTAGCCGCGCTGGGCCAGCCACTCCAGTACGCCGTCGACCAGGACGTCCGGGACGGAGGCGCCCGAGGTCAGGCCGACCGTGGTGACGCCCTCCAGCCAGGCCTCGTCGATCTCGTCGGCGAAGTCCACCAGATGGGCGGCGGGGGCGCCCGCGTCCAGGGCGACCTCCACCATGCGGATCGAGTTCGAGGAGTTCTTGGAGCCGACGACGATGACCAGCTCGGCGTCCTCGGCGAGCTTCTTCACCGCGACCTGGCGGTTCTGGGTGGCGTAGCAGATGTCGTCGCTGGGCGGCGAGAGCAGGTTGGGGAACTTGTTCTTGAGGGCGCCGACCGTCTCCATCGTCTCGTCGACGGAGAGGGTGGTCTGGGAGAGCCAGACGACCTTCGACTCGTCGCGGACCTCGACGTTCGCCACGTCGTCCGGGCCGTCGACCAGCGTGATGTGGTCCGGGGCCTCGCCCGAGGTGCCGATGACCTCCTCGTGGCCCTCGTGGCCGATCAGGAGGATGTCGTAGTCCTCCTTGGCGTACCGCACGGCCTCCTTGTGGACCTTGGTGACCAGCGGGCACGTCGCGTCGATGGTGGCCAGCTTGCGCTCGGCGGCCTCCGCGTGGACGGTCGGGGCGACGCCGTGGGCCGAGAACATGACGATGGAGCCCTCGGGCACCTCCGCCGTCTGCTCGACGAAGATCGCGCCCTTCTTCTCCAGGGTCTGCACGACGTACTTGTTGTGGACGATCTCGTGCCGGACGTAGATGGGCGCCCCGTACTGCTCCAGGGCCTTCTCCACGGCGATCACGGCACGGTCCACGCCCGCGCAGTAGCCGCGGGGAGCGGCGAGCAGGACCCGGCGGGAAGCAGTAGCAGTCATGCCGTCCATGGTAGGGGCTGGCACGGAAAGCCCGACCGGCGTGCCCGGCGGGCCAAAGATCGCGGAGCCGGTGAGACTGGCCGCATGAGTGGCGTACGCGAGGAGCACGGGGAGCACCGGGAGCCCGGGAGGCGGACGGAAGGGACCGGGCCGGGCGAGGTGGCCGAGGGGGCCGGTCACCTGCGGCGGAGCCTCGGGTTCCGGGACCTGGTCGTCTACGGACTGCTCTTCATCGCGCCCATGGCCCCCGTCGGCATCTTCGGCACCCTGGACGCCAAGTCGCACGGCGCGGTCGCGCTGGTCTATCTGGTGGCGACGGTCGCCATGGGCTTCACCGCGTTCAGCTATGCCCAGATGGTGCGGGTCGTGCCGCTGGCCGGGTCGGTGTTCGCGTACGCGCGCAAGGCGCTCGGCGAGGGGCCCGGGTTCATCGCCGGGTGGATGGCGATGCTCGACTACCTGCTCATTCCGGCGGTCGCCTACCTCTTCTCCGGCATCGCGATGAACTCCCTGGTCCCTTCCGTGTCGCGCTGGGTGTGGACGGCGATCGCGGTGGTGATCACCACCCTCCTGAACCTGTGGGGCGTACGGGCCGCGGCCCGGGTCGGCTTCGCGGTGCTCGCCATGGAGATCGTGGTGCTGCTCGTCTTCGTGGTGTCGGCGGCGGTCGTGCTCGTACGGGACGGGGCGCAGCGGGGCTGGCTTTCGCCGCTCGGCGGGGATGCCGGATTCTCGCCGGGGGCGGTGCTCGGCGCGGTGTCCGTCGCGGTGCTGTCCTATCTGGGCTTCGACGCGATCGCCACGTTCGCCGAGGAGGTGACGGGAGGCTCGGCGAAGGTGGCGCGGGCGGTGCTGTTCTGCCTGGTCCTCGCGGGGTTCCTGTTCGTCGTGCAGTCCTATCTGGCGGCGCTGCTCGAACCGATGTCGTCGGCGCAGCTCGCGGCCGACCCGGCCGGGCAGGGCTCGGCGTTCTACGACACCGTGGAGGCCTCGGTCGGGGGCTGGCTGCACACCCTGGTCGCGGTCAGCAAGGCGATCGGGGCGGCCTTCGCGGCGCTGGCCGGGCAGGCCGCGGCGGGCCGGCTCGTCTTCGCGATGGCCCGCAGCCGGCGCCTGCCGCGCTTCCTGTCGCGGACCGGCTCGGGGGTGCCGCGCGCGGCACTGCTGCTCGCCGCGGTGGTCACGCTGGTGGCCGCGGTGTGGGCGGCCCGGCGCGACGACGGCATGGACCACCTCGTCTCGGTGGTCGACATGGGCGCGCTCACCGCGTTCTTCCTGCTGCACGCCTCCGTGGTCGGCTGGTACGCGGTCCGCCGCATGGAGGGCGCCCCCAACTGGCTGAGCCATGTGGTGATTCCGGTGCTCGGCGCGGCCGTCATCGTCGCGGTGATCTGGGAGGCGACGGCCACGGCCCAACTGGTGGGCCTGGGCTGGCTGGCGGTGGGTCTGGTGGTGCTCGCCGTGCAGTGGGGCCGCCGGGGCGGCGCCGACGCGGAGCCCCCGGCGCCGGGCGGGACTGTCGGTGGGGCGGGCTAGCCTGCGTACATGGCTCTGAATACGAGTGCGGACGCGCCGCTCCCCGTCGGCGAGGTGTCACGCCTCATCGGGGGGTGGATCAACCGGCTCGGCGCGGTCTGGGTGGAGGGGCAGATCACCCAGCTCTCGCGGCGGCCCGGCGCGGGCGTGGTGTTCCTGACCCTGCGCGACCCCTCGCACGACATCTCGGTGGGCGTCACCTGCTATCGCCAGGTGTTCGACGCGGTGGCCGACGTCGTCTCGGAGGGCGCGCGCGTCGTCGTGCACGCGAAGCCCGAGTGGTACGCGCCGCGCGGCCAGCTCTCGCTGCGGGCGGTGGAGATAAAGCCCGTCGGCATCGGTGAACTGCTCGCCAGACTGGAGCAGTTGAAGCGGACACTGGCCGCGGAGGGGCTCTTCGCCCTGGATCGCAAGCGCCAACTCCCGTTCCTGCCGCAGCTCGTGGGGCTCGTGGTGGGGCGGGCCTCGGCGGCCGAGCGGGACGTCCTGGAGAACGCGCGGCGGCGCTGGCCCGCGGTGCGCTTCGAGGTGCGCAACGTGGCGGTGCAGGGGGTGCACGCGGTGCCGCAGGTCGTCCAGGCGGTGAAGGAGCTCGACGAGCTGCCGGACGTCGACGTGATCATCGTGGCGCGCGGCGGCGGCAGCGTGGAGGACCTGCTTCCGTTCTCGGACGAACAGCTGGTGCGGGCGGTCGGCCAGTGCCGTACGCCGGTGGTCTCGGCGATCGGGCACGAGCCCGACGCGCCGCTGCTCGACCTGGTCGCGGACCTGCGCGCGTCCACCCCGACCGACGCCGCGAAGAAGGTCGTGCCGGACGTCGGCGAGGAGCTCGACCGGGTCCGGATGCTGCGGGACCGGGCCCGCCGCCATGTCGTCGGCCTCGTCGACCGGGAGGAGCGGGGGCTCGCCGGGGTGCTCGGCCGGCCCTGGATGGAGCGGCCGCACCGGATGGTCGACGACCGGGCCGACGAGGTGGACGCGCTGCTCCACCGCTCGCGCCGGGTTCTCGGCCACCACCTCGACCGGGCCGACTCCGAGCTCTCGCACACCCACGCCCGGGTGGTGGCCCTGTCGCCGAAGGCCACCCTGGAGCGGGGGTACGCGGTGCTCCAGCGGGCCGGGGGCGAGGTGGTGCGTTCCCCCGAGGATGTCGAGGCCGGGGAGGATCTGCGCGCCCGCGTCGCCGAGGGCGAGCTGCACGTCACTGTCGTACCGCGGACTTAGGGTGGATCACATGGCCAAGACGGACGAGGCCGCGTCGGGCGACGCGGCACTGGGGTACGAGCAGGCGCGGGACGAGCTGATCGACGTCGTACGGCGGCTCGAAGCGGGGGGTACGTCCTTGGAGGAGTCGCTCGCACTCTGGGAGCGGGGGGAGGAGCTGGCCAAGGTGTGCCGCCGGTGGCTGGAGGGGGCCCGGGCCCGCCTCGACGCGGCGCTGGCGGAGCCCGCCGACGAGGGCTGAGCCCCTCCGGTGCCGGGTTCCTGGGGCTCCGCCCCAGACCCCGGGAGACCCCCACCCCGCCCCTTCCCGAAACCCGCCGGGGGACGGCTGAAGATGCCGATCCGGGCCGGCACCATCCTGCTAGGGGCACGGGGAACTGCGCGACCAGCCACCCACGGTCCGCAGACCGAAGGAAGGCCCCCTGTGAGGCTGATCACGCTCAGGTGGATTTAGTTGAAAGTTAATGTAACTCTGCCGTACCGTCGGGACATCGCTTGATCAGCAGCCCGGAAGGTGTTTCCAGATGTCCCTCGCCCTTGACCCCGCCGCCCAGGACCTCCTCTTCCGCGAGGCCCGCACCGCCAACACGTTCACCGACGAGCCGGTGACCGACGAGCAGGTCCAGGCGATCTACGACCTGGTCAAGTACGGCCCGACCGCCTTCAACCAGTCGCCGCTGCGCATCACCCTGGTCCGCTCCGCCGAGGCCCGCGAGCGCCTCGTGAAGCACATGGCCGAGGGCAACCAGCCGAAGACCGCCGCCGCCCCGCTGGTCGCGATCCTCTCCGCGGACAACGAGTTCCACGAGGAGCTCCCCGCGCTCTTCCCGCACTTCCCGGCCGCCAAGGACGCCTTCTTCTCGGAGCGCCCGGTCCGCGAGGGAGCCGCGCTGCTCAACTCCGCGCTGCAGGCCGCGTACTTCATCATCGGCGTCCGCGCCGCAGGCCTCGCCGCCGGCCCGATGACCGGCCTGGACTTCGCCGGCGTCCAGAAGGAGTTCCTGGACGACGACCACACCCCGCTGATGGTCGTCAACATCGGCAAGCCGGGCGAGAACGCCTGGTACCCGCGCAGCCCGCGCCTGGCTTACGAGGACGTCGTCACCACGGTCTGAGCCGACGCTCAGCACCCAGCGCATACGACGAGGGCCGCCGCACCATTCCGGTGCGGCGGCCCTCGTCGTGCGAGGCGCACACGCCTCGTACGCGGTGTACGTCAGGAAGTCTCAGCCCGTCGGCGTCGGCGGCGGTGTCTTCTTCGACTCCAGGGCCCCCGCCATCGTCACCAGCTGCTCGTACGGGGCCGTGCCCGTGACCACCGTCGTGGAGCCCTGGTCCTGGCGGACGAGGGCGTCGTACTTGGGACCGTCCCAGAACGTCCAGGTCGCGCCCGCGATCTGCTGCGACTTGTCGGTCTTCGTCGCACTCTTGCTGACCTCGGCGACGAACTTGTCCGAGGGCGCGGTCGACTGCTCGATCGCGACGTACTGGTTCTCGGGGTCGAGGAAGCCCAGGTGCCAGGCGTTGTTCTTGGCGCCGTCGTACCACTTCGAGGTCGCCCGCCACTTGTCCTGGTCGGGCAGGCCGACCGGGGCTGCCACCGGGTACGGCGCGGCCCGTCGCGCGATGGTGAGCTCTACCTTGTAGTCGACGGTCTGGACCGGGTCGGCCGATTCGTCGTGCGGGATGAACACATAGATCACAGCCGCCGCGATGCCGATCACCGCCAGCGACTGCAGCATGTTCCGGACTGTCTGCTTGCTGCTGCGCGTTCCTGCCACGACCCCATGGTCTCAGGTCATGTCGCCGCTCATACGTGGGCCCCACTGCTCAATTTGTCGATGTGCCGATAGAGTCCTAGCACCCTCTTTTATCCTGCGGCCGTCGCCGTACAGAAAGGTGCGCTCCGATGACCGAGCATCATCTGCCGTCCGAACTCGAAGTCTCCCCGGAGGCTCCCGACCGCAACCTGGCCCTGGAGCTGGTGCGGGTCACCGAGGCCGCCGCCATGGCCGCCGGCCGCTGGGTCGGCCGCGGGGACAAGATCGGCGCGGACGGCGCCGCGGTCAACGCCATGCGGACCCTCGTCTCCACCGTCTCGATGAACGGCGTCGTCGTCATCGGCGAGGGCGAGAAGGACGAAGCCCCCATGCTCTACAACGGGGAGCGCATCGGCGACGGCACCGGCGCCGAGGTCGACATCGCCGTCGACCCGATCGACGGCACCACCCTGAACGCCAAGGGCATGCCCAACGCGATCGCCGTGCTCGCCGCCGCCGACCGCGGCACCATGTTCGACCCGTCCGCCGTGTTCTACATGGACAAGCTGGTCACCGGCCCCGAAGCCGCCGACTTCGTCGACATCAACGCCCCGGTCTCGGTGAACATCCGCCGGGTCGCCAAGGCCAAGAAGTCCTCGCCCGAGGACGTCACCGTCGTCATCCTCGACCGCCCCCGCCACGAGGGCATCGTCAAGGAGATCCGGGAGACCGGCGCGCGCATCAAGTTCATCTCGGACGGCGACGTCGCCGGTTCGATCATGGCCGTGCGCGAAGGCACCGGCGTCGACCTGCTCATGGGCATCGGCGGCACCCCGGAAGGCATCATCTCGGCCTGCGCGATCAAGTGCCTGGGCGGTGTCATCCAGGGCAAGCTGTGGCCCAAGGACGAGGCCGAGCGCCAGCGCGCGATCGACGCCGGGCACGACCTGGACCGTACGCTCTCCACGAACGACCTGGTCAGCGGCGACAACGTGTTCTTCGTCGCCACCGGCATCACCGACGGCGAGCTCCTGCGCGGCGTCCGCTACCGCGCCGAGACCGCCACCACCCAGTCCCTCGTGATGCGCTCGAAGTCCGGCACGATCCGCCAGATCGACTCCACCCACCGCCTGTCCAAGCTGCGCGCCTACAGCGCCGTCGACTTCGACCGGGCCAAGTAGTCGCTGCGCCAAGTACCCACCGGGTCAAGGCAGTTCCTACGTATGTGAAGGGGCGTCCCCGTAGTGCGGCGGGGGCACCCCTTCACGTACGCAGAGCCGTGTGCGGAGCTATGCGGCGGACGCGGCCTTCTTGAGTTCGACCTCGCGCCGGCGGCGGCGGGCGATGACCACCCGGCGTTCGGCCGCGGTCAGGCCGCCCCACACTCCGTACGGCTCGGGCATGAGCAGGGCGTGCTCGCGGCACTCCACCATCACCGGACAGCGGGCGCAGACCCGCTTGGCGGCCTCCTCGCGGGAGAGCCGGGCGGCCGTCGGCTCCTTGGAGGGGGCGAAGAACAGGCCCGCCTCGTCCCGGCGGCAGACCGCCTCCGCATGCCATGGGCCCGCCTGGTCCTCCCGAGCTGGACCACGCTGCGGCGGAACGGCGGCGACCTGCAGGGAATGATGCGGCGGATGCAGCACGGTCTACTCCTGACGACGGCTTCGCGAGCGAGCGACGATGCGACAGTCCCTACCCGCTGTACGCGTGCCTATGCACTGAGTTCCGTAGTGCGGAACTTCGCTCGGGTCGCCGATGGCCTGAACCCGGCGCGCCGCGCGCCGTTCCGGCCGTCAGGATTCGAGCCGTTTGCGCAGCCGGTCGTGGAGGTCGGCGATGCGCTTGCCCCGCTTCGGCTTGGCCTCGATGTTGCCGAAGACGGAATATCCATTGACGACGACCACCGGTGCCTCAGGATCGTCGGCTTCCAGGGTGTGCACCTCGAAGTTGCCGAAGATGCCGGTGCCGCTGCCACGCAGGCTCAGATTCTCCGGGACCCGGACCTCCACATTGCCGAAAATCGCAGTCGCGTTGATGACGGTCAGGCGCTGTTCGAAGAGCGCCTCGGTGAGGTCGATCTCCACGCTGCCGAACAGCGAGAAGGCGTTGGTGCGCTTGCCGACGCGCCAGCGGCCCTTGCGGGTGGAGGCGGAGAAGACCGCGACGAGGTTCTCGGCGTCCACCGGTACGTCGGACTCCCCCGGCACGCGCGGATCGGGCGCGGCGAGCGGGCGCGGGCGGGCTCCGGCCGCGGGCAGGTCCTGGACCAGGGGCTCCAGTTCACCGACCGTCTTGGCGCGGTAGACCGCGTCGATGCGCTCGGAATGCTCGGCGGCATCGAGCCGGCCCTCGGCCAGCGCGTCGCGCAGGATGTCGGCGATCCGGTCCCGGTCCGCGTCGGAGGCCCGCAGCGCCGGGGGCTCGGCATGCTTGGTGAGGTCGGCCTTCGCGGGCTCCGCGGGGTCCGGCTGAGCGTGCTTTTCGAGGTCCACGGAGCCAGCGTACCCAAACGCGATAGATCGCGACTAGTCGCGGGATGGGGCGAGCTCGGCAACTGAGCCTTACCTCACAGGATCGCGCCGGTGGCGGCGGCATACGCTGGTGGGTGCTGTGTCAATGGAGGTGCAGCAGCTGTCTGCCGAGTGAGGAATGGCCGCAATGCCAGAGTTTCAGTACTCCGACCTTCTCCCCCTGGGAGAGGACACCACGCCGTATCGCCTGGTGACCGCCGAAGGTGTCTCCACCTTCGAGGCCGACGGCCGTACGTTCCTCAAGGTCGAGCCGGAGGCGCTGCGCAAGCTGGCCGCCGAGGCCATCCACGACATCCAGCACTACCTCCGCCCGGCGCACCTGGCTCAGCTGCGGAAGATCATCGACGACCCGGAGGCCTCGGGCAACGACAAGTTCGTCGCGCTCGACCTCCTGAAGAACGCGAACATCGCCGCCGCGGGCGTGCTCCCGATGTGCCAGGACACCGGCACCGCGATCGTCATGGGCAAGCGCGGGCAGAACGTGCTCACCGAGGGCGGCGACGAGGCGGCCCTGAGCCGCGGCATCTACGACGCCTACCTCAACCTGAACCTGCGGTACTCGCAGATGGCTCCGCTCACCATGTGGGACGAGAAGAACACCGGCTCGAACCTGCCCGCGCAGATCGAGCTGTACGCGACCGACGGCGGCGCCTACAAGTTCCTCTTCATGGCCAAGGGCGGCGGCTCGGCCAACAAGTCGTTCCTCTACCAGGAGACGAAGGCCGTCCTGAACGAGTCCTCCATGATGAAGTTCCTGGAGGAGAAGATCCGCTCGCTCGGCACCGCCGCGTGCCCGCCGTACCACCTGGCGATCGTGGTGGGCGGCACCAGCGCCGAGTTCGCGCTGAAGACCGCGAAGTACGCCTCCGCGCACTACCTGGACGAACTCCCCTCCGAGGGCTCGGAGTTGGGGCACGGCTTCCGGGACGAGGAGCTGGAGAAGAAGGTCTTCGAGCTGACCCAGAAGATCGGCATCGGCGCGCAGTTCGGCGGCAAGTACTTCTGCCACGACGTGCGCGTGGTGCGCCTGCCGCGGCACGGCGCCTCGCTGCCCGTCGCGATCGCCGTGTCCTGCTCGGCCGACCGCCAGGCCGTCGCGAAGATCACCGCCGAGGGCGTCTTCCTGGAGCAGCTGGAGACCGACCCGGCGCGCTTCCTGCCGGAGACCACCGACGAGCATCTCGACGCGGGCGACGACGACGTCGTACGCATCGACCTCAACCAGCCGATGGACGCGATCCTGGCCGAGCTCACCAAGTACCCGGTCAAGACCCGCCTCTCGCTGACCGGCCCGCTGGTCGTGGCCCGCGACATCGCGCACGCCAAGATCAAGGAGCGGCTCGACGCGGGCGAGGAGATGCCGCAGTACCTGAAGGACCACCCGGTGTACTACGCGGGTCCGGCCAAGACGCCCGAGGGCTACGCGTCCGGCTCGTTCGGCCCGACGACGGCCGGCCGGATGGACTCCTACGTCGAGCAGTTCCAGGCGGCGGGCGGCTCCAAGGTGATGCTGGCCAAGGGCAACCGCAGCAAGCAGGTCACCGACGCCTGCGGCACGCACGGCGGCTTCTACCTCGGCTCGATCGGCGGCCCGGCCGCGCGTCTGGCGCAGGACTGCATCAAGAAGGTCGAGGTCGTCGAGTACGAGGAGCTCGGCATGGAAGCGGTGTGGAAGATCGAGGTCGAGGACTTCCCGGCGTTCGTCGTCGTGGACGACAAGGGCAACGACTTCTTCCAGGCTCCCGCCGAGCCGCCGACGTTCCTGAACATCCCCGTCCGGGGCGTCTAGTTGAGACCGGGGCCGAATAGGGTCCAAAGGCCCTAAGGGCCGTGTGAATTAGCCACCTATCCTGGCATGTGTCCGCAATCGCCCCGGCCGCCGCATCGGCCGGGGAGGTTCAACCACCGGGAGGGGTGGCGCAGTTGGGGTTTCTTCTCGGGCCCGGCGGCTTACTGACGGGGCTCGACCGGGCACTGCGCCGGCGCCGCGCGAGAAGGTCGCCGACGGCTCACGCGCTGGTCGGCGAGGCGGGCCGGGTGGTCACGCCGATCCCGCGCGGCGGCTACGGCGAGGTGCTGTTCTGTGTGCGCGGCAGGTCGCTGAAGTACGCGGCCAGGGCGCGCACCCCGCTCGGCTTCGGGGCCCGCGTGCGGGTGTCGGCGGCCCTGTCCCCCTCGGCCATCGAGGTGGCGCACCTCGGCCCCGCCGCGGACGGCTGTCCGTGACGGGGCCGGGTGCCGTGCGGGTCAGGCGAAGCGCTGGCTCGCGGTGGCGTCGCAGGGCCGCAGGGTGAGCGGGTCCTTGGCGGCGCCGAGCGTGGCGCACAGAGTGCTCGCCGCGGCCGGGCGCAGGGTGCCGGACTGGCGCACCCACTCCTGGTTGGCGGCGCCCGAGCAGTTCCAGATGATCAGCTTGGCGCCGGCGGTGTAGTTCGCCCCGGGCACGTCCAGGCAGCGGTCCTGGGTGAGCTGGGTGTGGACGGACCCCCGGTCACTGTCGTACCACCAGCCCTGGTTCCGCCCTCCGTGGCAGTCCCAGCCGCCCACCGTCGTACCGTTGGCGCTGTTCGCCGCGGTGACGTCGACGCACGTCCCGGTCGCCGCGTTCTTCAGGGGCTTGTACGCGTCGTCCCAGGCGAGCGGGTAGAGCGTCGGGGTTCCGGTGGACGCCGGGTCGGCACAACTGCCTTCCTGGACGCCGGAGTTGTAGAGCTGGGTGAGGCAGGAGGCGAAGGCGCCGTGGCCCCGGTAGTTGGGGTGGAAGGACTGGCGGACCGAGTTCGAGTCCGGCAGTCCGGGCTTGGAGAGGTCGATGTAGAGGCCCCGGGCCCAGGTGTCCTCCATGCACACCTCGTGGCCGTTGAAGAGCCGCGAGTTGTCGAGGTAGGTCGCGCCGGTGTCCTCGGCGGCCTTGCGCATGCCGACCTCGAAGGCGGGCACCGCGGTGTTGCGGCCCCAGACGGTGTCGGAGTCGTAGCCCAGACCACCGCAGGCGAGCTTGCCCGGGAAGCTGGGGTTGTCGTGGAAGTCGGGGCCGATCGGGCTCGGGTAGCCCATCACGACCAGCTTGTACGAGCCGTCGGTGTAACCGGCGTCGCGCATCACGGTCTTGAGGTCGCTCACGGTCCGCTCGACCTTGGGCACGAGCCCGTCGACACGGGCCTGCCAGCCGGACTCGTACTTGGACTGGCACGGTCCCTGGAGCAGCAGATAGCGCTCGACGCAGTCGGTCATGACCGGGCCGAACTGGAGGTCGTCGTTGGCCCCGGCCACGAGCAGCACCATCTTGATGCGGGTGTTGCGCGCCTTGATGGCGAGGCTGTCGCTCTGGACCAGCTCGTCGGCGTACTGCTTGGTCCCGCCGATCACGATGTTCCCGGTGTAGGCGCCCGAGCAGGCGACGTTGTACGTCTCGTCGGCCGGGATGCCGGTGCGGTGGATCGCGGAGTCGGGCGATCGGTGGCACCAGTTGTCGGGGCCGTTGGTGCCGGCCTCGTAGGTGCCGACGCCCTCGCCGGAAATCTCGCTGTCGCCCAGCGAGATCAAGCCGGTCTTGCGGTCGGCCATCGGCCGCTCGGCCGGGCTGCCGTAGAGCTGGGTCGCCTCGGCCGCCCGGATCTTCTCCAGCTCGGGCGAGAGCGGAGTGGACTGGACTGACGGCGTGGCCGCTGCCTGCGCGGTCGTCGCGCCGGCCGCCATGCCGCCGAACGCCGCCGCTGCGGCCACGGTGGCCGCGAACGTACAGCGAAGCCTGTGTCTGGTGCGCCTCATTGCGCCTCCCCGGATATTGGTTACCACCGGTATTTACTGGCCAGTAAGGCGTGTTGGGAATAGTTAGAACAAGACAAGTGCTCAACTTTGCATGGAGGTTCAGCGGACATGAACGACAGCGAGTACCGCATCGAGCACGACTCGATGGGCGAGGTGCGGGTCCCCGCGCAGGCCAAGTGGCGGGCGCAGACGCAGCGGGCGGTGGAGAACTTCCCCGTCTCCGGGCAGCGCCTGGAGCGCGCCCACATCGAGGCGCTGGCCCGCGTCAAGGCGGCCGCGGCCAAGGTCAACGCCGAGCTCGGCGTGCTCGACAAGGACATCGCGGGAGCCGTCGAGGAGGCAGCCGGGGAGGTCGCCGACGGGCGCTGGGACGAGCACTTTCCGGTCGATGTCTTCCAGACCGGATCCGGTACCTCCTCGAACATGAACATGAACGAGGTCGTGGCCACGCTCGCCACCGAGCGGCTCGGCCGCGACGTCCACCCCAACGACCACGTCAACGCGTCGCAGTCCTCCAACGACGTGTTCCCCTCCTCCATCCACATCGCCGCGACGGCCGCCGTCACCGCCGACCTGATCCCCGCCCTCGACCACCTGGCGACCGCGCTCGAGCGCAAGTCGGCCGAGTTCGCCGACGTGGTCAAGTCGGGCCGTACGCACCTGATGGACGCCACCCCGGTGACCCTCGGCCAGGAGTTCGGCGGCTATGCGGCGCAGGTCCGGTACGGCATCGAGCGGCTGCGCTCCTCGCTGCCCCGCCTGGCCGAACTCCCCTTGGGCGGCACGGCGGTCGGCACCGGCATCAACACCCCGCACGGCTTCTCGGCGGCCGTCATCGCCGAGGTCGCGCGGGCCACCGGCCTTCCGCTCACCGAGGCCCGGGACCACTTCGAGGCGCAGGGGGCGCGCGACGGCCTGGTGGAGACCAGCGGGCAGCTGCGCACCATCGCCGTCTCGCTCACCAAGATCTCCAACGACCTGCGCTGGATGGCCTCGGGGCCGCGTACGGGATTGGCCGAGATCAGTCTTCCCGACCTCCAGCCGGGCTCGTCGATCATGCCCGGAAAGGTCAATCCGGTCATTCCGGAGGCCGTCCTCATGGTCGCGGCCCAGGTCGTCGGCAACGACGCGACCGTCGCCACGGCCGGCGCGGCCGGCAACTTCGAGCTCAATGTGATGCTGCCGGTGATCGCCAAGAACCTCCTGGAGTCGATCCGGCTGCTCACCAACGTCTCCCGGCTGCTCGCGGACCGCACCGTCGACGGCATCACGGCGAACGTCGAGCGGGCCCGCGAGTACGCCGAGTCCTCGCCGTCCGTCGTCACCCCGCTCAACAAGTACATCGGGTACGAGGAGGCCGCCAAGGTCGCCAAGAAGTCCCTGGCCGAGCGGAAGACCATTCGTGAAGTGGTCCTCGAATCCGGCTACGTGGAGCGCGGCGACCTCACCGTCGAGCAGCTCGACGAGGCGCTGGACGTGCTGCGGATGACCCGTCCCTGAGACCGGGTGATCTGTATCGCAGCGTGGTCTTGACCGCACTCCGTAATATCTGCGCATGGCAGGTACAGGAGGCGGCACCCCACACTGGGCGCCAGGGGACCAGATCCTCTGGCGCTATCGCGATCACGCCCCCGGCCCGAAAACGGGCGGGTTCCACATCTGCCGTCCGGTCACGGTCGTCCAGGACACCGACGACGTGCTCGCCGTGTGGATGGCGCCCGGCACCGAGTGCGTCCGCCCGATGCTCGCCGACGGCCGGCCCCTGCACAAGGAACCCCTGGCCACCCGCTACACCGCCCCGCGCACCACGGAGCGCTCGCACTGGTTCGGCACCGGCGTGCTCAAGCTGGCGCGCCCCGGCGAGCCCTGGTCGGTGTGGCTCTTCTGGGAGCGGGGCTGGCGCTTCAAGAACTGGTACGTGAACCTGGAGGAGCCGCGCGCCCGGTGGTCGGGCGGCATCGACTCCATGGACCACTTCCTCGACATCTCCGTTCATCCGGACCGGAGTTGGCGCTGGCTGGACGAGGACGAGTTCGCCCAGGCCCAGCGGGTCGGCCTGATGGACGGCGAGCGGGCCGGGCGGGTCCGGGAGGCCGGGCACGCCGCGGTCGAGGTGATCGAGGCGTGGGGCCGCCCGTTCTCGGACGGCTGGGAGGCGTGGCGGCCCGATCCGCTCTGGCCCGTACCCGCGCTCCCGGCGGACTGGGATCGCACCCCGGCGCATATGACGTCGTGAGACCCTTGATGCGCCCCCGGGGTTCAAACGTAGGATCGTCCTCCGCGGGGCCACGCAGGGGCCACCAGCAGTAATCGGCAGTCCCGGTGCAAGAATTGACCGTATGTCACCACAGGGGGGTGGAGCATGCCCGGTGTCGCCGCCGCCCGGTCGGGTCCGCCCCCGTGCCTCGAGAACGTGGGGGAGGGTATACGGCGTGAAGCGACCGCATCGCGCATCCTTGCCCTGTCGCTGCCACTGCCGCCGCTCGCGGCAGGGTGGATGTCTCATCCCGGACGGACGGAACCCGACGCGTGACGGAGCCCCAGCCCACCTCGCACGAGAGCCGGCGCAAGGAACTCGCCCGGCCCACCGAGCAGCCCCTTCCTCACGCTCTTGAGGAGCAGGGGAGGCCCCATGCCGACACCCCGGACCCGGGCGGGCCGGCCCGGCGCAGCCCGCTGGGCGCCCGCGCCGCCGACCGGAGCGGCGGCGTGACCGCCTCCGTGCCCGGCCAGCCCGAACGCGGCAGCCGGGACACCGCGGCCGCCTCCGCCGTGCCCTCCGTCGGCGTGCCCGGGGCGCCCGGCGAGGGCGGATCGGGTGCTTCGGGACCTGGCGACGGGGCGGCCGCGGTGGCCCGCCGCGAGGGCGACCGGCTGCGCTTCGTGGGCGCCGCGACCCGGCGGATCGCCCGCGGCATAGATCTCGACGAGATCGTCCTCGGCCTGTGCCGGGCCACCGTGCCCACGTTCTCCGACGCCATCCTGGTCCACCTGCGCGACCCGCTGCCGGTCGGCGACGAGCGCCCGGCAACACCGTTCGTGCTGCGCCTGCGCCGCACCGACCGGCTGCGTTTAGTGGACGAGGCGCTCAGCGAGAGCGCGGAGGCCGAGGGCCTCACCCTGCTCGGCCCCGGCCCCGACCTGACCCCCGCCTCCGAGCTGTGCGAGGTGCGCACCGGCGGCGAGCTGAACGAGGTCCTGCGCGGGGTGCGGCCGGTCTTCGCGGAGTCCCCCGCCGCCCGCGCGGCCCTCGCCGAGCTGCTCGGCCCCGACCGTACGGTGCCCGGCGGGCGGCGGGCGATACTCGCGCCGCTCCGTGGCCGGCGGCGGGTGATCGGCGCCGCCGTCTTCGTGCGCGGCCCCGAACGGCCCGCCTTCGAGGCCAACGACCTCCTGGTCGCTGCCCAGTTGGCGACGCACACCGCCCTCGGCATCGACAAGGCCGTCCTGTACGGCCGCGAGGCGTACATCGCCGACGAGCTCCAGCGCACCATGCTGCCCGACAGCCTCCCCCAGCCCACGGGAGTGCGGCTCGCCTCGCGCTACCTGCCGGCCGCCGAGACCGCCCGGGTCGGCGGCGACTGGTACGACGCGATCCCGCTGCCCGGCAGCCGGGTCGCCCTGGTCGTCGGCGACGTCATGGGCCACTCCATGACCTCCGCCGCGATCATGGGCCAGCTGCGCACCACCGCGCAGACCCTGGCGGGCCTCGACCTGCCGCCCGCCGAGGTCCTGCACCACCTCGACGAGCAGGCCCAGCGGCTCGGCACCGACCGCATGGCGACCTGCCTGTACGCGGTGTACGACCCGGTCGCGCACCGCATCACCATCGCCAACGCCGGCCACCCGCCACCGGTGCTGCTCCACCTCGGCGGCCGCGCCGAGGTCCTCAGGGTGCCGCCGGGCGCCCCGATCGGCGTGGGCGGGGTCGACTTCGAGGCGGTCGAGCTGGACGCCCCGGCGGGCGCCACGCTGCTCCTGTACACCGACGGCCTGGTCGAGTCACGGCTCCGCGACGTGTGGACCGGCATCGAGCAGCTGCGTGAACGCCTCGCCGCCACCGCCCAGTTGACCGGCCCCGACCACTCGCCGCCGCTCGAAGCGCTCTGCGACGACGTGCTCGACATGCTCGGCCCCGGCGACCGCGACGACGACATCGCGCTGCTCGCCGCCCGCTTCGACGGGATCGCGCCGAGCGATGTCGCGTACTGGTTCCTGGACCCGGAGGAGACCGCCCCCGGCCGGGCCCGCCGCCTCGCCCGCCGGGCCCTTGAGCGCTGGGGCCTGGAGGAGCTGACCGATTCGGTGGAGCTCCTGGTGAGCGAGGTCGTCACCAACGCCGTGCGCTACGCGGAGCGGCCGGTGACGCTCCGGCTGCTCAGGACCGACGTCCTGCGCTGCGAGGTCGGCGACGACTCCCCGCAGCTGCCCCGCCAGCGCCGGGCGCGCGAGACCGACGAGGGCGGGCGCGGGCTCTTCCTGGTCAACCGGCTCGCCAGACGCTGGGGCGCCACCCGGCTCTCCGGCGGCAAGGTGGTCTGGTTCGAGCTGCCCACCCGTATCTGAACCGGCTCCGGAACAAGACGGCCCCCACTCCCGGTGTCCCGGGGTGGGGGCCGTCGGCCGTTGTCAGCCGTTGGGGTTGAGCGGGTCGTCCACCGGCGGGCTCGCCCCGCCCGTGTGCGAAGCCGTCGGCGTCGGCGGCTTCGGCTTGTGCGAGGTCGTGCTGGACGGGGTGTTGCTCGGGGTCGACGGGGTGTTGGACGGCGTGTTCGACGGGGTCCTGGACGGCGGTTTGGACGGCGTGTTCGACGCAGGCTTGGAGGGCGTGTTCGACGGGGCCTTGGACGGCGTGTAGGCGGGCTCGACGGCCGCGCCCTGGTCGGTGTCCAGGTCGAACTTGGCGGTGCCGCCCTTGACCGCGTCGAAGGTGTACGCGGCCCAGATACGGGCCGGGATGGAGCCACCGTTGATGCGGCCGTCCTCGCCGGCGCCGTTGGTCATGGTGACCTGGCCGCCCGTGGGGATGTTCACGCTCTTGCCGTCGACCTTGACGACGCGCGGCTCGGCGGCCTCGCCCCACAGTCCGACCGAGGTGACCAGGTCGGGGGTGTAGCCGGTGAACCAGGCCGACTTGTTGTCGTCGGAGGTACCGGTCTTGCCCGCGACCTGCTTGCCGTCGCGGTTGTCGGCCTCGGCCACCGACTTCTTGGCCGTACCGTCGTCGACCACGCCGGTGAGCACCGAAGTGACCGAGTCGGCCGCCTGCTTGCTGATGACCTGGCTGCCGATCGGGTCCGGCTTCTCGTACTTGTGGTCCTTGTGCTCGGCCGACTTCACGATCGACGGCGTGACCTTCTTGCCGTGGTTGTCGAGCGTGGCGTACACGGCGGCCATCTGGAGCGGGCTCGCGCCGTAGGAGCCGAGTGTCATGGCGGGCACGGGGTTCAGGCCCTTGATGGACGTCATGCCCATTTCCACGGCGGTGTCGCGGACCTTGTCGAGGTGGGCGTCGACGCCCATCTGCGCGAAGACGGAGTTGACCGACTTGTTCATCGCGTCCTGGACGCTGATGGGGCCGTAGCTCGCGTCGTCCTCGTTCGGCGGGTCGAAGGGGATGGTGCTGCCCTTGACCGGCCGCCTGCTGTCACCGTTGTAGACGGTGTTCGCCGTGATCTGCTTGCCGTCCTGCGTCTCGGCGCCCTGGTTGAAGGCGGCCGCGAGGATCACCGGCTTGAAGGTCGAGGCGGGCTGGTAAGTGGGGTTGGTGGCGTTGCTGAGCTGGTGCTTGATGAAGTCCTGGCCGCCATAGAGGGCGACCACCGAGCCGGTCTTCGGGTCCACCGAGGCCGCGCCGGCCTGGAGGTCCGCGTCGACCTTGCGCTTCTTCGGGTCCAGCTTGCTGGTCAGCTGGTCCTTGACCGCGCCTTCCAGGAGCTTCTGCTTGGCAGGGTCGATGTTGAGCGTGATCGTCCAGCCACCGCGGTCCAGGACGGCGGAGTCCACCCCGTTGCGGATCAACTCGGCCTTGGCGGCAGCGACCAGGTAGCCGGTCTGGCCCTCCATGCCGGGGTCGACCTTGGCATCGTGGGGCGGCGTGAACTTCAGCTTCGCCCGTTCCTCCGGCGTGAGCCACTTCATGTCGACCATGTTGTCGAGGGCCTTGTTCCAGCGCCCCTGCACCAGCGACCTGCCCGTGGGACCCGCCGTCTGCCAGTCGTACTGACTGGGGGCCTGGAGCAGCGCCGCGAGGTAGGTCCCCTCCTCCAGCGTCAGCTGGGAGACGTCCTTGCCGTAGTACGCCTGCGCCGCGGCCTGGATGCCGTAGGCACCCCGGCCGTAGTAGCTGGTGTTCATGTACCCGGCGAGGATCTCGTTCTTGCTGTAGCGCTGGTCGACCTTGAGGGAGATCACGATCTCCTTCAGCTTGCGGGTGACCGTCTGCTCCTGCGTCAGGTAGTTGTTCTTGACGTACTGCTGGGTGATCGTCGAGCCGCCCTGGGCGCCCTTGCCCATCAGGGTCTTGAGGATGCCCCGGGTGGTGCCCTTGAAGTCGACGCCCTTGTCGTCGTAGAAGGTCTTGTTCTCCAGGGCGACGAAGCTGTGCTGGATCGGTACGGGGACCTTTTCGAGCGAGACCGCCTCGCGGTTCAGCTTGCCGGAGCGGGCGAGCACCTGGCCGTTGGAGAGCTTGAAGACGTTGCTCTCCAACTGGGCCTCGTCGTTGCCCGTCGGGATCGGCACCATCAGGTAGATGACATAGAACGCGCCCATCGCGAGGAGGCAGAGGCCGAAGAAGGTGCCGAGCATCTTCTTCCAGGTGAAGAACCGGCGTATGCCCTTTTTCTTCACCTTCTGCTTGCTCCGGCGCGCCCCGCCCTGCCGGGCGCGCCGCTCTTCCGCTCGGCCCATAACCTCAGTCGCTCGCCTTCATATGACTCACCAGACTCGCCAGATCAGCTCAGAAAACTAACACCGCACCTATGGACAAAGCGGATTCGATCACGTCTTTTCCGTACGTGAGAATGAGCACCTGCCCCATGGGAACCGACGATTGAATCGTGCCAAGGGTTGCGAGAGTTCCTGATGCTGCCCCGATTTGCCCGGTAATGACAGGGTCACCGAACGCTATGCACCCCGGGTATACACAGCAGGTATACCTGGTGCGTATAGTCCTCTCCCATGAAGCGACGGCTCCACGAACTCGGCCTCGGCATCCGGTTCGCCCTCAGCGGCGGCCGCGAGGGCTGGGCGCGCACCCTGCTCACCGCGGTCGGTGTCGGGCTCGGCGTCGCCCTGCTCCTGGGCGCGGCATCGGTGCCGCGTCTCGTGGACGAGCGGGCGGACCGCATCCACGACCGGCAGCCGTTCTCGCCGGGATCGGCCAAGAACACCGGCGACCGGTCGGCCTCGCTCCTCTATGCCACCGCCGACACCGAGTACCGCGACGACACCATCGGCGGGAAGGTGCTGCGCCCGGCCAACGCCGACCCCGTGCTTCCGCCCGGCCTGACCTCCATACCGGCCCCCGGCACCATGGCCGTCTCCCCCGCACTGCGCGACCTGCTCGACTCCCCCGAGGGTGAACTCCTGCGCCCACGGCTCCCGTACGAGATCACCCAGACCATCGGCGACGCGGGCCTGGTCGAGCCCTCGGAGCTGTACTACTACGCGGGCAGCGCCACCCTCTCCGCCGGCACCGGCGCCTCTTCGGCGGCCGGGTTCGGCAACATCGGCGAGGTGCAGCCGCTCGATCCGATGCTGGTCGTCCTCGTCATCCTGATCTGCGTCGTCCTGCTGATGCCGGTCGCCCTCTTCATCGCCACCGCCGTACGGTTCGGCAGCGAGCGGCGCGACCGGCGGCTCGCGGCGCTGCGCCTGGTCGGCGCCGACGCCCGCACCACACGCTGGATCGCCGGCGGCGAGGCCCTGGCCGGAGCCGTGCTCGGGCTCGCCGTCGGCACCCTGCTCTTCCTCGGCGGCGCCGAGGTCCTCGGCCCCCTCAAGCTGTGGAGCTTCGGCTTCTTTCCCGGCGACCTCAGGCCCGTGCCGCTGCTCGCGCTGCTCGTCGCCGTCGCGGTGCCCGCCCTGGCGGTGACGGTGACCCTGGCCGCGCTGCGCTCGGTGGTCATCGAACCCCTCGGTGTCGCACGCGGCGGCCGCACCCGGCGCCGCAGGCTGTGGTGGCGCCTCGCGCTGCCGGGCATCGGCGTGGTGCTGCTCTTCCTGTCGCAGAACCCGGGGGTGCGGGGGACGCCGCTGCCGCTGGTGCCGGCCGGCGTCGCGATCACGCTGCTGGACAACCTCACGCCCGCCTTCATCGCCACGGGCGCCACCCTCGTCCTCACCGGCCTCATCACGCTGCTGCCCTGGCTGGTCGAGGCGGTGGTGGGCCGACTGCACGGCGGTTCGCCGTCGTGGCAACTGGCCGTCCGCAGGCTCCAGTTGAGCAGCGGCACGGCAGCACGCACCGTCAGCGGCATCACGGTGGCGGTCGCCGGTTCCGTCGCGCTCCAGATGTACTCCGTCGCCATCCACGACGACTTCAACAAGGTGACGGGCGTCGACGCGAGCCACGCCCAGTACACCGTCCGCACCGACCACCCGGACGCCGAGCTCGCCCGGCGCATGACGGAGTCGTTCCGGGAGACCCCCGGCGTGCAGCGGGCGATCGGCTCCGTCAGCGGCTATGCGACCCTGCCGGGACCCGCCGCGTCCAACGACAGGTGGCCCACCACCCAGCTCACCCTCGGCGACTGCGCGACGCTGGCCGAACTGGCCCGCATCGACTCCTGCAAGGACGGCGACGCCTTCGTGGTGCACCCCTCCGACGACGCCGAGCAGGCGGCCTGGGTGGACCGTACGGCCCGGCCGGGAAAGCCGCTCAACACCGCCGAGCCCGGCGAGCCGCAGCGGCTGTGGACGCTGCCCGCATCGGCCCGCACCGTCACCGCCCGCCCCGACCCCACAGGCAAGGAGCAGGACGGCGTCTTCGTCACGCCGGGCGCGATCGACGTCCCGCTGCTGAGCTCGGGAGCCGAGACCTCCGCCGTGCTCACCGTCGACCAGCGGGTGCCGGACGCGGCCGAGTACATCCGCAACACCGCGGCCGAGCTCTCCCCGCAGCTGCGGGTCGACACCGTGCGCACCATCGAGCGCGACCGGCAGTACGCCGGCATCCAGACCGGCCTCCAGGCCGCATCCCTCGCCACGCTCGGCCTGATCGCGGCCGGCATGCTCGTCTCGCAGCTGGAGCAACTGCGCGAGCGCAGGCGCCTGTTGGCGGCCCTGGTCGCGTTCGGCACCCGGCGCACGACGCTGGCCCGCTCGGTCCTGTGGCAGACCGCGGTGCCGGTCGTCCTCGGGATGGGGCTCGCGGTGGCGGGCGGCCTCGCGCTCGGCGCCCTGATGCTGCGGATCATCGGCAAGACCGTCACCGACTGGTGGCTGTTCCTGCCGCTGTCCGGGGCGGGCGCCGCCGCGATCCTCGCGGTGACCCTGCTGAGCCTGCCGGCCCTGTGGCGCCTGATGCGCCCGGACGGGCTGCGCACCGAATGACCTTCCGTAACTCCCTTACAAATAGCGGTAGTTGAGAGGAAAGGAACACCCCATGTCCATCGGCCACACCCTCCTCGGGCTCCTTGAGTCGGGCCCACGCCATGGGTACGACCTGAAGCGCGCCTTCGACGAGAAGTTCGGGCACGACCGCCCGCTGCACTACGGGCAGGTCTACTCGACGATGTCCCGGCTCCTGAAGAACGGCCTCGTCGAGGTCGACGGCGTGGAGGCGGGCGGCGGCCCCGAGCGGAAGCGGTACGCCATCACCGAGGCCGGCGTCACCGACGTCGAGACGTGGATCCGGCAGCCGGAGAAGCCCGAGCCCTACCTCCAGTCGACCCTCTACACCAAGGTCGTGCTCGCCCTGCTCACCGGCCGCGACGCGGCCGACGTCCTGGACACCCAGCGCGCCGAACACCTCCGCCTGATGCGGGTGCTCACCGACCGCAAGCGCCGCGGCGATCTCTCCGACCAGCTGATCTGCGACCACGCCCTGTTCCACCTGGAGGCCGATCTGCGGTGGCTCGAACTGACCGCCGCCCGCCTCGTCCAGCTCGCCACGGAGGTACGCGCATGACGCCCGCCGGCTCCCTTCTCGTCGCCCAGGACCTGCACAAGGCCTACGGCCCGACGCCGGCCCTGGACGGTGCCGAGTTCTCCATCCACCCCGGCGAGGTCGTCGCGGTGATGGGCCCCTCCGGCTCCGGCAAGTCGACGCTCCTTCACTGTCTCGCCGGGATCGTCACCCCGGACTCCGGCAAGATCTTCTACGACGGCCGCGAGCTGTCCGCGATGTCGGACGCCGAGCGCAGCGCGCTGCGCCGCACCGAGTTCGGTTTCGTCTTCCAATTCGGCCAGCTGGTACCGGAGTTGACCTGCGTCGAGAACGTCGCCCTGCCGCTGCGCCTGACCGGCGTCAAGCGCAAGGAGGCCGAGCGCAGGTCCCTGGAGTGGATGGAGCGCCTGGAGGTCGCCGACCTCGGGAACAAGCGCCCCGGCGAGGTCTCCGGTGGTCAGGGCCAGCGGGTGGCCGTGGCCCGCTCGCTCGTGACCCAGCCCCGCGTCGTGTTCGCCGACGAGCCGACCGGCGCGCTCGACTCGCTCAACGGCGAGCGCGTCATGCAGCTCCTGACCGAGGCGGCCCGCTCCACCAACGCGGCCGTCGTCCTGGTCACCCACGAGGCCCGGGTCGCCGCCTACTCCGACCGCGAGATCGTCGTACGCGACGGAAAGTCCCGCGACATGATGCTGGAGCACTCCGTATGAGCCTGCTCCGCGATCTCGCCCTCGGCGCCCGGTTCGCCCTGTCGGGAGGCCGTGAGGGCTGGACGCGCACGCTGCTCACCGCGGTCGGCGTGGGCCTCGGCGTCGCCCTGCTGCTCGGCACCACCGCGCTGCCGGGCGCGCTGAACGCCCGCACCGCCCGCGACAACGCCCGCAACGACTACGGCGCCTCCGTCGACGGCGGCCCCGCGGCGGACACGCTGCTGATCGGGCGCGCGGACTCGCGGTACCGGGGTGCCGACGTGCGCGGCCGGCTGGTCCAGGCGGAGGGCGCCAAGTCGCCGCTGCCGCCGGGCGTCTCGGCGCTGCCGGCCCCCGGCACCATGGCCGCCTCGCCCGCCCTGCGCGACCTGCTCGCCTCGCCCGACGGCAAGCTGCTGCGCGAGCGCATCCCGTACAGAATCAGCTCGACCATCGCCGACCAGGGCCTGATGGGCCCGCACGAACTCGCCTACTACGCGGGCAGCGACACCCTGAAGCAGCGCAAGGACACGACGGACGACGTCGGCGAGGTGATGCGCGTCCACGCGTTCGTCGACAAGCAGCAGGAGAAGCTCGACCCGGTCCTGGCACTGCTCATCGTGATCATCTTCGTGGTGCTGCTCATGCCGGTCGGTGTGTTCATCGCGGCCGCCGTACGGTTCGGCGGCGACCGGCGCGACCGGCGGCTCGCGGCGCTGCGGCTGGCGGGCGCCGACCGCCGGATGACCCGCTGGATCGCGGCGGGCGAGGCGCTGGCCGGCGCCGCGGTCGGGGTCGTGGTCGGCGCGCTGTTCTTCGTGATCGGCCGGCAGTACGTCGGCGACATCTCGGTCGCGGGGCTCAACGTCTTCCCCTCCGACATCGACCCGAACCCGCTGCTCGCGGTGGGCGTGGCGATCGCGGTGCCCGCGTCGGCGGTCGCCGTGACCCTGTTCGCGATGCGCTCGGTGGTCGTCGAACCGCTGGGGGTCGTACGTGCCTCGGTGCCGCGCAGGCGGCGCATGTGGTGGCGGGTCCTGCCGCCGCTCGCCGGGCTCGGCCTGCTCGTTCCGATGATGGGCCGCGGCCGCGACCGGGGGATGTTCAACCAGGGCCAGGTGATCGGCGGCACCGTCCTGCTGCTCGTCGGCGTCACCGCGCTGCTGCCCTGGCTGGTGGAGGCGGTCGTGCGCAGGCTCGGCGGCGGCCCGGTGGGCTGGCAACTGGCCGTACGCAGGCTCCAGTTGACGTCCGGTTCGGCGGCCCGGATGGTCAACGGCATCGCGGTGGCGGTGGCCGGGGCGATCGCCCTGCAGATGCTCTTCGGCGCCGTCGAGGGCGACTACGTCAAGGCGAGCGGCGAGGACACCAGCCGCGCCCAGCTGGTCGTCCCGCTCGCCGCCTCCGACCCCGCCCGGCAGTCCGGCGAGCTCCAGACCCTGAAGGCCACCGAGGGCGTGACCCACGCGGTGGTCCTCGGCTCCCTGAATGGCGGAGACAAGGCCAAGGACCCGGAGCACTACACCCCCGTCACGGTCGCCACCTGCGCGGATCTGAGCGAGGTCGCCACCCTGCCCAGCTGCAAGGACGGGGACACCTTCACCGCGACCGGCGGCGACTACCCGTACGACAACATCGCGAAGCCCGGCAGCACGATGTACCTCGACCCGGCACTGGGCGGGTCCCGGACCAAGGCAGCGGCGGTCGCCTGGACGCTCCCGGCGGCCACCAGGGACGCCCCCTCCCGGCCCGACCCGCAGGGCCAGCGCCGCACCGGCCTCCTGGTCACCCCGGGCGCGCTCCCGCAGCACGCGAAGCTGCCGACGCGCTCCACCGTGTACGTCTCGACGGCCCCGGACGACGCCCTCGCCAAGGAGCGGGTCCTGAACGTGGCGAGCCAGGCCGACCCGCTCACCTCGGCGCGCTCGCTGAACGACACCCAGACGTCCGGCCGGTTCGCCGGGGTACGCAAGGGCCTGTACATCGGGGCGGCAGCGGTGCTGATGCTGATCGGAGCGAGCCTGCTCGTCTCGATGCTGGAGCAGCTGCGCGAGCGCAAGAAGCTGCTGTCCGCGCTGGTCGCGTTCGGCACCCGGCGCACCACGCTGAGCTGGTCGGTCCTGTGGCAGACCACGGTGCCGGTCGCGCTCGGCCTGGTCCTCGCGGCAGCGGTGGGCCTGGGCCTCGGCTCGGTGCTGCTGCGGATGGTGGGCCGCTCGGTGACCGTCGACTGGGTCCCGGCGGTGTCGATGGTGGGCATCGGCGCGGGCGTGGTCCTCCTGGTCACGGCCCTGTCACTGCCACCGCTGTGGCGCTTGATGCGGCCGGAGGGCCTGCGCACGGAGTAGGCGGTGCCTGAACTCACCTCGCTCCAAGGAGAGTTCAGGCACATCACCTCACTTCGACACCCGTACGGGAAGATCGCGCAACGCGCCGCGCAGGGCCGCCGCGAACTCCTCGAACTCGCCCTGGCGAGCGGCACCCGTCCGCATCGCCAGGGCGATCGTGCGCGAGGGGGCGGGCTCCGCGAAGTACCCGGTGACGAGCCGGTCGTTGCGCCCCGTCTCGATCTCCACGGCGGTGCGCGGCAGAAGGGTCACCCCGAGGCCGCCCGCGACCAGCTGCACCAGCGTGGAGAGCCCCGCGGCGGTCGTCGTGACCGGCGCCCCCTCGGTGCGCCCTGCCTCCCGGCAGATGTCGAGGGCCTGGTCGCGCAGGCAGTGGCCCTCGTCGAGGAGCAGCAGATGCAGTTCGCGCAGGGCCTCGCGGGGGATGCCGCTGCGGCCGCCGAGCCAGTGGTCCTGCGGGGTGACGAGCACGAAGTCCTCGTCGAACAAGGGGAGTTCGCTGACCCCGGGCACCCCGAGCGGCACCGCGAGCAGCAGGAGGTCGAGCCGCCCGGCCGCCAGCCCTTCGAGCAGCGAGGAGGTCTGTTCCTCGTGGACCTGGAGGTCGAGCTCGGGGTAGCGCTCGTGGACGAGCCGCAGCACGGCGGGCAGCAGATAGGGCGCGACGGTCGGGATCACGCCGAGCCGGAGCACCCCGGTGAACGGCGCGCGCACCGCCTCGGCCTCCTCCATCAGCTCGCCGACCGCGTCGAGGACCGCCTTGGCCCGCACCGCGAGCCGCTCCCCCGCCGGCGAGAGCAGCACCTTGCGGGTCGTACGCTCCAGGAGCTGCACGCCGAGCGCCTCCTCAAGGGCCGAGACCGCCCCGGAAAGGGCGGGCTGGCTCATGCCGATCGCGGCAGCGGCGTCCCGGAAGTGCAGATGTTCCGCGACGGCCGCGAACGCGCGCAGCTGCGCCAGGCTGGGCTGCTTGGCCCGGTTGCTCGTGCCTCTATTACTTGTGGCCACTGATAGGCACCTCCGATCACGCTGACCCAGTCTAGCTATTTCACTGATCAATGCTCTCTGTGCCAGGATCGGCAATCCGTCCAACCCCGCAGGAAGCTTCCCGAATCCGCTCGATCCGGACTTCCTCGTTTGCAAGGAGAGCGCGTGCTCACTGTTGGTGACCAGTTCCCCACGTACGACCTGACTGCCTGCGTGTCGCTGGAGAGCGGCAAGGAGTTCCAGCAGATCGACCACAAGACCTACGAGGGCAAGTGGCGCGTAGTTTTTGCGTGGCCCAAGGACTTCACCTTCGTCTGCCCGACCGAGATCGCCGCGTTCGGCAAGCTGAACGACGAGTTCGCCGACCGCGACGCCCAGGTCCTCGGCTTCTCCGGTGACTCCGAGTTCGTGCACCACGCCTGGCGCAAGGACCACCCGGACCTGACCGACCTGCCGTTCCCGATGCTGGCCGACTCGAAGCACGAGCTCATGCGTGACCTCGGCATCGAGGGCGAGGACGGCTTCGCGCAGCGCGCCGTCTTCATCGTCGACCCGAACAACGAGATCCAGTTCACGATGGTGACCGCCGGTTCCGTGGGCCGTAACCCCAAGGAGGTCCTGCGGGTCCTCGACGCCCTGCAGACCGACGAGCTGTGCCCGTGCAACTGGACCAAGGGCGAGAACACCCTGGACCCGGTCGCGCTGCTGGCCGGTGAGTAACCCATGTCCCTCGACGCGCTGAAGTCCGCCGTACCGGACTACGCCAAGGACCTGAAGCTGAACCTCGGCTCGGTCATCGGCAACTCCGAGCTCCCGGCCCAGCAGCTGTGGGGCACGGTGCTCGCCACCGCCATAGCCTCGCGCAGCCCGATCGTGCTGCGTGAGCTGGAGCCCGAGGCGAAGGCGAACCTGTCGCCGGAGGCGTACACGGCCGCCAAGTCGGCCGCCGCCGTCATGGCGATGAACAACGTCTTCTACCGCACCCGCCACCTGCTCTCCGACCCGGAGTACGGCACGCTGCGGGCCGGTCTGCGGATGAACGTCATCGGCAACCCGGGCGTGGAGAAGGTCGACTTCGAGCTGTGGTCGCTCGCCGTCTCCGCGGTGAACGGCTGCGGCCAGTGCCTCGACTCGCACGAGCAGGTCCTGCGCAAGGCCGGTGTCGACCGCGAGACGATCCAGGAGGCCTTCAAGATCGCCGCAGTGATCACGGCCGTGGGCGTCACGCTGGACTCCGAGGCCGCGCTGGCCGCTTCGGCCGAGTAGTTCGCGCACGTACGTCGGAAGGGCCCCGCCGGTATCCCACCGGCGGGGCCCTTCTGCATGCCTGCGGCGGGCTACTCCCGGTCGGTGGCGACGGGCACGGGTTCGGCGGCCGGGGCCTCCTCGGCCGCGACGGCACTGCGCAGCGCGTTCTCACGGGCGTACGCCCGCAGATATCCGACGACCGTGTTGGTGACCGCGACCAGCGGGACGGCGACGACGGCGCCGCCGATGCCGGCGACCATGCCGCCGGCGGCCACCGAGAGCACCACCGCGAGCGGGTGCACCCGCACCGCGCGCCCCAGGATGAAGGGCTGCAGGACGTGCCCCTCGATCTGCTGCACCGCGAGGACCACGACCAGGACCATCAGGGCGTTGAACACCCCGTCGGTGACGAGCGCGACCACGACCGCGAGCGCGCCCGAGATGACGGCGCCGACCAGCGGGATGAAGGCGAACAGGAAGATGAACACGGCGAGCGGCACCGCCATGGGCACGCCCAGGAAATAGATGCCGACGCCGATGCAGATCGCGTCGATCAGAGCCACTATCACCGTGCCGCGCACATACGCGGTGAGCGTGCGCCAGGCCTTCGGGCCCGCCCCCGCGACACCCGGACGGGCCGCGGCCGGCACCAGCTTGAGCACCCACTGCCAGATCTTCGGGCCGTCGTAGAGCAGGAACAGCGTCGAGAACATCGCGAGCAGAATGCCGGTGAGCACCTCGACGAGGACGGTCACACCCTGGAGCCCGGCCGAGGTGATCTCGTTGGTGTTGGCCCCGATGGTGTCGCTGAGGTTCTTGGCGATCTGGTTGATCTGGTCCTCGGTGACATGGAACGGGCTGTTCAGCGCCCAGCGCTTGAGCTCCTCGATGCCGTCCCGCACCTTGTTGGACAGGTCGTCGAGGTTGTCCATGACCTGCCAGACCACGAACCAGCCGACGAGCCCCATGACGACGAACCCGGAGATCGCGGTGACCGCGGTCGCCACCCCGCGCGGCAGCCCCATCCGCTTCAGGCGGGCGACGGTGGGCTGGAGCAGCGCGGTGATCAGGAGGGCCGCGACGAAAGCGAGCACCACGAGCGCGATCGCGCTGATGACCTGCGTCAGTACGTAGAGGGTTCCGGCAAGGACGAGCAGCCGCCAGCCGACCTCGGCCGCGACGCGCATGCTCCACGGCACGGCGAGCACCGGATCGGGCCGGGCGGCGACGGCGGGCGCGTACGAGGGCGGCGGCGGTACGTGGTCGGGGGCGTGGTCGCCCGAAGGCGCCACCGGCACCGGGGACTTGCCCTCGGTCGTCTTCGGCCCGGGCCGTGCGGGGGGCTCGGCCGCGGGAGGGGCCATCGCGGGATCGACGACCACCGGACCCGCCTCGGCATCGGCTTCCGCCTCGGCCCGGCGCTCGTCCAGGCGCTCGCCCATCCGGGTCAGTCCGGCGCCTAGCCGTCCGAGCAAACTGGGCACTCTCGACATGATCTGGTCGTTTCCCTTTCCCCCACCGCTGAGTCTCCCCACCGCTTCCCCCCGAGCCGTCCGGACCTGACCGTACACGGGCGAAGCCCCGCACCGAAGGACGGTGCGGGGCTCCGAAAGGTTGAGCGGCTCCGGCCGGTTTCTTACCCGGCCGAGGGCCAGCCGCTGCCTAGTACCAGCTGTGGGCCTGCCAGAAGCTCCAGGCGCCGCACGGGCTGCCGTAGCGGTCGTTCATGTAGCCCAGGCCCCACTTGATCTGGGTGGCCGGGTTGGTCTGCCAGTCGTCACCGGCGGAGGCCATCTTGTTGCCGGGCAGCGCCTGGACGAGGCCGTAGGCACCGGAACCGCTGTTGGTGGCCTGGAAGTTCCAGCTCGACTCGTTGTTCACGATGTTGCTGAAGCACTGGAACTGGCCCGCGGGCACGATCTGACGGGCGATCGCCTGCACGTCGGCTATCGAGTACGAGCTCTTGACCGCGAAGTCCGTCCGGGCGGCCGAGCGGCTGGCGGCCTGGGTCTCCAGGTCGCGGGCCTTGGCGTCCTTGTCGGCCTTGTCCTTGTCGGCCGCGTCCTTCTTGGCCTTGGCGTCCTCGGCGGCCTGAACGCGCGCGGCTTCCTCGGCGGACTTCTTCGCCGCGGCACTTGCCTGCGCGGACTGGGCGTCCGCCTGCTGCGTCAGGGACGCGGTCTGCACCTGGGCCTGCTGGCCGGCGGGGATGTCCGCGAGAAGCGTCGTATCGGCTGCGGTGGCCTCGAAGTTGTCGTTCGAAGCGGCAGCGGGGCTTCCTGCGGCAACGCCGACGACGGCGCCAACGGTGGTGACCGCAGTGGCAGACGCCACCGCGAATCCCCGGACCGAGATCCGGCTCACACGGTTTCCTTCCAGCAGCGTCCGCACGGGTGACCTCGCGGACGCAATCGTGCCCCTGGCTCTCTCCTCCCAACTACTGGGCCACGGGAGGAACTGACCCGATGGGCAACTCCCTTGCGGGAAGTGCCGCGTGATGCGCGGGCGGCATACGGCTCAGCTATTGAGTTGCGAGGGTACGGAGATACCCGGGGTACAGGGGTGCCGTATGCGGGGCCTGACGGATGCAAGACTCTGCCGGAAGCCGATGCCGCGAGGCAATTCCCCGTTGCGTGTGAAACCTCACACCTCGTTCGCCCCAGTAGTTTTTATCAATCCCGCCCACAAGAAGGCGCCGCCCGGCTAGGCTGCTGCGCTCGCCGGACGGCGCCAACTGGTGCGTACTGCCTCAGATGGAGACGTCCTCCAGCATTTCGGTCACCAGGGCGGCGATCTGCGAACGCTCGGACCGGGTGAGGGTGACATGCGCGAACAGCGGGTGCCCCTTCAGCTTTTCGACGACCGCCACGACACCGTCGTACCGGCCGACCCTCAAGTTGTCGCGCTGGGCCACGTCATGGGTGAGCACCACCCTCGAATTGGCCCCGATACGGGACAGAACGGTCAGCAGGACGTTCCGTTCCAGCGACTGCGCCTCGTCCACGATCACGAAGGCGTCGTGCAGCGAGCGCCCCCGGATGTGGGTGAGCGGCAGGACTTCGAGCATGCCGCGCGAGGTGACCTCCTCGATGACCTCACGGCTCGTCACCGCGGACAGCGTGTCGAAGACGGCCTGGGCCCAGGGGCCCATCTTCTCGGCCTCGGACCCCGGCAGATACCCGAGCTCCTGCCCGCCCACCGCGTACAGCGGCCGGAAGACCATGACCTTCTTGTGCTGCCTGCGCTCCAGGACGGCTTCGAGGCCCGCGCAGAGCGCGAGCGCCGACTTGCCCGTGCCGGCCCGGCCTCCCATCGAGATGATCCCGACCTCGGGGTCGAGCAGCAGGTCGAGCGCGATCCGCTGCTCGGCACTGCGGCCGTGGATGCCGAACGCCTCCCTGTCGCCCCGGACCAGCTTGACGTTCCCGTCCGGCGAGACCCGCCCGAGCGCCTTGCCGCGCTCGGAGAGCAGCACGAGCCCGGTGTGGACGGGAAGCGCGGCGGCCTCCGGAACGTAGAGCGTCTCCTCCTCGAAGAGCAGGTCCACCTGCTCGCCGCTCAGCGGCAGTTCGGCCATTCCGGTCCAGCCGGAGTCGGTGATGGCGAGCTCGGCGCGGTACTCCTCGGCGAGCAGGCCGACCGACGACGCCTTGATCCGCAGCGGCAGGTCCTTCGACACGACGGTGACGTCGTATCCCTCCGCCTGGAGATTGCGGGCGACGGCGAGGATCCGGGAGTCGTTGTCCCCCAACCTGTAGCCGGCGGGCAGTACGCCGGGATCGGAATGGTTCAGCTCGACACGGAGGGTGCCGCCGAGCTCCCCCAACGGGATGGGGGCGTCGAGACGTCCGTACCGGACCCGGAAGTCGTCCAGCAGGCGCAGCGCCTGCCGGGCGAAGTAACCGAGCTCGGGATGGTGCCTCTTGGCCTCCAGCTCCGTGACCACGACGATGGGGAGCACCACTTCGTGCTCCTCGAACCGTGTCATCGCGTTGGGGTCGGCCAGCAGGACGCTGGTGTCGAGGACGTAGGTGCGCCGGTCGGGCATGCGGCGCTTTGTGCTGGTCACCACGGAAGGACGTACCCCCTCTTAAGAGGCGCATGAGATCGGGGTGCGACGGCGTCGCGGAAACGGGGACCGGGCTTCGACCGCGCTGCGCGGGCCGAGCTCCGGCCCTCCACGTCGCCCGCGCGCGGTGCGCGGTCGTCCTGGTGCAAAGGGCCTCCCGGGCGAGCGGCGCTGATGCCGCTCACTGAGATACGACGTCCGTGGACCGGACATCGACCTGGGTGGGTTATGCCCTCGAACACGCGAAGCCATGCCCCGTCATATGCCTGGAGTTCCCACTGGGGCTCCGCCCCGGACCCCGTTCGCGCCCGAAAGGCGCTCGTCCTCAAACGCCGGACGGGCTGGAGGTGCCTGTACCCGGCGTAGTCAGGGGTGCGGGGAACTGCGCGACCAGCCACCGACAGCCCGCAGATGACCGGCACTCAGCACGTCATGGGGTTCCCCTGCCCCTTAAGGCCTTGGGGGAGTTTGAGGACGCTCGCCGCAGGCGGAGGGGCGGGCAGCGCAAAGCCGGACGGGACCACCACGAGCCCGTCCGGCGTTTGAGGACAAAGGGGGTTGAAGCGGGACCCACCCCTCAGGTGCCGTACCTCCGGTGCCGCGCCGCGTAGTCGCGCAGGGCTCGCAGGAAGTCGACCTTGCGGAAGGCGGGCCAGAACACTTCGCAGAAGTAGTACTCGGAGTGTGCGGACTGCCAGAGCATGAAGCCGGACAGACGCTGCTCGCCGCTGGTGCGGATGACCAGGTCGGGGTCGGGCTGCCCCCGCGTGTACAGGTGCTCCGAGATGTGCTCGACGTCGACGATCTCGGCGAGCTCCTCGAAGGACGTGCCCTTCGAGGCGTGCTCCAGGAGCAGGGACCGGACCGCGTCCGCGATCTCCTGGCGGCCGCCGTAGCCGACGGCGACGTTGACGAGTATCCCGTCGATGTCGTGCGTGGCCTGCTCGGCCTCCTTGAGGACCGCCTGGGTGTGCCCGGGCAGCAGATCCGCGTTGCCGACGTGGTGCACGCGCCAGCGCCCGTCCGCCGCCAAGTCCCGTACCGCGTCCTCGATGATGCCGAGCAGCGGGATCAACTGGTCCTCGGGGCGGTCCAGGTTGTCGGTCGAGAGCAGCCAGAGGGTGACGACCTCGACGTCCGTCTCGGCACACCAGCCGAGCAGCTCCTGAATCTTGCTGGCACCGGCCTGGTGGCCCTGCTCGGGGCTGCGGGCCGACGCCTTGGCCCAGCGCCGGTTGCCGTCCAGGATGACGCCGATGTGCTTGGGCACCTGGTCGTGGTCGAGGCGGCCTTCCACCCGGCGCGCATAGAGCCTGTACACCAGGTCGCGCAAACTCACCGATTCCACCCTCTCGTTGCCTTCCGGGGGCCCGCCGCCGCCCCGCACACCGGCCGCCCCAGGGAAAGCACAGTACTGCGGACGGGCGACGGCGGCCCAACTCGGTCTGTCACAAGTCCGTGATAAGCAGGGAAACGTGACTGAATCGCTCCGCTTCCTCGCCGCCCCGGACCGCTACGACTCCATGGAGTACCGCCGGACCGGCCGCAGCGGCCTCAAGCTCCCCGCCGTCTCGCTCGGCCTGTGGCACAACTTCGGCGACGACCGCGCCCTGGATTCCCAGCGCGCGATCCTGCGCCGCGCCTTCGACCTGGGTGTCACCCACTTCGACCTGGCCAACAACTACGGCCCGCCGGCCGGCTCGGCCGAGCTGAACTTCGGCAAGATTTTCGGCCAGGACTTCGCCCCGTACCGGGACGAGCTCGTCATCTCGACCAAGGCCGGCTATCTGATGCACCCCGGGCCGTACGGCGAGTGGGGTTCGCGCAAGTACCTGCTGTCCTCGCTCGACGCCTCGCTCGGCCGCATGGGCCTGGACTACGTCGACATCTTCTACTCGCACCGCTTCGACCCGGAGACGCCCCTGGAGGAGACGATGGGCGCGCTGGCGTCCGCCGTCCAGCAGGGCAAGGCGCTGTATGTGGGCGTCTCCTCCTACAACAGCGAGCAGACCGCCGAGGCCGCCCGCATCCTGAAGGAGATGGGCGTCCCGGCCCTGATCCACCAGCCGTCGTACTCGATGATCAACCGCTGGACGGAGGACGACGGGCTGCTCGACACCCTGGAGGCGGCCGGCATGGGCTGCATCTCCTTCGTGCCGCTCGCCCAGGGCCTGCTCACCAACAAGTACCTGAAGGGCATCCCGGAGGGCTCACGGGCCACCCAGGGCAAGTCCCTGGACCCGAACCTGCTGAGCGACGAGGTCGTGCGCCGCCTGGGCGGCCTGAACGACATCGCGTCCCGGCGCGGCCAGTCGCTCGCGCAGCTGGCGCTGGCCTGGGTGCTGCGCGACCCGCGGATGACGTCGGCGCTGATCGGCGCGTCCAGCGTGAAGCAGCTGGAGGAGAACGTGGCGGCGCTGGCCGGACCGGCGCTCACCGACGCGGAGTTGAAGGAGATCGACGTCTTCGCCGTGGACACCGAGGGCACCAACATCTGGGCCCGGCGCGGCTGAGACGGATGAGGGCCGGAGGCGGTCAGTCCTGCCCGGTACGGACCCGGCCCGGCCCCGGGAAAGAAAAAACGGGCCGGTCCGTGGGGGGGATACGGACCGGCCCGAGGGGGGGTTTCCACCATAACCCTTCGTAAGTGATGCTGGGTGCCACGGCGCTCCGGAACTACGCTCCGAAACCGGCCCAGTACGGATTCCCGGTCCCCCGCAGGGGTGACCGCCACTGCGCACCCGGCCTTGACCGTGCAGGTCAGATGGGTCGCGGCCGGGTCTCGGCACCGCTCGACGACGGATTTCGCCGCCCGGAAATCGCGCCCCGTGTGCTTCACCCCACTGGGTCAAGGCAGGACGCGCCGGGTGACCGTCCGGTGTCAGCGCGTGTGCGAAGCCCGCTCGGCGCGGCGCAGCAGAGAGATCCCGTCCGCCTCGGCCACCCGTACATATCCGTACTTCGCGAGCGCGAGGGCGTACTCCTGATCCTGGCGGGGCGCCGGGTAGGGCCAGGTGCCGCGCGGGTAGGGCCAGGACTCCGGCGGGACGCGGTCGTAGGCGATCCATTGCGCGGTGGGGCGCGGGATGGGCCCGTCCGTCTCGTACAGCTTCCAGCGCACCGGGAAGGTCGGGAACAGGACGACCGTGGTGCGTGAAGTCAGCTGTGGGACAAGGCGGTTGGAGGCCGCGACGGTCACGCCGTCGGGGATGCGGCGCAGCAGGTCGCGTGCCGCGGTGACGTGGGGATTGGTGCGCCAGGTGGAGCGGTGGGCGATCTGGGCGAGGGGGAAGGAGGGGACGAGGGCGAGCGTCACCGCCGCCACTGTCATCAGCGAGGCCCGTACGTGACGCCGGGTCAGCGGGCCGCCGTCGGCGGCGTACGGGCGCAGCGCGTCGGTCAGGGCCGCGAACACCACGGGCATCAGGACGGCCGTGTAGTGGAAGGCGGTCCCCCAGTGGAAGACGTTGGTGGACAGCATCCGCCAGCCCAGCGTGGGCAGCGCGATCAGGGCCAGCGGCGAGCGCAGGGCGATGAGCGCGGCCGGCGCGAAGACGAGGACGAGGGTGGTCGCCTTCACCTCGGGGCGTACGGCGTCGAGCGGCGCGAGGGCGAGCGTGGCGAGCAGTGAATGGTGGGCGGGTGCGAGGTTCGCGGCGTGCGCGTAGGCGCCCGCCGGGTTGAAGAACGGCATCAGGACCTTGAATTCGAGCGCGCTGCCCACCAGGCCGGTCACGGCGGTCGCGATGCCGAGCCGGCGCGGGCCCCGCCAGGCGACGTACGCCCCGATCGCGGCCAGCGTGAGCCCGAGGTCCTCCTTGACGAGGAGCAGCGGCACGGCCCACGCGATCGCGCGCCGCCAGCACCTGCGGGCCAGCGCTTCGAGGGCGTACGAGACGAGCGGGACCGCGAAGCACACCTCGTGGAAGTCGAAGCCGACGGCCGACGCGATGCCCCAGCTCAGCCCGTATCCGAAGGCGACGACATGAGCGGCCCGGCGGCCGAGGACCCGCGCGGCCTGCCGGGCGAGCGGCACCACGGCGAGCGCGAGCAGCGCGGCCTGCGCGAGGAGCAGCGTGTACGGCGAGGGGAAGAGGCGGTACAGGGGGGCGAGGACGGCGAGCACGGGGTGGAAGTGGTCGCCGAGGAGGTTGAAGCCGTCGCCGCGCAGGGGGGAGACGGGCGCGTGGAGGTGGGCGTAGGCGCGGACGGCCTGCTCGAAGATGCCGAGGTCGTAGCCGGTGGTGCGGACCAGCGCCTGGCGGCGGCCCGAGACGGTCGCGTACAGGAGGAAGAGCGCGGCGGCCCACCCCCACCACAGGAGGGCGGGCCGGCCGATGCGTACGCGAGGGATGCGGGAGAGGGTGGGTACGGGCGGGATCGGCAGCCGGCTGCGCCGCCCTACCCTTTGGTCAGCAATTGTCCCCATACATCCGGATGCTAGGGCCTCAGCGGGTCGGCCTCAGGGGCTTGCGCGCCTCGATCAGGAAGCGTGTCGTGTGCGCGACGAAGGGGCCGTCGGTACGGATCTGCTCGTCGAGCGCCTTCAGCTGGTCGCGGTACTCCTCGACGGTGAAGCCCGGCACCATCCAGATCACCTTGCGCAGGAAGTAGACGACGGCGCCGATGTCATTGAATTCGGTACGCAGCTTCTCCAGGCGCAGATCGACGACCTCGAGGCCCGCGCTCTCCGCCTCCTTGCGCGCCTTGCCCGGGTCGCGGCCGCCGCGCACCTCCGGCGGCTGCGGCCCGAGGAAGTACTCGACGAGCTCGAACACACTGGCCGGGCCCACCTGTTGGGAGAAGTACGTGCCGCCGGGCGACAGGACGCGGGAGATCTCGGACCACCAGGTGGTGACGGGATGCCGGCTGACCACCAGGTCGAAGGCTCCGTCGGCGAACGGCAGCGGGGGCTTGTCCTCGTCGGCGACGACCGCCACTCCGCGCGGGTGGAGCAGGCCGGTGGCGCGGGCGACGTTCGGGGGCCAGCCCTCGGTGGCGACGGCGAGCGGCGGCAGCTGGGGCACGGCGGCGAGGACCTCGCCGCCGCCGGTCTGGATGTCGAGGGCGGCGGTGGCTCTGGCCATCCGCCCGGCCATCGACCGGGCGTACCCCCACGACGGCCGCTCCTCGGTGGCCCGGCCGTCGAGCCAGGAGAAGTCCCAGCCGTCGACGGAGACGGACGCGGCCTCGTCGATCAGTTCCTCGAAGGGGCGGTTGTTGTGGTTCCTGATGTTTCGGCCCATGTTGCGGACCCTACGCGGCGGCCCCGTGAGCCACTACCGTTTATCCATGGGCCGATGGAGGGACGGAACGGGCACGCTGAGCGTGCTCGACGGCGCCGGGACGGCGGTTCCGCTGGAGATCGCGGCGTCCTACCGGGCCCGGACGCGGGGCCTGCTCGGCCGGGACGGCATCGAGGGCGCGCTCCTGCTGACCCCGGCGAGCAGCGTGCACACCTTCCGGATGCGCTTCGCGATCGACGTGGCCCATCTGGACCGCCGGCTGCGTGTGATCGCGGTCCGCACGATGAGACCGGGCCGCCTCGGCGCGATCCGGCCGCGCGCACGGCACGTCCTGGAGGCGGAGGCGGGCGCGATGGAGGCGTGGGGCCTGCGGCCGGGCTCCCGGCTGGCCATCGCGGCCGGCCCGGCCGGGCAGGATCTCAGGACTTGAGCTTGGCCGCCTGCGCAACGGCGAGCCGGTCGGGAATCTGCGGCGTGTCGCCCCCGCTGACATCAACCGCGTAATAGGTGACAACGGTGGTCCCGCTCCGCACCACCTGAAAAACCATGGGCACGGGGTCGCCCTGGGCCACCCCCATCAACTCGTACGCGACGGCCTCGTCCCCCGCCGCGGGCGCGGGCAGCTCCTTGACCTCGGTGAAGACGGAGGGCTCCAGGTCACCGCCCTTGGTACGGAACCCGTCGGAACAGGCATCAATGGCGGTACGCAGCCGGGCAAGCACGTCCGCGGCCCCGGCCGGATGCGAACCGAGCACCTCCGTGACAACAGTCTGATCGGCCCGCCCGTCCTCGGAGGTGTCGACGAGGCGCCGGTAGACGGTCGCGGAGGGGGCGGGCTCGGGGGTGCCGTTGATGACGGACACGAAGGGCATGCACGCAGCCTTGGCCGTACGGGAGCTGCCGGTCGGGGTGCCGCCCTCCAGGGGCTCGGCCGCGAAGCCCTCGACGTCGCCGGTCATGAGCGCGGCGGCGGTGAGCTGCTCACTGCTGAGCGCGCCGTCGGCCTTGACCTGCGGGGTGGTGTCGCTCGCGCGAGGTGCGGGCGGGGCGGCCCCGCTCGCGCCGGCCGCGGCCGCGGTCTCCCGGGCGGCCCCCTCCGCCCCCTTGCTCCCACTGGCGGGCCCGCACGCAGCCGCCCCCGCGAGGGCGATCAGACACACCCCAGCCGTCGCCGCACGGCTCCGTACCAGCCTTGGCTTCATACCCAGCACGGTAACAACCACGCCTGTGGATTGCCTGGGTCCCGGACGGGGGGATTCCGGCGGTCGCCTGGGGGGCGCCGGGGCGCCACCCTGGCAACACTCTTCGGCTACCCGGGTGCGAGCTCACCCCAACTCGCTTTGTCTATCGGCAAGTTGAAACACAGGACGGCGCGGCCCAATCCGGGCATCATCACCCGGCTCACGGGTCTTGCCGGACCCGGCCAACGCGTACATCGCCGTTGCCGGCCAGAAGCACCGCTCCGTCACCGACAGCCGCGATGCACCCCAGATCTTCATCCCGGCATCAAGGCCAGCCAGGCGGGCCACCTGCTGCGAGTCAGAGGTGAGGTATCACGCTGCGTTATCGCCAGCGAATGGCTTTGATCCACTGGCGGGCTCAGGGCTCCCCTCGGCGCTACGGTTGATGCAGGACCACTCCCCGTAGTCGCACGGAGGGCCGCGGTGACCGTCATGATCGACCGATCGACAGCCATAGACGCAGACGCGAATGCAGCCCAGACCGTCGCCTTCGAAGAGTTGCTGCGGGCTGTCGAGGAACTGAACACGCCGGACGGCTACAAGGCCGAGCTTGTCCGGGGGAAGATCGTCGTGTCGCCGTGGTCCAAGCTCCGCTACAAGATGCCCATGAAACGGCTCCGCCAGCAGCTTGAGCCCCACGCCCCCGCAGGGCACGACGTAGACGTCGCCCCGTTCCTCTTCACCTTCCCCTCTGCGGCGCGCGGCTACGGACCGGACCTGCACGTCGCAGACGAGGCGGCTTTCGAAGCCGAGGGACGGCATACCGACGGAGGCGCGCTCTCGCTGGTCGCCGAGTTCACGTCACTGTCCACCCGGGACGCGGACTGGGAGGAGAAGGTCGCCGTTTACGGTCAGCTGGTTCCGGTCTACCTGATGCTCGACATGCAAGCCTCCGAGATCACCTGCTTCTGGGACCCCTCACCCCATGGATACCGCTCACGGACTACCGCTCCGTTCGGCCGCCCCCTTCGCATCCCGGCCCCCTTCGACTTCGATCTCGACACGGCCGAGTTGGCGGTCACCCCGGACAAGGCTGGGCCTTCCTGAGACGCGGCCAACGCTGCACCACGGCGTGGATTACTGATCGCGGTCGCGCTGGCCTCTGCGCTTTCAAGATGTCTTCCAGCACGCGGACTTGGGGTCGTCCACATCGGCGAGCCGGACAGAGGCGAGTGAGGCCCCGCTCTTGGACGGGCCAAGGCGTGGCCTGAATCGCATTGCACGTGCAACGAGACCCTTGATAGTCGTAGTACCCAGGTATGTCAGTGGTGCGTATGAGGATGCATACCGACTACGGGGCTACGGGGTTGTGGGGGTTGGTTGATGACGGGGTGGGACATAACGCCGAGCGGGGTGGCGTCCATACTGTCGCTCGTCGGGCTTGCGGCAGATGACCTGAGCAAGGACATCAAGGGCTACGGCGAGAGCATGGTGGACGCCGGGCGCTTCGTGGGCACGATCAGCGGCCCGTACTGCGGGGTGCCGGTGGGGCCGGTGGGCGTGGCGGTGGCCGACTTCGCGTCCGACACGCAGGGCAGCATCCGGTTCATGGCTGCCCGTACGAAGAAGACGATGGACGGCACGGTCAAGGCCACGACCGAGTACGTCGGGGGCGACGTGGAGATGGCGGCGCAGGCGCAGCGCGAGGCGGCCAAGGCACCCACTCCGGAGGAACTGGCTGCAGTGGGCAAGGAGCCCGGTGGCAAGGGTGGGAAGCAGTCGGGATGATCGAGCCGAGTGAGATCCCGCAGTACACCGGCGACTTCGACAAGCTGGCCACAGCCGTCACGCACCTGCGCACATACGCCACGGGGATCCGGAACAACGGACAGGACGTGCACTCGCGTTTCCAGGCGACGGCCGGCTACTACAAGGCCCCGGAAGCCGAGCAGCTGTTCTCCTCGACGCGGCCGGTGATGGACACCGCCGACACGTTCGCCACGCACATCGAGTCCCTCGCCGACGCGCTGGACATCTTTACTGCCGAGGCCAAGCCGCACGCGGACCGGCTCAAGCAATTGAAGCTGGACGCGATCACTTTCGTCGGCGAGGTCCAGGGGGATGACGGCTGGACAAAGGACCAGAAGAAGGTCGACCGCGACAAGGCCCTGTGGGACGGCGTGAACGAGGCGCGCGCCGCGTTCCAGGACGCGGAGCGCCGCGCCGCGAACAAGATCGAGGCGATCGCCCCCGCGATATGCCGACCCACGTGGATCGTGGACGACGGCACGCACGCGAAGGGCATGTACGGCGAGAGCACCGCCATGCTCAAGGACATCGGGACCCTGCCCTGGGGCAGCCCCGACGAGCGCACGTACGAGCGCTGGAGCCTGGACTGGTGGGGCCACGGCGCCAAGAGCTGGGCCTGGGACGGTCTGGCCAAGGACAGCATCTGGGGCGGCATCGACGGCATCGGTACGCTGCTCGGATATCACGGCGAAGCCGCTCGCAACCAGGCCTGGGACGGGCTGCGCCGTACGGTCGTCGGCGGTTACGCGTACGGCATGGATCTGATCGGTGAGGGCGATCACCTGTCCAGCTGGCAACGCGACAGCAAGGCGTATGCGAAGGAGTTCGGCAAGCAGTTCGTCGCCTACGACATGCAGAAGAAGGATCCTGCCCGCGCGCACGCGGTGGTCTTCTTCAACCTGATCACCCTGGCTTCCGGTCCTGCTGCGGGCGTCGCGCGACTGGGCAAGGGCGGCACCATCGCGAAGGCCGCCGGCACCGTGGCGAAGATCGGTGATGTGCTCGACCCGATCTCCGGCAGCCTCAAGGCGGTCAAGGCTCTGTCGGACCTGCCCAAGGTCTCCCAGGTGCTGGCCAACGTGACCGACCACTTCCAGATACCGAAGTCGAAGTTTCCCGACGCCATCTTCGACCTGGACCACCGATACCGAGTGGGCGAGGACGGCAGGCTTATCCCGATCAACGCGGACGGCACGCCCAACCTGGCACCGGCGCCGCGCGGACACGAAGGGGACCTCGCGACGGGGGCGGGGCGTGGTGAGCGGGAACTTGCGGGTGTGGGTGCGGAAGGCCATGCGCATGGGGTAGCTGGCCGTGCGGGCGAGGGGCTGCCGCCACGGGGTAGCCACGAAACGCATGGGGGGAGTGGCAAGGACACCGGTCCCGCGGCGAACGGCCACGGCGGGCGAGAGAGCGACCACCCGACTGGGCATACCGAGCATGGGGAAGGTTCCGCGAGTCATCACGGTCCGGACCATGGTGGCAGCGGGGGCGCGGCCGACGATGGCCCGCACACACCGCACGGTCCCGGCGATGGCGGGACCGGGGGCGGCGACACCTCTGGTGGACATGGTGCGGCTTCGCCCGGGGGCGAAGGGCAGCCGATGGTCCGTGGAGGAGAGACGGAGCAACGGCTGCGGGATGCCGTCAAGGGCATCCCCGGAAAAGTGCGGCCGAATCCCAAGCTTCTTGAGAAGGTGATCGACCGGCTCACCACGGAAGCTGATGGACAGAGGGTCGCCGACATCATCGCTTCGGGCCAGTTCAATCAGAGCGACGAATTCGCCACGGTAGTGAAATCGCTCGGGGCAGGCAGGAAGCAGATGTTCCAGCCGGGCGCTGATCAACTCATCTTCGCCGACGACTTGGTGAAGAGCGGTGTGCCCGCGCATTCCATAGACTTCGAGCTCAAGCACCCGCCCGGTGCCGATGTGGACGTCCGTATCGCGGACGAGTCCGGCAAGGTTTACGCCTATCAGATGAAGCACCTCAACGACCCTGCTGACCAGGTTGGTGAGATCACCCGGCCGAAGTACCTGAACCAGTTGGCGATCGCCGAAGCGGACTACCGTGTGCTGCTTGTGGACGGCGGCCGGGGAACGCGCGCCGAATGGATGGCCAACGGTTCCTATGATGAACTCATGGCTGTCCGTCGTGACGTAGACCACCCGGAGAACCTAAAAATCACGTTCGTCATACGCCTCAAGGACGGAAACCTCGTCGTCCCGCCCGGAAGCAAACTCGACCCCAAGGACATACTGTGATCAACTCGTCAATGCCTGTGGGCGATTGGACTTGGGAGGTCGCGCCATCCTCCGGCGGGGTCCGGCCTGCCGCCCGGGCTGCGGAAGTCGCCCTCGAAATCTGGAACATTCTGGCCGAGCGGGATTTGGCGACCCCGGTCGGCAAGGTGGGTGTCTCCGTTCGATCCGCGGGCGACGTGCGGGACGTACTGATCGACGCCGCCGGTATGAACCTGGAGCCGGAGCCACTGGCCCCCGGAACCGCATTCGCGAGGGCCATGGACCAGGCGGAGTCGGTCGAGGAGGACTGCGTCGTCACCATCAGGGTCGAGTGCCCCGGATACTGGCTGGAGCGGGACGGCAAGTACCGAGCAGAGAAGCTGTTCACCATCCAGGTGACCCTCTGGGCACGACGCTCTCTGATGGTGACACTCGAGACCTATTCCGACGCGTGGTTGACCATCGACACCCGGGACCGGGAACAGCCCGAGGTACACGCTCTGAACGCGCCCCGTCTTGCTGGGGCCCTGGAGAGCATCTCGGCTCTGCTGGGCAGCGCGCCCGACCCCGGCGACGAGAACTACTTCGCGAAGCCGACCCAGGACGGATTCGAGGACGTCAGGATCGAAGGGCCTGCCTACGACGATGCCTGGGGGACGTTTGAAGTCCCGGACCAGTACCGGCGGTTGCGCTCTATGCTCCCGAAGTCCGAGGACGAGTACGAGTGCATCACGGATCACCCGGTGCGCTACCTCACCGCCGAGCGCGCCGGAGACGTGGTGGGATACCTCTGGGCTTCCGTCGCGGATGATGCGGCCGGTTTCGCGCCGCGAGTCGCCGTCGGTGACATCGCCTTCCAAGCGGGGGCCGGATGGCTGTTGGCCCTGAGGGAAGCCCACAGCCAAGGCCTGGCCCCGCTCGCCGCAATGGACTGGCTGGCCCGGCGACCGCCGCGGCCGGAGTTCGGCCTCATCACCGGGGCTGCCCGGGAGCTCGCATCTCTGGACGCGCTGGAAGAGCTGTCGGGCCGGTACTGAGGCTCGCGTGTCTGGCCCTTCCAAATCAGGAAACGCTATGTCTACATTGCCCCGCGCGCCGAAGGAGTGCGGTTCTTGGTACTGGGACCTCGGAGAGACTGTTCCGTCCGGCCTGGAATCCGCCCTCGCTGTTGCGGCGGGCGTCACCAATGTTCTCAAGCGGTTCGACCTAATGGATCCAGTGAAGCTGGAGTACGCCTGGTACGTGCTCGATGCGGGGCCTTCAGGCGTACGGAGCATGCTCTTCACACACCGACCTCTAGATGATCCAGACCTTCCTGGGAAGGTGCTTGGAAGCAGACCCGTCGCATTTCCCGATGCAGAAGTCGGTGATCTCCATATCGGTGGGGCAGGAACGTGGTTCGACGCTCCGGGGAAGGGCCGTAGGGAGTGGCTCATCGAGCTATCGGTTTCGCCGAATCTCTTCGGTGTGGCGGTGAACCTCGCAGTGCATCACGACATCTGGAGCCCGCTCGATTTCTCAGGGCGCCCGCAGCCAGAGGTGTTTTCGCGGAACGCACCGCGCCTCGCGGATGCGCTGCGCGAAATCACCGTTCTCCTCGGCGTCTCACCTGAGGTAGGGGAGCCCACTTACTTCGGCCACGCCGTCGAGTTCGGCATCTTCACCTCCGAGGCGCAGGAGGACGGCCTCGGTATCGATCTGACAGATCGCCTCTGATCGAGGCATCTGGCTCTCTGCCCCGTACTTCAGAAAGCAGTACATGACCCACGACGTCATCGCCCTCACCCCGGCCATGCCGGACACCAAGACGCTGCTCGCCGCGCTGCACGCGGGCGGTCCGGACCTGAGGGTGAACGGGGCGGCCAACGGCGCGGTCGCGCAACTGTGCCGTGCCAGCGGACAGCCCCTCGTCTCCATCGAAGCGCCCCGCTTCCTCCAAGTTCCGGGCGAAGCTGCACGGTTGCTCGGCATGGATGCCACTGCTCCGGTGTGGTGGACCGAGGTGCGTGGTACGAGCGCGGTCACGGAGGCTCGGCGGCTGGCAGGCTCGGTGGCAGGGCGGCTGGTCGCGGTGCTCGGCGGCACCACCTGGCCTCGCGAGGCCGCCCACACCGACGTCGTCGCCGTTCCCGACACCGGTCGAGCAGCCGAAGCAGTACTTGGGCCGACGGGCATCGACGTACTTACCGACAAGGCTGCCATCGTCATCCACGACCGCCCCATCGCCGCCGCCACCCCCTGGCTAGCCGACGTCATCCGCTTCACCACCGGCACCGGCCGCGAACTCCACCTCATTACCCCGCCCCGCGCCCGGCTCACCCTCCCCCTGCGCACGCTCCTGGACCACATACCCGGCCGCTGGGTCGTACAGGATCCCGAACACGGCTACTACGACGGCCTCACCGGATCCGAACTCACCTGGAACGACGGACACTTCACCCCGGCCGCCGACCCCGACGGGCGACCGCGCGTCGCATCGCCGTTCAAGCGCCCCCGAGCAGACGGCGAGAGCGAACGGCAGCTGGTGCTGTCGCTGCGCACCATCCACCCCGCCACCGACCACCTCGTCCTCGGCGGGGCCCTGGAGTGTGCCTGGCAGATGCTCACCGGCGCCGCGCCCGCCGGATGGTCCACGGCCGAGCCCGTCAACTTGCCCTGGTCACGTGGCCAGTTGACGGATCTAGCTGTATTGATCACGAGCGTTGTTAACGCTGGTTGGTCTTGATCATGGCGAAGACCTC
>NZ_BAAASQ010000020.1:0-1263 GCF_039532965.1 Streptomyces mauvecolor | reverse complement strand
GCGCGTAGTGAGCCAGGAGGTAACCGTAGAGCTCCTGGCGGACCATTTCGGGGCCGCGCGAACGCAATACCCGTGCTGGGCCCCGCAGATGCCGCTTGATCTGGGAGAACCCGGTCTCGTGTTCCCATCGTTCGTGGTAGGCGTCGGCCAGTTGCGCAGCGTCCACGTCGGTCGCCTCACACACCGTGGTGATCAGGCAGATCACCTCCCGTTCGTCGTCCGAGCCGCGGTCGGTGACCTCGTACTCCACCACGCGCACCAGGCGCGCCTGCGTGGGGTCGAGCTCGTCACCGACGGCGGCCCGCGTGAGCAGGTTCTGGCGGGCGCCGCCGCGAATCGGAGCGTGGATCACTGAGAAATAGGAGCCGTCGGACAGCAGCTTGAGCACGGGCAGCCGCAATTGGCTGGAGACGCGCCACAGCAGATCCGCGCCGGTGTCGGCAGCGGTGCACCAGTCGGCGAAGGTGTAGAAGTTGCGGTCGGCCAGAACGAGCATGCCCGCTTCGAGCTCGGGCCAGATGTGCCGGGCCAGGGCCTGCTCGGAGGTGCGGATGCCGTCCATGGCAGCGGCGGTGTGCGCGTGCGAGCCGCACTCGGTCAGCGTCACCATCCGCACCTGCGGGAACGCCGAGGCATAGTGGCCCGAGCCGCTCACTCCGAAGGCCTGACGGTTGTCCGGGCTGTCAGGCGCCTCCCACACCACCCCGTCGATCGCCATCAACCGGCGCCCGGCTAGCCATGCCCCGCGTGTCATGACCTCCGCGACAGGCCGGGCGACCTGAGCGAACACCGACGCGAGCACCCCGGACCCCAACCGGGCCCGGGCCTGGGTGAGCCCGCCGGAGGTGGGCACTGCCCAGGCCGGATCCCAGCAGCCCCACGCGCGCAGCGTGCCGGCCAGCTTGGCCATCGCCTCTTCGTAGTCATCGTCAGCGAATAGCGCGAGAGCCATCGCGAAATACACCATCACGTGCGGCGGCAGCTTCCCGCCCGCACGACGCGCCCCTCGCCCGGCGGCGACCACCGCCTCATCGACCACGTCCCTGGGGACCGCCTCGGCCAGCACTCCCAGGGACACCCACTCGGCCAGACCGACACCCGACGTCCCCTCAACTGCCGCCATGGGCACGACGATAGCCGCGGAGCACGCTGTCAGGGGCGCGAAGATCACAGCAAGCTAAGTGGCATTGGGTTGAACTCGCCGAATACCAGTCGCGACGTTTTCGCCGCGCCTGCCGGCGCCTGGGCGTGACGCAGTCCATG
>NZ_BAAASQ010000019.1:0-189468 GCF_039532965.1 Streptomyces mauvecolor | reverse complement strand
AGAACGGGGAGCAGGCTGAAAACGTCACAAATTGCGCCCGTTTAGACCAATATGGGGAGGGCTGGGGGGCGGTGCCGCACGGCCTGGGGGCGGGCGCGCGGGTGGGCCGGCGGGGTCGTCGGTGTGCAGGGTCCCGGGGCTGGTCAGGCCCCGGGACCCTGGTGCACTCTCCATATGCGCCGGGCTCAACGAACCCCCACAGCCCCGGTCACCCAACATCCCCCACCCAGCCCATTCCGCACCAGGCGAACCCCCGAGGGCTGTCGCCTCCACGTGGACAGCACCTCCGCCCCGCGCGCCGCACGTCATCGATACCCGCATGCTGGGCTCCGCCCGGGCTACTCGGCGCGAAGCGCTCAATACTGTGCTGGCCTCAATACTGTGCCGGCTTCAATCGAAGAACGGGGAAGAGGTCGAAGCGTTGGTCCGCGAGGCGCTGTGACGGCAACCCCGGAAACTTGACGGGGAGGATGGGCAGATGGAGATTCGGATCGAAGGTTTCGACCTTCCCGGCCGCCACTGCGGGGCAGGCCCGGACTTCCCCGGCTACCGCAACATCCATGTCGCTGTCCAACGCCGCCACCGGCGGGACGAGTTGCTTGATCCGTACCCCGGTGACGCTCCTGCGGCGGTGTGGACGGTGCAGTGCGAGGCGGTCCCCACCGATTCCGGCATCGAGTTGAAGGGGCCCTACATCCAGGGCCGGCCCGGAAGCCGATTCATCTATCTGTCCTGGTGCGCCGTCGACGAGACGGGCGTCTTCACCATGTTCCGGCGCGCGAAACTGATGCTCGACGCCATCGACCCGGGCACCGTCGCCGCCGCAGTGCGCTCCGGTCGGCTTTTGGCACGTCTGCCGCTCACCGATGCCAAGGGCCGGCCCCTCTGCGCTCGTGTGCAGCCGCCGCTGATCGAGTGGTCGGCCTCATAGGCCAAGACGTCGCTCACGCTCAGCGCGGTACCCGGCCAGCGGTGTTGCCGCTTTCCGGCGCCTCTTGCCCGTACCTCGCCCTGATCGAGGCGCAAGGACGCGGCCGTGACGTCTTCTTCGAGATCGAGGTCGTCGCCGAAGGCGAGGGTCGTCACGCCCTTTGACGCCCGCGGTCGGGTGCGCGGCGAGCCAGAGTGTGGGTTACGTACCCGCAGTGGCGTCGTTACTGATTATGTGAGGGAAATTTCAGGGGGTATTCCCGCAATGTCATCGCGCTCTGTGTTGCGTCTGCGGCATGTCCGCAAGGGTTACGGTCGGCGACCTGTGCTGCGGGGGGTGAGTCTGGACGTGCCGGCGGGGGTCTTGGTCGGGATCGTCGGGGAGAACGGGGCGGGCAAGAGCACCCTGCTGCGGATCCTGGTGGGGCAGACCGAGGCGGACAGCGGCACGGTGGATTGCCACGTGCCCGTGGGCTACTGCCCGCAGGACGCGGTGCTGAATCCGGCGCTGTCGGTGGAGGAACATGTGCGCTTCTTCCAGGCCGCCTACCGTCTCGACGACAGCCGGCGGGCATGGGAGGTCCTGGAGCGGTTGCAGTTCGGGGAGAGCCGGCGCAGTCGGCCCGGCGTGCTCAGCGGCGGTACGCGGCAGAAGCTGAGCCTGGCGCTTGCGCTCATGCACGATCCGGACATGCTGGTCCTCGATGAGCCGTACCAGGGGTTCGACTGGGAGGCCTACCTGCGGTTCTGGGAGATCGCGGGGACGCTGCGCGACGAGGGCCGCACCGTCCTCGTGGTGTCCCATCTCGCATACGACACCGAGCGCCTGGACGTGATGTACCGGCTGGCCGACGGGGTGCTGGAGCCGGCCGACCCCCGCGGCGCCGGACGAGGTGCGGCGTGAGCTGGTGGTGGCGGTGCCTGCGTACGGCGGTGCGCCACGCGGTCCTTGAGCAGGCCCGCAATCGTCTGGCGCTGGCCCTGGTGGTCTTCTTCGTGCCGCTGTGGTTGTGGCTGGCCTATCGGGTGCTGCCCGACACTCCCGTCCGGTTCTTCCTGCGCGCGGCCGGCCACCCGGTGAGCACGGGCGCCAACACCGTCACCCAACTGTCCGGCGCCCTGCACTCGATCGCCTTGATCGTGGGCTTCATGATGTTCCTCGCCACCAGCCGTTCCACGGAATTCGACCGCCGCCTGGTGACGGCCGGGTTCCCAAAGGTCTGCCTGCTCCTGGCCAAGAACACGGTGCTGCTGCTGAGCGCCGTTCTCACCGGTTCCTATGCCACGGTGTGGCTGTGCTTCTTCTGGCGGCCCGAGCGGCTCGACGTCATGGTCGCGGCATTCGCGGGCGGCGCGCTGACCTATGGGGGCGCCGGCATCCTGCTCGCCGCCGTGCTGCGCAGCGAACTCGCGGGGATGTTCCTGGTCATCATGGTCAGCTTCGTCGACCTGGGACTGCAGAACCCGGTCGCGAACCCCGCCGCGGACAGCCCGCTGCTGCGCGGGCTGCCGGCCTACGGCGCGATGCAGTCCGCCGTCTCGGCCTCGACCGGCACCCTTACCCCCTGGCACCAACTGCTCCTCAGCGGGTGCTGGGCAGTGGCCCTGGCCATGGCCGGCCCGCTCGTACTCACCTTGCGTGGCGGCCGATGGAGAGGCACCCTCACGCTCCTCAAGCGCCCGGGCGGCGCCACGGGGACGGGACGGAACGCCGCGTGGCGCCTGCGCCATCCCGTTCTCTCCCTGATCTACCGCCGTGCTGGAATCACCGACCCCGCTCTCGTCACCGGCTATGAGGCATGCCGCCGCCTCGTACGGAGTTCGGGCCCCATGGAAATCGCGTTCACCCAGCTGATTTCCGCCCGGGTGCGTCCGCTGTTCTGGGCGATGTACGGCTATGTCCGGGTCATTGACGACCTCTCCGACGACACGGGGGACGGCGATCAGGACAGGGCGGCGCGCGTGAGCGCCTTCAGCCTGGCGCTGGAGGCCGATCTGCGCCAGGGCCGCAGCAGCGACCCGGTGAGAGGAGCTCTGGTCCACGCCGTGTGGACGTGGAACCTGTCCAGCGAGGGTCTCGCATCGGCGAATGCGGTGTTCCGCATGGACGCCGCACGCCAGACCGAGTTCGCGAACTGGGACGAGTGGCACACCTATTGGGACACGCTCGCCTTTCCCTTCGACGTCTCGCGCCCGACGGCGCTGCTCGGCGCCCCCGGCCTGTTCCTCGCACCGCGCGATGCCGAGGCACTGAGACGGTGGAACCATGCCTTCAACCTCATCGACTGCCTCGGCGACCTGCATCAGGACGCCGAGAACGGGTGCATCAAGCTGCCGGCGACGGTCCTCGGCCAGTACGGTGTGACGGCTGAGGACCTACGGCTCAAGCAGCCGGGCGCGCAATTCGCCACCATGGTCCACGCGTTGGCCGGGCAGGCCCGCGAGTGGCTCGGCCAGGCAGCGTCGATCGGCGCCCAGCACCCGCCCGTCGCTGTGGCCTTCCGGACCCTGGTCGAGCTGCAACACCTCGAACTGCGCCGCATCGAACGCAACCCGCAGGCACTTCTGGACGGCCGGCGCCCGCCCCATCCGGTCCGCTTCCAGTACACGCTGCTGCGCGGGCGCCTTCGTGTCGCACGGGCCTGGCAGCGGCATCGTCCGACCGGATCCGTCACCACGGCCGTGCTGCCCGCCCCGAGGCCGGCCGCCGCCGACCATGGCCCGCGCACATCACAGGCCTTGCTGCCACCCGCACCACACCCCGGCGGAGCCGTCCCGCCCGCCTTGTCCGGTCGGCGGATGCCCCAGCATGTGGCGATCATCATGGACGGCAACGGCCGATGGGCCGAGGCTCAGGGCCAGGTGCGAAGCGCAGGCCACCACGCCGGCCAACACGCCCTGCGCGACGTCATCTACGGAGCCCTGGAGATCGGCCTGCCCTGTCTGAGCGTCTACGCCTTCTCCACCGAGAACTGGGCCCGCCCGGCCGCCGATATCGAGACCGTTCTGAGCGTGGTGAGCAGCGGGCTCGACATGAACACCGAAGAACTGTGGCGGCGCGACGTCCAGTTGCGCTGGTCCGGATCCACCGACGATGGCCGGCTGCCCGCGGAGTTGGTGGATCGCATCCACCGGACCACCCGTGCCACCCGGGAGCGCACAGGCCTCATCCTGAACGTCTGCCTCAACTATGGCGGCCGCCACGAACTCGCCCACGCCGCCCGCGCCCTCGCCCGCCAGGCCGCCCACGGCGGGCTCGACCCCGACCGGATCACCCCCCGGCATCTCGCCCGCCACCTTTACCAGCCCGACCTGCCCGACGTGGACCTCCTCATCCGTACCTCCGGCGAACAACGAACCTCCAACTTTCTGCCCTGGCAGTCCACCTGTGCCGAGTACCTCTTTCTCGACCCCCTGTGGCCCGACATCGACCGGACCCACCTGTGGGCGGCCATCAGCACGTACGCAACCCGCGACCGCCGCTTGGGAACCACCAAGTAGCCGGTATTCCGGCTGGTCGGGCAGCAGGGCGGCGCACACCCCTCACCCCGCCCCGAATCCGCCTGCGGAATCGCCCGCGAGGCCGACCCGGCCTCGTGAGGCGATGGGCGGTGGCGGATAGTCGTCGATGGCGATGGAGTTGTAGAGGCGTGCGCTCTTCGTGGTGAGGCGTAGGAGGGCGCGGCTGGGCCTCGCGGGCAGGGCGGAGATCAGGCGGGCGCCCTGGGCCAGTCCCCGCACACCGAGACGTGAGGTGGGGATCAGCGTCTTCGCCGCGCTGAGCGCGGCCGCGTGGCTGCCGTGTACGTGCTCCGCCATCGCGCGCTCGTATGCGGGAAAGGCGCGCTCGTGGTCACCGCCCGCCCGCGCCAGCTCCCCGGCGAGGACGTACGCTCCGACGACGGCCAGGGTGGTGCTGCCACCGACCGCCGCGCCGGGGCAGTAGCCCGCGTCGCCGACGAGCGTCACCCGCCCCCGCGACCAAGTATCCATGCGGAGCTGGGTGATGGAGTCGAAGTAGAACGCCGGGGTGCGGTCGAGTTCGTCCAGCCAGCGGTCCACGTCAGGGTGCAAGCCGTCGAAGGCACTGCGCAGCAGCCTCTTCTGCCGGGGCACGTCGTGATGCTGGTAGTCGAGCTCGCGCTCGCTCCGGAACAGGAACAACACCCGCGCGTCGCCGAGGTGCGGCGCGCCGTACATGCCGGCCGTGCGACCGACGCCGACGTGGATGAGGAGTTCGCCGTCGAGCCCGGAGACGTTCGGCAGGTTCAGCACGCCGAAGTAGGCCCCGGTGCAAGCGCTGAAGCGGGACTCGTCGCCGAAGCCGAGGCGGCGCACGGTGGAGTGCAGACCGTCCGCGCCCACGACGAGATCGAAGCGGCGCGGCGCCGCGTTCTCGCAACGCACCACGCCGTCGGGCGAGATCGCGGTGATCGAGTCGCCGAAGAGGTACTGCACGTCGCCGCGCCCGGCGTCGTAGTAGATCTCGCTCAGATCGTCGCGCATGATCTCGACGTGCCGGTCGGAGGCGGCACTGAAGATCTTGGAGAGGTCCACTCGCACGGGACGCCGTGCGCCCTCCTGATGGACAGTCATCCGGTGGGTGCCGGTGGCCCGTTCCTCGACGCGCGGGAGCACGCCCATCTTCTCCGAGATGGTCATCGCGGGCCGGAACAGGTCGACCCCGTGGCCGCCGGTCCTGCGCGGAGTCGGCGCACGCTCGACGACGGTGACGGAGAAGCCGTGTCTGGTGAGCCAGTACGCCAGCACCGGACCGGCGACGCTGGCACCCGAGACGAGAATCCGCATGGCACCCCTCCTTGCCATTCAGGCACCCGCTACGGCGTGGATGGTGGTGAAGGCCAGCAGAGGGGTGGCGGTCCGCGCGGGATCTTCGAGCAGGGGCGAGTGTCCAAGCCCCGGCAGCAACTCGACTCTCGCACCCGGAACGGTGCGGTAGTCGGCGGCGGACGAGGATCGCCACCTGCGATCCTCCTCGCCGAAGATCACCAGTAGCGGCTTGCCGAGGACTTCCAGCCGGGGCGGGAGCGCCTGCTGCTCCAGGTAGTCGCGGGTGGCCTGCATCGTTGTGGTGAGCGTGTGGTGGGTCATACGACTTACGTCGTCCAGGAGTTCCGGTGGGATCCGGTAGCCGGCTCGGCTGACAGCGGTGCTCGCGAACCCGCGGAGCTGCTCGTCGGTCGGCGGCCACTGCGGGAGTCCGGCTGCGGCGGGCTGCGGTGCGATGAAGGCGTCCAGGCCGGGGCCGGTGTTGATGAGTGCGAGCGCGGCCACCAGGTCGGGCCGCTGTTCGGCGAGGGCGACGGCCACCGCGCCGCCGCTGGAATGACCGACGGCCACGACGTGCTGGACGCCGAGCCGGTCCAGTGCGGTGCCGGCCCGGCGTGCCTGGTCAGGGAGCGCGTAGCTGCGGTCGGCCGGTTGGCCCGACCGGCCGTGTCCGAGCAGGTCGATCCGGATGACGTGATGGGATCCGGTCAGCATCGGAACCAGCGGGTCCAACGAGCGGGTCGAGGACGCGGACCCGTGGATGAGCAGGAGGGCGGGGGCGTCGCGGGGGCCGTCCTGGCACACATGGATGCGGCCGTCGTCCAGCGACAGCGTCGAATCCTCGGTGGCCTCGGCACCGCCGTTCATGTGCGGTCCGTTCATGTGCGGTCCGCCGTCAGAATCAGTCATGGGCCCACTGTCGCCGCCCGTGCCCACCCGCGGATTGGATAAATGTTCCCTTCAGAGGGCTCGTAGCCCTCAACCGCTCACATAGCCTGGGACGGTGCGGACTTTCATGCACGGTGCCGATCTGTGGGACGTCGCATGCCCACGGCGTCCCAGTGGGGTGGCCGGTCTCACCATGGCCGGGTTCCATGTCCGTGACCTGGACGAGCTCCGGATGATCCCGCACCCGGCCGTGACCCTGCTCCTGGAATTCGGCAACGGCTCGCCCGTCGTCGACTGCGCCGCGGGGCAGCAGCGGGGAAGCCTCGTCGCCGGGCCCGGGTTCGGGTCGGGAGGCTCGGTCAGGGCGCGGGGAGAGAACGTGGAATGCGTGCAGGTACGTCTGTCCCCGGTGATCGCACGCGCGATTCTGGGCGTCTCCCTCGCCGAACTCGACGGCACCGCCGTGCCCTTGGACGACCTGTGGGGCCGCGAGGCCTCCCGGATCCGCGAGCAACTGGGCGAACTCTCGCCGTGGCAGGATCGCTTCGCGCTGACGGACGCGCTGCTCGCCCGCCGGCATGCGGCGGGGCCGGCGGTGGACCCGGAGGTGGCCTGGGCCTGGCACCGGATCGTCAGCAGCCGTGGCCTGACCAGGGTCGACGGGCTCGCGGCCGAGGTCGGATGGAGCCGCAAGCGCCTGTGGTCCCGGTTCCGGTCGCAGCTCGGCCTGCCGCCCAAGAGGGCCGTGAAGCTGGTCCGCTTCGACCATGCCGCCCACCGCCTGGTCGCCGGTGAGGGTGCGGCCCACGTCGCGGCCGACGCCGGCTACGCCGACCAGTCCCACCTGCACCGTGACGTCATGGCGTTCACCGGGGCAACCCCCGCGACCGTGGCCGGCGAACGCTTTCTCGCCGTCGACGACATCGCATGGCCGGGCCGTGTCGCCACCAGCCAACGACCTTGACCCCACTGGGAACATCATTCCGTCCTGGCGCCTCAACGCCTCTGCCCAGCCGGCGACCACGGAAGTACGCCCTCACTGCCTGGCGGCGATCCCGCCCGGAGTGGGCCTCGCCCAACCAGGACCGGCTCAGTCCGCCAGTCGGGCGAGGGCCAGCGCGTGTGCGCGGTCGAGGGAGTCGACGGCCGCGCAAGGGATGTCCGGCTGCACACCGGTGCCCTCCCAGTTCGTGCCGGAGACGGGGTTGACGGCGCGGCCAACCGGGACGGTGACTTCCAGGTGCGGGTGCACGGTCCAGCCCTGGCACGGGTGCGCGCCGCCGCGGGTGGGCTCGCCGACGACCACGGCGCGGCCGAGCTGCTGGAGGTCGTACGCCAGCTCTTCGGCGGCAGAGAAGGTGGTGTCACTGGACAGCACGTACAGCGGCTTGCTGCCGCCGAAGCGCGCGCCGGGGACGTGCGGCAGGCTCCAGGACTGCTCGCTGCGCTCGCCGCTGCGCCAGTACATGGTGTTGAGGTGGGTGCGTTCGTCCAGGAGGTAACTGCAGACGAAGGCGACCGTGTCCGGGTCGCCGCCCCGGTTGGAGCGAAGGTCCACGATCAGCGCTTGGGCGCGGGAAGCCAGGGTGAGCGCGGCGCTCAGCGGTTCGGCCGCCCACTCCAGCGGAAACAGCATCGGTGCCAGCTCCACCACGGCGACCCCTCCGTCGAGCAACTGCACCCGGGGCGCACCGCCCAGCGAGGTGTCGAAGTCCCGGCGCATGGCTTCCAGGGTGGCCGCCCCCTGCTTCGGGGGCACCGGCTCGGCGTGGTGCTTCAGTCTCAGGTGCCGGTCGCCGTTGACGGACTGCAGGTCGGCGGTGACCAGACGGGCGAGCTCCTCGGCGTCGTCGGCGTCGTAGGCGCGCTCGGCGAGGCGTCGTTGCAGCAGGTCGGCGAGCTGCTCGGCTATCTCGGGGAACACATAGTGCTCGGCGAGCAGCCGGGCTGTCTCGTCGATGACAGGGGCCGGCGCAAGCTTCGTTGGAGTCGTCATGGCAGGGAGTAGAGCACTGCCCTTGCGAAAGCGTCAAAGAGTTTAGACACTTTGGTATGCGTGATCAGCGTTCCTACCTGCCGCCTCCTGAGGAAGTCCTGGAGATTGGTGCGCCCGAGCAGTTCGCGGCGCTCTCCCACCCGTTGCGTCAGCGGTTGCTCTTCGCCCTCGGCCACCGGCCTGCCACCACCAGCCGGCTTGCGGCGCAACTCGACGCGAAGAAGGGCAATGTGGCCCACCACCTCAAAGTCCTCCGCGAAGCCGGGCTTGTCCACATCGCCGAGACCCGCCAGGTCCGCGGCGGCACCGAGCAGTACTACCAGCGCACGGCCCGTCACATGGTCGTCGCCGAACCTCAAGCGGCAGGCACCGCCGCCATGCTCGCCGCGGTCGCCCAGGAGCTCGAGCGCTCTCCTGCCGAGACTCATCTGACACTGCGTCACCTGCATCTCAGCCCGGCGAAGGCGAGAGAACTCGGCGAGACCCTCGCCAGACTGGTCGACGAGGCCGAGGCGGACGCAGAGGGCCAGCCCCTGCGCGGCGTGCTGGTTGCGCTCTATCAACAGGCTCTGCCGACCGGATCCACCAGTTCCATTTAGCGGCGCCGACCTCATACGACAGCAAGCCCGACTCGGTCGAACCGCACCCGAAGTCAACGGGCGCTTGCGAGCCGGGGGTTCGCTGCGCCTGCCGATCCGGCTGTTACGAGACGGTGACAGAGCACGGACAACGCATCCGGGGGAGAGGCCGTCATTCCTGGTGAGAACGCGCCAAGGCCATTTACCTCGCTTGTGGCGCACAGCCGGATGTTTCATGTCGAGAGGGATAAAACCATGGCCGTCATCAAGCGTCACTCCCTGCGCATCGTCACCGTCGGCGCCCTCAGCGCCGCCTGCGTCGCCCTGGCCGGCACCGCGATGGCCGCCACCCCCGCCGCATCCGCTCCGGCCGCCCACCAGGCTGTCGCGGTGAAGGCCGGCATCACCGCCAAGCCGTCGGTGTCCTCGGTGGGCGCCTGGCAGCTGTTCCGCGTCACCGGCAACACCACGGGTCTCAAGGCGGGCAGCAAGGTGACGCTTCAGCAGAAGCAGAACGGCAAGTGGGTCACGCTGCCCGCCTCCGCGCCGATCTCCCGCAACGGCTCGTACTCCCTCGGCGTCAAGCTCGGCCTGAAGGGCAAGAACGACCTGCGCATCATCAGCGGCACCACGGTTTCCCCGGTCTTCAACGTCACCGTCCGCTAGCGGAGCAGGGAGCCGACAGGGCCGCCGAATCCGCTGTCCGAAGTGGTGGCCCGCTCGATGTGACTGGCCGCGGCGCACGCCGCGGCCAGTGGCGTTGCCCGTTTCTCCGGCGGGCGGTCGGGTTCACCGTGGAAAGCGGCGGTGTCATGCGTTCGCCTTCAGGCCGGCAGCCGGTGGTGGGAGGAGCAACGGCGCGCGGCGGTCAGGAGGGCGTGGAACTGGACGCCGGCCTGATCGATGTCCGTCATGGGTGTGGGGAACGGCAGCCGTACGTCCCGATGTGTGACGGCGTGTTCGAGGCGCAGCGTGAGGCCGTAGCGGTCCATGGCCACCGGCAGGGCGCGCACCACGCCGCTCTTGAGCCGTGGCTCGACGAGCCGGAGGAGAAGGGGGACGAGAGCGGGGTGGTCGTCGACGAGGTGGGTGAGCATGCCGGCCTCGCCGGCGGCCATCGGGTCGGTCTCCGCTTCCTGGAGCTGTTCCAGCGTGATGTAGGTGCGTCCCCGCGCGTCCTCGATCACCGCCTGGCCGAACTCCACGCAGGTGCTGTCCGCGGAATCCCCGCGATAGGGGGCGGCCACGAGGCCGGACAGCGTGACGCGGGCGCGCAGTCGGTCGCGTACGGGGGTGGGGGCGATGTCGGTGAGCTCCAGGCGGATGGGGATGCGAGGCGCCTGAGGGCCCGGCTCCAGCGGATCGCCCGGGTCGTGGAGGTGGATGCGGCCCAACAGGTCCGTGCCGTCGAGATGGTGGACCTCGTGGTGGCGGCCGTCGGTCACCACGGTCATCGAATGGGCCGCCACGATGATCGACCGCATCCGCTCGGCGGGGGTCGGCTGCTCGGTGCGGGAACTGCGGGGGCGCATGCGGGTTCTCCATGGGGACGGCACAAGCACCAACTGCTTGGTTAGGTATGCCTAACCTAACCTATGGATTGATGGCGGGGAAGTCGCCCGCCGCCGCGCCGGGGGCCGTTGGCGCCGATAGGGCTCCCCGTCCGGGGATCAGTACCTCGGTCAGCCGTTCCAGTTCCCGCCGAGCCGCCGGGGTCCGCCCGGGCGCTGCGGCGGCACGGCCAGGTGCGGTACGTGATGGTCGTCCATGACGAAGGCCGCCGATGGCGTGCGCCCGCCACGTTCTACGCCGTGCGGGAGAGCTTCTTCAGCACGTCCTGGGCTCTCTCGCCTTCACGGACCCCGTCGACGACGGCCTGGTGGTACGTGCGGCTGTCCTCCTCGGAGTGGCAGGGCACAGGGCTGCCGACGAGGGTGTACCAGTCGGAGGCGCCGGAGTACTGCACGGCGAGGTGAGCCTCGTGCTCCGACCAGGTGGTGTGGATGGTCAGGTCTCCCTGCATGGGGCCGAACCCCTCGGCCTGCACAACGCCGGGAAGGACGTGGATGCCCACCGTGGTCCAAGATGCCCAGGTCATGGTGCTCCCTTAGCTCGGAGGAGTTCTGGCCGGGAGCCGGGCCCGGTGCTTCAAGTCTGGCCTCTGACGATCAGTCACCTGTGCCGGGACACACGGAGAACTCTCAACCGGGTCAGTGGCCGAGGGGCTCCGCCACGGGGTGCCGAGGGTCGTAGGCCGCCCAGCCCGGGGCCCCGGTGGTGGCGAACGCGATCCAGGCGCCGTGCAGGTGGGCCGCGAGTCCTGCCGGTGCGGGGTCGGGGCCGAGCATCCGGGTGTCCCCGTGCAGCCAGGGCTTGTCGGCGATGTCGAACACGAAGGGCAGTTCCACGGTGTGGGCGGCGCCGAGACGTCCGCCCAGGGCCGTCGAGCGGTATCCGAACGAGTAGACGTAGGTGCGGTCGCCCGAGATCCGGGCGTGGGCCTGCGCCATGCGCTTCGTACCGGACTCGAACAGGGTGTGTCCGAGCAGGGCTGAGCGCAGCTCGCCCGGTGTGTGGTCCGGCCGTGCCACGCGCTGCGCGGCGAGGACGGCATCGGGGTCGGCATGCAGCCGGGTGGCGAGGGTGAGCACGTCGGCCTGCGTAGTGGAATCCAGGACACCCTGCGGTACGAGGTAGAGGTGGCCCTCTTCGGTGTTGGTGCCGATGAGCAGGTCGACGTCGCCGGCCGGGCCGTCGGCCAGGGCGTCGGCGGGCTGGACCGGCAGGACCAGGCTGAACGGGCTGAGCCCGGCCAGCGGGTCCCTGGTGGTGCCGGTGTCGAGGTCGAGGCCGGCCAGCGCGGGCAGGATCGCCAGAAAACGCTCGTCCGGGATCGGCGCGAAGGCCTCGGCTGTCGCTTCGACACCCAGCGCCGCGGCCGCCGCGGCGGTGACACGGTGGGCTTGCTCCGGGCTGAACGCACCGGTGCCGTTGCCGCTCTGCACGATCGTCCGCCGGAACAGGCCCTTGGCCTCCGGCAACGCGAGCAGGGCTCCGGTGAGCGTGGCACCCGCGGACTGGCCGAAGACCGTGACGTTCGTCGGATCGCCGCCGAATGCCGAGATCGTGTCGCGCACCCACCTCAGCGCGGCCAGCACATCGAGCAACCCCCGGTTGGGCGGAGCACCCGGCAGGTCGAGAAAACCGGGGATGCCGAGGCGGTAGTTCACCGTCACGAGGACGACGCCGTCGCGGGCGAACGCGCTGCCGTCGTAGAGCGCGGCACGGTTGGAACCGGTGACGAAGCCGCCGCCGTGCACGAAGACCATGACAGGGCGCCTGCCGTCGTCGGCGGCCGGCGTGTGCACATCGACGGCGAGATACTCCTCGCCGGGCACCCAGCCCGGCCCGAAATAGGGGGTCATGTCGAGCAGGCCGAAGTCGCGGGCCGGTTGCGGAGCCGTGGGCGAGGGCCGCGTGCCGTCACGGACACCGGCCCAGCCGGGTTGCGGTGCCGGCGGGGCGAAACGGCCGGCGCCGGTCGGTGCCGCCGCGTAAGGGATGGCCCGATACCGCTCGCCGGACCCGTCACGGACACCGCGCACGGCGCCCGCCGGAGTTTCGACGACCGGATCCGACTGGAACGACGACATGGGACGCGCTTCCTTTTCTGCTCTGCAACAAGGCGCCAGGCCTCTGCGCCAGGACATCAGGACTCTGCCTGCGGACATCAGAACTCGGAAACCGGACATCAGGTGAGACAGGAGAAGCCCGCCCACTCCTTGATCGCGAACTTCGACCCGCTGCGCACGACCTCCGCAGCGCCTCGGCCGCCGAAATGCGCCGGGAAAACGAGCGCGTTGTCCTCGGCGGCGCGGCCGAGCAGCCTGTGCCGGGTGGCGCGGGACTCCACCGGGTCCTCGCAGAAGCAGGAGTTGGTCTCCGGCTCCGCGATCTGCACCGCGTTGTGCACCAGGTCCCCGACGAACAGGGCCCGGTCGCCGCCGGATTCCAGGGTGAGCACGGACGAGCCGGGGGTGTGCCCAGGGGCGAGGTCCAGCCGCAGGTTCTTGTCGATCCGGTACGTACCGTCCCACAGGTGCGTCAGGCCTGCCTGGTGGACCGGCGCGACGCTGTCCTCGAAGACATTCTGGCTCCCGCGGCCGAGCACGCTCTTGTTCTCGTTGGCCGGGTCCCAGAATGCGAAGTCCCGCCGCGGCATCACATACCTGGCGTTCGGGAAGGTCGGCACCCAAGTGCGGCCGTCGAGGCGGGTGTTCCAGCCGACGTGGTCGATGTGCAGGTGGGTGTTGACCACGATGTCGACATCCTCGGGCCGCACCCCGGCGGCGGCGAGGTTGTCGAGGTAGTCCGTGTCCAGGCGGCTCCACAGCGGCGCGTAGGGCCGGTCCTTGTGGTTGCCCACACCGGTGTCGACGAGGATGGTGCGCCCCTCGCTGCGCAGCAGCCAGGACTGGATCGCCGAATGGCACTCGTCCGTCTCCGGGTTCCAGAAGTCCGGCGCCAGCCAGTCACGGTGCTCCTCCCAGACGCCGTGAGGGCTGTCCGGGAAGAACTGGCTCGGTGTCATCGCGACCGAGCCGTAGAACTCCTTGACACGGATGACCGTGACGTCGCCCAGGGTGATCTGCTCGGGGATCTGATTCATGTGGTCCGTCCTCGGGTCCGGGGCACGTGGCCCATTGAGAGCCAGCCTGGACACGCGGACGGGACCGGACCACTCCCCGGTTGTCCTACCCCTCGCAGGGTGTGGCCGAGTGTGTCCGCGCACCGAATACTGGGGCGATGAACGGACCCGGCCCGCTCGGCGCCTTCCTCCAGACCCGACGTTCACAACTGCGCCCCGAGGACGTCGGCCTGCGCGAACTCGGGCCCCGCAGACGGGTGGCCGGGCTCCGGCGCGAGGAGCTGGCCCAACTGGCGGGCGTCAGCGTCTCGTACTACGCACGACTGGAACAGGGCCTGTCCCGCGGGGCCTCGGCCGAGGTCCTCGACGCGATCGCCCGCGCTCTCCTGCTCGACGGCCACGAGCGCGCACACCTCGACCGGCTCGCCGACGCCGCCCGCCACACGCCCCGGCCACGCCGGCCGCGCCCCGAGAAGCTCACCGACGACACCCGCGACCTCCTCCGCGCCGTCGACGGCGTCCCGGCGATAGTGCTCGGCCGTCGCACGGACGTACTGGCCTGGAACGCCCTCGGGCACGCGCTGCTGGCCGGCCACCTGGACTTCCACGGCCCCGACGACCCGGCGCGACGCCCGAACATGAGCCGGATGCTGTTCCTGGACCCGCACGGCCAGGAGCTGTACGCGGACCGGAAGCGCAAGGCGCGCGCGGTGGTCGGCAACCTGCGCATCGCCGTCGGCAGACACCCGGAGGACGCACTGCTGGCGGAACTGATCGGCGAACTCACCATGAAAAGCCCGGAGTTCGTCGCCCTGTGGCGGGCCCACGGGGTCGTGCCGTGCGATGCCGCGTCCTACGAACTGCGCCATCCCGTTGTCGGCACGGTGACGGTGACCCAGCAGGCGCTGTCGATCGCCCGTTCACCGGACCAGGCGCTCATCGTGTGCACAACCCCCGCAGGCTCCCCTTCCGAGGAGGCCCTCACACTCCTCCGCCAGGCGAGCGGCAGCACCTCCGCCGCCCGGGTCTCCCAGCACGGACGAGCTGTTGACCACTGAGCCGTGTCCGCCGGCTGGAGCAGCAAGATGACCGAAGGCTAGAGGCCGAAGACCGTCTCGTCCGAGGCCAGGGCGCGGAAGATGTCGCGCGGGTCGGCGATCAGCTTCCGTTCGGTGAGGTCGAGGATGCCGCAGACGGCGGTGATCTCCGCGGCCACCGTCCCGTCGTCGGCCCGCCGGATGGTCTGCTCGATCCGGAACGACTTTCCCTCGCCCCATACGAACACGCAGCTCACGTCCACCTCGTCGCCCGCGCGCAGCTCCCGCAGGTAGCGGATGGTGGTCTCCATGGTGACCGGCCCGGCTCCCTTGTCCAGCAGGGCGCTCTGCCGGATCCCGCCGTGCTCCAGCGCGGACCAGCGGGCGTGCTCCGCGTACTGGAGGTACACGCTCTGGTTCAGATGACCCTGTGCATCGGTCTCATATCCGCGGACGGAGATCCGTACGGTGATCGGCTCCATGGTGCCCTCCTCATGTGTCCGGAACCACCTCCGCAGCGGCCCACCGCAGTTTAGGGGTGGGCCGCGCGGAGCCGTCTCGGCAGGCTTCTACTGGCGGGTCAGGACGTTGATCTCGGCGGCGGAGGTCCAGGGATTGCCGTTGATTTCCGACAGGGCCCTCAGACGTACGTAGCGGCCGTCGACGGCGCCGGTGAAGGCAACCTGCTTCGGGGTGGTGTCGGCGGGCCAGGTGCCGGTGGCGACGGGGGTGCCCCAATTGGTGCCGTCGGCACTGATGTAGATCTCGTACGCGGAGATGGTGCCGTTCTTGCTGCCGTCCTGGCGGGGAACGTACTGGAGGCCGGCGCAGGGGTACGGCTGCTTCATGTCGAGCTGGATCTCGTGCGGCGGTGTGGGGTTGGCGGCGGACCACTGGGTGTGCCAGATGGTGCCGAGCGTGCCGTCGAGGACGTTGACGGCCGCGCCGTTCTCGCCGGACTTCTCCTCGCTGTCGGCGTACTTGACGGTCCAGCCCGCGCGGGAGATCGGAGCGAGGGCGCCCCGCAGCGGGTCGGTGATGCTCGGCAGGCCGTTCTCGATGTGGCCGGCCAGACGGCGGGCGAACGTGGAGTCCGAGGAGGTGGTGACCGTCAGGTCGTACCAGCCGTGGTCCGTGGGGTAGTCGGCCTGCGCGGTGCCGGACGCGGGAACGACGACCGTCCAGGGGCCGCCCGTCAGGTACGCGCCGTCCGTGACGGTCACCGTGACGGCCGAGGAACGCGAGTTGGTGAACGTGAGCGTGAGGTGTGAGGCGTCCGCGGCATAGCTGGAGGCGATTTCGACCAGCGGGGCCGATATCTTGCCGGCGAACCGGCGGTGGAAGCCGTTCGGCCCGTACAGCGAGACGTCGAACTGGTCGTCCTTGCTGAAGTAGTCGGACAGCGGTGTCGTGGTGGTGTGCGCGCCCACGGTGTAGTGCCAGGGGCCGTCGGTCCGGATGGCGTTGGGCAGCACGGTGAAGGTGACGGCGGCGCTTCCCGCGTTGGTCATGTCGAGGTAGAAGCGGCCTTCGCCGCCGCTCGTCCGGCCGACGACATTGGGCTGCCAGGGCAGCGGCCGCGCGGGCTTGGTGCCGGCCTCCTGGGTCGGAGCCACCGGGTTCGACGGGACGCCGACGGTGTAGCAGGCCGCGCTGATCGCTCCGCCCAGCGGGCTCGGATCGGGCATCACGGCCGGCCACCCGCCGGGGGACGAGAAGTTGAACACCGAGGTCAGGTCGCCGCACACGGCACGGCGCCAGGCGCTGATGTTGGTCTCGGTGAAGGGCTTCCCGACCGCCGCCGACCAGGTCTCCAGGAAGCGGAGGAGCGAGGTGTGGTCGAAGGTCTGGGAGCAGACGAAGCCGCCGGTGCTCCAGGGCGAGACCGCGATCATCGGCACGCGCCAGCCCGGTCCGGTCGGCACGTTCTGGTAGATCTCCCCGGTCACCGCACCACTGGCATCGACGCCCACGTTGCTCTTGCTGCCGCTCCCGCTGGCGGGCGACGGCGGCACCGGCGGCGGCACGTGGTCGTAGAATCCACCCGCCTCGTCGTACGTGATGATGAAGACGGTGTCTTCCCAGACGCCGTGCGGGGAGCCGTCGAAGGGCGCGTACAACGCATCGATGATCTTCGAGGTGAATGCTTCTCCGGCAGGCGGTTTGGCCTCCGGGTGCTCGGATTCCGCGTAGTCGGCCACGATCCAGGAGACCTGCGGCAGGGTGCCCGCCACCACGTCCGCCCGCAGCGCCGCCGGGATGTCGGAGACGGTCTGCATCCCGCGCTTGTAGAGGTCGCTCGCGGGGTCCTGGTACTGCTTGAACCAGACCAGCGGGTTGTCGTCGAAATTGCCACCGTCCCCGCCGAGCGGGCCCTGCTGGTAGAACTTCCAGCTGATGCCGGCCTCCGAGAGGCGCTCGGGCGTGGTCTTCCAGGTCAGGGTGCGGTTGCCCGCGTTGTACGAGTTGTCGCTCGCCACCGGCTGGCCGGGCAGTGAAATGCCGTTGGTGCCGGTGAACATGTACAGGCGGTTGGGGTTTGTCTGCGTGAACGACGACTTGTGGTAGTTGTCACAGATGGTGAAGGCGTCGGCCAGCTCCCAGTAGAAGGAGAGCTCGTGGCGGCCCAAGTAGCCCATCTTGACGCCGCTCTCCGAAAGCAGCCACTGGTCGCACTTGCCCGAGTTCCACCACTTGTGGTCCGACGTCCAGTCCTGGCTTCCGGCGGCGACACAGAAGGGGGACGTCGACGTCCAGTTCATGCGGAACGGCTGGGTGTTCGCCGCGCCTTGGGTGAACACGGACTTGCCGTTGACCCTGATGGCGTTGCGGTCGTTGAACCCGCGCACACCGCGGTAGGCGCCGAAGTAGTGGTCGAACCCCCGGTTCTCCTGACTGAGGATCACGATGTGCTTGACATCGGCGAGTGAGGTGCCGGATGCCGCCACCGCGACCGCCGAGCGCAGCGAGGCGGGCAGGAGCGTCGCGGCCGCGGTGGCGCCGGCCGCGGCACCGAGGAATCTGCGGCGGCTGAAGCCATTGCTTGCCGGGGCGGTGCTTTCGGGTGCGTTGCTCTCCGATGCGTTGCTTTCCGGTCTGGCAGACACGTGGGGCTCCCTGTGGTCGGGTCGTCCTGTGGTCGGGTGAAGGTGAACACGCAGGTGCAGAGGCGGGTGAGGGCAGGCTCCGCTGGACACACCGGCCGCACGGACCGAACTGCGGCCGTGGGCAAGGCACTTGGGGAGGTTCGTGCGGCTGCCCCGTACTCATTGCCCTCTGTTCGCCAAGACCTTGACGCCTCCAGGTGGCTCTCGACGGCCACTTCCCTGAACAGGATGGGAACAGGGCGCCACTATTGGGCTAGCCCAGTTATCGAGTCGTTATCGATGCTGGGTGTGTGGAGCCGCCTGTCCGGAATGCGGGGCCGTGGCCCTGTCACCCTCGACCGGGTCGACGCGGGGAGCGCGCCGCTCGCCGTACTCGTCCGTAGAAACCAGGACTCGCATGCGGGCATAGCCTGGTAATCAGTGCACTTCTGGATCTGTGCCTTGTCGCGACCCCTTGCGAAGGAGGGATCATGTCGGTTCCCCAAGCGCAGCAGACGCCACTGGATCCCGTCGAGCAGGAGGCGTTCGCCGCCGAAGTGGTTGATGTGCTCAACAAGTCGGTGCTGGGGCTGCTCACCAGCGTCGGCCATCAGTGCGGGCTGTTCGACACCCTGGCCGCCCTCCCGCCGTCGTCCAGCACCGAGATCGCCAAGGCGGCGGGCCTCGACGAACGGTATGTACGCGAGTGGCTGGGCGGCATGGTCGTCGGCGGATTCATCACGTACGAACCGGGAGGCGAAACCTACTCCCTGCCTCCGGAGCACGCGGCGTCGCTGACCACGGCGGCGGGCCCCGACAACATAGCGGGCATGACGCCCTACCTGGGCCTCATGGGAGAGGTCGAGCAGCAGGTCGTGCACTGCTTCCGCAACGGCGGAGGTGTGCCGTACTCGGCCTATCCGCGCTTCCAGGCGCTGCAGGCCGAGGAAACCGCCCGGGTCTACGACCTGGCGCTGGTGGACACGATCGTGCCGCTGGTTCCCGGACTGGCCGAGCGCCTCGGCGAGGGTATGGACGTCCTCGATGTGGGCACCGGGCAGGGCCATGCGCTCCTCGTCCTCGCGAAGGCCTTCCCTGCCAGCCGCTTCCGCGGTCTGGATCAGTCGGAGGCCGGTGTCGAGGCCGGACGGGCCGCGGCGGCCCATGCCGGGCTGCACAACGTCCAGTACACCGTTGCCGATTCGACGGAGATCAGCGGCGAGTACGACCTCGTCACCGCCTTCGACGTCGTCCACGACCTCGCACGGCCGGCCGAGACGCTCGGGGCGATCGCCCGAGCCCTGCGGGAGGGCGGCACCTTCCTCATGGGCGACATCGAGGCTTCCAGCAGGCTGGAGGAGAACATCGGCCATCCCTTCGGGCCCGCGCTCTACGGGTTCTCTGTCTTCTACTGCATGACGACCTCGCTCAGCACCGGGGGAGCCGGGCTGGGCACGGTATGGGGCCGCGAAACGGCCCTGCGCATGCTCGAAGAGGCGGGTTTCGGGAACATCGACGTCAAGTCCATCGAGGGTGACCCGATCAACGTCTACTACGTCGCGACCAAGCGCTGACGGCCAGGGCGAGGCGGGGACTCGACGGGAGCCCCTTCGGCTCCTCGGACCCTCGGTCGTTGTCCCGTTGTCCCGTTGTCCCGTTGTCCCGTTGGCTCGGAAGGGTGACTTTCCCGCTGTTGTCGGCTGCGTACACGTCCCCCTGGGGACCTGTCTGTGGGAAGAGAACTGTTCCCGGACGGGGTGGTAGCCGATGACGTCGACCGAAGCCGGATCAGACCGGTGTCCTGTGCGCGCGTGGACGGTGGACGACCTGCCGACACTGGATTTCGATCCATTCCTCAGCGAGTCGCTGAGGGATGCCCCGGTCTCACGGATCCGGCTGCCGCACGGGGAGGGTGACTGCTGGCTGGTGACCCGGTACGAAGACGTCAGGTTCGTCACCTCGGACCCGCGGTTCAGCCGGGACATCACCGGCCGCCCCATCCCGAAGATGACCAAGCACTTCATCCCGATGGACCGGGCAGTCAGCTTCGTCGATCCGCCCGGTCACGCACGGGTACGCGCGGTGGTCGCCCCGGCATTCAATCAGCGCGCCATGGACCGGCTGCGGCCGCGGGCACAGGAGCTTCTCGACCGGAGGGTGGACCGGCTGATGGCGGCCGGGCCGCCCGCCGACATCGTCCGGCACATCACCTCGCCGTTCCCCCTGGACGTGGTCAGCGAGCTGATCGGCGTGCCACCCGCCGACCGGCCTCGGATCCGGGACTGGGCGCAGACCCTCCTGACCAGGGCGTCCGACGAGGCGGCCGCAGCGCGGGCCCTGCAGGTGCGAGGCGCCGCCGGTGCCTACTTCCGCGACCTGGCCGCACGGCGCCGCGCGGAACCTCAGGGCGACCTGATGAGCGTGATGGTGGCCGCCGTCGACAATGGCCAGATCGACGAGGAGGAGCTCCTCGCTCTCACGACACTCATGGAGCTCAACGGCTGGCACGCCGTCTGCAACAACACCTCGAACATGGTGTACGCCCTGCTCACCCAGGACGGGCTGATGGACCGGCTTCGCTCCCAGCCCGAGCTGGTGCCCCGGGCCGTGGAGGAGCTGCTGCGCTGGATCCCGCACAAGCACGGCGTCGGGCAGCCGCGGATCGCCACCCAGGACGTCGAGGTGGGCGGTGTGCTGATCCGCGACGGCGAGTTCGTCTACGTCTCGTACGTCGCCGCCAACTGGGACGAGCAGGTCTACCCCGACCCCGAACGGATCGACGTCGAGCGCCAGGGGCCGCCACATCTGGCGTTCGGACACGGACCCCACTACTGCGTGGGCCCGCTGCTGGCCCGGATGGAATCGGAAGTCCTGCTGTCCACCCTGATCAACCGGCTCCCGGACCTGCGCCTTGCACTCCCGCCGGAGCAGGTGCGATGGCAGACCGATGTCCTGATCCGCGGGCCGGTCGATCTGCCGGTGACCTGGTGAGCCGACCGTCAGCCTTGCTCGCCCTGCTTGCTTGTCCGCAACTCCGAAAGGCCCCACACGATGACGCTGCCTTTGGTCCCTGACGGCCTGGTCATGGCTCCGGGGGAGGGCCGCACCCTGGTCACCCCGGCACAACAGGTGACGTTCAAGGCCACGGGTGAGCACTCACGAGTGGCCTCCAGCTTCGAGGTCGTCGTCCCGCCGGGGTTCGATGTGGGCGCCCACCTGCACACCCGCAGCGAAGAGCTCTTCTACGTCCTCGAAGGCGAGCTCGACGTCCTCGCCTTCGAACCACTGGTCCGCACCCGCCGCAACTGGCGGGAGTGGGAGTCCCCGACCGGTAAACGGTGCGTCCGAGCCACCGCCGGGACCGTGATCGTCGTCCCGCGAGGCTGCCCGCACGCGTTCGCCAACCTGTCGGACGAGCCTGCCCGGATGTTCTTCCAGGCATCGCCCCCACCCGACCACGAGTACTACTTCGAGGAACTCTTCGCCATCCTCAACTCCGGCCCGAACGTCGACCAGGAAGCCATCGCCGAACTGCGCCGGCGCTACGACATCGAACAGCTCACACCGATGGAGATGACCCCTCCCCCAAAATGAACACACGGCCCGGACGGGCCGGCCCGTGCTGCCGACGCGACCGTCCACTCAGAGGATGATGCTCAGGCGAGGCAGAACTCGTTGCCTTCGACGTCCTGCATCACCATGCACGACTCGTTGTCCTCGTCGGCAGCCAGCAGTTGCACGCGTACGGCGCCGAGCGCGACCAGCCGTGCGCATTCGGCCTCAAGCGTGGCGAGGCGCTCTTCGCCCACGAGCCCGGTGCCGACCCGCACGTCAAGATGCAGCCGGTTCTTGACGACCTTGCCTTCGGGAACGCGCTGGAAGTACATACGGGGACCCGCACCCGAGGGATCCATGCAGGCGAACCATGCGCCCTGATCCTCAGGCGGCAGCGAGCGATTGAAGTCGTCCCACGTGGCGAACCCCTCCGGGGGCGAAGGCGCGACGTACCCCAACACCTCGCACCAGAATCGAGCGACGCGCTCAGGGTCCGCGCAGTCGATGGTGACCTGGAACTTCTTGATCGATGACATCGGCGCACCCTAACAGGCAGCTTGCTTTCCCCCTCGGCAGACTGGGTCGGAACATCAGAGGCAAGCGACCTCCAGAGCCCCTCCGATGGCCTGCCCGGTCACGCGGAGGGCACCCCCGTGGCACCACCGCTGACCCACTCGTTGCGCCCCACGCTTCCCGAACGCCACGATGTCTCCTCAATGCTCTCTCGTGCTCCGCCGGGGAACCCGACGGGCGGTCAGTCTCCCGGCGGCTTCGGGCTCTGTCGGCAACTCGCCCGGAAAGCCGCCCGGAGTAAGCGCGGTTCAGGCCCGCTTCGTCGTGCACCTGGCCGCGGCGACAGCATCGGCCCGGACATCGAGGAGACCTCTCGCCATGGCCGGGCCCTTGGCAGTGATGCTGTGCCGAAGCTACCTCCTGCAGCGCTCGGGTGGAGCTGGGGATCGGGACCGCGCGAAGACGGAGCCCCCGTCAGCCGACGGGCACGGGTGCCGGTGCTGTCAGGTGTTCGGCTCCCGGGGGCACGGGGACGGCGGCGAAGATCGCGTCCTGCTGGGCCTGGAGTTCGCGGGCGCGTTCCGGAGATGTGGTGGGCAGGCGCTGCTCCTCGTAGAGCTTGTGGGTCACCTCCTGGGCGTTCTTGCTGGCGGGCGTGTGGAACTGGACCTCGAACAGATGCTGCGAACTGGGCGCGAGCCAGGCGGAGTTGATGGCCTTGTAGCCCTTTCCGCGGGCCCAGGTGTTGGACCACTTCGTACTGTCATTGCCCCAGGCGGACAGCACCGCCGAGGCGACGGTGACACCCTGGGCGTAGCGGTCGTCCGGCCACTGGAGGGTGTAGCGCACCGAGTCCTTGATCTCGGCCAGCGCTTCGTTGACCTCCTGGCCGGGGTGTTCCTTGAGGGAGGTGGCGACCTTGCGCTTCAGCGAGTCGGGTGACTTGAGGCGGTGGTCGAAGCCGATGACGTCGGCGCGACTGATGCGAGCGGCCGCCTGCACCTGGGGGCTGATGGTCTGCTCGGCCTTCGTCGCCCGGTCGTAGAAGGCGTCGACCGCGGCATTGTCGGCAGGCGTCAGCGACAGGCCCTCACCGCTCCAACCCCCGTCATCCGCAGTCTGGTTGAGGCGGTGGGCCTTGCTCGTCCTGTCGGTCGGAGACTCAGCGGCGGCTCCGTGGACGGAGCCCGCGCTGAGGGCGGCAGCGAGGGCGGCGGCGGTCGCGGCCCGCGAGGCGGTGCGGATGAGGTTCATCAGGGGTGGTCGTTCCTCTCTCGGTGACAGTGACAGCCGTCCGCCGCGCCGGCGAGACACGGGGCGGCGAACGGCCTCTGACGAAAGACCCAACAGGAATCACCCCCTCCAGGTGATCCCGCCACTCGCAACCAGGCGGAATCTGGCTTGATCGCATCGGGCCCCGACGAGATCGGGCCCGATGCGCGAGTCATGCGCCTCAACTGGTGACCGGCTGAGAACCTGGGTCCTGAGCAACGGCGGGCGCGTGTCGGTGAATTCATGTGTCCCTGCCCATCCCGTGTCCTCCGGTGGAGAGTGATCATGCGAACCATTGCGTCCCCCGGAGGGCATGGGGTCCCCTCTTCCAGGGGGGTCAGCCGCAAGTCGTTTCTCCATGCTGCGCTCGGAGCCGTGTTCCCGGGTGCTGCGGGTGTGTATTGGGCACCGAGAGCCGAGGCCGTGACCGGTGCGGCAAGGTCCGGCGCCCCCGCCTTGCGGGTGACCAAGGTTGGCGATCTCACCGGCCCCGGAATCACCACCCGTTTCGGTATGGAGGCGGCCGACCTAGGCATTCCCGTCCGTACGCCCGACGGCCGGCTGCTCTTCGTGTTCGGGGACACCTTCCGTGAGGCGAGGGTGGGCGGCGGCTGGTGGCGCTCGCCGGTCGCCCTGTACGGGAGATCGCTTCTGCTCAGCGACGGTGTGAGATGGACGGGCGCCGTGGGCGGCGAGCAGGCGCAGCAGTTGTGGGCGTACGGGCACGACAGCTCGGTCTTCTCGACCGCGCTGCCCTCCGACGTGATCACCGTCGGCGACACGGTCTATCTGCACGTCATGGTGAACAAAGGTCTGGGCAACGTCGTGTGGACCGAGATCTGGAGCTCGGACGACTCCGGCGCGACCTGGACCCACACCGGGGCCAGATTTCCCTCCGACCTGCACGGAGGCCTGTTCCAGCTGTTCACCTGGGGCCTCGGCGACGACGGATACGTGTACGTCTGCTCCACGGGTTTCCAGCGCGACAAGCCGCTCATCCTGCATCGAGTGCCCAGCGGCCGGATCACTGATCTCAAGGCTTACGAACCCTGGGGAAAGCTCGACGGCAGGTGGGCGTGGGGCAACCCGCCCACCCCTGTCCTGGGAGGGAAGTTCGGCGAGCCGTGTCTGCGGCCGCTCGACGGCAAGTGGATCCTGACCTGGTTCAACGCCGGTGACTACCGCATCGACGGCATCGTCATGGACACTCCCGCGAAGCTGTCCTCCGGCCGCCGCGAAACCTTGATCTGGGGCGGCGAGTGGGGCAGCGAGGACGACTCACACGTCGCCCAGCTGTACGGCGGATACATCATCCCCGGCTCAACACCGGACGACCTGCACCTGTCCGTGAGCCAGTGGAATACCGAGAAGGGATGGCCGTACCGCGTCATGCAATTCCGCGTGCGTGGACTCGGCAGCTGAGTCGGGGGCTCTGGTAGGCGGGGACCACTACGCGGCGGGCACCCGCAGAGCGGCCAGCACGGGCAGGTGATCCGTGGCTGCCCGGAGATCTCGTTCCGCGATACCGGGGAGCCCCATCGGGACCCCGCACCCCAGCACTTCCACCCCTTCCGTCGCGAAGACCGCGTCGATGCGCTGGAGCGGGTCACCCAGCCGGGTGGTGTGCTCCCGCCCCCACGGCTTCGTCGCCCAGCCGTCCTGCAGGGCATCCGCGAGCAGGCCGAAAGTCCGGCCGTCGGGCCGGTCGTTGAAGTCGCCTCCGACGACGGCGTACGGCATGTCCAAGGCCGCCAGCCTCTCCAGGAGCAGTCGGCCCTGCCCGTAACGCTCCTCGTCCTCGACGCTCAAGTGACAGCTGAGCACGCCGAGTCGGGCCCGTCCGAACCGCAGCACGGCGGTCGAGAAACCGCGCTGGTGCAGGCCGGGCGTGCGGGGCAGCAGGACGTCCTCGGTGCGCTCCACGTGGGCACGGAGCGAGGACAGGATCATGGGGCCGGAGGCGGTGGCGCCGCCCGAGACGTACACGAGCTCGGAGGTCCGGGCGAGGCGGGCGGCGGCTTTGCGCCAGCGGAAGAACCGTGGCGCCTCCTGAACGCAGACGACGTCCGGCCGGCAGGCCCGGATCACCCGGGCGAGGGCCGCGACGTCGTCGCGCATGGAGCGGATGTTGTAACTGAGCACGCGCACGACCACCGAGCCATCGGGCTCTGTCGTCGACTGGGGCAGATCCTGCACGCTTCCCCTCTCCATGCTTCCTCTTCCCACCGCGACCGAGCACTGCGGGGCGGCGGTGTCCGGCGGCGCCGAGCCGAGCTTGCCGGCTCGCAAGCAGTGCTCCGAGCACCCTTGCACGTCCCAGGATCAGTCTGGGGCGACGGCGCCCTCGCCGTGTTCGACGGCGGTCCGGACCCGCTCGTGGTACTCCTCGAGTTCGCCGTCGGGGACGCTGACGGGGCTGCCGGTGAGTGTGTACCACTCGTCGGCGCCGGTGTACTGGATTGCGATGTGGACGAGATTGTCGGCCCGGCGGCTGGTCTGGATGGTGAGGTCGCCGGTGATGACGCCGACGTCGTCGGTCATCGCGCCGCCGGGGCCGGCGGCGACCTGGTCGTCGCACACCGCCGGCTCCGGGGTGGGCATCAGCGCTCCGTGCAGGTGTCGAGCATTTTCCCGAGCGCAGCCTTCTCGGCCTCCGTGGCATTCAGCTGATAGACGTGCTTCACGTCGATCCAGGCCCGGGCGTACGTGCACCAGTAGGAGGACAGAGGCGGCTTCCACAGGTCCGGAGTCTGGTCGCCCTTGGACCGGTTGGAGGCCGCAGAGACGGCGATCAGCTGCGAGTGGTCCAGGTCGTTGGCGAACTGCTTGCGCCGGGCGGTGTCCCACCGGTCCGCGCCGGCCCGCCAGCCGGCGGCGAGCGGCACCATGTGGTCGACGTCGACCTGAGAGGCGGCGGTGAGGTCCTTGCCGTCGTACTCGCTGTGCCAAGTCCCTTGCACGGCACGGCACTTGTCGTCCTGGACGATGTTCTGCCCGTCCCGCTGAAGGACGACCTCGCGGGTGTCGCACTCGCCGTACTGCTTCGCCCAGTGCGGGAACTTCGCCCGGCTGTACCCGGTCATCGAATGCGGGGCTTCGATGTTGAGATCGCTGAGCTCAAGGCGGGCGATTTCGGCCGGGGGCGGCTCCGGCAAGGCGCGACGCACAGTGGGCTGAGTTCGTACGGTGAGGGCGCCGGCAGCCGAGGCCGGGGCAGTGGTGGGGGCGAGAGCGGCGGACACGGCGGCGAGAGCCATGGTGGCACGAAGCCACCCGCGAGAAGTGATCATGTATCAAGAGATAGCGGCTGCAGGGAATTGGCCCCGCCTTTCGCCCATGCGAGGGCGCGCCCGCCTGCCGCTGGGTGCTCGCATCACACCCCCGCTCACCGTGCGCTGCGGCCACCGCCACCTCCCTCGGCGATGGCCATAGCGCGTCCCGGTGGGCGTCGGCGGCATGAACTACCAGGAGCAGCAGTGTGATTGACCCCCGATGCTCCGACGCTCGGCAGACCGCAGGCGCCGAGCACCCAGATCCTCGGCCGTGACAGAACGAAGACGTAGCGGGGAACTGCCCGTAACTCGGTGCGAGATACAAATAGTGCCGACCGCACGCACCGCCTTACCTGCTGGGGGATCCCCGTGAAGTTCACCCGTACCGCCGCGCTCGCCGCCATCAGCCTCGCTGCCGGCCTTTCGCTCACCGCGTGCAACAACGGTGACGACTCCGCGCAGGCCCCGTCCGCCCAGGGCTCCTCGTCGGCATCGTCATCGGGCGGCGGGTCGTCCTCGGGCAGTGCTTCGGGCTCCGGCGGCTCGCAGACGGGCAAGGCGAAGCCGGGCTCCGGGACCGGCACGTCGTCGTCCTCCGGCGGCGGGAACGGGGCCGGGACCGGTGGAGGGAAGGGCAAATTCTGCCGCACGAGTGACTTGACCATCGAAGCCGTGGACAGCTCGCCCGACAGGACGACGGGCGACGTCACCGTCCAGATGACCAACAAGGGCGCCGGCACCTGTTCGGTTACGGGTTTCGCGGGTGTCGACCTGAAGGACGCCGACGGTACCTCCGCCCCCGTTGCCCGCGGCCACGAGCAGCCCCGTATCACCGACCTGAAGAACGGCGGCACCGCCACGTTCAGCATCTCGTACCCGGTCGACAAGAGCGGCAAGAGTCTGTCGAAGCCGACCAATATCGTGGTGACGCCTCCGAACGAGACGCACAGCGTGTCCCTGAAGTGGCCCGCGGGGGCGCTCCCGCTGGCCGGCCCCTACGACGACAGGATCCAGGTCCACCCGGTCGGCATAGCCAACTGAACCTGGAACCGCCCTCCAGCGGCGAAGTGGCCGAGCACCGAGGAACTACTCCGCACCAATCCGTACTACTCCGCGCTGGGCTCGGACAGTCGCTGCGTGATCCGGCCGAACAGGTCCGACAGCGGCTCGCCGACATCCTGGCCGAACTCGGTGAGCCCGTAGGTGACTTGGGGTGGTGTCGTCGGTTCGACCGCCCGCCAGACCAGGCCGTCCTCGACCAGTGAGCGCAGGGTCTGCGCGAGCATCTTCTCGCTGATGCCCTGGATGCTGTCGCGCAGCTCGTAGAACCGAAAGTCGCTGCTCCGCAAGGAGAGCAGCACCCAGATGCCCCACTTGCTGGTCACATGGTCGACCACGTGACGTGCGGGGCAGTCGGTGTGAAACACCTCATACCGAGGACCCGTCCCGGCCTGTGTCAGCTGCGCGCCTTCCCTCATGTCCGGAGCTTACCTCTGGGTATGTTCTTACGAAAAGTAAGCCCGACTCCTAGCGTCAACTGCCTCAGTGCACAACGGAGTAGGAGCTAGACATGATCGTGGTGACCGGGGCTACCGGAAACGTGGGCCGGCCTTTGACGCAGGCCCTGGCCGAGGCGGGCGAGCAGGTGACGGCGGTGTCGCGGCACGCGGTGGCCATGCCGGAAGGCGTCCGGCATGTGGCGGCCGACCTGTCCGACCCGGCAAGCCTCACGCCCGCGTTGGACGGGGCGAAGGCACTGTTCCTGCTGCTGTCCGGCGACCTGCACGCCCCTGGAGCCGGGCCTGCCGACATCATCGGCCTGGCCGCGGCCAGTGGGGTCCGCCGGGTCGTCCTGCTGTCTTCGCAGGGCGTGGCGACCAGGCCGCTCGGCCCCTCGCGGGTCGCGCTGCGCGCAGTGGAGGACGCGTTGCGGGAGTCAGGCCTTGACTGGTCCCTCGTGCGACCGGGCGGCTTCGCCTCCAACGCCCTGGCCTGGGCGGAGTCCGTCCGTACGCGAGGGACGGTCGCCGCACCCTTCGGCGATGTCGGGGTGCCGGTGGTCGACCCGTCGGACATCGCCGAGGTCGCGGCGGCCTGCCTGCTGGACGACCGGCACGCCGGCGGGGTGTACGAGCTGACCGGGCCGGAGGTGATATCGCCGCGTCAGCAGACGGAGACCATCGCCGCCGCGCTCGGCTCGCCGGTACGGTTCCACGAACTCACCCGCGCCGAGGCCAGGGCGGCGATGACCCGGTTCGTACCGCCGGAACTCGCCGACGACACCCTGGACATCATCGCTGCCCCGAACCCCGCCGAACTGCGGATCAGCCCCCACGTGGAACAAGTCCTCGGCCGCGCCCCGCGCCCCTTCAGCGACTGGGTCGCCCGCAACATCGCCGCGTTCCGCTGAGACGTCACTCAACTGAAGNGGGGCCTGCCCGGTCATCGGAAGGGCTTTCTGAGGGCAGTTGGGCCCAGCCCTCGGGGTCTCGGTCTGGTGATGTTCGGGATCATGGCGATGTGCAGTCTGGCCCTGGTCCTTCTGGGGCGGCGAAGCGAGACCTGTCGGGGCTTGACGGAGGAGCCCGACGAACGGTTCGCCTCCATGGAACCCGTCGAACGGAGCCTCCCGGCTGTTCATGCGCCAGGTGGATGTCTACCGAGCCGAACTGGGGCTGCCGTGCGGCATCGGACCCATGCAGGTTCGACGAACCGACGGCTGAACTCACCACCGCCCATGCCCGACACGGCATCGAGATTCCCGAGCACACCATCCTGGATCACCGCCCCGGCCCGGCACGCTACGGGGCCGATGCGCGCCGGTGGCGTGCCATGGTGGCGGCGTCTCGGGCGGGCCGGCGACGACTGACACCCCTCCTCGCCGAGGTCAAGGTGATGGCGCATCATCATGGGGTCACTCCGGCCTTCCGTACCTAGCATGTGTCACTGCGGGGCACTGTCAGGGGGGACATGCGAATCGTCGGGCGAGAGACGGAATGCGCGCGGTTGGCCGAAATGCTGGACGCGGCGCGCGCGGGGCACGGACGCAGCGTTGTCTTGCGCGGTGAGCCGGGAATCGGCAAGACGGCGTTGCTCGATCGTCTCGCCGAGAACGCGGACGGGTGCACCGTCGTGCGGGCGACCGGCGTCGAATTCGAGTCGGAGCTGGCCCTCGCGTCGCTGAGCGAGCTGATCGGGCCGCTGTTCGAGGTGCTGCGGGAATTACCGGCCCGGTACGCCGACGTTCTGATGGCTCTCGTGCCGCAGAAGATCGACGACAGTGCGGCGCCGACGGTAGCGGGGGGCGGTCGGCACGCGATCTACGCGGCGACGCTCGCGTTGCTCACCGCGGCTGCCGCGCGCCGGCCGCTGTTGTGTCTGATCGATGATGCGCACTGGATCGACGATGTGTCGGCGGCCGCTCTGTTGTTCACTGCGCGCAGGTTGCTCGCCGACCCGGCGTTGATCGTGTTCGCGACCCGGGACGTCCCCGAGTTCGACGCGCCCGGCATCGAGACACTGCGCCTGGAGGGGCTGAACGAGCAGGCCAGCCTGCGACTCCTGGCCCGCACCGCGAACGTGCCCCCGCTGGTCGGCGCGCGACTGGCCGCGCTGACCATGGGCAATCCGCTCGCGCTCCTAGAACTGCCCCGGGTGCTGCCGTTGGAATCCGCGGCCGGCCTCAGCGAACTGGTCGAACCGCTCCCGACGACGAAGCTCCTCCAGCGCGCTTTCGCGGCGTCGCTGGTGTCGATGCCGACCCGGCAGCGGCAGGCCCTGCTGGTGTGTGCCGCCGCGGGGAGCGCGGAGCTGGAGGTGGTGGCGCGGGCTCTCGATGCGCTCGGCATTCATCTCGCGGCACTGGACGAGGGCACCGTCAGCGGTCTGGTGCAGATCACCGGGCGTACGGTGACGTTCCGGCATCCGTTGATCAGGTCGGCCGTCTACGCGCAGGCGGGGCCGGGTGAACGGTGGCAGGCGCACGCCGCGCTGGCCGACGCGTGCACGTCACCGAAGGACGCGGACCGCAGGGCCTGGCATCTCGCCTGCGCCTCGGTCGGCCCGGACGAACGGATCGCGGCCGCGTTGGTCGCCACGGCTGACCGCGCCCGCCGGCACGGCGGGATCGTCGCGCAGGCCGCTGCCCTCGAACGTGCCGCGGAGCTGACGGGGGAGCCGGTGCTGCGGGCCAGGCGGATCTGCGCTGCCGTGACCATCTGGTCGGCCGCCGGCGCGCTGGACCACTCGGAGGAGTTGCTCGACCAGGCGGAGGTGCTGGCCGGGGACAATGTCAGCGCGCGCATCGAGGTGTTGGGCGAGCGTGCCTACCACGCCGTGCTGCGCGGGCGGACCGGCGACGTCTTCGACGCGCTGGTCGCGGAGGCGGCCGGTGCCGGACCCGAGGACCGGCTGGCGGCCGGCCGCGTGCTGAGCCTGGCCATGAACGCGCCGCTGGCCAGGTGGGATGTCGGCGCGACGCTGGATGTCTGCACCAAGGTGATGACGTTGACCGCCCCGGACGGTCACCCCAACCCCTCCTTTCCCAAGGGGGCCGTGCGCCTGGCGCTTGCGCAGGTGCTCGCCGGGCAGGCGGCGGGCGCGGATCTGGCCAGGGCGTGTGTCGCGGTCTGTGAGCGGCACGTGCCGAACGGGGCGTGTGCCGAACTGGCCGAGGTGCTCATGTACGTCGAGGACTACGACGTGGCGCGCCGCATGATCGATCACGATGTCGCCGCTGCCCGGGCCGTCGGCGACATCGCGCTGCTCGGCTACGGCCTGCGGCGCCGAGCCCAGTTGGAGATCCGCGTCGGCCGGCCGCTCGCGGCCTACTCCGACGCGCTGGAATGCGCAGGCCTCGCCGACGTGATGGCGCAGCCGACCACGATCGCGGCCTCGCGCGCGACGCTCGCCATGGTGTCGGCCGTTCTCGGCCGTGCGGACGACTGCTCGGCGCATGCCCAGGAGGCGATGCGACTGTGTCCCGACGACCTCGAGACCGCGGCACGGGTCCGGTACGCGGTGGGCCTCGCGGCGCTGGCAGGCGGCAGGATCGATGACGCCGTCGTCGAACTGGGCCGCGCGGACATGATGCTACGCGCCGTCGTCGAGCCGGCCGTCGTTCCCGTGGCCGCCGACCTGGCCGAGGCGCTGGTGCGGGCCGGCCGGCCCGACGAGGCGCGGCGCGTGTTGGACCGGCTTGACGCCGCCGTCGCCGCGACGGGCCGACGTGGCCGACGGGCCGCGGCCCTGCGGTGCCGCGCGCTGCTGGCGCGTGGCGCGGGCGCGGGGCCGCTGTTCGACGCGGCACTCCAGGCGCACCGAGACGTCGACGAACCGCTGGAGAGGGCCCGAACCCTGCTTTGCCAAGGCCAGTGGCTGCGCCGCTCCAGACGTCGCCAAGATGCCTACCAGCCGCTCGCTGCGTCGCTGGAGGTCTTCGAGTTGGCCGAGGCCAAGCTGTGGGCCGAGCAGGCCCGCCACGAACTGACCGTGCTCGGCCTGCGCACCGTACCGAGTGCCGGCCGGCCGGATCTGGGCGTGCTCACGCCACAGGAGTGGCGGATCGCGTGGGCGGCGGCGCAGGGGCGGACGAGCAGGGAGATCGCGGCCGAAGTGCTGCTGTCCGTACGCACGGTGGACTACCACCTCGGCAACGTCTATCGAAAACTGGGCGTCTCGTCGCGCCGGGCCCTGATCCGGCAGCTCGGCGGATCCGCAGAACTACCGGCCTGACACCCGATCATGGCAGGGGCCGTGCCCGCCGGAAGGCGGCCACGGCCCCTTTCCGCTGTTCAACGGCCGTCCATTTTTGTCTGTCAGCCCTACGGATCCGCAGGGCGTGGCGGCTCAACACACTGGGTTCCATCGAGACCGGGTTCTCACTCGACCCATGTGTCTCGCGCCGATGCAAAGGGGAGTGCAATGAGGACAAGCAAGTTCCCGGGGAGGGCCGCGGCCTCGGCCGCCGCCGTTCTCGCCGTCGTGTTCGGGTCGACGGGGGCGGCCCATGCTGTCGGTGGGTCTTCGCCGGCCGCTTCGTCGCACGACGTTTCTTCGGTCCATGGGCGTCTGGCGGCCCCCGGAGCGACGCTGACCGATGCGTCGATCACGTTCTTCACCCTCGACGACAACAAGGACAGCGACACACTGCTGTCCATTCAGGTTCTGGACCGCAACAACAAGGTGGCCGCCTCGGCGACCGGATTCTTCGGACAGTTCGGCGACGGCACGACCCGCCCGGTCACCCTGAAGGTACGGGCGGGTTTCTCCTGGGATGCATTGCAGGCAGGTCATTTGAAGCTGAACATCCAGCCCCACGGTGACGACACCTGGAAATTCGGGTATGAACTCGACCTGAACTTCTCCGACGGGGATTTCGCGCCGACCATCGAAAGCCGGCTGTCCCTGAGCGAGGACAACAAGACGCGCCTCGACCCGCTGCAATTCTGAGCGGAATACGGCCGCCACGATCTACGGCTGCCCTGCGCCAGGATCAGGGACGCGTGCTCCTCCGCCTCTTCCGAGGGGGAGGAGCACGCCGGTGACATCTCCTGCCCGGGCGGCTTCATACCTTCCCGTGCGGCGCGGTGCTCGCAGAGGATTAAGATCTCCAAGTTCGGCCGGGGGGTCGATTCATGGATTCTTTCCTTTTTTGGGGGGCGACACCGTGGGTGTCATCGTGGGCGCAGTCATCGCCGTACTGATCGCCGTACTGGCCTGGTGGCTGGTGCGTACCTACAACCGGCTGGTCCGGCTGCGCAACCAGACGCAGGCGTCCTGGGCGCAGATCGACGTCCAGTTGAAGCGGCGGCACGACCTGATCCCGAACCTGGTCGAGGGCGCGCGGGGCTATGCCGCGCACGAGCGCGCCACGCTCGAAGCCGTTGTCGCCGCGCGCGGGGCGGCCACCGACAGCGGACTCGGGGTCATGGACAAGGCGGCCGCGGAGGACGCGCTGACCGCGTCCCTGGGCAGGCTGATCGCGCTGGGCGAGAGTTATCCGCAGCTGAAGGCCGACCGGCATTTCGCCACGCTGCAGGACGAGCTGACCACTGCCGAGGACAAGATCGCCTACGCGCGGCAGTTCTACAACAGTGCCGTGCAGAGCTATCACAGCGCTCTGGAGAGCTTCCCGGGCAACATCCTGGCCGGACTGGGTGGCGCGCACACGCGCAGGGACTACTTCGAGGCAGGCGCGGCTCCGCAGGACGCGGTGCAGGTGAGATTCGCGTGACGTTCGAAGCGGAGATGTACTGGGGCGGCGCCGCCCTGATCGGTGCGTGGCTCGCGGCGTTCGGGCTGGCCCTCGCGGCCACCAGCAACGGAAGGGTGGAATCCGGGCCTGCCACGCAGGAGTTCGGGCCGGACCCGGAGTCCCCGGCCGTCGTCACGCTGCTGGCGAACCGGTGGCGGTCCGTCGACCGTGCCGCCGCGGCCACCCTCCTGGATCTCGCGGCCCGCGGTCTCATCGAGGTGCGCCAGCCCGACGACGACCCGGGGCGTAGCACCGTGCACGCCACCGGCAAGGACACCGGGCCCCTCATGCCGTACGAGCGGCGCGTCCTCGACCGTGTCGTGGAACGCGCCGGGGACACGGGCGCCCCGATCGGGGCCATCGCCTTCCGCGCCGAAGAGCGGGCCAAATCCTGGAACACCGAACTGCGCCAGGAGATCGTCGCGGAGGCGCGGCTGCGCGGGCTGTCCCGCGCCCGGTTCGCACCGCTGCTCGCCGGCGCGTTGTACGCGACCGCCTTCGCCCCCGGTGCGCTGTTCGCGGTGGCCGTCGTCTCCGGGGGACACGGCATCCGGGGCGCCGTACTGATCGGTGCCGCGCCGGCGGTCGCCCTGATGTGGCTGCTGGCCCGGGTACTCGGTGAGCGGGCGACCCCGCGCGGGCTCGAACGGGCGGGGCACTGGGCGGGAGTCACCGCCTGGCTGCACGCACACGAGGAGTTCGCCCAGCTGCCGCCCGCGGCTGTCACGGTGTGGGACCGCTACCTCGGCTACGGAACCGCCCTCGGCGTCACCAGCCGGGCCGGACGTCTGCTCGGCTTCGACGCGGGCGACAAGCGCCGGGTCTGGTCCGCCTACGGCGGCACCTGGCGTCCGGTGCGGATCCGCTACCCCCGGCTGCGCCCCGGCTTCGGGGCCGCCACCCCCCGACTGCTGCAACTGGCCTGCGCCGCAGGCGTGGTGGCCGCGGGCCTGTGCCTGTTCGCGCTGCTGCGGCAGCCGGACTGGGCGGTCACCGGCGGTCTGGACACGACCCACTCCCTGCGGCGCCCCGGGCTGGTCCTGAGCGCCGGCTGGGTGGCCGTCGCGCTGCTCGGCGTCGCCGTCGCGGGGCGCTTCAACCGCTGGATGCTGTTCATCGCCTTCCTCGCGATGATGCCCGGAAACTTCGCCGGCTCCCACGAGTGGCTCGACCGGGCCATGGGAGAACCGCTGGTGGCCGAGACCGCCGCGGTCGTCTGCTTCGGCGCGCTGGCCGCGTACTACCTGGCCCTCGCCGTACTGGAGCGCCGCGCTCCGCGGACCGTCACCGGTGAGGTGCTGCGCATGGAGCCGCGCAGGCGCGAGAAGGCGCCGCGCTTCCTCGCGCTGGACACGGGCGACGGGGACCGGACCGTCGCCTGGGCGCTGCCGCCAGGTGTGTCGGCTGTCGCGCCGGGCAGTACGGTGCGCCTCGAAGTGTCACCGGCTACGCGGTCGGTGCGCTCGGCGGCCGTGGTCACAGGCTGATCGGCGAGCACGGCACGGCTGCGCCCTGGGTATGGGGGTGAACCTGGGGCCGTACGCCGGGCCTGTGCGTGGAAGTGCGGCCGCCATGAGCGCTGGTCGGCCTGGTGGCCGTCGTGGCCCGGATGTGGTCGAGGATGGGGCCGCCCCCACCCGTCAGCGACCTGTGCCGGGGTACTGCATGGGTACGCTGGGCCGGTGGTTTGGTGAAAGGTAGTCAAGGAGGCAGCTGGCGGTGTTCGGGAACATAGGACCGGTGGAAGCCGTCCTGCTGACTGCGCCGGCCTTCGCGTTCTACCTGCTGCCGACGTACGTCGCGTTCCGCCGAGGCGTGCACAACCGTTGGCTGGTGTTCGTCATCGACATCGTTCTGGGAGCGACCTTCCTTGGGTGGTTGGTGGCTCTGTTCCTGGCAACGCGCCCGGTTCAGCCGCGACGGCTTCCCGCCTGATCCGGGGCCAGTCCGGCCTGACCGCACGCTGCCCTGTCCCGCGGGCGGGTGCTCGGAGCCGGCGGTGCGGGAGGTTCGCACAGCGTGCAGCCCCCGGCTGGGCGTACGGGCAGGGGCGTGTCGAGCCAGTAGGCCTCGGAGAGGGAGGCGAACGATACGGGGGTGCGGCTGTGCGCACTGGGAGAGGTCACGCCTGTTCAACGGAGCTGCTGGGTGCCCGGGCACGAAGGCGCGGTACGTTCGGGCCGCGGACCGTCGTTTTCCAGCCGTAATCCGCGGCCGGTTCTGGCAACGGGGCATGGCGACCATGAGGTTGGCGCTCCACGGCCCCGTGAACGCCTCCCGGTGACCGCGATCGTGGCGCAACGCGCGCCGGGCACAGATGGGCGGGGCAGCGGCGACAGAGCCCGGCCCGCCGGTGGCAATCATGGCGGAACTCCCTGCATGACCGGCAGGCTTGGAGGTCCCGGCAGTCCTAGTAGTGCTCTCCGCGGCGCGGATGGACCTCGGAGCCGAGGCCCGGTACTCACAGCTCGCCGTCGTCGCCGGCGCTGATGTCCCAGGCGGTCACTTCGTCCGGGCAGGTGGTGCCGCGAGCGCGCAGATCGGTGATGACCACGCGGGCAAGTTCGGCAGCCGCCGCCGGGTCGGACTCGGGCAGTTCGGTGCGCCACCCCAGCGGTGCTCATCCAGTTCGCGCCAGCCGCGCGCCCGCATGCGGGCCGCGCGCTCCGGCGTCTGCTCGTGGTCCCGGTCGTCGATGCAGGCATGGAGTTCACGGCCCGTGTCCGACGGAGCGTAGGACAAGATCATGCTGCGCCCCCGGTCCCGCGAAGCCCAGATGGTGCACGCCACCCAGTCGCCCGGAGCCTGCACCGGCATGTGCTCTGCCCACGAGGCGAGCATCCCTGACAACTGCTCCTGGGCCGACTCCCCATCGTCGGCCGCCGCGTGCCCGTTGAAGGTCCAGCCAGGGTCACTGCCCGGGCCCTTACGGTCCAACTGCCACGTGTAGGGGAGAAGGCCCCGGTCGAGTTCCCAGAACTCGTCCTGGGCGAACGCCGAGGCCCTGCGCACGAACAGGGTCGCTTCACCATGGTCCCCGGACAGCAGCAGCGTCCGCTCGTCGTTGCTCCACCGCACACTGGGCCCATGCGTCGTTCCGCCAGCAGTGTCGGCGGGCCGACGCGCGCCACGATCGCCTCGTAGACCGGCTGCAGCGCCTCACGACGTTCGACCAGGCCGCCCCGCGATTCATGCGTCAGGATCGTGAACGGGCGATCCAGCTCGGCATCGTCACCGCTGAGGAGGCTCTCTGCGAGATGGCTGCGGCCCGACATGCATGTCCCGTGCTGTGTGTCATGACGATCAGCTTCGCAGCCGCCACTGACAACGCCCCCGACATGTTCGGTCACGTACGAATCCGTCGTGCACCTGGTCGAGGACCCGAAGACTGACAACGGTTACGCGTTCGAGCCGGCGAACCCGCTCCTCCGGGCACCTGGTGATCGAATCGCTTTCGAAGGCAGCGGGTTTGTCGTCGTGCGGGTCGGCGATGAGAGGCTGACGCCCACCGGCGACTGGTGCACTCGTTGCCGGCGCGGAGCTGGGCGCCGTCGGTAGAGGCGGCTTGCACGGTGCCCTGATGTCACCTTCGGAGACTGGCGCGAACATGACCGTCCGGATGGGGGTTTTCCGGATTTGGAGGAGGCTCGCGGGCGATTCTGTGCCCAGACCAAGGAGGCACTCGACTCACCGGTCCTGAAAATCCTGCGCCACCCTCATGGGGGACAGCCCGCGCACCTTGGCCGCTCCCTGGTGATCTTCTACGGAAGGGGTGCTCAGCGGCTGTATCGGCTACACAGCGGTATCTTCGGCCCGTACCGCCTGGGGAAGCGCCTGAAGGCGGCGCTCGGTCGCACACCGGGCGGACAACACGGCCTCGGCTTCGGGCTGTTCTGTGCGTCTGGGCGATGGCCCGTCGGCGCCGGTAGCTGCGGTGTCTGTGGCAGCGAGGGTGTGTCCACCCTCCCGGAGTGGCGGATCGCCATCCGCCCTGTCCGGTACCAGCGCCTGAAGAGGCTCAGCGCGGGCCTTGTCCTGGCCCGCCTCTCCTGGGGTTGTCGAGTTCAGGCGTCGTCCGTCCTCACGCGCGCCACATCGCCCGGGCGCGAGGCGGCCGACGGGCCCTCCGAGCGAGTGCTCAAGCCGGGGGCGCGGCCGAGTCTCCAACGAGGCGCTCTACCAGGGGGAGACGGAGGTCGGAGGGGTCCTTGGAGACGTGGACGCTGGCGGACCCACTGGGGAGGTCGGTGATCCGGTGTTCGGTGGATTCGAGGAGGACGTGTCCCCTGCAGTTCTTCTGCCGGTGGATGCTGGCTCGGTAGCCCGGGGGAAGCTCGATGGTCTTGATGTCCCGCGCCAGGTTGACGCACGCGTTTCCCGCTCGGGGACCGATGGTCAGGACGCCGTCGCCAGCGGCGTGGGCGGCCGGGGTTACCAGCAGGGGCGCCAGGATGAGTGGGGCCGTGAACAGCATTTTCTTCTTCATGGCCTGACAACGAAAAAGTTCCGCTGAGGAAACCGACCGGTGGGCTGTCCGCTCGCTCCCTCCTCGCCGAACGAGGCGTGCCCAGCGTGGTGAGTGGGTGCTCGGGGCTGCTGGGGCGCCGCGGTGCCCCGGTCCGCGCGGGTGACGGCAGGTGGACCGCACCCCGGCGTGCGCCGGAGCCGCGAACAGTCCAGCCGCTTCTCTTCGGCCGGGATCACATCGGCCCGGCCGTAACTGCCACAGAACTCGTCTGCCCAGGCATATCGCGCCGGGGTCGCACCCGATGCCGCCCGTCGTCCGTCGGCGCAGGACGGGTTCCTCTGCCATCGGTGCTGCGACCGGTTACCGGGCGACGCCTCTGCTGCGGTGGCCACCAGCAGATCAGGAACCTGTGGGCGGTAGCCGGCCCGACCATCTCCGGGGAACTCCCGAGCACGGCAGTTTCGTGGCTCTTTGCCTCGACGCGCACTTCATCCACCCTCAGCACCTTCACACAAGCGCTACCCACCTGCGCCGGCACAAGCGAACGCCAACTGGAGGTTGGTCGGCGTTGAGTACCTGAGTACGGAACTGAGTACGACAGCTCAGGACCGTGCCCGGCCGGGAGCCGGATGCTGAGAGCATGACAACACCGCCTTCCGTCTGCCCGCCGCCCCTGCCGCCGACGCCCCTGCTGCCTCATGGGCAGCGGCGAACCCGGCCCGCCTGGACCGTCGCCGCCCTTTGCGCGCTGGTTCTGGTGCTTCTTGCCGGGGCGGCGGTGTGGTGGCTGACCAGGGACGACGACAGTTCCCCGCTGGCCGGGCGGCCGCGCGTGACGGACACCGCGGCCGGGCTCTCGTATGCAGTACCGGAGGGCTGGAAGAGCAATGACGGCAAGAGCCTGATCCAGGCTTTCACTTCCTCGATCACCATGAAGGGGCCCGACGGCCACGGCGGAGCCGTCGTGCTCGCCGGACGTGGCGGGCCCGTCGACGAGTCCACGCTGCGGCAGAGGACGGAGACGGCGGCGCGCTCCAACGCGGAGTTCTTCTACCCGGACGGCAATTCGACGGTGGAGGAGTCCCGGGCCACGAAGGTGAGTGGCCGTTCCGCCTACACGGTAGTGCTGAACACGCGCGACGACAGCGGGAGGGCAGGCCGGCTGAGGCTCACCATCGTCGCGAAGAGCAGCGACCAGTCGGCCTTCCTCCTCGGAGTCACCGAGTCGCCCGAACCGCCCGCCAATCGCGAGGTCGACGCGGTCCTGGCCAGCGCCGCGGTGGTGTAACTGCCCAGGTGTCGCCCCTGTGCCGCCTGCCGGGGCCTTCTCGCCTGGTTCGATGCACTTCGCTCGGTGTCGAGTAGCCCCGGCGGACCAGATCGTCAGCGAAGGGTGCTGTCCAGGCCCGCTCCAACGCCGGTGATCACCAGTCACCACTCTCGATCGAATCACCCGAGGCCGACATCTACGCGCGGTCGTCAACCGATCCCGCCGACGGTCGCTGCCAACGACAGGAGCGCCGCGCCCAGCGCCCCCACAGCCGCGTAAAGTCGCTCGCGCAGGGCATCCTGTCGCCGGACATACCGGATGGTGGCTGCGGCGAAGGCCAGACCGCCGACGATGAACCACGGCCCCCACAGGTAGAGGTACCAACGGGTCAGCCCGGCCAGGTCGGGCGCGGCGGAGAGTGCGCCGGCCTCCACCAGCACTCCGTGGGCAACGAAGAGACAGCCGTGCCAGACGAGCAGCACCGTCGCGCCACCTCCGCAGAACACCAGGAGACGGCTGATCCATGTGCCACGCCGGCGCGTCAGGCCGATCCCCAGCACCGCCCCGAAGAGCTTGAGGAAACCGGTCACCCACAGGACAGTCACGAACCATGTCACCCGGTCATGAGCGAGCTTCATCAGCGACGGCGCCACCGTCGACTCGGCGCCGAGGGTGCTGCCCATCGCCCAGACGAAACTGGGCACTGCGAACAGCAGCCCCCACGCCGCCGCAGCGTGCCCCGGCCATCCTCCCGGCTCCAGCCGTCCTCCCGGCCCCGGACGGGACGCCCGGCGCTGGGACCGACGCGCTGCACCGTCCACGGAACACTTGATCGTCATGACTCCATCGTGACGGGACTGCGACGACGAGCCGTCATCCCGACAGATGATCAACCTCCCCCGTGCGGGCTACCTCGCAACAGCCCTGCGGCCGGGGCGCAGAGGAACGGACCCGCAACCTCAAGGATCAGTTGCGGAACACCCTTTGCACACCAGCCGGGGCCGGATGTGAATGAGGACTTGCCGTAGCCCCGGCACCGATCGGCTCATGGCGTACGTACGTCAGCCGAAGGGGAGTTGGAGGTGAGCGACAGCCGGCCTGGCGGGGGGAGTCGGACGTCTCCGCAGGTTGGTGTCGTGCTCGATGGCAGGGGTTTCAGGACGTCAGGTCGCTCAGGATGTGGGAGGCGACCCATATCGCCCACAGCAGGGGGAGTACAGCGGCCAGGGAGCTCACACGCCGCAGTACCGGTGCACCGGGGAGGAGTTGCCGACCCGGCTGTCCGGGGATGGGGGCGGGCAGTTTGTTGATGTGGGCGAGCGTGAAGCGGTTGATGATGAGGGTGCCCGGGGTGAAGAGGACCAGTGACAGGGGCGACCACCAGCCCTGCCACATCGTGCTGCTGGTCACCTCGCGGTAGATCGCGAGACCGCACGTTCGGCAGAACGGCCCGTCCACGCGCGAGAACCGCATCCACATCAACACGCCCTGATGCGCCCGGAACGTCGCGAACGCCGCCGGGAGCGCACCGCAGAGCCGGCACGTCAGAGGCGGGGCCACCAGGGTGGGCGACAGCGGAACGGCCCCGGGCAGGGGCGGCCCGAACGAGCCGGCGGGCGGCGCGGTGGGGTGCGGGTATGCGGGCTGCGGCGCCATCGGGTGGGGGAGCGGGAAGGCAGAGGAGTCCTGCGGGTGGGGGCTGGTCACGGCATGCGTTCCTCGGTCGGTGGGACGGGCTCGGGCTCGGCCGACGGGCCGGACGGGGTGGGGTTATCGGGTGGGGAGCCGGCCGCCATGGGCGGCTCGGAGGTCCGTCATCCGCGGACCGCGCAGGACTGCACGACTGGCTGTACGACAGGGCAGCAGCCCAGGTGCTGAAGTGACAGGGGCGAGACAGGCCTGGGCATCGTGGTCGTATGCGACGAACACCGCACGTATGTCCAGAACGTGGAGGCGCGCGATGCGAGGGGCTCCGCGCGCATCCCGGCGTAGAGACCGGGGGAGGCGAACGGCAGACAGACCCTCGCCGTGTGCCCGGCCTCGCTCCTTGTCATGATCGCCACACTAGACATCACCGGTCCCCCCGCACCTGAGTACTCCTACTCAATCCGCCGGCGGGTGTTGGCGGGTGGAGCCGAGCGGGAAGGCTCTCGCCTCGGTGGTGCGGTACGTCGCTGCGAGCGTTGAGCATGAGCGCGCTGGTGGACGGCCGGTCTCCTGGTCGTATGTCGTTGCCCTTCAGCCGGGCTGGAAGAACGCGAGTAGCTTCTGGGCGGCGTCCGGCGACGTCAGCAATTCCTGCATGTCCGCGGACATCCGGGCGGCAGCACTGGTGCGTTCGAACATCTCGCGTTCGTATTCCTTGACGGCGGCGGGGAAGTCGTCCGGGTGCGCGGCGAGCGCGAGACCGAGGAGGGCGCCGTCGAGCAGTGCCATGTTGGCGCCTTGGCCCACCGGCGGCATCAGGTGCGCGGCATCGCCGAGCAGCGTGACGGCCGGCGTCGACGGCCAGGTCAGGCCGACCGGGAGCGTGGTGATCGACCGCGGCACGACCGAGTCGTCGCAGGCCGCGATCAGTGCGGTGAACCGTGAGTCCCAGCCGGGGAGCAGCTCGATGAGTTTTGCCCGGGCGGCGGCCGGGTCGTCGAACGGGATCCCGCTGGTGGCGAACCAGTCCTCGGCGGTGTTGTAGAAGCTGAGGCCGATGCGAACACGGCCGTCGCCGTTGCGCTGTGCTCCCAGGGATATTCCGCCGCCGAGCACCCAGTAGTTGCCGCGCCCGACCATCGCCGCGAGATCGGGGTGTGTGCGGTCGATATCCGGGATGCCGACCTCGACGACGTTCTGGCCGATATGCGTCGGGCGGGCGTCGGTGAGCAGCGCGCGGACCCGGGACTGCGCGCCGTCCGCACCGACCAGCAGGTCGTACGTCGCACTGCTGCCGTCGGCGAAGTGCAGTCGGCCGTGGTCGGCGGATGTGAACGCGTGCCCCCAGCGCACCACGTTTTCGGGGAGGGAGTCCAGCAGCAGGTTGCGCAGATCGGCGCGGTCGACCTCGGGGCGATCGAGCGGGGCGTCGTCGGGTGTGTCCTCCTGGAGCAGCAGGGTGCCGTCCGGCTCGAGAAGGCGCATGTCCTGGCCTTCACCCCGGGCAATCGCGTGGAACTGGTCGATCAGGCCGGCCTCGCGCAGCGCCCGCTGGCCGGAGTGGATGTCGAGCATGCCGCCCTGACCGCGCGCATCGCGTGACGATTCACGCTCGTACACGACGGCGTCGATGCCGTTCACGTGCAGCACGCGGGCCAGGGCCAAGCCGCCCAGACCGGCTCCGACAATGGCGATGGTCATGGGTGCCGTCCTCCTGCTCGGTATGACTCGAACGGCTCGACAAAGATCGATCGATACGCCGCACTGGTCGATACACTGTATCGCTCGATGCGGTGTATTGTCAGCGGCATGTTGGTGTGGGAGAGGCCGGAACCGCCGAATCGACCCGTGCCGGCCCCGTTGAGCCGGGAACGGATCGTGCGAGCGGCGATCCAGCTGGCCGACGCGGACGGCCTGGATGCGGTGTCGTTGCGCAAGGTCGCCACCGTGCTGGACGTCCGTCCGATGAGGCTGTACGGCTACATCGCCGGCAAGGAGGAGCTGCTCGACCTGATGGTCGACGCCGTCCACGCCGAGATCCGGCCGGTCGGAGACGGCTGGCGGGAGGTCCTCCGGTCTCTTGCCGAAACCACTCGGCACGCCGTTCACGAGCACGAATGGCTCGCGGATCTCCTGGGTGGCCGACCTCAGCTCGGGCCGCACGCGCTGGCCACAGGAGAGGCCGTGATGGCCGCGCTGGGCGACGTCGACGTGGACGCCGTCATGCCGGTGGTCTCCTCAGTCAATGCGTACGTGATCGGCGCCGTGCGTCGCGAGACCGCCGAGCGGCGTGCCGAGCGGGCCACCGGGATGGACGAGAAGCGTTGGCAGGCCACACTCGGGCCCTACCTGGTGCGGACCTTCGCCACTGGCCGGTTCCCCGCGCTCGCCAGGGTGGTGCGCGATGCCGCCCACCTGGACGCCGACCAGACCTTCCAGCTCGGCCTCGACTTCCTGCTCGACGGCATCGAAGCCCGCATCGCAAGGTGACGCGCGGCCGCGGGACCGGACAGGTCGGCAGCGGGAGGAAGCGGCGCTTCGGTGTGGACGCTCAGCGACCCGAACCGACGACCGTCACCGATCAGTTGGCCGTACTTCGCTTCACACTCCGATGAAGCTCACTGTTTCTGCCATGTCCGCCCGCCCGGTGCGCGGACGAGGCGCGCCTTCCTTCTCGAAGCCCACCGCGACACCGCAGAACAGCATGAGTCCGTCATCGGCTCCGACTATGCGGCTGACGGTCTTGCGATACATCGTCCACATCACTTGAGGGCAGCTGTGCAGCCCCTCGGCCCTCAGTAACAGCATGACCGTCTGCAGGTACATCCCCGCGTCCCCCCACTGCCCGGGCCCCATCTCCTGGTCGAGGTAGCAGAACACCACGACCGGCGCCCCGAACGCCTCCGAGTTCAGGGCGGCGATCTTCCTGGGCCGGTCGGGGTCGTCGCGCTCGATTCCCAGTGCCTGGTAGCGCTGGGCTGCGGCGGCGGAAAACCGTTCCAGATACGGCGAGTTGAGTTCGGCCGGGTACATCAGGTACTCGCGCTCGTCACCCGGGTCTCCCGCCAGGGCCCTGGCCGTCGCGCGGCTCTTCAGTTCGGCCAAGGGCTCGCCGGTGACGACATACACGTGCCACGGCTGGAGGTTCCCGCTCGACGGAGCCCGCGTCGCCGCAGCCAGCACTCGTACGAGCACCTCTTTGGGCACCGGCGTATCGCTGAACGCCCGTACGGCCCTGCGGCTGTCGACGGCTTCATACACATCCACGTCCATCCGCCCTCTCACCCCATGATGTGCAGCGAAGACACGAGGATGAGCATCGCACCGGGCAGGCAAACCGGACGCAACTGTGACGCTGCCCAGGGCTTTCACGCTGTCCAGGGCCCGGAGCGGATCGGGGGACAAGGCCTGGCAGACTTGTCCAACGTCCGGAACGCCGGGCCCAACCCCACGCGGCCCCGAGACTCGTGGCCTGAAGGAGGACGAGCAACGTGAAGATTGCGGTGGACGACCTCTCCGGCCCCGAGATCGCCCATTTCCTCGACGAGCACGTCCAGCAGATGCAGTCCATCACGCCGCCGGAGAGCAAGCACGCCCTCGACCTTGATGCCCTCCGCAAGCCCGGGATCACGTTCTGGTCGGTGAAGGACGGCGACACTCTCGTGGGCTGCGGCGCCATCAAGCGGCTCGACGCGGGTCACGCGGAGCTCAAGTCGATGCGCACCGCGCCGATACGCAAGCGGAGCGGGGTCGCGTCCCTGCTGATGGAGCACATCATCACCGAGGCCACCCGCATGGGCTTCTCCAGGTTGAGCCTGGAGACCGGCACGGCCGAGTTCTTCCTGCCCGCCAGGAGGCTGTACGAGAAGTTCGGGTTCGCCCGCTGCGAACCGTTCGCCGACTACGAGCCCGACCCGAACAGTACGTTCATGACAAGGAAGCTCCGAGCGACCGGCTGTCAGGACTGCCAGGAATTGGGCGCCTGGTGATCAGGGGTGCGCCAACCTGCCTTTGAACGCCCGTGCTTGGCCGGCGGGGTGTCGGTGTAGGCGGTGGCGCGGGCGAGGAGGACCGCGGTGATCGCGGTGAGTTCGTCGGGAGCGGCCTGGCCTCGTTCGACGCGTACGACCGTATTGCGCACGATTTCATCGCTTATGACGGTGATGGCATTCATGGCGTGAACTCCCTTGCTGTTGCGGAGAGTTGTCGTGTGGACCGGACAGCAGTCGTCGACCGGGTCCCGCTCGGCCGCGTAGTGCGGATGCATCGCCTCGGCGATGTACTCATGGCCATCCGGTGTCATGTCCGCCGCCGGATCGCGGAACGCCTTCGACTCCGAGGCGATGCCGCCGGGCGGCACCCTCGGCACCCATGACTGAGATCTCGTTCGTCGGCCAGGTATTGGTGAGGTCGGCGCCGATGGACTGGGCATCCACCACGATGTACGCGCCGCCGTGGGCCTGGCGCAGGATCAGAGAGATCCGCGGCCCCGTCGCGTTGCAGTCCGCGTACAGCCGCTTCGCGCCGTGCCGGATCCCATCCTGCTCCTGCGATCCCCGTGCAGGAACCTGGATGCGTCCAAATGGGTGACGGTGGGGCTGTTTGGTTTGGTCCGCAGAGCGGACGGCGGATCTTCACGACTTCGGGACGCGCCAGAGCACACCTGGGATTCGAACGCTGCGTGAGAGTCGCACAGGCGGCCTCGACGGCTCAGTGACCGCCCGTGTGCGGGCCCATGGGGCGTGGCAGCGGCTGACGCCAGTCGCCCAGCGCCGTGAGGAGAAGACGGCGGGCGAGCGTACGCATGCCGTCCCACGCCGGATCTGTGGCCAGGGCGCTGCCCCAGAGGCCGGAGCGACACGCGGCATCGATCTCGCCGAGGCAATGGGCGATGGCCTGAAGATCGCGCAGATTCTTGGGCTCGAAGACTCCGCGCTCCGTGAGTCCTTCGGAAATGCGGCAGAGGAGCTCCACCTCTTCGACGACGGACTCCGTCTTCAGCTCATGCTCGCCCAGCCAGGCAAGCTGATCCTGGGGGTCGGCTGCGAGGAGGGCCATCCACCGCAGCGTCCACGTGCGCATGTGCATGTCGCCGAGATGGTTCATGCCTGCATGATCACACCTGGCTCCCGCCACACGGGCGGCCTGTGCATCGCAGGTCCGCCGCCAGTCCTCCGGCCGGAATGTGGTCTCCACAGCGGCTCGGCTCGTTCCCCGCTCGGTCGGCGACGAGGACGCCGTGATCGCGCACCCTGGCCACCTACGGTCACCAGCCGGAGGTCCCGCACGCGCCGCCCGGGCTGTCGTCGACGCCGTCAAGGCCGAAGATCCCCCCATGCGCCTTGCTGCTGGGCAAGGCTGCGTACGACATCGCCACCGCCAAGCTGGGGACACCCTCAAATCCACTTTCGACAACTGGCGGGAAGCGACGCTCAGAGCCGACCCTCCTCTGGAGCAGACCGCGGGCTGAGGGCCCGCATCACCTACAGCAGGGGCTGTCACTGGACACCTACACCTCGGACACCTGGCGGTGCCCGGATGACAATCCGTAGGGATCCGTAGGGTTCGCCGCCGGTCGAACACCGCCGCGATGGGCGTTTGTTGTTCTGCCCGAACAACTCGGCCGTCTGTGTTCGTACGCCTTCGCGGTGCTGACGTCCTGCGGCGGTCGCGCGCCTCTCCGGGGTGGCCCCGCCGAGCCGCCCCTGCGGCCGTACCGCCGGAAGGGCCGTCGGTGCGGAACCAGGCCCTGCCTGGCGATCCGGCTGAACTTGGCTGCTCACGCGGCGAGTTGGGTGGGGCGACGGCCGATCGGCTACGTGGTGCGACGCGCGATCCTGTGGCGGAGGTGCTCAGCGCGTGGATCCTGAGCCGATTGGCCGGCGGACCTCGTTGCGTACCTTGACGGTCAGCTCGGCAGCCTGGGCGACGTCGATGTCGGAGGGGTTCTGCCCGGCTGAGGCGGGGCTGACGACGCCGACGCTTCCCACGGTGTTGCTGTCGCCCCAGGCGCACATCGGGAACGTGACGCTGAAAGCACCCTGCGACTTGGACAGTACCTGGCAGGTGATCTTGACGTCCGAGCCTGCGGGCGTGGCGTCCTTGGGCGGCGTCACGATGGTGGCGCCGTCCCCTTCCCGGGCGCCCCGCAGCATGCTGTCGCGCTGTTTGGCGGGGTTCTTCACCCTGCCGTAGACGCCGGAGAAGACCAGCGACGTGCCGTCGCCCTTGGCTCCCGAGTACTGGCCCGCGGCGCCCTGGGGATCGCGGATGTCCCGCTGCGAGGCGTTCTTGAGGCTCTCCTGGCTTTTCTCGGTCAGGTCCTGCGCCAGTGTGTACTGGCCGTTGAGGAGCGTGGGTGGCACGGTGAGCCGGTACTTCGCCTCGGGGAAGCCGCCGGCCGCCCCGGCGAGCTTGCTCACTGCGAAGCCCAGACCGCCGAGCATCACCAGAACGATGGCGATGATGCCGATCACCAGACCGGTGCGGTTCCTGCGCGGGGCGGGTGGCCCCATCGGGGGCATTCCCCAGCCCTGCTGCTGCGGGAACGGCTGCTGGGGAAAGCCCTGTTGGGGGTACGGCTGCTGCGGCCAGGGCTGCTGTACTCCGTAGGGGCCGGGCGTCGGCTGCCCGGGCGGCGGGGCGCCGTACGGGCCGGGGGACTGCGGCGAAGGCGGCATGTTCATGCCGCTGACGCTACTTCACCTCGGCCGACGCGCGGCGGGCGGCCCGGATCGGCGAGTCCGCCCCCGGTTGGGCGCCAAGCCGCTTGCCGGTCACCGAGCCGGGTATGGCGGGCGTACGACGGCGCCCATCGCTCGACGGGGCAGGGTGCGGTGGTCCCGGTAGTCGATGCCGTACGGAACCGGCCGCAGAAGTGGCCAGTTCCGTACCGTCGCGATCCCGGGATCACCGACATTCGCCGCACACACCCGCGGGTCCGCCCTGCTTCCCTACCACCGCGACTGCCGCATCGGTGAAGGCGCGGACACGGCCGGTCTCCACCGCCGTGCGCCAGACCAGGCCGTACTCCAGCGGTGGGGCGTCGGTGAAGGGGACGTAGACGATGTTGGGGCGGGCGTAGTACCGGGCCTCATGCGCGGCGGCCGGATGCACCCCTCGCCCTGCCCCGACCAGGGCGAGGAGCTCTTGCCGGGTCGCGGCCTCCTCGCCGCGCACGACGGGGAGACCGCCGGGGGTGGTGCGGGGCAGCAGGGCGTCGAGCCAGTAGTCCGGTACGGGCCCCGAGAGGCCGAGCACTTTGTCCCTGGCGAGGTCGTCGAGGCTCACCGAGGGGCGGCGCGCGAAGGGGTGCCGGGTGGAGACGATGAGGACACGGCGGTCGGAGATGAGGACGGGCCCGGTGGACAGGTCGGGCTCGACGACGGGGAACTGGGCGAGCAGCAGGTCGAGTTCGCCCTCGCGCAGCAGTCGGAAGGGGTCGGAGAGCGGAGCCTCGTGCAGGACGACGTCCCCGGCCTCCGGGTGGTTCGCGCGGTACGCGGAGGCGGCGAAGAGCACCAGTTCGCCGGAGAGGGGACTGGTGAACCCGACCCGCAGCGGCTCGGTGAGACCGCGCCCGGCGGCGACGGCACGGGCGACGCCGTCCTTGATCAGCTGGTAGCCGGGGCGTACGTCGTCGAGGAGCCGCTGCCCGATGGGGGTCAACTCCACACGCCTGCTGGTCCGTTCGAAGAGCGAAGCACCGATCCGCCGCTCCAACTGCTTGACGGTCTGGCTGACCCGGGCCTGCGAGACATGCAGCCGCTCGGCCGTGCGCCCGAAGTGCAGTTCGTCGGCGAGGGTCAGAAAGATCTCCAGGTCACGGCGTTCCATAACCCTGAAGTTATCAATCGCTCCGAATTCCGCCGTTGTTCGCTCCCGCGGAACCCCCGAAGCTGAACGACATGACCACCACGAACACCACACCCACCACCGTCCGCCCCCTCGCCGTCATCACCGGAGCCAGCTCGGGCATCGGTGCCGCCACCGCCCGGACTCTCTCCGCACTCGGCCACCCCCTGCTCCTGCTGGCCCGCAGGGTCGAGCGGATCGAGGCGCTCGGCCTCCCTGACACCCTCGCCCGCTCCGTCGACGTGACCGACGCCAAGGGGATGGCCGCCGCACTGGCGGAGGCCGAGGCCCTGTACGGCCCCGTAGACCTGATCGTCAACAACGCGGGCGTGATGCTGCTCGGCGAGGTCGCCCGGCAGCCTGCCGACGAGTGGGAGCGGATGTTCGACGTCAATGTGCGGGGCTTGCTGAACGGGATACGGGTGGTCCTGCCCGGGATGATCGAGCGCGGACGCGGCACGGTGATCAACGTCAGCTCGGTCGCGGGCCGCAGGACCTACGCCAACCACACGGTGTACAGCGGCAGCAAGTTCGCCGTGCACGGCATTTCCGAGAGCCTGCGCGAAGAGGTCGCCGGCAACGGAGTCCGCGTCGTCACCATCGCCCCCGGAGCCGTAGAGACCGAACTGCTCTCGCACACCACCGACGAGGCGGTGAAAGCGGATTACCAGGCCTTCAAGGACTCCATCGAGGTGCTCGCACCCGAAGACGTGGCGACGGCCATCGGCTATGCGTACCAGCAGCCCCAGCGCGTCACCGTCCGCGAACTGGTCCTGGCGGCCACGGCCCAGGCCGCGTGAGGTCTAGGGTCGTGCGCCGCTCCGCCTTCGACTGGCCCTCGAGCGGAGGGACTGCGCGCGGTGTCAGACGTCGGACGGCGTTGGGGCACTGGCTGATGCGCGGTGCCGGGCCACGATGAGGACGAGCAGCAGGAGCAGGCACAGTACGGCGACGCCGCAGGCGAAGTACTGCACGGCGGTGAGCAGTCCGGTCGCGGTGGCGAGGAGGCCGACGCCGATGACGGGCAGGCCGACGCCGAGGTAGATGATCACGTAGAAGCTGGACAGCACGTCGGCGCGGCGGTCGGCCGGAGTTGCTCGGCTGACCGAGGTGAGACCGCCGAGGAACGCCAGGCCTTGACCGGTGCCGGCGATGACGGTTGCGGCGAGCAGCAGGGGCAGCGAGGAGAGCGCGCCGGCGAGGGCGAGAGTGGCCAGGCCGGTGGCCAGCAGGGGGAGGCCGGTGAGTTCCAGGGTTCGGGCGGGCCTTGCGTAGCCGATGAGCTGGGCGAGTGCGGAGCTGAGCAGCATCGTTGCCACGGCCGCCCCGCCGAGCAGCAGATTCCTGCTGCCCGACAGCGTGGCGACGTAAGTGGGTACGAGGGCGAGGAACAGCCCGATCACGGCGAATGCGAGATGGCAGGCCGCCCCGCTGGTTGCGAATACCGCTCGCATGGCAGGGGGGATCTCCGGGCGACGGGGGTGCCACCGCGTCGCAGAGCGTCGTGTGGGGAGGGCGAAGACCGCTGCCGCCGCCGGTACCAGCAGCACGATCTCTGCCGCGAAGGGCAGGACGTGTGGTGCTGGGGCGTATTGGGCGAGCGCGCCGGCCAGTACGGGCCCAAGTCCGAGGCCCGCTACGGAGGTTACGGTGGAGACCAGTGCCGCTTTGCGATGGTTGCGGGTGGGTTCGAGTTCCGTGAGGGCCGCTGTCAGCGGCCCCGAGGCGGCGCCGAGTGCCGCTCCCTGGAGGACGCGGGCGGTGAACAGCCACGCTGTGCTGGTGGCGAGGGCGAAGAGCAGCGACCCCAGTGCGGCCACGACGACGGCCGGCAGCAGCACGCGGCGATAGCCGAGTGCGTCCGCGGCCGGGCCCGCGATCAGCAGCGAGGGGATCAGCGCGGCCACGTACGCGGCGAAGATCAACGTGATGACCAGGGGCGAGAAGCCGAATCGGGCTGCATAGCCCCGGTATAAGGGCGTCGGCAGGTTCGTTCCGGTCAGCAGAATGAGCAGCGCATAGGCCGTGGCCCAGAACCGCCACCGCCTTCCCGGCGCGGGTTGTCCGTCCAGGTCCGCGCTGTGCGGGTGGGACAGGCTCGCGGATCGGTTGCGTCGGGCGGTGGCGAGGCGATCGAACGGCATCCATTCCTCCAATGGCGGCATGTTCGGGATGCGTGAACATAGCAGATGTTCGCACATCCCGAACATGCTTGGTTATGCTGGAGGCATGGCCAGTCGCACCGCAACCAGACTCGTGCACCCCGACCGCAGGGAACTGCGCTTCACGACGGTGCTGGCCGCCCTTGGCGACCCCGTCCGGCTGGCCATCGTCGCCCGCCTCGCCGACGCCGGGCCCGACGGTGAACTGGCGTGCACGACCTTCGCGTTGCCGGTCAGCAAGTCCACCCAGAGCGGCCACTTCAAAGTCCTCCGCGAAGCGGGTCTCATTCACCAGCGGAACGAGGGAACCCGGCGCCTGAACCGGCTACGCCGGGACGACGTCGACGCCCGCTTCCCCGGCCTCCTCGACATCGCCGTCCCGCAGGGCCGTGAGGTCATCACCAACTGGTGAGCGGGTCGACGCTGGTCGCCCAACGCCCATGGCTCCCATGGGCGTTGCGCACCGGCTGAGCGGGTGCGGCGCGCGTACGTGGGAGGTGTGGTGCGCATACAGGGCGCCCGAGGGAGTGGCGTGCGGAACAGGCGCCCCTTCGACATGCTCGCGGGCGCGCCGGAACTGTGCACACCCGGAGCCCGGCGTAGCCGCCTGGACGATGTCGGCTGCTGCGGTCGGCCCGATGTCGTGTCCCGGCGGATGGCGGCGCGAAGCACGACCGCGGCGAGTGCCGGCAGCATGACAGGGGCGCGGTGGCGCACCCCACAGTGGACACCCCCAGTGACGGCTGAATCGCGGCACCCGGCGCCGCTCACGCAGTGATGTCGAGCCCCGCCGTTCCGCCGGTTCACCCGCTTGGCCGAGTTGGTCTGATCCGGCTAAGCCCGTTCGGCATTGATGCCACGCCGGGGCTGGGATCCGGTTGTCACATCCGGTCTCCGCCGTACCGGTCGGCCTTCTTGAGGCCACTCGCGAAGTAGCGCAGAGCAGGCCTTCAGCTCAACTGTCGGCGGACCGGTAGCCGCCATAAACTCGAAGTACGGGTTCGCAGGCGTGGGAAATGAGAGCTGGTGACCGGGACCGGGGGAGGGCACCCCAGGAGGCACCATGTGGCGGCACACCAGGCTGACCGACGAGTCGGCGGACTACCTCGAAGCCCGCGAAGAACTGCGCCTGGCCGAGCTCGACCTCATGCGCCACCGCGAGCAGGTCGCAGCCCAGCGACGTGCACTCCCTCAGGGGCCGCCCGTCGACGACTACGTCTTTATCGAGGGCCCCGCGGACCTCGACGCCGGAGACACACCGCTCCGCGAGGTCACGTTGAGCGAGTTGGTCACTGCCCCAGACCGCCCGCTGATCGTCTACCACCTCATGTACGGCAAGCTGCAGACCGACCCCTGCCCGATGTGCACCCTGTGGATCGACGGCTTCAACGGCATCGCCCACCACATCTCCCGTAACGCCGACTTCGTCATTGCTGCGGCCGCCGACCTCCCTGCCCTCCGGCAGCACGCCCGCAACCGCGGCTGGCACCGGCTCCGGCTCCTGAGCTGCGGCGACAGTACGTTCAAGTACGACCTGGGCAGCGAGGACAAGGACGGCGGGCAGGACTCCACCATCTCCGTCTTCACCCGCGACAGCGACGGCAGACTCCGCCACTTCTACTCCGCCCACCCGCGCATGGCCGACGACATCGGCGAGCGTGGCATCGACCTCCTGGCCCCTGTCTGGCACCTCCTCGACCTGACGCCGCAAGGCCGCGGTGACTGGTACCCGAGCCTCGACTACTGACCAGTGCCCACTGCCCACAGACGACCGACGGTGTCGGCACCACCCATGAGTCACGTCAGGTCAGCAGCACGGCGCATGCTCTGGGCGGCCGAGCTGATGCACAGGACTGCCGTACGCAGGTGAAGAACGCCCTGGACCGCCTGCTTGCGGCGAGCTGGATGATCCGACACGACGAGTGAATCGGGCCAGTCCGGTGGAGGCAGAGACCGGATAGGGGGAGATGCTCGGCGGACGGGTCTCCGGACATACTTGAGGGTGTCTCGGCTGTCGCTCGACGGTTCCAGGTGATGTTGGACGGTTCTCCCGACTCCGCCCCCTTCACGCATGTCGAGAATGGGCCGCCGGCTCCGTCCTCGGTATATCAGTGGCTTCAAAGAGCCGCGCAACGCAGAGGGAGAACCGTCATGACGCTTCAGCGGATGGACAACATCGGCATCGTTGTCGAAGACCTGGACGCCGCCGTCGCCTTCTTCACTGAACTGGGCATGGAGGTCGAAGGCAGGGCGCAGATCGAGGGCCTCTTCGCGGATCAGGCCGTCGGACTCGACGGAGTTCGCAGCGACATCGCGATGATGCGGACCCCGGACGGCCACGGCAAGCTGGAGCTCGCGCAGTACCACACCCCCGCGGCGATCAGGGATGGATCGCACAACCCGCCGCCGAACACGCTGGGCCTGCACCGGGTCATGTTCGCCGTCGATGACATCGACGACACCATCGCCCGCCTGCGCTCGCATGGCGCCGAACTAATCGGCGAGGTAGCGCAGTACAAGGACATCTACCGTCTCTGCTACCTCCGCGGCCCCTCTGGCATCATCCTCGCCCTGGCCGAGCAGATCAGCTAACGGCCCTTCGCGGAGGGCCTGCGCGCGATCAGACCGATGCGCTGGATGGATGAGGAGGGCAGTCGCGAACGCCCCTCCTCGTCCAACTCCGATGCGAGTCGGCGCTTCCCACTGCCGTGTCCTACGAGACGCGGCGAAGTCTGCCCCGGCCGACTACCGTGATCGCCATGCGGTCGAGTGCGGGATCAACCGCTTCAAGAGCCACCGTGTTGTCGCCACGCACTACGTACGGTCCGCGGTCCGCTGTGAGGCGACCGTGCTGGTCGCGGCGATCAACGAATGGCTATGCCCCTGTCTCACGCGTCATCACGTATGTGTTCCCGATGTCGGGATCGCCTTAGAAGAAGAACAGCTTCAACTCGTCGTGCTGATCGCGGTCCACGTAGAAGGACCACGCGTATGTCGATGGGGGTTCAGAAGCCGAGGTGTCAGTGACCGTCGCGGGGGAACGGCTCTCCACTCGGGTCCGTGCCGTCAGCGCGAGTCGGACGACCTGTCCGCCGTCGGCGTCTGGCAGTTGCCAGGTTCCCGTACCGGAGAGGCGCCAGCCGTCGTCGAAGTCGAAGTCCTGCCCGTCGAGCTTCTCGAAAAGAGCCGTTCCGTCCTTGCGAAGCACCACACGGGTACCCTCGACGTTTTCCCAGTTCCCAGTTCCCAGCGACTTCGGCCGCCGTGGCGTCGTGGATCCCTGTTCCCTCGTAGTACTGATAGGGGCCGGCGCATGCCGTCAAAGCGGCCAAAGCCACCATCGAGCCGCCGAGAGCCGCCCCCTACGCTCGCAGCCTGCTTCCGCCCGCCACCAAGACCTCTCCCACCCTCAGCCCGCCTCGGCCAACCGATAGGAGTGGGCCGCGACGAGCTACCTTGTCAGACTTATTGAACGCGTTCAACTCTGCGGCTGGAGAGGCGGTGCGTACTACCCGAGGCTTCCTCGTGAGCGGGGGATGCGGCAGTACGGGGAGAAGAGTCCGAGCGAGGCCGGTCGGTGTGGAGCTGCGCCGAGTCCCGTCCTGGTCAGTGAGGTGTCGAGGGTGCTGTGCCGCCCGGCACCCTCTCGGCGTGTGCCGCGAAGGTGCCGGGCGGCATTTGACCTGGCTGGCTGACTGACTGCGGGTCGGGGCGGCGCGGTCGCTTCCTGGGTGGTTGGGCCTGCGTCGGTGTGCGGCGGGGCGGCCCGGGGGGCTAGCCCTGCTTGATGGCGGAGATGTCGAATTCCAGGACGACTTTGTCGCCGACCAGTACACCGCCGCCTTCCAGGGCCGCATTCCAGGTCACGCCGAATTCCTTGCGGGAGATGGTCACCGATCCCTCCAGGCCGACCCGCAGATTGCCGGAGGGATCGACGGCGTTGCCGGTGTATTCGAAGTCGATGGTGACCTGGCGGGTGGTGTCCTTGACGGTCAGATCGCCGGTGACGCGGTATTCGGTTTCCGAGCGCGGCTCGACGGCGGTGCTGCGGAAGGTGATGTCGGGGAAGTTGGGGGCATCCAGGAAGTCGTTGGTGCGCAGGTGTTGATCGCGCTGTTCGACGCCTGTGTCGATGCTCTCGGTCTTCAGCACCACTTGGGCACTGGAGCGGGACGGATCGGTGCCGTCCAGGTGGGCAGTGCCCTCCAACTCGTGGAACGCGCCGCGGACCTTGGTCACCATGGCGTGGCGGGCGACAAAGCCGATACGGGTGTGGGCCGGGTCGAGGATGTAGTCCCCGGTGAGTTCTGCGATGCTGACGGACATGGTTGAGGTGCCTCCGAAAGACCGGGATCCCGGGCGGGGTTACGCCCGGGTCATTCGGGATCCACGCTAGGGCGCGATTGATGCCATTCCCGGCCGGACGCACGGGGCGGCGGCAGAGTGCACTCCGATCAGCGGCTTGGAACCGTCAGCCCGCCGCTGCCCGCTTTCCTGTCCGCCCCTCGACACGGATTCCTGCCGACACGGATTCCTGGGGCACGGTGGCACGATGCCGGGCAACGAGCCGGTGGGCTCACGGTCGATTCACCGGGGCCGCCCAGAGTGCGGGCCTTCGGCCCCGGGCTGCTTCAGGTCAGCGAGCAGGCCATCGAGGGCGTTTTTGAGGGCTTCGGAGTTGGCCTCGTCGAACCATCTGGTGCGGATGCGTTCATTGTTGCCGTTCGGGGTCTCGTGGTCACCAGCGAGTTGCTGCAGCGAGCGGGATTCGTCGCCCAGCGTCCGGCCGACTCCCTGGAAGAGGCTACGAAGGTAGCGGTCCGCGTCGTCGGAGGCGATGCCGTGGCCGGCGGCCCACATCGTGAGCGTGGCCAGGTATGCATAGTGGGTGGTGAGCGTCCCCGTCAGAGCGGAGAAGACGTTGAAGGCCGTCTCGTGCGCGACCGGCAGTACGCCGCCCAAGGGCTCGAAGAGGGAGTTCACCGCCGGGTGCGACGGCCATGTGACCGTGACGGAGCGGCGTTCACGTATGGCAGGCAAGGGGATGGCTCGCACCAGCGGGGCCTCAGTGGCGAGCATCTGGCGCAGGTCGTCGTTGCCGACACCGGCCATGACGTTGACCAGCACCTTGTCACCGGCCACCCTCAGACCCGCCAGTGCTTCGCGCCGGTCTTCCCGGCGTACGGCGATGATCACCAGCTCGGAGCGGTCCACCACCTCCTGGTTGTCGGCGCACACCTGCACGGTCTCGTAGCGTCCGGCCAGTTCGGCGGCAGTGCGGGCTCCTCGCGGGGAGAGAAACACTTCCGGCCTGTCCCCGTCGCACAGGCCCGTCACCATGGCCCGGCCGATCTCACCTACTCCGATGATTCCGATGCGCTTCACTACGACTGCCTCCGTGCTGCGTGTGGTGGACGTGACTGGGCCGATTGTGACACCGAGGGAGCGGCCACAGGCAAGGGAATTCACTGCGGTGTGGAAGTGGGCGCGTATCTCCCGAGCACGGTCGCCGCAGGGGAGGATGATGCCCTGCCAGGCCTTGGAGGCTCCCTTTTACCCTCCCTCTTTCTGCACATCACAGCGCGTGGAACGGTGTTCGATGGAGGCTTGCTGATCTCTCCGTGAAGGCCTGGCGGAGACGCTGCGCCGCGGTGGCCGATCCTGTTGCCCTGGCGTGAATGGCGCAGCTGATCTGGCTCAGCCGATCCTCAACTGCCTTCATTTTGGCGAGGCATTGCGAATAGCGTCGACCAGACCAGCGGAGTGGACCTCATGACCGGAGCCGCTCTGCGGAGAAATCACTGAGAACGTCGGGGGAATTCTTCCGTATGCAAGGGCACTGCATCGGCCAAGACCGTCGTTGCAGGGAGAGCAGTCTGCCTGGCCTCTCTTGCCTTACTTGAAAGGTGCAGCCATGCCAGTAAAGATTATCGCCATACTGGTCTGGGCGGCTGTGCTGGTCGGAGCTGGTCGGAGTCAAGATGCTCCTCAGGGACGTGGAATGGGCTCATTAGGCGGCTACCTTTGCTCTGGCGGGTACGTACGTCTTGATCATCAACAAGCTGGGCAGCGCCGGTAGTCGGAGCAATCGGCCGTAGGTCGTGGACTGCTCCTTGCGTGAGTGGGCGGCCGTTGTCGTCCCAGAACTGGTGAACTCCGCGCGTACCAAGGGGCCCATGCCATCGCGCAAGCGGCTCCATGCCTTGCATGAGTTCCAGCATTCCTTGACCTCGCAGTCACCATGGCCTGTTGCAAGAAGCCAGCGAAAGCCACCGCGTGAGATCTCCTCCGAGCGGGACAGGCCTATGCCGCGGCAGTCGTGAAATTCGGCGTGTCACGGAGGAGTTGGGGCATATTTCGCACTAGTTTTCATGGTCGTACGAAGTCGATCAACTTCTGATCGCTTCCGTTCGACCTACCGGAGACAAAATTGCGCAAGCTTCGTAAGGCCGCCGTTGTGATCGTCGTACTGGGCAGTGTTGGCCTCCTCGGCGCCGGTACCGCGAACGCCCATGGTGGGAGCCGTGGCGGGACGAACTCCTTCTTCGGCAACGGCGAGGGCGGCGGCAAGGCCGGCGGGAGGGGGGACATGTTCAGCGTCTCCCAGTCCACCCAGTGCCGGTCGCACGACCTGAACATCGACGTCCTCGGTTCGGTCGGCGTCCTCAACGGCGTACTCGGGGGCGCACTCAACGGCGAGGGCAACGCGGGTGCGCAGCAGAGCAAGCTGGGCTCCAGCATGGGTTGCAACAACGCCGCCTTCGAGAAGTAGGGGCAGGTAGTGGTCCCGGTGCCTGGCCGCTGTCCGGGCACCGGGGCTCACCGCACCCGGTCCACGCGGCGTCTGGGTGCTGCCGGACGCTCCGGATGACCATGACCATGACCATGACCATGACCATGACCATGACCGCGGCCGCGACGTTCGCGGTGTGGCCTTGCGGCAGGCCGCGTACACGGGAGAACGCGACCTGAGCTTCCTGGACTGGGCCGGCTTCGCTCCCTCTATGCCCACTGGGCTACACCCAGAGCACGAACGACGGCCTCAGCTGGTCCAACTGGGCCGAGGCCAACGCCTACTGGAACAACTTCACCGGCGACCCGACCGCGAGCTACGACCCGAGCACCGGAGTAGGTGACCTCGCCGGACCGCGCAGGCCGCCTCGCCTGGCTTCCCGTGTTCGTCGCGCCCCTCTCGCGCTGTCAGTCCGTCCGGCACGCGTACGGATGATGTCGGCCATGCGGTGTACACGTGGGACGGCGAACGCCGGGGATCCTGGGGCTGTCCCCACCCTCGATCCGGGTGGTTGCCCCATCGCGCTGCCCTGCATGTCCCGGACACCATGAAGGGGGCGCAGGATGACGCGTCATCTTGAGTACGACGTGTGGCGCCACACCATGACCGGCACTCATCTCAAGGACGCACACATGGCCCGATCCCGACGCGCGCTGGGCGGCCTGCTCGCACTGGTCGCGGTGGCAGGCGGCACGGTATGCGCGCGCGGCGACGACACTTCGGCGTGGCAATACGCGGCGCACGCCACCCTCGACGACGCCAGCACCGACCATCACGGGCTCCGTGTGGTCCTGCACCGGCTGACCACGGAGGACGGCGATCCCGGTGCGCTCGTCGCATTGGGGGGCCGGGCCGGCGGCGCGGTGCTGACCAGCGGCGTCGCGGATGTGAGGAGCCACGCGTCGGTGCGCGGGGACAGCCGGTTCCGGATAGGCAGCATGACCAAGCCGTTCGTCGCGACCGTGGTTCTCCAACTGGTGGGCGAGGGCCGCGTGGCCCTCGATGCACCGGTGGAGCGCTACCTGCCCGGCGTCGTCCGCGGTCACGGCAACGACGGACGCAGGGTCACGGTCCGTCAGCTACTCCAGCACACCAGCGGCATCCCCGACTATTTGGACTACCTCAAGCCGGAGGATGTCCTCAACGATCCATTGGCGCACTACGACACCCGCGACCTAGTGAAGCTCGCGCTCTCCCACCCCCCGGCCTTCGAGCCCGGCGCCGAGTGGCGCTACTCCAACACGGGTTACCTGCTGGCCGGCATGCTCATCGAGCAGGTGACCGGCCACCCGTACGGCGACGAGATCCGCCACCGCATCATCGAACCGCTCGGCCTGCGGCAGACGGCCGTGCCGGACGACGCCGCGGAGATCCGCGGGCCGCACGCGCGGGGCTACGCCCGGCTGGGCAAGGACGCGCCGCTCAAGGACATCACCGCCCTCAACCCCACGGTCGCGGGCCCGAGCGGCGCCATGGTCTCCAGCGGCCCCGACTTCAACCGCTTCCTGGGCGCACTCCTGCGCGGCAAGCTGCTTGCCCCGACCCAGCTCCACGAAATGATGAGGACCCGCCCGACCGGCGACCCGGGCGGCGGGGCCTACGGTCTCGGCCTGGAGAGCCACCCGCTGCCCTGCGGTGGCCTCGCCTGGGGGCACGACGGCGGCATCCCCGGCTACCAGACCACGGGCGCCGCCACGGCCGACGGCAGGCAGGCCACGGCCATGGCGAACCTCTACCCGGGTGGTACGGACGCCCAGAACGACGACATGACATCCGCCGTGCAGACGGCGCTCTGCGGGTCCTGAGTGACGCCGAAGGGCACCTGCCGGCCCTCCTCCAGCGACCCGAACCCGGCCGAGCCGGCGGCGGAGCAATGGACGAAGACACCGGGCCCTCCACCGCCCTGGTACACGAAATCGGACCCCTTCTCGGCGTTGCACCACGTGACCTGCGGAAGCGCGTGTCCGCGGTGACGGATCTGCGGGGTGTGCTGCCCGCATCTAGAGCGGTTCCTCCGCCCCGCTGGCGAGCCCGCCACCGGGGTGGACTTCAAGCGCCTGGCCACGGTGCACACCTTCGGAGACGCGTGGCTCACGCACCGACGTCCTGGACACCCTCACCCGCGCTCTCCTGTCGGTGACGATCGCGGCGACACTCGGCACCCTGGAACCCCTGCGCGGCCAGCTCCGCATCACGCTCAGCAACGGGGTGAGTCCGAAGGAGATCGTCGAGGTGTCCATCCATATCGAGGCCTGGGCCGGAGCCGCCCGCGCCTTCGAGGGCTATCAGGTGGCTCTGCAGGTCTTCGAGGAGAAGGCGAAGTACGTGTAGTACGAGCCCGAGTGGTCAGGGCTCCGCCGTAAGTGGCGTAGGGTTGGGTTTACCGACGCGGGGTGGAGCAGCTCGGTAGCTCGCTGGGCTCATAACCCAGAGGTCGCAGGTTCAAATCCTGTCCCCGCTACTGCTGAAGTGGCCCGGACCCCTGTGGACCCGGGCCACTTTGCGATCCTGTCCGGCCGAGCGTCGGCGTCTGCGCCGCCGACACAGCGCGAGGCGGCAGGCCGCCGCCCTGGCCGCTCGCACGGCGGGCCAGCGAGGCGGCAGGCCGCCGCCCTGGCCGCTCGCACGGCGGGCCGACCAACGAGCGTTCACAGGCCTCCGACCGGAGAAGGCCGACCAGGCCGCGAACCGTATGAGGAAGGGCCGTCAGGACGGCCGACCCGCCCGCTGCGATACCGGTCTCTACCGCGATACCGGTCTCTACTGGGATCGCAATCCGTGGAACGTGGAACGGCCGATCAGCAAGCCAAAAGTCCGGCGCGGCGCGGCCACCCGCTACGAGTGCGACAAGACATCCGCAAGGCAGCCGGCAGGGCTCCAGGCCGGAGACCCGATTATCCGGGGTCGCAGTTTTCACCCCTTCTAATGATCTCAACGTCGAATGATCGCGGCCGAACAGGCACTAACGCGGGCTGGGGCAGCCACGGGGAAGGAGACCGCAAATTCGGGTAACTGGCGCGTGTCCATCCACCCGCTTGAGCAGTCATACGGCAGCTTGGACCAGTCACCGAGCCGCCACCCTCAACTATCACAACAGCAAGGGGAAATGCCCGATGCGCCGTACCGCCGCAATCCTCCTCGGCACCGCCAGTCTCCTCCCCATCATCATCAAAACCGTCACCGCACTCGGAGCCCTCAGGTGACATCGGTGAAGCCGCCGACAACGTCAGCGTGCAGGAGAACCTTGGGACCAGCCTTGCTGCGCGCCGAGTGTTCTGGCGTGGCCTCTGCATGACGACGGCATTCATCCGGCATGTTTCCCCGGTGCTCCATTGGGGTGGGTGACGTGCCTGATCACTGCCCCTCCCGGTTAGGAAAGCGACTCGATCAACTGCCGAGCCGAACACCACGCTCTCCTTGGAAGGCATAAAAACATGCGCCGCATCACCGCAGTGCTTCTGGGAACCGCCGCACTTCTCGGTGTCCTCGCCACCCCTGCCATCGCCGCGCCGGGCGTCGGCAACACCTCCGCGACCGTCCAAACCCTCCTTGCCACGGCCCAAAACACCATCACGGGAGCCCAGGTGACCATCGGGAACATGACTGGCGGCCTGTAGCCCCGGACCCGAAAACAACACCCGCCCTCGCGCTGCCCCAGCCACGGGGGCGGGCATTTCTGTTCGCCAGGCCCCCGACGGCATTCTGCCGACGCGTGCCCGAGCACCACTCCGGTGCCCGGGTCGCAGTCAGGCTACTTACTGACGGCGAAACGCATCAGGGCATGCTCGTCACCCTGCTTGATCTTGCCGGTCACATTGATCACTTCGAGCTTCCAGGAAGCCCCGGTCCGCGTGGCCTTGGCCACGGCGCAACCGTTGTCCTGGGTCAGCAGGCTGGGCCAGATGTCGGCGACCTGCTGCGAGCTGCCTCCGGTCGCGTCGTACACCTTGAAGCTGATGTTGCGGGCCTTCTGGAAGGAGCTGCCCTTCTTGAATGCGGCGGCAACGAACACGATCGACGTTATGTTGGCGGGAACCCGCGCGAACTCGACCGTGACGGTTTCGTCGTCGCCGTCGCCACGGCCGGTCTGGTTGTCACCGCTGTGGACCAGGGAACCGTTGCCCATCGGGTCCAACGAGTCGAGTCCCGCCAGACGCACCGGGTCTGCGCCCTGCATGGCGATGGCGATCAGGTCGAGATCGGTGCCCGTCTTGCGGCGAAGCAGACCAACTACCCCACCGCTGCTGCCGGATGTGGGGTCCCAGGACACACCGAGGGACAGATGAGTGACTCCGTCCAGGTCCGCAGGCCCAGTTTCCTTCGTCAGCGTGATCATGCGTCAGTCATCCCCTGATAGTCGGTAAAGGACCATAAAGAACAAAGTGTGCACAATGCCCTGACGGGGCCGCACAGCGGGTCCGGTTGCGAGTACTGCGCCGCACCGGGACGCCTCGATGGCTTCACCGCGCCGATCCCCGTACCGTCGATCCCCGCACCGCCGTGCCCCGTCCCGGAGACCTGACCGGCCTCCGTACGGTTCGGCTCCTGCCCCCCGTCGGGGAGATGAGTGGCTGAGCCGGGCGGGCGTGGTGGCCCCCATGCCGAACGGCGGCGTGGAGGCGAGAGGGTGTGGGGACCTCCATGGTGATTTTTGGCATCGTCTTGAGAGCGGTCAGGGCCGCAGGAGTCTGACCGCGAGGAAGCACGGAGCCTGGTGGAGCTTGTTGTAGGCGGTTTCGTCGAGTTCTCGCAGGCCGGGAGTCGGGCGAGGTTCGATGAGTTTTTCCAGCATGAATCCGGCGGCCAGCAACTCGCTCAGGAACGTTTCCAGCGGCATGCGTTGGTAGTGGATCGCCAACGCGCCCCCGGAGAGAGTGAGGTCGACCCAGTCGTCGGCATAGTACGAGCCGCCGAATTTCTGCCAGTCGGCCGTCGGGTGGGTCGTCGAGACCAGCAGCCACCCGCCAGGGCGCAGGACGCGTCGTAGTTCGCCGAGGAGGCGCGGCCGGTCGGCGATATGGTGGAGCAGCAATGCGCATACGACTCCGTCGAATGACGAGTCGTCGATGAAATCCAGCGGCTCCTCCGCGTTGTGGAGGTGAAGTTCGGCCCGGTCGCGCAATCGCTCCCGTGCGTGACTCAGCAGAGTCGCGCTACCGTCGATTCCCGTCACCTCCGCGCCACCCGCGAGAAGTTCGGCCGCGTAGTGCCCGGCCCCGCAGCCGACATCGAGAAGCTTCAGCCCGGCAACATCCCCCGCGAGTGCCAGCATCGCGGGCCGGTCGGTGTACGCGTTGTAGGGGCTGGTATCGGCGTTCTTTGCGAAGTAGTCGCCGAGTTCGTCGTGGTACGCGGTCTGGGCAGGCACCGTGACAGCATCGCGTCGGCGGCCTCCAACCGCGAGGGGTTTTGCGCAACCGCAACCGCAACCGCGACCGCCACCTCGACCCCGCGACCGTGGTCCTGGCTTCCTGCGCCGCCATCGTCCGACCATGTGCGCCCGGTCCCGGATACCCGGACCTCCTCACCACGCGGACCGGTCTGGCGGCCGGATTGCCGATCACTGAGGCGCCGCGGACCGCTGCTCGGCCATGGCATTGCCCTTGCCAAGGCCGCCACCTTGACCAGTGGCTACACCGCTCGCGAACGTGCGGGCAGGGTGGGCAGGGCAGGAAGAGGCCGGGTCACCTGCGTGTTGCGGTGTCGGAAGGCAGTCCGGCGAAGCGGCCGAGGTGTGAGACGCCCCAGCCGTAGGCGATCGTGCCGACGGGGTCGGTGGAGGCGAGGATGTCCTCACGGATCCGGTCGAGCCGCCGGGTGCGGACGTACGACGTGGGTGAGATCCATCTGTGGCGCGGGCGCATGAGCGGCATCACCGACGACCCTGGCATTGCCCAGGTTCCAGGCGCCCTCCAGGAACGCCCTCCGCACCGGGCGGCGCACCACCGATTCCGGCACCGATGCAAGGGGGCCGATCTCCTCCACCTGGCTGGCGCCTCCGGCAACTTCGGTGGAAACAGGGCGGGTTGGGCGTGGGGCAGGACTCTCGGCTCCACACCGTTCTCCGTCAGGAACACGTACGCCTGACTGCCCGAGATGGGTACGAGGCCGGCCGTGTCGGTCTTCCCTGCGAACCGGTGGATCCCGGTGGACCCACGACGGGCGGGGGCACCAGGGCCTGCCAGGCCATCTGCCGATGAGAGCCGAGCGAGGTCTCAAGGCTCAGCAGGCCCCGCATCGACGAGCTGAACCCGTCCGTGCCACCCAGCAGTGAGGCCCTCCGGACCACCCCGTCCGACAACCGTACGCGGACCAGCTCGCCCTCCTGATCCACCGAGGCGATGGCCGTTGCGTGCGTACCAGCACGCCGCACCGCTCGGCTTCCGCGTACAGGATGCGGTGCAGTAGGGGGGCGCGCGATAGCGGCCATCCCCGGCTGCCGCGCACCGATCAAGCGCGGTAATGGGACCTCGCCCGCGGGTTCGCCGTGCACGGCCACGTGCGTGATCGTGCTCATGCCGGAGCCCTCCGCCAGACACCTCTCCGAAAGCCCCGACTCGGCGAGGGCGCGCAGCGAAGGACCGGTCAGGCACAACCCCCATCCGGGCCGTAATCCGCCGATCAGGTGGGTGGGGGGAGGGAACCTCCGGCGGCCCGCTCTGCTGATGGCTCGGTCGAGCGGGTCCAGGAAGGTCGGTCGGTGTCAGCCTCGCTGGCTGTAGTAGGGGAGGAGCGCCATCTCGCGGGCGTTCTTGATGGCCGCGGCGAGCTGTCGTTGCTGCTGTGCGGTGACGTGGGTGACGCGGCGGCTGCGGATCTTCCCCCGGTCGGAGATGAACCTGCGCAGCAAGTCGGTGTCCTTGTAGTCGATGTAGGTGATGCCGGCTGCGATGAGGGGGTTGGAGCGGGGCTTCACCGGCTTGCGGCTGTTGATGGGACGGGTCATGTGGGTTCCTCGGGTGGTGGGTTGGAAGGTGGATTGCCGGCTACGAGGATGTTGGATCACGCGGCGTCGAGCAGGGAGTCGAAGGCCGCGGGCAGGTGTCTCCAACCCGCAGGTCCGGCCGCGTACTCGGTGTCGGTGAGCAGGCAGGAGTCGAGGAGTTCCTCGATGCCGGTGCGGTCGAGGCCGGGGGACGTGAAGACGAGGTGCTGGCAGCGGTCGCCGTGTTCCGGGTGCCAGTCCAAGGCGGCGGCCGCTCGGCGCACGGGTGGGACCAACTCCCATGCGGCGTCGGGCAGGGAGGCGAGCCAGGGGCCCGCGCTTTCGACGCAGAGTGCGCCGCCTGCGGCGTCCCAGGCGAGGAGGGTGTCGGGGCGGTCGGCGAGCCAGAACCGACCTCTGCTGCGTGCGGCCGCGCAGCACAGATCCTCCAGCGCCTGGTAGAGGCGTTCGGGGTGGAAGGGCCGGGTGTGGTGCCAGACCAGGGTGGTCACTCCGGCTTCGTCGGCCTCCTGGGGCAGGAGTGCGCAGGCGGGATGCTGGGCTGCGGCGGCCGCTTCCACGTCGAATCCGGCGAAGGCCAGCCGCGCGAGTTCGCCGGACGACGTGTCGACGTGGCGGGCGGTGGGGTGCAGTTGGGTCAGCAGGGCGCGGTCCTGTTCGTCCACCTCCTCGCCGTCCACGAGGGCGAGCACGGGTGCGTATTCCAGTTGACGCGCCCAGGTGTCGCCGATGGTGCGCTGGTCGGTGGCGGCCGCGGCGAGTCCGGCTTCGGCGAGGTCGTCGCCGTTGGCGAGGTAGGGCAGGACCAGAGCCGGGTCGACCGCGGTGATCACGTTGGTGAGTCTCAGGTCGTCGCCGCTGTGGGCCGCGACCACCTCCGCCATCGCCTTGGGCTCGACCGAGTCCCACAGTTCGACGATCGCGAGCCGGGCGATGCCGTGGCCGGCCAGGCGCTCCAGTTCGGGGACGAGGTCCTCGCGCAGGGCACAGCAGGCGCAGTCGTTGAACAGCGGGGCTTCGCCCGACGACAACTCGCCCGAAGCGTCACGGACTTGGCGCCGCACCATTCCCTGGCCGGCGGTGGAGAGGTCGTGGTGCAGGGCGACGCTTCCCGGTACTGCCTTGAGCAGGCGGTCGACGACGTGCCGGCGGGCGTCGGTGTGCAGGCCGCCCACGATGACGACCGGCAGGCGGTCTTCCTCGCGCATCATCGGCCCTCGAATCGGGAGTAGCGGCGCTCGAAGCGCTCCACCCGGCCCGCAGTGTCGAGGACACGTGCCGTACCGGTGTAGAAGGGGTGGCTCGCGGAGGAGATCTCGACGTCGACGACGGGGTAGGTGTGGCCGTCCTCCCACTCGATGGTGTGGTCGCTGGAGAGCGTCGAGCGTGTGAGGAAGGCGAAGTTGCCGGCCTTGTCGCGGAAGACGACAGGACCGTACGCGGGGTGGATACCAGGCTTCATGGCGGGCCTCCTGGGGTGGTGGGTGTGATCCGGGTGCGTTGGCCGGGTCAGCGTTCTTCGCGGAAGTCGACGTGTCGCCCCGCGACCGGGTCGTACTTGCGCAGGACCAGGCGGTCCGGGTCGTTCCGGCGGTTCTTGCGGGTCACGTAGGTGAATCCGGTTCCCGCGGTGGAGCGGAGTTTGACGATCGGGCGTAGCTCGTTGCGTGCCATGGGGCTACTATATGGGAACGGTTTCCATTATCAATAAGGACTCCGCAAGAACTCGCCCAAGGAGAGGCAGGTCACTTCTGTGTCCGCTCACTGTCAACTGACCGGCGCCAAGCCCGGCTTCGGCAACCACATCTCCCACTCGCACCGGCGCACCTCCCGCCGCTTCGACCCGAACGTCCAGCGCAAGCGGTACTGGCTGCCCAGCGAGGGCCGCCATGTGCGCCTGACGCTGAGCGCCCGCGCCATCAAGACCATCGACGTCATCGGCGTGGAGGCGGCCGTCGCGCGCATCCGCGCCCGGGGAGGGAAGGTCTGATGGCCAAGCGGAGCAAGATCGCGAAGAACGAGAAGCGCAAGGCCGTCGTGGAGCGGTATGCGGCCAGGCGGGCCGAGCTCAAGGAGCTCATTCGCCGCCCGTCCTCGACGGAGGAGCAACGCAGCGCCGCGATCGCCGAGCTGCGCAGGCAGCCGCGCGACGCCAGCGCCACCCGGGTGCGCAACCGTGACAGTGTCGACGGCCGGCCCCGGGGGCACCTGCGCAAGTTCGGGCTCTCCCGAGTCCGCCTACGGGAGCAGGCCCACGCGGGCCTCCTGCCGGGCGTCACCAAGTCCTCCTGGTAAGGACCTTTGTCCGTCATGCGAGACGGAGGGGGCGTGGGGCGCGGCTGTGGTGGCCGGTCGCGCCCCCGCTCGCGGCGCTACCGGCAGATGCGGACGCAGTCCCGGCGTGCACATGGGCGCGGACGGGGCGAGGTCGGCAATGGAAGAGCCTGTCGGCGATATCGGGCCACCGCGTTGTCCCATTGCGCCCAATGATGTTCTGCAGCAGCCGAAGGGCTGTTCAGTGGCGGTCCGTCAGGAATACGGAGCGCAGCTTGAGGCGGTCCGTGGCAGGGTGCCCGTGGGGCCTCAGGGTCCAGGAGTCGCCGGTGCAGTTCGGCTCGGTGAACACCATCACCCAGGTGTCGGTGTTGTTGTGCGGGGCGAACGCGGGCTCGGTAGAGCCCGGGTCGGCGACCTCCGGCAGGGTGATGCAGCCGGGGCTGACCGGGTCGTGGAGTGTGACCGACTGGGGCGAGCCGTCCAGGCCGGCGAACCTGTAGGAGAAGTCGCCGGTCGCGGCGCTGGCCGACGTCGGTACGGTCACCAGGAGGGCGAGGGCGCCGAAGGCGGCAGCGACGGCGGTACGAAGACGCATGACACAAGCTCCTTTGCACAGGTCGGGGTTGCCGGTCGAGCCTGCCCCGGCGACCTGTGGCAAAGGCGGATTCCGGCGAGTGTCACCCCAACGGGACGCGCAGGAACGATCTTCTTTGGCCCATGTGAGGGATGGGGGTGCGATCGCTCCCATAGTGCACGGACTGCCGACGGCTGGTACGAGGCACTCAACTCCGCGACAGGGCATGGCGATTGAACACCGCGTGCTTGGGGCGCAACACAGGACGCCGCGGCGAAGACCCCCGGCACCTGCCGCGACACGGAGACCGCAACGTGAGTGCTGGTTGTCCTTCAGGCGCCGAGCGAGAGTTCGCGCTGCTCCTGCTCCTGGCGGTCTTGAGGGGGGTCTGGAACGACGGCAGGGCCCCGTTCCATGTCGGGGCCCTGCCGTTCGTGCGCCTACCGGGGGGCAAGGACTGGACCGGGGCAGATTCCGTTTGGCTGCCCGACGCGGCACCGGGGCGGGCGCTCTTGGGAGCGCTATGCGTATTTGCCCATCACGGTGCTCGCCGACCTGTGCATCGGCGGTCCACTGGCCCGCCCCTCCTGGCCCGCCTCTCCTGACGCGCCATCCGTTCGGGCGCGTGTCGTTGAGGCGCGGCCCCGCGGCGCTCGTCCAGGCAGTGTGAGGGTCGGCCCGTTCCGGTGAAGGGAGGTCAGTCCTGGTCGATCATGGTGGATCCGCTGGGGCCATTGCCGAGTCCGCTGGGGCCGTTGCCCATGGACTGACCTGCGCCATCGAGGTTGAGCTGCATGGTGCCGTCAAGGGATGACGACGAGGGGGGCATGGCGTCGTCGGCGGTGGCCATGCCGGCGCCGCCGAGGACGGCGGTAGTTGTGAGGGCGGCTGCGATGAGGATGGATCGGATGCGCATGTGTTCTCTCCTGATTGGTCAGGGACGCCGTGTGTCAACGTCCAACTGAAGGCATGCGCGGAAGGGCGAGGTGTTACGCCGGTTCCGGAAGAACTGCACCCGACCAGGTCAGCCCGGCGGAACCCGCGCGCCGGCCCGGCCGAGGATCGCCACCTGCATCACCGGGTTCTACCAACACCCATCGGCTGCCCGGCCTGGGGCGAGTACCGGGGCCCGCCACGATCGGCTACGAACACGACCACCGGGGCGATTCCGAACCTGGGCTGTCTCCGGTTGGAGGTGACTGACAGAGGCGGACATGCGCTCAGCGCGGCAGCCAGGCCCCCGGCGACCTGGCGATCCGCCCGACCGGCGACCCGGCGCGGCTGTCGTCAGTCGTGGATCGTGACGCCGCGCCGGGCCAGATAGCTGACGGGGTTGACGTCCGAGCCGTATCCGCGCCGGGCCCGGATCTCCAGGTGCAGATGCGGGCCGGTGGTGCGCCCGGTGCTGCCGCTGTCCCCGATGTGGGCCCCCGTGGGGATGGGGGCGCCCTTGTGCGTGTGGATGCGGTGCAGATGGGCGTAGACCGCGTAGTGCCCGTCGGGCATGCGGACGGTCACCGCGTTGCCGTACGCCCCCGACCGGGCTGCGAGGACCACGGTGCCGCCGCCCACCGCGTACACCGGCGTCCCGCGCGGCACCGCGAGGTCGACGCCCGTATGGTGCCCGCCGGCCCAGTTGCCCCGGACTCCGTAGCGCTCGGTGACCCGGTAGCTGCGTCGCAGCGGCAGCACGCCCTTGGTGGGCGGACCGAACCGGGGCGTATCGTCCGGCAGCTCGGCTTCCGCCAGGGCGAGCGCCTCCTCGAACTCGGCGTCGTACTCGATCAAGCAGGCGTCATCGGGGGGCGCGGTGTCCTCCGGCGCCGCCATCCCCACGGTGAAGGTGCCGCCCAGCAGCGCCATGGCCATACCCAGAGCGTCACGTCGTGTGGTGCCCGCTTCACGCGGGCGTTCTATGTGGTAGCCCATGCCCGTCAGGACATCGCCAGTGGGCCTCACTCGCAACGCTGGCTGGGCCGTACGAGTACGACGACACCCCGGGCCGGGGGCGCGGCGTGACGACAGACGCGTTGTCGTTCTTCGGTTGTGGGCATGCCAGGCGTGGGCAGAGGTCGTGGGCGCGCCGGACGGGTGCACCCGTCCGGCGCACGGACGGGAAGGAGTGCCGCGCCAAGGCGGTGTTCTGGCCTTGCCGTCCCTGCCGGGGCGCCCGGTCCTCAGTCTTGCTGGAGGCACCTGAGGGAGGAGGAGCGCCAGGAGCGCAACCGTGGCCGCTGATCCTGGACGGCTCCGGCCTCCATCGGCGCGCCCTGGAACAGGCGGGCGCCGGAATCGGCCCGCGACGGGCCAGGCAGATGCGTTCCTCGTTCGTGACCGTGGCTGTCCCTCTGCCGATGAGGGTTGGAGGCTTGCTGGCTGTCCTCAACGATGAGCAGTACGCCGCATTTGGGCACCGGCTCCCGCGGGTCCTGCAGCCGGCCTTACAGCCACCCTCGCCGTGCTGCCTGAACTCCTGCCTGAAATCTGCTCGTTGCTGCCAGCCGGCCCAACAGCACCGACATCCGCCGCCGCAGGCTCCGCTCACTGATGCGGAGTTGGCGCGCGATCGCCTCGTCCTTCAGACCCGCCGCCAGCATCGCCAGCAGCGCGTCATCCGGTGCCGGCGCCGGTGCCCCTGCCGACGCAGACGGCGCGCCATTGCCGATTCGTGCGCGGTCCATCGCTCCCAGCGGAGCGCCCCGTTCCCACAACTGCTCGAACAGGGCCACCAGCGCGTCCGTCAACGCCGAGTGGCGCACCAGTACCGCGCTGTCCATCATCCGATCGGTACGGGTGGACAGGGGCAGCAGCGCCCGCCGCCGGTCCGCGATCACCAGCTTCACCGGCACGCTCGGCAGCACTCGTATGTGCTCGCCGAGCTCCGACAGCCGCTGAGCCTGGCGCCAGCCGCCATCCGCGGCCAGAACCTCCGTGGCGTGTACGGCCCTGCACTCGACGCCACGCTCCAGGAGGCGCTGCATGGGGGCCAGGCTGTCATCGGCCGGGTCCAGGAAGGGTGGGCCGACCAGAGTCAGGAGCTCCTTCTCCGTGCCGGCCAGCAGATCCTGTACTCGGGCATACTGCGCTGTGCCGCCCCGTACCACCTCGGTCAAACGCCCCGGGTCGTCCCGAAGTTGGGCTTCACGGTACTCGGCGGACAGCTCGTCCACCGACTGCCGCATGCGGTCCAATTCCGTGCGGCGGCGCCGCAGCAGCGCGCCCAGGGCCACCTGCGGATCCGCCGACACCCACACGCCGGCGTCGGCCCCAGCCGCATCGTCGCGGGCACCGGTGTCGACAGCCGTGACCAGGCCGAACCCGGCCAAGCCCCGCAGCGCGGTTCGCACCTCGGTCTCCGCAAGGCCTGTTTCCGCCGCGCACTCCCGAGCCGTGCCTCTGCCGAGCCGCACCAGCGCCCGGTACACCCGCTCCTCGGCCTGACCCAGCCCCACCGCTTCCCACACTCTCGCAGGTTATCCGGCCGCCGCCGGTCCCGACAGAATCCGGCGGCGGCCTGGACAACCGTCAGCCGCAGCGCGTCCGTGCGGAGTGGGTCAACCGGTCGTCAGGGCCAGTGAGGTGGCCTGGGGCAGCCCGTCGGCGTCCAGGGTCGCGGTGGTCCGGCCGGCCCGCAGGTCGATCGAGGTGATGCCGCCCTTGTTCTCCTGCGCCTGGAACAACTGCTTGCCACTCGGCGCCAGAGCCAGCGTGCCGAAAGAGTCCGGCACGGCGATCCGCCGGACCTTCAGAGTGCGGGTGTCCACCACCGAGACACTGCTCTTCGCGGTATTGGCCACCAACAGGCTCTTGCCGTCCCTCGACAACTGCGCCTTGAACGGCTGCCCACCGACCTGTGCCTGGCGGGGCTTCGCCGCCGGATCGTCCACCTGGTACACCGAGACGGTGCCGCCGTAGTAGTCGGTGGCGTACAGCGTCTTGCCGTCGCGGCTGAGCAACACCTCGCGAGGGGCCTTGCCGCCGGTGTATGAGGCCGTGACCTGGTAGTTCGACAGGTCCATCCGGTCGATCCGGTTCCTGGAGTAGATGCCCAGGTACGCAGTCCTTCCGTCAGGACTGATCGCCACGCCCTGCGCGGGTGCACCGAGGCCGACCGTCCTGACGACCTTGCCGGCCGTGAGGTCCACCACCGACAGGGACTGCGCGACCATGCTGGTCACGTACGCCGTCCTTCCGTCGGGGGAGAGCGTTATGGCGTCGGCGTCCACGCCCAGCGGGATCTCGTTGAGCAGCCGGTGCCCGACCAGGTCCGCCACGGACAGCGTGCCGCTGTGGTGGTTCGCGAGGTAGGCGGTGTGCTGGTCCTTCGACAGGGCGATCGCCCAGGTCTCGGCCAACTTGCCGATGCCGAAGCGTGCGAGCTCTTTGCCGGTGGTGGGGTCGATGCCGACCAACTCGGTGTTGTCGTCCTTGCCGACGGTGCTCGGCGTGGTCCACAGCGTCTCGTGGCCGGAGCCGTGCCGGCCATGCTGGACGTTGCCCGGCCCGGCTGTGGCCTGCGCGCTCATCGGCGCCGCACAGACCAGCGCTGCCGCGAGCGCGGCGGCGGCAGCGAGGGTGCTCCGACGTGAACCTCTCATGGGGTCCTCCAGTGGTGGGGGTGCGAGTCTGCACCGCACGCTAGACAGCGTGCTGACGCACTGTCGACGGCTGCGCACCACCGACCTGGCCGCAACCGGTCTCCGGCCGAACCCGGCCATGAGGAGCCCGTGGAGGGTGAAGTCCCGGCTTCGAGCACGGGATGCGCCGGCCGAGGAGCGGAGCCGCGCGGCAGCCCTAGGCATGCACCCCGGCGGCCCGAAGAAGGCGGATCGCCGCGACTCGCTGGTGGCGCGGACGGTCTTCGGCCAGGAGCGCTCGCAGCTGCTCTCGCGGTACGTCGCAGGCCCGAGGCAGCAGGGCCTTGGTCGACTGCCGGACCACATCCGCCGACGGGTCGTTCAGGAGCGGTCGTACGTCGGCGACGCTCACCGCCTCCAGCGCCCGCAGCCCGGCCACCGCGCAGGCGCGCACCCCGGGAGCCGGGTGCGCAAGGAGCGCCCGGACCAGGTCCGTGTCCTCGCACGCTCCGCATTCGCCGAGGCCCGCCGCGGCGGCGGGCCGGGCCGTGGGGTCGGTGCACATCGCACGGTACAGCGGTGCCGGGTCGGTACCGCCCTGCCGCAGCACCCATCGGGCGCACGCCCGCACCAGGGCGGACCGGTCTGTGAGGTACGGCTCCGCGTCGGCGTGCCGCCTGGCCCGGTGCAGCGCGGTCACCCCCGCCGACCTGACCCGGGGCCGGCGGGAGCCGAGGAGCGGCGCCAGGATCTCGGCGAACCCGTCGAAGATGCCCTCACCTGTGCCCTCGCCAAGTGTGGCGACGGCCGCGTTGGCACACAGGTCCTGCACCACGACGTCGGGGTGGCGGGCGGCGGTGCGTGCGAGCCGCGCACCGGGGAGCAGCCGCCGCTCGACGGACACGCGGTGCGCGAGGCGGGCTGTGGCCCGGTCGCCGCTGTTGAGCAGCGCCTCGGCTTGCGAGGCCGGGCCCGTGCGCAGCACCCCGGTCAACAGGTCCTGGGCGAAACCGCCCCGGGACCTGCGGCCGACCCGCAGGATCAGTGCTGCGTGCGCGGCAAGCTGGTGCGGGGGCGCCTCGGCCAGGAGCGCGCGGGCCCCTGCGCGTACCGGACCCGCCCAGTCCGCGCAGCGGATGACGACCAGCGCAAACAACGCGGGCCGCTCGCCGGAGCGGCCGAGCGCAGCCGCGCGGATGTGGCCGTCGGGATGGCAGAGGGCCAGGGCGAGTTCGGCGTCACCGGGCTGCCGCGGCCAGGTGACGGTGGGCAGCGGCGCATTCCGTTTCCAGCTCAGCAGCCGCCCGGACGGCGAGGCCTTGGAGTGGAGCAACTCCGGCCGGGCCCAGGCCAGTTCACGCACCCCGAAGTCGAGGCCGATCCAGGATTCCGGGTCCGTCACATCGAGCGCCTGGTCCAGGGCAACCCCGGCAGCCAGCCTCCTGGCGGCATCGTACGACTGGTTATCGCTGGTCGGCAGGGGGGAAGCCTAATCAGCCACGTGCTGCCGCGATCCGGTGCCCCACGGCGTGGACCGTCTCGTGGATCTGAGGTCTGGCCCGGGGAAACGGATGAGGTTCTCGCCGACGCCGGTGTGGCCACGTAGGTCACGCGGGCTGTGCTGCTACGGGCGAGGACTGGACGTTCGGGCATCGTCCAGGGCCGTGGCTGCGGTCCTGGATGCTGGACGGTGCGCCGATCGCTGAGGATGCCCTGCCGTCACGGCAGGGCATACATGCATGGCGCCGAGGCCGCGCATGGGCAGACAGGGCGCTCGGTGAACGACCGCCCACGCCCGGCTGCGGGGGGTGGGCATCAGGTGGTCAGATGTCCTCGATGCGCTCGCGGTTGAGGAGATAGGCGGGCAGATGGGCCTGCTGCCGGTCGAACGGGATGTCCCAGTCGAAGGCGAGGCACGCCATCGCGAGCGGGCCGAGTGCTACGTGGGCGCGTGGCGCGGTGGATTCGCCCCAGAAATCCGCGTGGTCCTTCAGCGCTTGGGTGAGAGTGGTGGCGAACCCGGCCTGGTCGCCGGTGATGAGGCGGTGGAAGAGAGCGAACGGCTGGTAGTCGATCTGGTTGATGAAGTCCTTTGGCGCGTGGGTCACGGCGTCCGGCATGGACGTCTTCATGGTGGCGGTCAGTGCCTGCACCGAGTTGTCCATGGGGCCGTTCGAGAGGTAGGTCCGCAGGGTGTCGATCCAGTGCAGGACGTACTCGTCGACCGAGTCGTCCTCGCGCAGCCGCTCCAGCGGCACCTCGCACAGCCGGCGGATCCGGTCCATCTTCCGGCACACGACCGCCAGGTAGAGGGCATCCAGCCAGCCCCGGGCTTCCGCCGGCGGTTCGGCACGCAGGGCGGGGAGGGAGGCGACGAGGCCGTCGCCCAGGTGGCACTCCTGCGGCTCGGCACCGGTGAACCGCGCACAGCCGAGCTGCAGTGCGGTGGCCCAGGCGTACCAGGTGCCGACGTGCGCGGCTTGGGGATCGTCGGCGCAACGGGCGTGGGCCAGGGCGACGGCCGCGCCGAACGCCTCACCGAGCCGGGTCTCGTCCTGTGCCAGCCCGTCGATCAACTCCGCTGTGAAGCGCGCGAGTTCGGCATCCTGCGGTGCCTGGGACGCCATGCGGGTAGGCAGGCGCCCGGAGTGGTCGAGGCGCGTCAGACCCTTCACCAGGGCGAGCAGCTGCGGCGGCAGGTCGAAGGAGAAAGTGCGGGTGTCGGGGTCGATGACCGTGAGCGACGTGAGCCGGCCGCGGTGCCACCAATAGACCCGCGGGGACAGCGCGGCCCTGCCACTGTCCTCGTACGCGCCCAGCGCGTATGTGGCCAGCCTGTTGAGGCCGTCGACCACGGAGCCGTCGGCGATCGGGTAGTAGACGAAATTGTGCCGGCTGGGCACCACGACGAGGGCGCCGTCGTCCGGGAGCGGCTCGCCGCCGGCCTGCCGGACCGCTTCGGACAGGTACAGGGCCTGACTCGCCACGAAATGCGAGTCGCCGTAGACGGTGTGCAGCCGGACCCCGTCTTCGAACGGCACTTCGTCGTGCTCGACGGGAACCCGCATGAGGTTCGCGTACGCCGCCGCGCCCAGTGCCTCGATACCCACCCGCTCCACATCCCGGTCCGTCAGGATGCGTACGCTGGTCGGCCGGTCCAGGGCGTACGCGAAGACGAGGCTCTCGGCCACCACCCGCGCGTACCGCAGGGCTCCGGCTATCTCCGGGTTGAGCGAATCGAGCGCCAACAGCCGGACGTGCGCGCCCCGCAGCAACTCCTCGACGCTCTCGTCACCCTCGTCGGAGGGGTGTGGGCCGGACTCGTGTACGTGCTGGGATGTCATCCCGGCAACTCTACGAGGTACGCGCACGGAGATGGGGTGCCAGGCCACCCCGTCAGGGCGACGCCGCCGGCCGGGCGTGTTCGGCCGAGGGCAGGCGTTCGGGGTACGTATGCGACCCCCCTCCGTCGCATCAAGCGACAGTTCCCCTGCCTCGCCGTGGTCGCAGGGACGCACCCTCGCGGCTCTCATGGAACTGGTCGAGGCCCGCGACGGCATCTGGAACGACAACAGACTTCTGCGTCTGCTGGCGGAGCATCCCCATGCGGACCGGTCCCGCCCCGATGGTTTCCGGCCAGTAACATGACTGCTCTCAGCCGATCGGCGGGATCATCCGAGGAGGGGGAGCAGCGCCATGGCCGTACTCAAGAGGGCTGGACTCGACGGGAGGGCCGCCTTTCGGTGCCTGCTGTTCCTGGTCGGCGCAGCAGGGCTCACTGGCGAGGCGTACAGCAGTATCGCCGATCCGGGCCCTGCCGACTTCTGGATCTACTTCACGTTCCAGTCCAACCTGATCCTGGCGATCTGCTTCGGCGCCCTCGCCTGGAGCGGCCTGCGCGGCGGCCGCGCGCCGTCGCCTGTCGTCAAGGGTGCGGCCACGCTCTACGCACTGATCACCGGGCTGGTCTTCAACCTCCTGCTGGCCAACCCGGCCAGCCCCTTCTACACCGTGCAGAAGGAGTCCCACTACCAGTGGGACAGCGTGCTGCTCCATGTGCTCGCGCCGCTGATGGCGCTCGCCGACTGGCTGCTGTTCGGCCCGCGCGGACAGCTGCGCGGACGGCACGCCCTCTACTGGCTCGGCTACCCGCTGGGCTATCTCGGGTTCGCGCTGATCCGCGGTGCGATGGTGGGCGGCGACACCCGCTACCCGTATCCCTTCCTGGACCTCACCCAGCACAGCGGACTCATGGTGACCGTCAACTGCGTGTGCCTGGCCGTCTTCTTCTATCTCCTCGGGCTGGGACTGGCGGCGGCCGACCGGCTGGTCGGCCGCCGCGAGGAGCGCCGGGCGGGCGAGCCGGACGAGGCGCGGGCCGTGTTGGAACCCGTTTCGGCGGATCCCGGCTGAGCCGAGCATCCGGGCGGCCGAGGCAGCCGCCCGTGGGACGCACATGTCAGGCCCGGATCCAGTATCGGAGTCCGGGCCTTCGTGTTTGTTGTAGACGGACATGGAGGGCCCAGGGGCACTGCGGATCCCGGAGGCGCGACGGGCCCCCAGGGAAACCTCAGTCGACCGGGCCCTGCATGTGCTCGCTGATCCACTGGATCATGCCGCCGGTATCCATGTTCGGGAGGTATGTCGCGCCGTTGTGCTGGCCCCCCTTGATGACATGGAGTTTGGTCTTGACCGGGCCCTTGCCGTACTGGGATATGAAGCTGTCGATCTGCTTCTTGTCGTTCGCCTCGCCCTTGCCGTCGCCGATCTGGAAACCGAGATAGACATCCGGACCGCCGCGCTCGATGAGCTTCGGCGCGAGGACTCTTGGGTTGTTCGCCGCCTTTTCCTTGTCGTGCCCCTCCCACAGCAGGGAGTCCGGAACGATGTCGGGGCCATTGGCGATCACTGCCTTGAACTTGTCCGGCTTCTGCAGCACGGACTTCAGGCCGGCGAAGCCGCCTGTGGAGTTCCCCATGAAGCCCCAGCCGTCGCGAGCCTTGATCGTACGGAAGTTGGCTTTGATCAGGTCGGGGACGTCCTCGGTGAGCCAGGTTCCCATTTTGGGCTGACCGGGGATGTCGCTGCCGTCCCAGTACCGGCCGGGGTGCGGGGAGCCCTTCTTGTCGGTGTCCTCCGGATTGAGTACCGGCATGGCCAGGATGAATGGCAGGCTCTTGCCCTCCTTGACCCACTTGGCTATGGATGACTCCAGTTTTATGGTCCCGTTGTCAAATCCGAAGTAATTGTTCGGGAACCCCGATCCTCCGGGCAGGGCGATCAGTACAGGAAATCCGCTGTTCCTGTATTTCGGATCGTCGAAGTACTCCTTGGGTGCCCACACCCAAACCTTGCCCGTGAACCCCGACTTCTGTCCCTTGAGGGTGGTGACACTGATCTTGCTGCCGTCATCGGCATGCCCGGAGATCTCGAAGGACGCCTCGGGGCCCGTCGCCATCTGCGCCTTGGAGTCGGCGGCCTGGGCGCCGTCGCCGCGACCGGACTTGGCGAAGGAGATGCTGTCGCCCTTGTCGGTGAACGGCGGTATCTCGTAGTACTCCATGACCTGCCAAGCAGCCACCCCGAGGCAGGCTGTGCCGACGACGCCGATCACCCAGCCCTTGGTGCGGGAACGCCTGCGGCGGGCCGGTCGTGAGCCGCTCTGGGGCGGCTGGGTGAGCGTCGGAGGGTGCGTCATCGGGAGCCTGTTCCTCGTCTTGTACCGCCCCTCGTCGCCGTGGGGCAGGAATGCTGGTCGCGCATCACAAGACGACAAGGAGAGAGGGACGGTTGCATTGTGTGACACTTCGCCCATCTCATCCGAGGCCGATGTCGCTCGGCGCCCCCCGTAGGGGTAGTTCCCCTCGTGCTGTCCCGCGGCCGGGCCGCACGCGGAATCCGCGCGGCGGTGGACAGCGCACCTCTCTGTCGTCCGGCCGGAGGACGGCGGTGATGGCCGCGGCGATGCCGAGTGTGCCGATGAAGGAGATGTTGGAGACGGCCAGGCCGGCCAGCGCGATGATGACGGCACGGCCGTTGGTGGCCACTGCCTGGCCGCCGCCGACTTACTTCTCGGCGGCCAGGAGCACCAGGGTGCCGCATGCGACGGTGTATCCGAGGAGTCCGATCCAGGCGCCGCGGTAGCTGAGGCGTTCCGCCCGGGCGGGGGAGCCTCCCCCGATCGTCCAGCGCCAGGAGAGCACGGTGGCGACCACTGCCGCGAGGAGGAAGGTCAGGGTCGTCAGGTGGAGGCAGTCGATGAGTGTCAGGCCGTCGGTGCTGGTGATCACCGTATTCGCCTGTTGCATGGTGAGCACCGCCACGAAGAGTGCTCCGCCGAGAACGGCGAGTCGGTTGTACAGGGCGTCCAGCCGCTCGGCGGGGCCCAGTTCCTCATGGCGGAAGGACAGCAGGAACGTGGAGGTGGCGACGAGCACGGCGAGGTAGATCCGGGGCGGTGAGGAGCACCTCGATCCGGTGGTGGTCGAAGGGGGAGTCGCGTACGTCCCAGTCCTGCCGGAAGGCGCTCTGCAGCCGTACCTGGTCCAGGACCTGGCCACCCTGCGCGATCACATGAGGGTCCGTCGTGTGGGGCTCGTCGGCGTTGGAGTAGGACACGTGCGGCAGGGGGTCGACACTTCGGTCCGGGCACAGGGTCCACAGCCACAGCCGGGCGGAGAACCGGTCCTTGGCGGGATCGATGTCGTAGAGGTCGCTGAGGTGGGTGCCCAGTTCGCACTGCGCGACGATGGCGCGGGCGGCCGGAGCCGCAGCAGCGGGAGAAACGCTCAGCAGCCAGATGGTCAGCGCGCAGAGAAGCGCGAACAGAACGGCGGCAGGGGTGGGAATCGGAGTGAGGGAACGCGGTCGCTGGAGAGGTTCCGCAGCCCTGGAACACCATCGTCGCCCGTTGCCGCAGGACCGGACAAGGCCGGCCGACCACGTACGTCGGTGTGGGTGATGCCATGCAGCGCTGTTCGCTCCCGACGTTCGAGGAATCCAGCCTCCGGCTCAGGGAGTACGGCAGCGTCCGCCGCGCGTGAAGGCGGTGGTGGTCGGGCCTGCCGTGCAGCCCCGGCATGGGCGGAGGGCCGTGTCTGCTCCCGGCCGTGGGTGTTGCGGGTTCCGCCTTCGTAATGCCCCTGGTTCTGCGGGAAGTTGGAGGATGGGAGGGCTTTCCCGGCATACGCTGAACGCGCACGTGGGCTCGTTCGGCCAGCTGCAGAAGGGCGGCGACAGACTTGCTGCGGTGCGAAGGACGGCTGTATCGATCACGGCAAGGAACGGCAGGCCGACCGGGCGCGGTGGGCGTATGACCGGCGAGCCTACGCCCGCGGTGCCGCCACAGCTGCGCGCGTGGCTCGGGCTCATCGCGGCCCTCGCCGCGGCGGTGGTCGTCGTGCTCGGGGTCCTGTACGCCGGCCACAGCGAGCCCGGCATGGTGGACAGGTGGGTCCAGCCGGCGGTGGACGATGTGCGGCCGCCGTGGCGGCAAGTCGCCCTGGCCATGGACTTCTTGGGGGAGCCCGCCGGAGCGGCGACGCTGGTCGTGGCCGCTGTGGCAGGCTGCCTGCTGCTTCGGTGTCCTCGCGCAGCGGCGCTCGTCATGGCCGGCGCCGGCATCACCCTGGGAATGGCGGCGCTGCTCAAACACCTGGTGGGGCGCACCATCCACGGCGACGGCAACCTGTCCTACCCGAGCGGCCACACCGCTTTCGCCACCGCGCTCGCTCTCGTGGTGGCGCTGCTCGCGACCGGGCGGTTCGGCCTCGGCAGGACGGCCGGCAGATTGGTTGTGTTCGCCTCGGCACTGGTCGCCGGCGCCGCCATGGGCTGGGCGCAGGTCGCCCTGGGCGCGCACTACCCGACCGACGTCCTCGGCGGCTGGTGCACCGCGCTGGTGGTGATTCCGGCGACCGCCTGGCTGATCGACCGGGCGGCCGACCGGCTGGGCGATCGGACGGCCGACGCCGGTCGGCGGGAACGTCGATGACGTCGCGTCACACCCGGCGGCGGAACACGGGCTTCACCGGCCGCCCGGCCAGCCAGGGGGTGGGGTCACCGGAGTCGAGTGCCTTCCGGTACACCGCACATGCCTGGCTCACCACGTCGATGGTGCGGTCGACGTCCGTGTCGCTGAGCGCGCTGCTGACCACGAACGACGGGGCCAGCACTCCGCCCGCGAGCAACCGGCGCAGGAACAGGGTGCGGTACTGCTGCGACGGCCGCAGGTCCTCGTCGAGGGTGGCGAAGACCAGGTTGCTGGCCCGGCCACGGACGACGATGTGGTCGGCGACGCCCGTGGCGGCCGCGGCCTCGCGGACGCCCGTGGCCAACCGCTCGCCGATCGCATGCAGTTGAGCGGTGATGCCCTCCTCGACATACGTGGTCTGCACGGCCATCGCGGCTGCCAGAGAGTGCGTTTCCGCGCCGTGCGTCGTGGACAGCAGGAACACCCGGTCGCCGGAGTGGCGCAGGCCGCCCCGCTCCATCAGCTCCCGGCGCCCCGCAAGCGCGGAGACGGCGAACCCGTTGCCCAGCGCCTTGCCGAACGTGGAGAGGTCCGGGACGACTCCGTACAGGCCCTGGGCGCCGGCCTCGGACCAGCGCAGGCCGCTGATCATCTCGTCGAAGATCAGCACGCAGCCATGCCGGTCGGCCAGTTCGCGCAGGCCGGACAGGTATCCCGGCGGAGGTTCGGTGAGGCCGGCGGGTTCGAGGATCAGGCAGGCGACCTCGTCCTGGTACCGGGTCAGGAGCTCCTCCGTCGCGGCCAGGTCCCCGTAGGGGAACGCCACCGTGAGCTCCGTGGTCGCCGCCGGAATGCCCGCCGACATCGGCGTCGTACCGATGAACCAGTCGTCGACGGAGAAGAACGGCTGATCGCCGCAGATGGCCACGCGCGGGCGCCCGGTGACGGCGCGTGCGAGGCGCACCGCGGCGGTGGTGACGTCGGAGCCGTTCTTCGCGAACTTCACCATCTCGGCGGTCGGCACCGTGGCCAGGAAGCGTTCCGCGGCGGCGAGTTCGACGATGGACGGACGGACGAAGTTGCTGCCGCGGTCCAGCTCCCGCCGCGCCGCCTCGATCACACGGGGGTGCGCGTGGCCGAGGCTGACCGACCGCAGCCCGGAGCCGTACTCGATGTAGCGGTTGTCGTCGACGTCCCACACGTGGGCGCCGCGGCCGTGGCTGATGACCGGAGCCAGGTTCTCGGGGTACTGGTCGTCTCCCTTGGCGTAGGTGTGCGCGCCGCCGGGGACCAGCGCGTGCAGCCGCTCGTTGGCCCGGCGCGACCGGGGCAGCGGGAACTCTTCGGTGTCCAAGCCGACTTCACCCCTCCTTGTGCTTCACGACATGCTTCAGGACCTCGGCGAGGCTCGGTGCCTCCCTGTCCCGCGGGGACATCGATGTGACCGGCAGCGGCCAGGGAATGGCGAGTTCCGGGTCGTCGAAGGCGATCGTCACGTCCTCGGCCGGATCGTGCGGGCGGTCGATCCGGTACGAGGTGTCGGCGGTTTCGGTCAGCGCCTGGAAGCCGTGGGCGCATCCCGCCGGGATGTACAGGGTCGCCTGCGTGTCGCCGGTGAGCTCGAAGGAGGCCACGTTGCGGTAACTCGGTGAGTCCGTCCGCAGGTCCACGACGACGTCGAAGATCTTCCCGTACGAGCACCGCACCAGCTTGGCCTCGCCGTTGCCGGAGCGCAGGTGCAGGCCGCGCAGTACGCCCCGGACCGAGCGGGACACGCTGTCCTGGACGAAGGCGTCCGGGTCGAGGCCCACCGAGCGGACCACGTCGGCGTCGAACGTGCGGCAGAAGAAGCCGCGCTCGTCGGCGTACGGCGTCGGCAGGAACAGGAACGCCCCGTCGATCGCCGGGACTTCGATCGCTTTCATGGTGACTCCTGCAGGGCGTGGGCGTGGCCGGCCGTCGGGAACAGGGCCGAGGTCAATGCGCCGAATTGGTGGTGGAGCTGCCGGACGGCGACCAGATTCCGCTCGGTGAGGGTCCGACGCAGCTCCGCCGACCGCTGCTCCAGCGCCCGGAATTGCTCCAGGAGCCGGTCGGCGTCGACCTCGCCAGCGGGGTGGCAGTACGCGGCAAGGCCCATCCGGGACATGAGTGCGTCGCTCTTCGCCGCATAGCTGAGTGCGAGGGTCGGCACGCCGACCTTCAGCGCGCAGACGAGGTTGTGGTAACGGGTCGCCACCACGGTGTCGGCGGCCGCCATCTCGTTCATGAGGTCGGCGAGCGAGGCGGTCTCGGCAGCGGTGACCAGCGGCGAGTCCACCGCGTCGAGGATCGAGGCGACCACCGGCGCGTCGCACGCGTCGCCGGTGAGCAGCCGGACCTGCCTGCCGTCCTCGACCAGTGTGCGGACGAAGCGAGTTGTCCCGTCGAGGTAGCGCCGGTGGATCTCCTCGGCCCGGGCACGGTCGTCGTCGCTGCCGTGGAAGTCCATGACGCCGACGCAGACCGGGCCGCCCGGCGGATCCGAGGGCGTGCCCGTCCGCGGCGTCGGCAGGGCGAAGGCGAGGTCCGGGCAGACCTCGTCGCGCGAGGTGTCCACGCCCATCTCCCGCATCGCGTCGCGGGACAGGTCGTCCCGGTAGGACCGGTACGTGGCAAGCCGCGCCGACCAGCGCACCAGGGCCCGGGTCGGCCGCTTGCCGATCGGAGCGGCGCCGACGCCGACCAGCGCGACCCGGGTGCCGAACAGCCGGCCGGACGCGCAGAGCAGGAACAGCGCGTACGGGAAGCCCCACGGCCGGAGCGGCAGGGTGGCCTCCAGGACGCCCATGCCCGGCACGATCACCACGTCGTGCCGGCGCACCCAGACGGCGGTGCGGACGGCATCGACGAGTTTGCCCAGACCCTTCCCCGTGATCGCGCCTGCCCGCGACGCGGTCCGGTACTCCCCGCGGTACCAGTGCAGCCGCGTCGCGGGGATCTTGAACCGGGCCGTGACGACCTCGGGTCCACCGCACAGCGCGTCCACGGCCGCCTCCGGGTGCTCGGCTCGGAGGTAGCCCAGTACGGCTTCCAGCGACCCGTCGTTGCCGAGGTTGCCGGAGCCCAGCAGACCGAACACCCCGACGCGCACGGGCGTCATGACTGCGTCCCCTCACGGTTCTCACGCCCGGCGACGAGGGCGTCGACGGAGACGGTGATCCGCGCGGGGTCGACCGGGGCGCGGTCCTCGACCCGCTCGCCGACGCCCGGCCGGGCCCGGCTGGTCATCCACGCGGCCAGGTGCCGGTAGCACGCGCGCCGGTCGGCCGGGGACAACGGCGCCCGCCGGATCGCGGAGGCGAAGCCCCAGACGTACTCGGCGAGCAGCCGGGGCGTCGGGTGCAGCAGGCCTGACCGGCGCGGGTCCAGGTTGACGCACCGGGAGCGCTTGGAGGGGTTCGCCCGCTCGGCACGGGTGGGATGGTCGCGGCGGAAGTACAGCAGCTCCGGCACCTGGTGGAAGGGCCCGTGCAGGACGATCTCGGCGACGAACGCGCGGTCGGCATGGTGGTAGCTGTCGTGCGGCTTCACCCGGCGCAGCGTGTCGGCGCGCATCACCCCGTAGAAGTCGTCACCACCGGGCTCGAACAGGAAACTGCGGAATCGCTCCGGCGCGTGCCGCGAGTCGGTGGCGATCTTGTACTCGTACGGGACCTTCACCTGTCCTTCGCCGTCGATGACCGCCTGACCGGAGTGGGCGAGGATCACGTCAGGCCGCTCGTCGAGGGCCTCGACGCAGCGGCGCAGCAGGTCCCGGGCGTACAGGTCGTCGTGCGAGGCCCACTTGAACAGCTCGCCGCGGCACTCGGTGAACACGTAGTTGTGGTTCGGCGCGGCGCCGATGTTCCGGGGCAGCCGCAGGTACCGGATACGGGAGTCGCGGGCCGCGTACCAGCGGCAGACGACCTGAGTCCCGTCGGTCGAGGCGTTGTCGGAGATGACCAGCTCGAAGTCCTCGTAGGTCTGGCCGAGCAGGGCGTCGAGAGCCTGGGCAAGGTACTCCTCGCCGTTGTACACGGGCAGGCCGATGCTCAGCCGGGGGTGGGCGGTCATGTCGTCCTCGCTTCGGGGGTGGTGTGGTGGTGGCCCTCGCGCAGGGCGGACCGCAACTGCAGCCACCACACGGCCGAGCCGCAGACGGTCGCGGCGGCGACGCCCCAGGCCGAGCCGACCGTGCCGGCCACGGCCGCTCCGCCGAGCCCGCCGCCGACATAGAAGGCGGACGCGAACATCTGGCAGCGCAGGCTGCGCCGGGCCGCGGCGAGCGCACGCAGCCCGGCCGCCGCGCCGGTGCCCAGGCCCGCGCCCGCGACACCGAGCGTGACCGGCACGATGAGCGTCGAGGCAGAGCTCCAGACGTCGCCGAGGACGAGCTCGCCGAGCCGGTCCGGTATCAGCAGCAGCGCCGCGCCCCACAGCAGCGCGGCGACGGCCTGCACGCCGCCAAGGGCGAGACAGAAGACGCCGAGGCGGTGCGGGGTCCGGCGCAGTACCCGTGCCGCCTCCGCGACGGTGACCAGTGAAAGACCCATCAGCACGGCCATGAACGGGCCGAGCAGAAGCTCGGCGCCCCGCACCACACCCACCGCGCCGACCCCGACGATCACGCCGAGCCCGTACGCCCGCAGTTGGCCGGCGCCGCTGACGCCGACGTTCTCGACCAGGTAGCGGCAGCCGAGGTCGCGGTGTTCGCGAAGCCACTCGCGCGCTTGGGTCATCCGGGGCCGGATGCCGGACTGGAGGCAGCCGTACGCCGCGGCCACCGCTGCGGACGCGCCCCAGGCGAGCACGAAAGCGGCCACGCTGCCCACGCGGGCCGCCACCACCATGGCGGGGACGAGCGCGACGCCCCACACGATGTCGTTGACGAAGGCCTTGCGCCCGGTGCCGGCGGCGAAGAACGCGTACCGCCAGGCGTCCTGCAACAGGAGACCCGGCAGCACGAACCCGAGGCAGGCGAACGCGGGCCCCACGCGCCCGCCGAGAACGAGGCCGGCCGCCACACAGGCCGCCCCGATGGCACCGCCGACGCCGAGCGCGGTGCCCGACGACCGGGCCACCGCCCTGCGCCAGGACCAGTCCGGCACGCCGCTGAAGCGCACCACGAGAGGGTCGGTGGCCAGGCCGCGGGAGACGCTGAGCACCACGCCGTAGGTCACCCAGGCCAGGCTGAACACGCCGAACGCGGTCAGCCCCAGCGAGCGGGCGACGTAGATCCCCACCACGAAGTTGGACAGGCTGGAGGCCGCCTGGTCGGCAAGGCCCCAGGACAGCCGGCCGAGGACGGCCCGCTTGGCGGTCCGCCGGGCGTGCCGGGCCGGGGCCGCCGCTGTCGTCGTCTTCTCCCCCTTGGTGGCCATCGGCGTCATGCCTCGATCAGCCCGGCGCCGCGCAGGGCGTCGGCCGCGACGGCGACGGTGTCGAACGGCAGCCCGGACCGCTCGGCGACGTCAAGGAGACTGCGCTCGCCGTCGGAGAGGCTGAGCACCCAGAGCATGGCCATCTGGGCCTGTTTCGCGTCGCTGCGGCCGCCGAGCGAGTCGTACAACCCGCGTCGCCCCAGCTGCGGTTCGCCGTAGGGGCTGAGGTTGACGTACCGCCGGTTGCGGTCGAGGACGGCGAACGCCTCGCGGCAGACGGCGAGGGTGTCCGCCATCGCCTCCGGCGAGACGAAGCCCGGGTTGTCGGCCGAGGTGTGGTACTCGGCGTAGCCGGCGTACGGGGTCCGGCTGAGCGAGCCCACGCCGAGATCGAACCCGGGCGAGCAGTACTGCCGCTCGTCGTAGCCGTACGGAGTGAACTCCGTGACGCGGTGCGGGCGTTGGGAGGCCGACAGCACATGCCGCATCACCCGGTCGATCTCCGCGTCGCCGCGCCTGCTCTGCTTGTACGTCAGTCGGCCCCGGTCGCCGGCGCAGGCCAGCACCAGACCGTGCTTGATCCGGTCGATCCGCTCCTGGTTGCGGGCCAGCCAGGTGATCGCCCCGATGGTGCCGGGCGCGTAGATGAACCGGTAGGTGTAGTAAGGGGTCTGCTCCGCCAGCGCGCGGGCCAGGAACGTCGCCACCGCGATGCCTGCCAGGTTGTCGTTGGCCAGTGACGGGTGGCAGGTGTGGCAGGAGACGATCACCTCGTCGGGGACCTGCCCGGGGATCACGTGCTCGGCGTAGGTGAGGTGGCCGTCCGTGAGGGTGGAGTCGATGCGCACCTCGTACTCGCCGTCCGCAAGTGCGTCCAAGGTCGCCTGGGCCAGGCAGAAGCCCCACTCCGGTTCGTAGTAACTGGTGCGGTACGGGATCCAGTTCGGGTGGTCCGGCAGGGTGTGCAGGTGCGGGCGGAGTTCGGCCAGCGGCATGGTCCGCGACACGGGCACGCTGTAGCCGAGCACGTGCAGGCTGGACGCGGCGAAGTCGACGACCCGGTTGCCGGCGGTGTCGGCGATGTACGCGTCCCGGATGTTCCACTCCTGGGGCACGGTCCAGTCGAGCACCTGCGTGCCGGTCGCCACCTCGTGCACCCGCAGCGGCAGGTACTCGCCGACGATCTCCAAGGTGGCGCGCACCCCGTCGCCGGTGATGCTCCGGCACAGCGGGTACAGCCGCTCCACCAGCGCGTGCATGTGCTCGCCGGCCGAGGGCATCGGCTGTTCGCCGGACGCGGTCATCGGCGCCACCGCAGGGTTTCGTCGACAGCGCCGGCCTCGGACGCCGCGCGCAGCACGGCCAGGCGGGTGAAGCGTTGCTCGAAGTCCTCCCGGGTCAGCCCGAACTTCCGGTAGGCGTCGGCGAGTTCGAGCGCGCCCCGCTTCACGGTCCACTCGCAGTCGAAGCCGGGCACCGCGGCGCGGAACCGGGAGAAGTCCACCCGGTAGGAGCGCGGGTCGGCGCCGGTCTCGCCGGTGATCACCACCTTCGAGCCGGAGACCGCCTCGGCGACCTGCTCGGCGATCTCGGCGACCGTGACGTTGTTGGTCTCGCTGCCGATGTTGAACGCCCGGTCGTGCACCGCTTCGCGCGGCGCGGTCAGCGCGGCCGCGAAGGCCCGTGCGATGTCGGCGGCGTGCACCAGCGGACGCCAGGGCGTGCCGTCGGACATCACCAGGACCTCCCCGGACAGCAGCGCGTGGCCCACCAGGTTGTTCAGCACGATGTCGGCACGCAGCCGGGGCGAGAAGCCGAAGGCGGTGGCGTTGCGCATGAACACCGGCGTGAAGTCGCCGTCGGCGAGCGCGTGCAGGTCGTCCTCCACCCGCACCTTGGACTCCGCGTACGGCGTCACCGGGCGCAGCGGGGCGTCCTCGGCCACCAAGTCGTCGCCGCCGGCGGCGCCGTAGACAGAGCAGGTGGACGCGTACAGGAAGCGCCGCACTCCAGCGTCCCTGGCCAGCCGGGCAAGGCGTACGGAGGCATGGTGATTGATGTCGTACGTGAGGTCCGGCGCCAGCGATCCCAGCGGGTCGTTGGACAGCGCGGCCAGGTGGATCACGGCGTCCACCCCGGCCACGTGGTCGGGCGTGACGTCCCGCAGGTCCACCCGGGGCCCCCGCGGGTCCGCGGGCGGCGGGCCAAGGACGCAGTCGGCGAACAGGCCCGAATCGAGGCCGACGACGTCGTGTCCGGCGGCCGTGAGGACCGGAGCCATCACGGTGCCCAGGTAGCCCTGGTGTCCGGTCAGCAGTACGCGCAAGGTTCAACCCCCCAGATTGAGCGTGAATTTGGTGACGGCGAACGCCTCGGCGTAGCGCGCATGGCATTCGATGCCGCGGATCCGGGCAAGGCCGAGGAAGGCTTCCCGGTCGTACCAGGGCCGGTGGCGCTGCGAGGGATAGTGCTCCTGCAGCAGCCGCACCTTCTGCTCGGCGATCTCTGTCGACAGCGGCTGGTACGCCGACGGGCGGCCGAGATCGCCGTCCCACTTGACGATCTCGTAGCCGAGCACGAGGTGGTCGCGGAACGCGGTGGTCACCAGCTTCGCCAGGCCGCGGTGGTCCTGGTGCGCGTCGTCGGTGCGCGGCGCGAGGACCAGGTCCGGCTCGCTCCGCAGGCGCAGCTCCTCGACCGAGGCCTTGGCCTCCTCCCAGTGCGCGGGCATCCGGCCGTCCGGCAACTTGAGTACGGTCAGCCGTAGTTCCGCGCCCGGGCAGAGGGCGGCGAGCGCGGCCTCCTCCTCCTGCTCCCGCTCGCTGCCACCGCCGGAGAGCACCAGCGCGTCGATGCGGATGCCGGGCTGCGCGAGGCACATCGCCAGGAGCGTGCCGCCGGCGCCGATGGCGATGTCGTCGCAGTGTGCTCCTACCGCGACGATCCGGTCCAGGGGCCCGGCCCCGAGCCGGATCATGCGCCCACCCCCGCGCCGTCGCGTTCCCACACGGCCCACGGGCGGTCGCCCCGGGCGTACGCGTCGTCGAGCGCGGCCCGCTCCTTCACCGTGTCGGTCGGCTTCCAGAAGCCGCGGTGCTGGTGCGCCACAAGCCGTCCTCGTTTGGCCAGTTGGGCACACCCGTCGGCGACCAGGTCCCCGTTCTCCGGGATGTGGTCGAAGACTTCCTGGCGGAGCACGAAGTAGCCGCCGTTCTCCCACAGCGGCAGTTCGCTCACCGCGGTGATGCCCCCCACCAGGCCGTCCTCGCCCAGGTCCACGCAGTGGAACGACGACTGAGGCGGCACCACCATCATCGACGCGCCCGCGTCGCGCCGGGTGAACTTCTCGATCATCTCCGGCAGGGGGGCGTCGGTGAGCACATCGGCGTAGTTGGCGAGGAACATCTCGTCGCCGTCCAGGTGGTGTCGCACCCGGCGAAGGCGTTCCCCGATCGGTGACTCGATGCCGGTCTGCGCGAACGTGATCGTCCAGTCGGCTATGTCGGTGGACAGCAGCTCGGTCTTCCCGCCCCGCAGCACGAAGTCGTTGGACGTCGTCTCCTCGTAGTTGAGGAAGAAGTCCTTGATGTGGTGGGCCCCGTATCCGAGGCACAGGATGAACTCCGTGTGCCCGAAGTACGCGTAGTACCGCATGACGTGCCAGATCAGTGGCCGCGGGCCGACCATCGCCATCGGCTTGGGCATGTCGTCGGACGCCCCGCTGCGCATCCGCAGCCCGTATCCGCCGCAGAACAGAACGACCTTCACGGCTTGACCTCGACAATGCTCAGTTCCGGGATGGGAAAGACCAGGCGGCCGCCCCAGTCGTGCACGAAGGACAACTGCCCGACCAGCTCGTCCCGCAGGTTCCACGGCAGGACGAGCACGTAGTCGGGCCTGTCGGCGGCTATCCGCTCGGGCGGCAGGATCGGGATGCGGGTGCCCGGGGTGAACCTGCCGTGCTTGTAGGGGTTGCGGTCGACCGTGTACGGGAGCAGGTCGGGCCGTATGCCGCAGTGGTTGAGCAGGGTGTTGCCCTTGCCGGGGGCGCCGTAGCCGACGACCCTCTCACCGCGCTCGGCCGCCTCGATGAGGAACTTCAGGAGGTCCCGGCGCACCTTGGCCACCCGGGCCGTGAACTCGGTGTACCCGGACAGCTCCCGCAGCCCGGCGGCCTTCTCCCGGGCCAGCACGTCGGCCACGCCTTGGGCCGGCTCGCCGGCGACCTCGTTCGGCCTGGCCCACAGCCGGATGGAGCCGCCATGAGTAGGCAGCAACTCGACGTCCACGAGGGTGAGTCCGCCGCCGGCCAGCGCCCGGATCGCGGACGCGACCGTGTAGTACTGGAAGTGCTCGTGGTAGATCGTGTCGTACTGGTTCTGCTCGATCAGGGTCAGCAGGTGCTGCACCTCGATGGAGACCCAGCCGTCGTCGGCGACCAGGGCGCGCAGCCCCTGCGTGAAGCCCACCACGTCGGGGATGTGCGCGTACACGTTGTTGGCCACGACCAGGTCCGCCGGGCCGTGCTCGGCGCGGACGGCCGAGCCGGTGTCCGGGCCGAGGAACGCGGTGAGTGTCGGCACACCCGCATCGCGCGCCGCCGCGCCGACGTTCACCGACGGCTCGATGCCGAGGCAGCGGACCCCCCGGTCCACCACATGCTTCAGCAAGTACCCGTCGTTGCTTGCCACTTCGACCACGAAGGCGTCGGGACCGAGACCCACCCGCTGTACGGCATCGGCGACGAAGGTGCGCGCATGCTCCACCCAGGAGGTCGAGTAGGAAGAGAAGTACGCGTACTGCGTGAACGTGTCCTCCGGGGTGATCAGCGGAGGGATCTGAGCGAGCCAGCAGTCGGTGCAGACCCGCAGGTGCAGCGGGTACGCGGGCTCCGCCTCGTCCAGTTGGTCCGCGGCGAGAAAACTCTCGCACGGCGGGGTCGCGCCGAGGTCGACGACGCTCTCCAGCGCCGCCGAGCCACAGAGTCGGCATCGTGTCATCTGTTGTCCCCATCCCCCCTGCTCGCGCGGGTGTCCCCGCCGCGAGCCTGTGCTGACCGCACCGCGATCGCGGTGCGGTACTCCTCCACCAGGCGTTCGAGGCCGACGGCCGGGCTGAACCCCTGCTCGTAACGGCTCCGGGCCGCCCGGCCCATCTCCCGGTTGCGGTCCGGCTCGGCCGCGATCCGACGCAGGCAGGACGCGAGCGAGGCCGCCTCGCCTGGCTGGTGCAGCAGCCCGGTCACTCCGTCCTCGACGAGTTCGACGAAGGCGCCGTGACCGGCGGCGACGGCCGGGACCCCGGCCGCCATCGCCTCCACGACCACCAGGCCGAACGCCTCCAGCCACGTCGAGGGAGCCACCACGGCGACCGACCGTGCGATGGCCTTCTGACACTCCGCCGTGTCGTACAGGCCGACGTAGCGCACGTCGTCCCGGCCCGCCGCCCAGGCCATCACCTCTCGTTCCAGCGGCCCCGCGCCGGCGATCACGAGCGGCACGCCCACACCGCCGCCCGTCGCGATCTCGTCCCATGCGGCCATGAGCAGCCGCACGCCCTTGGCCTCCGCGAGCCGGCCGAGAAAGAGCACGTGCTCGCCGTCGGCCGTCCGGCAAGTGCCGGGTTCCGGCACGAAGTTGTGCTTGACCGCGAGCAGCTCGGATGGCATGCCCGCCCGCACCAGGACGTCACGCTGCGCCGCGGAGATGCAGAGGAACCGCTCCACGCCCGACCACCAACGCCGGCGATTGACCGACAGGCTGATGGCGAGCGGCACCGTCGCGAGACGGGAGTTCCGGTAGCAGCCGTGCCGGACGGCGGGCAGCGGCGCCGACCCGACGCACTCGGTGCACGGCCGGCCGTCCCGCTGCAGCGTGCCGGGCGGGCAGATCTGGGTGTAGTTGTGCAGCGTGGCGACGGCGGGCACACCTGCGTCGGCGCAGGCGGCAAGCACCGCGGGCGACAGGAGCGGGAAGACGTTGTGGAGGTGCACCACGTCCGGCCGCGCGGCGTGAAGGCGGGCGGCGAGTTCCCTGCGGACCACCGGGTTCCACGGTACGAGCAGCGGCACGGCCGCCTTGCCCGGCAGGGAGCGGGTGGCGATGTCGTCGCTGCGCCGCTCGAACACCTCGACCCGGTGGCCGGCCGCGCGCAGCAGCCCGACCTCCTGGTCGACGACCTTGTTCTCCCCGCTCGGCTGCGCCGAGGAGTAGCGGTTGTGCACTACGAGGATGTGCATGCTTCAGGTCACCTCCGATCCGTTGGCCCAGCGCGGGAGATGCCGCCGAGGGACTGCGGGCGTCGATGGGGGAGCGGCCGCGGCGGGTGCCGCGAGGAGCGAGGCGGCCACGGCCAGATGCAGCAGATACGGCGAGGCGTCGCCGAGGCCGGCCTCGGTGTACGACGCGATCGCGCAGTAACTGATCAGGAAGATCGCACAGGCCCTCGACAGCGACGGTGGCCGCAGCAACGCGACGCCGGCAAGAACGATGATGATTGCTGCGACCAGCCCGATGCCGGTCAGGCCCTGCTCGTTGTAGACGGCCAGCCAGCTGTTGTCGATCGGCAGCCCGCCGAACGACTTGTCGCCCAGGCCCACGCCGAACAGCTGTTCAGAGGTCGTCCGGGGGGCCGCAAGCAGGGCGTCCCAGACCTTTTCCCGACCGGTGAGGCTGGAGAAGTTCTCCTGGCTCTGCCCGCGCAGGAACCACGCCTGCAACGCGGAGCTGAACCCCACCGCGGCCACGGTGGCGCACAGCACCGTCCACGTGAAGAACCGGCGGGCCGCCGCGCTGGTCAGGACGAGCGAGCCGATCGCCAACGCCAGCCCGACGACCAGGCCGAGCGTGGCCGTCCGGGTATGGGTCAGCGCGAGCAGGACCAATGACGGCACGACGACCACCGCCGCACTGGCCTTGTCGGTCCGGTGGCCCAGTACGAGCAGCACGGCGAGCCCGATGATCACCGCGGCGTACTGGCCGATCTGCGGCGGCGTGAGCGGCCACAACGCGCCGACGAGCCGCCCGCCGTAGAGGTCGGGCATGGCCGCGCCCGGTGAGACGACCAGGCCGGCGGCGACCGACGCGAGCACCGCGAAGTACATGCGGATGTGGTGCCGGACGAAGGTCACGCCGCCGTCCCACCAGCGGCTGAGCAACCACAGCGTGGCGACGAACAGGGCCAGCCGGGCGCACCGGAACAGCGCGCCGAACCCGGACTCCAGGTGCGCGCTGGAGATCACGCTCGGCACCAGCAGCAGGGTGAGCAGGAACAAGAAGGCGCCGGCTTGGATGCGCAGCCGGAGATTGAGAGCGAGCGCCAGAGCGAACGCGCCGACCAGTGAGCCCATGGTGACCAACTGGATGAGGGAACGGGGCAGCGGGACGATGGTCTGCGCCCCGGCGGAGCCGAGCGTGTTGAGGACCAGCAATCCCCAGATGACTCCTACGGTCCTCGGTGCGCCGGCCGGGTGCGGTTCGGCGCCGAGCCGTGCGCCCGCCGTGTCCGGTCCGCCCGGCGGCCCACCGGGCATCGGGTTCCCGTCCATCTCAACCACCGGCCCGCGGGGCGAGGGTGCTGCCCGTGTCCTGCCGGTACGGCGTGGCCTGCCACTGCCCGAAGTCGAGCACCCGGCTCGGGTCGTGGGCGACGAATTTCCACGGTCCGACGTAGACGTTGTCGTGCCAGCGGTTGTTCTGCTCGAGGGTGATCGCCTCGGCCACCCTTTCGCCCTGGTACGGCGACCAGTCGGGGTAGGTGCCGTAGTTGGCCAGCACCGCCATGCGGTCGCACTTCTCGGTGCACTTGACGACGGACGTGTCCAGTACGAAACGGTTGTCGTGGATGTCCACCCGCTGGGTCTTCCACCGGCAGTCGGTGTACAGCGGTGCGGCGGCGATCGCGGGCCTTGCACACCGGTCGGGCTTCGGCACCAAGAGCGTGCAGACACCGGACGAGGTGTTGGCCGGGCTGTTGCAGAACCGGTCGGCGTTCTCCCACAGGGTGATCCCGGACCAGTTGTTCTCCAGCACGTTCCGGGAGATCTCGATCTTGTCCGTGCGGGCTTTGATCCGCGGCTCGCCGCCGGACTCCGACACATAGACGGCCGGATAGGGGAAGGTGTCGCCGCGGTCGGCGTACTTGCGGCCCTCGACCCAGTTGTTCCGCAGGAACGTGTTGTTCCGGACGACCGCGTTGTAGCTGGTCTCGTAGATCAGCGCGGCACCGTCGTTGGCCTCAAGCACGTTGTTCTCGATGAGGAAGTCGTTGTTGTCGGTGTCCGCCCACAACCCGGTTCCACGGTTGTCGTGCACCCAATTGCCGCGTATGTCGGCGCCGTTGACGGCCCAGAACTTGACGCCTCCGGTGCAGCCGCAGCCCGGCTTCCGCCGCTCCCAGTCGTCGGTGTTGTTGGCCGCGATCTCGTTGCCCTCCACCACCAGGCCGGTGAGGGGGGCACCGGCCTTGTACGCGTTCATGCCGTACTGGCCGTTGCCGCGCAGGCAACTGTCGCGGACCTGCTGGCGGGCACCGGCCATCAGGCCGGCGCCGGAGTTGTTCTGGATCGTCGCGTGCTCGATCACCCACCCGTCGGCCGATTCATGGTTGACCACGCCCTCGTCCTGCGGCGCGACGAATCCCTCGACGGTCAGGTAACGGATGGTGACGTTGCGGGCGGCGCCGCTGAACGCGTACTGGTTGGTCTTCCGGCCGTCGAGCACCGCGCCCGGCGCGCCGAGGTAGCTGTCCCCGTCCTTGGGGATGATCTGGGCGTAGCGGTCCGCTTCGAGCGTGTGCTTGCCCGGGCGGAGCCAGAACGTGGTGTTCGGGGGGCTGTTCCTGGTCTTCGCGGCCAGGTCACCGACCACCGCCGGGTCGACCGTCACCGCTCCGGCCGGCGCGTTCGCCGGACCGGCCGCAGGCTTGGCGCACACCCGGGCCACGGACGTGGAGGGCGCACCGGACGCGGAGGGCGTACCGGACGGTTCCGCCGGAGTGTCCGATGTGCTCGTACAGCCGGTCGCCGCCAGCAGGGCCAGCGCCAGCGGTGCCGCCGTCCCTGCCCAGTGCCGCCTCTTGATTCCCACGCGCCCCCCTAGCCGCGGAACCTGAGTACGGTCGTGAACCCCTGCGCGCCGTCGGCGAAGCCGGTGCCGACCAGCGTGGTGGCGGGTTCCTTGCGCCCGAAGCCGGGGGAGTACCAGCCCAGCGGCGGGTCGCTCTCGCCGCGGTGCGCCCGCCAGCTCAACTGCCCGGGCAGGTCGAGCACCGCGGAGCGGTCCTCGCCGTCCCGGGTCCAGGTGAGCACGGCCCGGTTCCCCACGAGGTCCGCGTCGATCGTCGGGCCGAGATGGAACGCCAGGTGCACCGCCCGGCGCGGGCCGCGCACCTCGTCGACCACCCGCAGTTCCTGGCTCGCGGCGGTCAGTTCCACCTGGCGGCGGTGCACGGAGGGCTGGTAGCCGTCGTGCTCGGCACACCAGCGGGCCACCCGCCCGCCGGATGTGTCCGCGACCAGAACGCGGCTGCGGGCCTGCCGGGTCCACAGGAAGGGGCCGCCGGAGACGGACTGGTCACCGCCGTCCAGCTGCAGGGTGTTGTGGCCGAGGGTCGAACGGAAGTACTGCCGCCACTCGGGCTGCCCGTGGTAGCAGAACGTCCCCGGGTCGGCGAACACGTCGACCCCGTCGTGGCGGACCTCCACGGACAGCGCGTCCGCGTGGGCATGCGCGGCGATGGACAGGAAGCCGTGCGGACCGCCGTCGCAGCGGCACCAGATCTCCCCCGGACCGCGCAGGATGGTCATGCCCGCGTCGGCGAAATGGGCCGGTCGCTGTGCCGGGCGGGCGACGGATGATGCGGTTCCATTTTTCGGGTACGGGCGGATGAGCGCGGCGAGGAGCGGGGTGCGCACATCGGTGCCGGCCACCTCCGGCCACCAGGCGAGCCGGCCGAACACGGCGTCCCCGGTGGCCAGGAGCGAGCCCCAGCGGTCGGTGCCCGTGCCGTCCACGACCAGACCGTGCCCGTCGTCCGCGTCCCCCTGGCGCGGCGGCCGCAACCGGCCGTCCACGACGGCCGCGAGCGCGTCGGTCATCCGCAGCAGCACCAGCCGGATGGACTCGGGGACCGGCACGCCGGCGGCATCGGCTTCGGCCACCGCGACCAGGCCGAGCTCCAGCACAAGTCCGTGGTATTCGGTGGCCAGCTCGCGGTTGAGGCCGGAGGCGAAGGTGTTGGCGCGCAGGTGCCGCTCCAGCGACCGCAGCGCTGCGAATCGCCAGCGTGCCGAGCAGGGGAACCATCCGAACGCGCAGGCCGCCGCGAACTGTCCGGCGGTCTCGGCGACGACGTGGTTGTTCGCCGAGGACCCCCGGCTGGGGAAGGCGGCAAGCCAGCGCTGATGGTGCCAGATCTGGTTCACCGCCACCGGGTTGCCCTCGAAGAGCCCGGCCGCGCCCGGCCAGCCGTCGAGTAGGCGGCGGATCCACACCCAGGAAAGGAGCCGGATGCCCAGCTCGATGCCGCTCGTCCAGTGCACTCCGCGCAGCGGCGGGTTGGCCTCCCACCAGGACCTCAGATGTTCGGCCACGCGCTCGGCGTACCGTTCGTCCCCGGTGACCGCGTAGGCGGCGGCGAGCACGGTGAGGTACTGATGCCGGGACAGCTCCCAGATCTGCTTGATGTCGCCGACCGCGTCTTCGCTGCGGTACGGCACGTCGAAGGCGTAGCCGGCCGGCGCCCGGCGCCCGGTCTTCGGGTCGCTCGACCAGTCCGGGGCGGCCAGGTCGTCGCGGACCACCCCGAAGTACTCGGCGCGCCCGTACATCAGCCGGTCCGCCTCGGCGACGAGACGTTTCGCGGCGTCCGGAGGTATCGCGGCAAGCGTCCCGGCGGGCAGTACCGCCGTGAACCGGGTGCCGGAGACGCGCGGGCAGTTGGGTAACGACGACCGCCACCGCCGTCTGCGCACCGCGTCACCCACCCGGCCGCCGACCTCCCGCGGACCCATCCGGGAAAGGCGGCGCAGGTACCAGCCCGGGCTTCCCGAGATCACGGTCATCGAGCCCTCGCCAACGTCACCGGGGCGCCGCCGGCCAGGCCGGCCTGCACGGCGAGGGTGGCCGACGTGGTGGTGGCAAGCGACTCCAGCGGCACCGGCATCGGCCCGCCGGTCCGCACGGCCTTGACGAACGCGGCCAGCTCGGCGTTCTGTCCCTTGTCCCTGGCCTTGGGCAGCCGCGAACTGACCCACTTCCCGGCCCCGTACACCGAGGCACGGACGAAGTCGTCGAACCGCAGCACCCTGCCGTCCGCGAGCAGGTCGAGGGTCTCCTTGGGGAAGCCGGCCGCGCCGGTGGTGACGTAGCTGATGGTGGCGGTGGACCCGTCCGGGTAGCGCAGCACGACCTGCAGGTCCTCGTTGCCGGGCGTGGCGACCGCGTACACCGAGACCGGGTCGGCTCCGAGGAGCCAGCTCGCCGTGTCGATGAAGTGCCCGCCCTCGCCGGCGAACCGCGAGCCCTCGGTGCCCTGCCGGAGGTACCAACTGCCGTGCTGCAGGCGGCCCGCGTTGACCAGGTAGCGCAGGCTCGCCGGACCGGTCCGGGCGCCGAAGCGCTTCCTGGCCTCTTGCAGCAGCGGCGCGAAGCGGCGGTTGAAGCCCACCTGAAGCCGGTCGTTGCCGGACTCCTCCACTGCCGCGAGCACAGAAGCCAGCTCGCCCTCGGTGAGGGCGAGGGGCTTCTCCACGAACACCGTCTTGCCGGCGAGGAGCGCTCTGCGGGTCAGTTCGGCGTGCGAGCTGTGCCGGGTGACCACGAACACCGCGTCGATGGACTTGTCGCCGAGCACGGCGTCGAGGTCGGTGGTCGCCTCGGCGAAACCGAACTTCCGCTGCGCGTTGGCCGCGGACAGCGCGGTCGTGGTGACGACGGTCGACAACTCGACGCCGTGGCGCTGTGCCAGGTGCGGAAGCAGCATCGACGTCGCGTAGTTTCCCGCGCCGACGAAGGCCAGGCGTACTGGCGTCCTGGCGGCCCGGGCTGGACTCCGCTTCACGTTCACCGAGGGAACGGCCACCGTCTGAGCCTCGGCTTCCACCGTGTGTCCGGGGTACCGGAACAGCACCGCCACGGCTTTGAGATCACCGTCCTTCAGGCGCTGGTAGGTCTCGACGGCGTCGTCGAAGTCGGCGATGTGGGAGACCAGGGGCTCCACGTCGACGCTGCCGCGCGCGAGGAGACCGAGGAAGCACGCCAGGTTGCGGCGCTCGGTCCAGCGGACGTAGCCGATCGGGTAGTCCCGCCCGTCGAGCTCGTACTCCGGGTCGTAGCGCCCCGGGCCGTACGAGCGGGAGAACCGGACGTCGAGTTCCTTCTCGTAGTACGCGTTCCACGGCAGGTCCAGGCGGCACTTGCCGATGTCGACGACCCGGCCGCGGTCCCGGCAGAGCCGGGCGGCCAGCTCGACGGGCTGGTTGCTGCCGCCGCCGGCGGCCAGGTACACCTGGTCCACGCCGTGGCCGTCGGTGAGTTCGGCGACGGCGGCCTCCACGGCGGCGGACGCGGGGTCGCCGCAGACCGCGGCGCCCAGGCGTTCGGCGAGCTCGCAGCGCGCCGGGTCGGGGTCGACCCCGACGACGCGGACCCCCGAGGCGGCGAGGAGCTGCAGTACCAGCTGCCCGATCAGCCCGAGGCCGATGACCAGAGCCACCTCGCCGAGCTGCGGCTCGCCCTGACGGACGCCCTGCATCGCGATCGACCCGACGGTGCCGAAGGCCGCGTGCCGCGGCGCGAGGCCGTCCGGTACCGGGGTGTAGAGGTTCTTCGGCACCCAGTTCAGCTCGGCGTGCAGCGCGTGCTCGTTGCCGGCGCAGGCCACCAGGTCGCCGGCCTTCACGTCGTCGATCCCGGTGCCGACCTGCTCGACCACCCCGCACAGCGAGTAGCCCAGCGGTGTGTACGAGTCCAGCTTGCCCATCACCTTGCGGTAGGTGGCGGGCACTCCGTTGGTGGCCACGCTCTGCATGACCTTGGCCACCTGGTCCGGCCGGGAACGGGCCTTGCCCAGCATCGACATGCCGGCCTCGGACACCTTCATGAGCTCGGTTCCGGTGGATATCAACGAGTAGGCGGTCCGGACCAGGACACCGCCCGGCTTGCATCCCGGTACCGGCACGTCGAGCACCGCCAGCTCGCCGCTCTTGTAGTTCTGTACGACCTGTTTCACCCGAACTCCTCTGAATTCCTAAGCCGTCAACCGAGTGCGCTGGCCGGACCCAGAGGTCGCGTCGCGATACCAGTACTCGAGGGTCAGCACGTGCCACAGTTGCTTGGAGAAGTCCCGCTGCCCGGCGGCGTCCTCGGCGACCATGCGCGCCAGCGCGTCGCGGCGCAGGAGCCCGGAGTTGACGAGCACGCCGTCGTTCACCACCTCGCGCACCAGCGGTGCCAGATCCCGGCTCATCCAGGCGCGCAGCGGGGCACTGAACAGGCCTTTGGGCCGGTACACGATCTCCCGGGGCAGGACCGAGGTGGCCGCCTCCTTGAGGACGGCCTTTCCCTGCCGTCCGACGATCTTGCGATGGCCGGGCACGGCGAACGCCGCCCTGACCACCTCGACGTCCACGTACGGCACCCGCACCTCGGTCGACGCGGCCATGCTGGAGCGGTCCGTGTACGTGAGGTTCAGGCCCGGCAGGAACATCCGGGCGTCGCCCAGGCACATGCGGTTGACGAAATCGTCGAGGTCATTGTCCTGGTAGACGTCCGCGTGCTCGGTCAGCACGTCCTCGACCGTCCCGGCCAGGTCAGGATCGACCAGGGCGAGCAGTTCGTGCTCGTCGTACAGGGTGTAGCTGCGCCGGAACGCGGTCTCCTCCGGCAGATCGGCGAAGGAGAGGAACCGCTTCGCGAAGCGCACCGACCGGTACCCGCGGCGGGCCGTGGCGACCGGCAGCCTGTCCACGGTTGCCGATATTCCGCGCCGCAAGGGCCTCGGGACGCGCTGGTAGCGCAGCGCGAGCAGGTTGGCCAGGTGCTTGCGGTAACCGGCGAACAGCTCGTCGGCACCCATCCCCGAGAGCATCACCTTCACGCCGGCCTCCCGGGCGGCCGAACAGATCAGGAAGGTGTTGATCGCGGCGGGATCGCCGATCGGCTCGTCCAGGTGGTACGTCATCCGCGGCAGCAGGTCGAGCACGTCCGGGGCGATCTCGATCTCGTGCAGGTCGACGCCGAACCGCTCGGCCACCTGCCGGGCGTAGCGCAGGTCGTCCGGCATCGCCTCGAACCTGGCGTCCTCGGCGCGGAATCCGATCGTGTAGGCGGAGATCCCGGGCCGGTCCCGGGCCGCGAGTGCGGTCAGATAGCTGGAGTCGAGGCCGCCGGAGAGGAAGGTCGCCACGGGTACGTCGGAGAGCAGGTGCTGCCGGGTCGACTCCTCGACGATGGCGGCCAGGTCCGGCTGCTCGCCGCTGCGGGCCCGCTCCTGGCCCTCGGCGGCGATGTCCTTCAGGTTCCAGTACCGGCCGTGCTCCACCCTGCCGTCGGGCCGGATCTTCAGCCAGCTTCCCGGCGGCAGCTTCTCCGCCTCGCGGAACGCGCAGCGCGAGTCCGGCACCCAGAAGTACAGCAGCGAGGCCACCAGCGCCGCCTCGTCCACCTGCAGTGACCCACCGGTGGCGGTGGCGAGCGCCTTGAGCTCGGAGGCGAACATCAGGCCGGGACCGCGCCGGATCAGGAACAGCGGCTTGATGCCCAACTGGTCGCGGGCCAGGACCAGTTCACCGGTCCGCTCGTCGAAGATCCCGAACGCGAACATGCCGCGCAGCCGGGGCAGGCAGTCCGTGCCCCAGCGCCGCCAGGCTTCGAGCAGCACCTCGGTGTCTGAGGTCCCGCGGAAGCGCACCCCGGCGGCTGTCAGCTCGGCCCGCAGCTGGGGCGCGTTGTACAGCTCACCGTTGTACGTCAGGGCGAGTCCGTCCGAGACCATCGGCTGGGCGCCGGTCTCGGACAGGTCGATGATGGCCAGCCGGCGGTGCCCGAAGTGCACTTCTGCGTCACCGGCGGGGTGGCTGTATCTGCCCGCTCCGTCCGGACCGCGGTGGGCGAGGGTGTCGGTGAGCCGGTCGGTCACGGCCTTCCCGTCCGGCCATCGGTAAGTCCCTGCGATGCCGCACATGTTCTACCGGGCCTCCTGGTCGTTGTCCGGGACACGTCCCCGAGCTCTCAACTCCTCCGCCAGCCTTCGGCCGGGAGGGGCCCCCAGAGCAGGGGAGGCCCCACTGGCGGGCGTCGGCGGCCGTTCCGTCCGCCGCCGGTCCTCCCCCACTGCCTCAACGGCGTGGGTGGGGGTGCCCCCAGCGGTAGCTGGGGGAGTACCCCCAGCGTTCTGCCGTGCCGGCCGTACGTCGTGGCCGCGCAGCGCGGTGTGCAGCCCGTCCCACAGCGTGCCGTCGGTCCGGTCACGCGGATCGGGGTCGATCAGCACCACACCGGTCACCGCAATCCCCAGGTCCGCGAGCTGTCGCGCCACGGTGTGCAGCCATGCGGCGCCGGCGTGCCCCGCACGCACGACGAGCACGGTCCGGGTACCGAGGTAGGGGAGGTCGGTCCATGCGGTGCCGGGTGCGACCGAGCCGACGCCGAACCGGTACTTCCCACCCGACACAGCCGCGGCCCGACCGCCGTTGACCACGGCCGGGCCTCCTGGCTTCTGGCGGCGGTGGGCGAGCGGCAGGCCGGGCAGACCATCGATGATCACCACTGGCCCGTCCGACGCCAGCGCCTCGGCGAGATCCAGGGCGATCACGCTCGCGCTGCGCGCACAACCCAGTTCGAGCAGCGACACCCGTTCCGCGGAGTCGCGCACGGTGCGGGCCAGGGTTGCGGTGAGCCGTTCGCGTGGCGCCGGGGTCCGTCCGCGCCGCCACAGCGTTGCCGACGGGCGGGGTGTGCGGCGCAGCTCCGCGATGACCGAGGCGCCCAGGTTCGCCGCGATCTCCCGGCGCAGCACGGGGCGGTCCGCCACCACCGTGGCGACCGCGGCCACCGCGAGGCCGAGGACGAGGCCGAGGACGAGCCCGATCGCGGCGTCGGTGCCGGCGGCCTTGGGAAGGGAGTGCGGCACCGTGCGCGGGCCGTCCACGATCTGGGTGCCGGCGATGAGCCTGGGCGTGCCGGTACGCGCGTCCGCGGCGCGCTGGTCGAAATCCGTGATCCGCGAGGTGAGTTCGGCCCGGCGGGCGAAGAGCGACTCGATGCTCGCCGACGCTTTCGGGTCGTTCCCCGGCGATCGGTCCCCGATCGCCTTGTTGACCTGGGCGAGGTCGCCCTGAATGCGGTCACGCTGGTCGAGCAGGGCCTTGGCCTCGGCCGCCGCGGCCTCCTGCATCCGGCTCACATGGTCCGCGACGAACGCATCGGCCAGCGCCTTGGCCCGGGCCACCGCGTCCGCGTCGCTGGCACCGGTCACATCGATCTGCAGCAGGTTGTTGGTCAAGCCGGTCCCGCGGTAGTCCCGTATGAAGTCCTCCGGCTTTTCGGGGGACTTGAGGGCCTGCAGAGCCTTGTCGGCGATCCGCGTGGTCCCCAGCAGGGCGACGTCGGTGCGGATCAGCGTTCCGGGATCGTTCGGCTGGTCCGCCTGATGCGCGACCAGCACCTTGGCCACCGCGGACGGAGGCGGCGGCAGCAGGACCGCTATCGCCGCGCCGACCAGCAGCCCGAGCAGAGCCATGGAGGCCCAGAGGCGGCGGCGCCTGCGGACCGACACCACCAGTGCCTGGAGGTCGAGGAGCGGAGCGGCAGCCGACGACTCCGAAGTCTTGCCCGGCGTCACACAGACCCCCCTTTCTCGTGGCCGCGCACCGCGAGTGCCGAAGTGGTGTTGTCCGGGGGCTGGTCGGCGGGTCGCGTCGGACGGGCCCGGACCGCGACGGCGGCGACGACGCCGACGACCTCATGCCCTGCGTCCGCACACGCCTCGGCGACGGCGGCGAGCTGCTCCGCGGTCCAGCTGCCCGGGCTGAGCACGACCACGGCACCGGATTCGGCGTCGCGGTCCGGCACCATCGGCAGGGACGCCGAAACCCCCACCACGCGCAGCAGCGGACCGCTCTTTGCCTCCGCGGCGAGCTGCCCGGCGGCCCGGCGGGCGATGTCGTCTCCGTCCAGTACGACGACCAACAGCCGCCGGGGAGAGGGGAGTCGGTCCCTGAGGCGAGCGCACACCCGCTGGTAGCGGATCCTCCGGCCGGCTTCGTCGCCGGACATCCACGGGGCCGGTATGTCCCACCGGGTGTCGATGCCCGTCAGCCGGCGGAGCCCGGCCTGCGGGCGCACGCCTTTCGGCCGGTGTGCGGGCCGTTCACCAGGTACGTCGACGGTGCCGAGCAGCACCGAGCCCAATGCTGCGGCGATCTCCGGTTCGGTGCGCAGCCGGCGATTCATCCGGGCGGCCGTGAGATGGCCGACGACTGCGAGGAGGAAGAACAACAGCGCCCCCGCGACGATGAGCTGCACCCTCGTCGGCGGGGCCTGGCCGGCCGGCCGGGCCGCGGGGCCCATGACAACCATGCCGGCCTTGTTGGCCGCCGGGTCGGTCTGGTCCAGTTTCTTCATCGCTTCCTGCAGCGTGGTGCGCAGCTTTTCGAGTTCGGTGCGGGCCTGCACGCTCTCCACGGTCTGCCCGGGGTTGGCGGCGTTGGCCAGGTCGGTGATGCGGCGGTTGGTGTCCGCCACCTGCTGCCGCAGCGCGTCGGGCCCCGTAGCCGTGCCGGGGTCGGTGCTGTCGCCCGCGATCCGCGCGGCGAATGTGACGAACTGCTGGGCCAACTGGTCGCAGAGCCGCTGCGCGCGCTCCGGGGTGTCGGCCGTGCCCGAGATCTTGATGATGTTTCCGTCGGAAGTACTGGCGCTCACCCGGTCCTGCAGCTCGCCTGCGCTGACGTCCTTCCAGCCGAGCGCGGCGGCCGCGCGGTCGACCACCGCCGAACTGGTCGCGATCTCCGCCTGAGTCAGCAGCGAGCGCTCCTCCCACTGCCCCGGCAGCAGGACCGATGCCGACGCCGTGTACCGCGGCGGAAACAGCATCGAGGTGCCGTAACCGACGAGCGCGCCCACCACGGTCAGGATGGCGAGAAGCCGCCAGCGCCGACGGAGAATCCGGCCGATCGTGACCAGGCGTATCGTGTCGTCGCTCAACGGCGCGGCCTCCACCCCGTCCGCACCGGGGCGCCCGCCGGCGCCGGAGCGTGGTCACGGCAGGCGGCGGCATAGGCGGCGAGCAGCGACTCCTGGGAGTTCCGCCAGGACAGCTGCCCGCTGATCCGCTCCTGGCCGATCCTGCCCATCCGGGCCCGCTTCTCCGGATCGTCGAGGAGCAGCGCGATGAGCCCGGCGAACTCGGCCTCGTCGTTGGCGGGCGCGTAGACGGCGGCGTCACCGGCGGAGACGCGCGCCTCCCGGAGGTCGAAGGACACGATCGGCCGCCCCATCGCCATGTACTCCAGGACCTTGTTCATGGTCGACACGTCGTTGAGCGGATTGCGCGGGTCGGGGGAGAGGCACACATCCGCGGTGGACAGGTAACGCACCAGGTCGGCGTCCGGAATGCGCCCGGTGAACTGCACCTGCTCGGAGAGTCCGAGCCGCCGCGACAGCTCCACCATCGCGTCGAAGGCGTCGCCGGAGCCGACGAACACGGCGTGCCAGTCGGTACGCCCCAGCTCGTCGCGCAGCTTCGCAAGAGCGCGCAACGCGTAGTCGACGCCGTCCTGAGGGCCCATGACGCCGAGGTAGCACAGCAGATGGGGCTTGCCGCGCTTCAACTCCGGCTCCGGCGGGACCGGTCGGAAACGGTCGGTCCGGGGCGCGCTGCGCACCACGAAGACGTCCTCCGGCCGCCGACCGCCGCGGCGCACCGCGACGTCCCGGTAGCTCTCGTTCGTGGCGAGCACGACGTCCGCGGCCCGGTAGGTCAGCCGTTCCAGCGCGCACACGGCGCGGTAGAGCAGATCCTCGCCGCGGTCGAACCGGGAGAGATACAGCTCCGGTACCAGGTCGTGCTGGTCGAAGACGAACCGCGCGCCGTGCCGCTTCAGCCACAGCGCCGGAAGGAACAGCAGGTCCGGCGGGTTGCAGGCGTGGACCACGTCGACCGGGCCGACCTTGCGGGCGAGCCGGGCCGTGTGCCACAACGCCGATCCGTACTCCCGCAGATAGCCGGCGGGCCCTCCGGTGGCCGCGCGCAGCGGGTAGCGGTGGATCCGCACCCCGTCGGTCAACGCCTCCGGCTCCGTGTCCCGTTTCTCCCCCCGAGGACAGATGACGTGCACCTCCCAGCCCGCGTCGCGCAGCGTCGTGCACTCCTGCCACACCCGCCGGTCGAACGGCACCGACAGGTTCTCCACGAGGATCAGCGCGCGTCGGCCGTGCCGGTCGTCGCCGGCCGTGTCTTCGGACGATGTGTCACCAAGCAAGGCCCACGTACCCCGGTTCGGCCCGGCGCGCGTCGGCGTCAGGAAGGTGGATGAGGTCGATCAGCACGGGCCCTTCGCCATGGGGCAGTGCCGAAAGGACGGCCGGATCCCTGCTCCCGACCAGGCACACCTCGGCGTGTTCGAGCACCTCGCCGACGGACTCCGCGAGGAGTTGCGCGAGGTGCGGCAGCCGGGTCTCGATGTACTCGCGGTTCGCGCCGAGCAGCCGCGAGAGGTTCACGTTCGGGTCGTAGATCCGCAGGTCGTAGCCCTTGCCGAAGAGCCTCTCCGCCAGCTCGACGAGCGGGCTCTCGCGGAGGTCGTCGGTGCCGGGTTTGAAGGAAAGACCGAACAGGCCCACCCGGCGTTTGCCGGTGCGCTCGACCAGTTCCACCGCGCGCTGCAGATGGTCGGAGTTGGAGGGCAGCACGTGGGCGAGGATGGGCACCGAGACGTCCGCCCGCCGCGCCGCGTGGACCAGGCTGCGCAGGTCCTTGGGCAGACAGGAGCCACCGAAGGCGAAGCCGGGCCGCAGGTAGGCGGGGCTGATGTTCAGCTTGCGGTCGGCCAGGAACACGTCCATCACCTGGTGCGAGTCCACCCCGAGCGCCTGGCACACCGCGCCCAGTTCGTTCGCGAAGCCGATCTTGAGGCCGTGGAAGGCGTTGTCCGCGTATTTGATCGCCTCGGCCGTCGGGACCGGCACCCGGAACACCTCGCCCGGCAGGTCGTCGTACAGCGCCGCCACCATGTCGCCGCTTGCCGGGTCGAGTTCGCCGATGACGGTCTTCGGCGGATCGAGGAAGTCCCGCACGCTCGTGCCCTCGCGCAGGAACTCCGGGTTGACCGCGACCCCGAAGTCCACCCCGGCCGTGCCGCCGGCGTACTTCTCCAGGATCGGTACCAGCAGATTCAGGCAGGTGCCCGGGAGCATGGTGCTGCGGAACACGACGGTGTGGCGCCCGCCCCGCTCGGCCACCGCGGCGCCGATCTGTTCGGTGACGCGTTCCAAGTAGGTGGTGCACAGGCTGCCGTTGGGCTCCGACGGCGTGCCCACGCAGACCAGCGACACCTCGCTGCCCCTGATCGCCTCGCGGACGTCGCCGGTGGAGCGTAACGCCCCGGTCCGTACGACCTCGGCGATGAGCTCGCCGATCCGCTCCTCGACCACCGGGGCCCTGCCGTCGTTGACCAGGTCGACCTTGACCTGGTTGACGTCCACCCCGATGACCTCGTGCCCCATGCCGGCCAGGCACGCGGCCGACACACAGCCCACGTAGCCGAGCCCGAAAACACTGACTCTCATGACCCGTCCCTCCCCCCAGGCAGGCCCTCGTGGCCTGCGGTCCGCGCACCGGCCGGACGACGATCCCCGCGCATCAGTACGCCCCCTGGCCGTAGAGCACCGCACGCAACGTCTTCCACAAGATCACTGTGTCCAGCGCGAGCGACCAGTCCTCCACGTACCGCAGGTCGAGGCGGACCGCCTCCTCCCACGGCAGGTCGCTGCGTCCGCTGATCTGCCACAGGCCGGTGAGCCCGGGTTTGACCAGCAACCGCCGCCGGATGTCGGGGCCGTACGCGGCGGACTCCTCCGGCAAGGGAGGGCGCGGACCGACCAGCGACATCGATCCGGTGAGTACGTTGAAAAGCTGCGGGAGTTCGTCGATCGAGTACCGGCGCAGCACCGCGCCCACCCGGGTCACCCGCGGATCACGGCGGAGCTTGAACAGAAGTCCTGCACCCTCGTTGCGGTCGGCCAGCTCGGCACGTGCCCCGTCGGCCCCGGCGACCATGGTGCGGAACTTGAGAATGGTGAACTCGCGGCCGTCCTTGCCGACCCTGCGCTGGCGGTAGACCGCCCCGCCCCGGCTGTCCACAAGGACGAGCAGCCCGACGAGCACCATCAGCGGCGCGAACAGCATCAGCAGGATCGCTGCCCCCATCCGGTCGACGACCTCTTTGACCGCACGGCGGCCACCGGTGAAGGTCGGCATAGTGACCCGCAGCAGCGGGATTCCGAGCACGGCATCGACGTGCAGCCGCGGGCCGGCCACTTCCATCAGCACGGGAGCCACGACCATCTCGGCGTCACTGCCTTCGAGGTTCCACGCCAGCCGCTGCAGCCGGTCCGGTGACCAGTGCGGGTGCGGTGTGACCGCGACGACCCGGTAGCCGCCGCGGCGGACGTGGTCGGCGACGTCCGTCAGCGGGCCGACGACCGGCACCCCGTCCACCTGTTCACCGTCGAGCCCGAGGCCGTCGGTCGTGCACACCGCATCCACCCGCCAGCCGAGGTGCGGGAACTTGCGGGTTCGGGCGATCAGGTCGCGCAGGGTGTCCGGGCTACCGGCAGCGAGCACCGGGCGCAGGCACCGTCCTTCCTTCCGCTGTTTGTGCAGCCACAGGCGCAGCAGATACCGCTCGATCATGGTGATGAGCGCGATTGCGGGGATCGCGACGAAGATCCACAATTTGATGTTGCGCGAGGTGAGGGCGATCCCGCCGAGCGCCAATACGACGACCGCCGTGAACAGTGAGCGTCCGAGCCGGCGGAATTCCTCGGCGCCCTGGCCGAGCAGGGCCGGAGCCCATGCCCGGTTCACCGCAAGCGCACCCAGCACCAGCAGCTCGGTGCCGAAGGCGAGAATTCCCCATTTCTCATGCCAGTTGGCCGCGTCCCGGACCCCGAAGAAGCTGCCGGTCGCCGTCACGACGATGGCGGTCGCCACGGTATCGCTGGTGATCACAGTGCGGCGATACCGCTGCTCCCAGTCGATGGCGGGCCGGCTGATTGCCCCGTCCGCCGGACGTCTTCGCGCCGACGGAATAGGGCTGACTAATTCCCCCTGCCGCACAGGACCCCCCAGGTCACCAGTGGTTCGACGTGCTCGCCCAACACAGTCCCTCCCCCCACGGGAGGCCCCCGCCTCCCCGCACTCTCTCCCCTCGGGGGCCCCGCCCCCGAATGGCACCCCGGCCATTTCGGTGCTGCTTGAACAACTCACCCCACCCGCAGCGGACTTGTATGCCCGGCCAGGCTTTCGCGGTGCGCGGAACCCGTCGAAACCTCGGGTGCTCCCCGCACCCAAGATCCCCTGTCGGGCTCCAAGAATTGATCACCCCGACGTCTGGCGCCGGGGACGCGACTGATGGCTGTCTGTAGCGCCGGATCTATAGATCATTAACGGTTGTCAATGGTCGTCTCGTTCCTGAGCAGCTGAAGCACGGACAACTTAGACCACCGGAGACAATATGTAGAGGGGTTGTGTGCAATTCGTGCTCAGGTTTAAGACGGAATCCACCGGCGGGTGACCGCATACGGTGGCTTGATGTCGCCGTGCGCTCCAGCTCCCCGCCCGGCTCGCGGCACCACTTGTGCGCGACGGTGATCGGCGAGCCCTGCTGATGTTCGCGCTCGCGAAGTCGAGCTGTCCAGGGGCTTGGTCAGTGCTTGCCATGGGACCGGCAGCGGGCGGGCGCGCGAAGTGCGGCGCAGGCGTGCATCGTAGGGTCCGCGTCCCGCTCTGCGGAGGTTGTGCCGCCTTGGCGACCTCCGCAGCTTCTTCGGCGACCTCCCCCGCAGCGTGCGATTCGGCTCGTAGCCGCCTCGTGCGACGGCGGGACCCGCCCGGGTCCCGCCGCTCTCGGTGGCCCCGCCCAGGGGGAGCAGACCGTGCTCACTGAATTAGGTCAGCCAGTAGCTGGGCGACTTCATGATCGGTAGAGATACGGCTTCTCACTTGCACTGGCCGATGTGCGGTTCGTTCAAGGTGTTGCCCGACTTCCGCAGGTTGGGTAGGTTGCCGGCGCAGTGCAGAGGAGCCCCGACCCGGTTGCCCTCGAACTCTGGGACGAGGGCCTCGGGCAGCAGTCCGCTGCCGCTGTTGTCGTTGATCGTCACAGGCGCCGACATGGTGGTGGACGAAACCTCAAGGCCGCCGGTGTTGCGGTCCAGCGTCAGCGGGGGCCTGAAGGTGTTGCCCCGGCAGTCCACCCCTTCGCCGTCGCCCAGCAGCATGAAGCCGCTGGTGCTCGTGAGGATTACCGGCCCGTCGAGGGTCGAGTGGCAGATGGTGACGGCGAGTGCGCCGTCCGAGCTGACCGGTCCATTGATCTCCGTTCCCGACAGCGCCGGCGCTCCGCCGGGCCGTAACTCCACCGGGCCGTTCTGCCTACCGCCGGGGGCGATGCACAACGACTGGTCGGCGGCCACGGTCAGCGGGCCGTCGTGGTCCGTGATGCACGGCCGGCTGAAGCCGACAGTGGCGATGGCGGGCGCGCCCGTGGTACTCGCCGTGAACACCGGGTCGCCGCTGTAGGTGGCGGTGATGGCGTGGTCACCCGGCTGGAACTTGGTGGTGGAGAAGGTCGCTTGGCCGTTGTTCAGCGGCACGGTCGCCAGCATGGTCGTCCTGTCCGAGAAGGCGACCGACCCGGTCGGGGTGCCCGCGCCCGGGTCGGCCGAGGCCACGGCGGCGGTCACGGTGACGGCATGGCCGAACAACGGGGTCGCTGTGGCCGTGCTGAGCGTGATCGAAGTCCCGCACTGGAACGTGATGATCGCCCTGCCGTTGCGTGGTTGACACCCTGGAGGAGCGAGACGCCGGTCGCCGATGGCACCGCGTAGCCGCTGCCGCCGCCACCGCCGCTGCCGGGACCGCCCGCACCGCCGTTGCCGCCTCTGCCGGGGTTGGCCTCGCTGGTTGATCGGGTCGAGGTCGATGCCCGGGGTGCCGGGGCCGCCGTTCAGGGTGTTGGGGTTGACGTGACCAGCCGTGGTTGGCGCCGTTACCTCAGCCTTCACCAGTCCCTGGCGTCGTCCGAGCCACTGAGCAGGTCCATACCGAGGCGGGTCGGGTGATGGTGAACGGTCTGAGTGTTGCGGAACGTGGCAATCAGGCCGGCTTCGCGTAGGGCAGTGGCCTGCCGGGAGGCGGCGGCAGCAGACAGGCCCAGGACCGCCGCGAGCTCTCCGGTGGTCAGGGCCGGAGCCTCGACCACGGCGGCCAATGCGGCCGCCCTGGTGGAGCCGAGCAGTGCTGCCAAGGCCAGGCTTGGCGCGCGCGATGCGGGATCACGGGCAAGGACAACGTTGGTCGCCGGGTACGTAATGGTGACCGAGTCGGCAGCAGGGTTGATGCTGATCCCGATCGCGAGCGCCGAGGGCTGAAGAACCAACGGGCGGCCTTCAAGCGGCTCGTGGCAGTCGTGGATGGTGTTCAGAGCCAGCACTGACCCATCCCAGTGCAGCATGGGGTGCAGGGTGCGCAGCATGGCATCGATACCGGATGTCGCAGCCCGGGTGCCGGCTTGAGCCGAGGCGGTATGCACAACGGAGGTGATCCGGCGTCGGAACGGATCCAACGCGATGGCCTGGAAGCCGGAGATCAGCTGGCCCAACGCTCTGTACGCGGGAGGATGTCCATCGGCCAGAGCAGTGGTGAACGGTGTCAGGGCACGGGCTCGAGCCAGGTCACGCACGTGGAGCGCGGTGCCGGTGGAGTCGGGATCGATGGCCGGGTGGGCCGGCGCGGCCTGGGCGGGACGGGCGGCCAGGCCGGAGAACGTCGGCAGATGCGCCGGGGTATAGAGATCGAACAGCCTGGAGTAGCTCGGGTTCCAATTGCGGGCGACCTCCCGCCGCCACTGTGAGAGATGACTGGCTCGGGTCCGGTTGGCCAGCACGGCCCCACCCAGGGCGAGTTCATAGCCGAAGTCGGGCGAGTCAGCGATCTGCACCCGTTCCAGATCATCGGTGCCAAGGAGTATCCGTATCAACCTGAGTCCCCCAACTCGAGCCCTGCGTTGATGCCCTGAGCCTTTGCGCGCGGGCGCAAAAGCGTAGTCGGACGACCGCCGGCGGGCAATCGTAGAGGCACTGAGCGACTACGGGAACGGCGTTCCGGGCATCCGCCCCGGCGCTGTGCTCAGAACGAGGGCGCCAACCACCACCGCGTGGTTCAAAAGCCGTCGCACCTTCCAAGTCACGGACAGGAACAGGGGAACCACGGGATGATCAAGAAGCTCGCACTGCTCGCCGCAGCCGCCGGAATGCTCGTCGTGCCGCTGGCGGGGACCGCGTCAGCGCAGACCACCCTCCGCCAGCCGGCCAAGGCTGAGCAGATCGCACCGGGCAAGCTCGGCAGCGTGGTGCGCTACACCGTGACGAACGGGCACCGCGACTATGGCGACACGCCCGTGTCGTCGCGCACGGCCCTCAACTGCGGCGTGATCAACATCGGGCTGCCCGGCAACATCTATTACGGCGGTGAGTACGCTGGGCAGGTCGAGCAGCAGTACAACACCTGCAATGGGCAGGCGTCCGCGCACTGGCAGTGGGCGGGCGGCTTCCAAAACTCCCACCCAGGCGCGTGGGTGGACGTCTACATCATCTCCTACTACGGCGGCCAGGTCGGATACGGCGGTGCGTACACCTACACCAAGGACGTCTCAACGGCCACAGTTGACATCCACTCGGCGAACCCGGACGCCTGGCACGCGCAGGCGATCGTGAACGGCTGCGGCTCCTGGGCGAAGGGCACCGAGCACTGGTACGGCGGGCAGGACTGGGACGGCCCGCACTCAGGCGGCTGCTGACCCTACCCGGGAGGATAAGGTGCGAGGCCGGTGCGTCGACCAGACGTATCGGCCGGACCCGCACTGTAGAGACGGCCGTTGGTGCCGCGAGCCCGGCATGACCGAGGACACGCTGCCGCCCGATCACCTTCACCGTGCGCCCGTACGACAGAAGAGGCCCGGATCCACAAGGATCCGGGCCTCTTCGTTCAGTAGCGGGGACAGGATTTGAACCTGCGACCTCTGGGTTATGAGCCCAGCGAGCTACCGAGCTGCTCCACCCCGCGTCGGTGAACACAACCCTACGCCACCGACGCCCAACCTCGAACCAGCTTTGCCTGAACGTCCATGCGGCGAGGTCAAGCCTGTACGCCGAGATGAGCTCTCCCGACCCTGTCCCCGCACTCGTCGGGCGTGCGGCATCGATTCCAAGGGGTTCAGTGGTCATAGATGGTGTCAGTGCGGCGATGACCGGCTGGCCGCGAAGCGTGCTCGCGCATTGGAGTGTCAGACGATGGCGAGCCGTTCCACCAGCAGTTCCACCCTCGACTCGGTGTCCTCCGGCGGTAGCCGTCCCGCCCGGGTCAGGGTCGCAAGGCCGTGCAGGGACGCCCAGAACACCTCGGTGAATTGCCCCGGGGCGACGCCGTCCCCGGCGACCTCGCCGAGGGTCTCCAGCAGCGCGGCAAAGGCGTCCTTCAGCGGCTCGGGGGTGTTCTCCTGCGCGAACGCCAGGCCGCCGTCGAGCCGGAACAAGGCGTCGTAGACCGCCGGGTTGCGTGCGGCGAAGTCGAGGTAGGCACGGGCGAGGGCGGTGACCCGCTCGCGCGGACTGTTCGCGCCGGAGGCCGCGGCCCGCACCGTCACGGCCATCTCGGCGGCGCCCTCGACGGCGACGGCGCCGATGATCTCGCGTTTGCCGCGGAAGTGGCTGTAGAGGACGGGCTGGCTGTATTCGATGCGCTCGGCGAGCCGACGGGTGGTGACCGCGTCCCAGCCCTGTTGCTCGGCGAGTTCGCGGGCCGTGGCCACGATGAGGCGCTCGCGCTCCGCCCGCTCTCGCTGCTTGCGTTCCTGTACCGACATGATTCGATCCTAGCATCGCTAGACAATCGAGCGGCAGCAGTACTAGCGTTGCCTCATCAGCTAGCGGCGCTAGATGTTGGAGGAGTCATCATGCTCAACGCACTTGAGGTGTTCACCACGGTGGCCGTCGGCCTGATGGTGGGGGTGGAGTTTTCCGTCGCCTTCGTCATGAACCGGATCTTCAACGCCCTCCCGGAGGACAGTGGTCAACTCGGCCGCGCCCACGGGGGCCGGATGCTCGGCGCCGTGATGCCGGTCTGGTACATCGGCTCACTCGTCCTCGTCGGTATCTGGGCCGTTGCCGGCCGGCATCACCACGGCACCGGCCTCGTCATCACCGCCGGCGCGCTGCTGATGCTCAGCGTGATCATGTCGATCCTGCTGCTTGTCCCGATCAACAACAGGGGCAAGACGTGGACCCCGGAGAACCGGCCCTCCGACTGGAAGGAGCAGATGAACCGCTGGGACCGCTACCACTATGTCCGTGTCGCCGTCATCATCGCCGCCTTCGCCCTGCTGGTCGCCGCCCTCACCTGAGGTGGCGGGCTCACCCGCCCGGTCGTCAGCCGCAACCGTTCGGCCGCGCGCCCGAAGCGCGGCACCTCCATCCACGTCCAGGACCCGGACACCAACACCCTCGAACTCCGTTGGTATCCCCAGGACTCGGGCACCAGCGACACCCAACCGACCAATCGCGAGAGGGCGTACCGCACACGGCCAACCTGCAGAGTCTCGACCCGCACACGCCGATGTTCGCGCAGTTCAAGGAGGAGACCGGGCCCATCGTCCTGGCCAACACCTTCTTCGTCCCGAAGGAGCGGACTGAAGCGTTCCTGTCGCTCTTTCGGAGGCAGGCGGAGTTCATGAAGGCCCAGCCGGGATTCGTCTCCCTGCAGATGCACAAGGGAACGGCGGACAGTCGTCTTCTGATGAACGTCGGGTATGGGAGTCGACCGAGGCGCTCGCCGCAGCGTTCGGCAGCCCGGAGTTCCAGCGCATGGCGTCCGAGTTCCCCGACGACATCGTGTCGTACCCGCACATCTTCCAGCAGATCGACGTATGACACGGCAGCTGCAGCCGGGGGAGGGCAGCCGGAGAAGCCCTGAGGAGTCCACGCCGCCCCCGCCTGCATCCAGCAGGTTGGAATCACCCACTACGTCGATCCTGTGTGGCCCGATCATGCCCCACACGACTCGGCAGGCTCCACGAAGCTCACCAAGCCGACGAAGACTCGCGAGGAGAAGAACAATGCCATTGAAGAAGATCAACACTGTTCTGGCCGCCGCCTTCATCCTCTTCATCCTCTGGTTCGGGACGGAGTTCATCCTGAGTCCGGAGACGACGGCGCCGGGCTTCGGCCTGCCGAGCTGGCCGTCCGGCGATGGCGGCGGCTTCCTGATCATCAAGGGAATCCGCGATGTCGTCCTGGCCCTGGTCCTGGGCGTCCTGCTGGTGACGGGCCACCGCCGGGCGCTGGGCTGGGCGCTGCTGGTGGAGGCCTTCGCCGCGTACGGCGACATGGCCACTGTGCTGGCCCACCACGGCTCCGTGGCCACCGCGCTCGGCGTCCACGGCCTGACCGCGACGCTGATGGTGGTAAACGGCCTGCTGATAATGCGCGAGACCCGCACGGTGGCGGCCGCTCCCGCAACGCCCGGTCGGCTCCGCGCTTCCGGTGGCACTGGCCTGGCTGAAAGGGTTCGGCCAGCCCGCTCCGCTTGACCACCGTCAGCACCGTCAGCAGGGGCCCGCCCCGGATGCGTAGTGCCGCGTGCCGCCCGGAAGAGTGGCCGCATGACCATCTTTCGCTGTGCCGACTGCCAGCAGTCCGTGAACGGCGAAGTGGTGCCGGGGTAAACAGGGACGGACAGGTGCCGGGGGATGTAACGCTTTCGGGGGCTGCGGCCAAGTAGAGATGTAAGGCACCACACGCCCGGCCTGCCCCAAGGAGCCATCCGTGCCAGCGGAGCATCCCACAGCACCACCCGTGCGCGACCCCGCCGGGTTCGCCGCGTTCTACCAGCAGCAGTTCGACACCGTGCTCGGCTTTGTCACCCGCCGCGTCGACAGCCCGCATGTGGCCGCCGACCTCACCGCGGACATCTTCGTCGCCGCGCTGGAGCACGCGCACACCTACGACACCCGGCGCGGCGCGCCGATCGCCTGGCTGTACGGCATATCCCGCAACGTCATTTCCGCACACTTCCGGGGCAGCGCCCGCGAACAGCACGCAGTTGCCCGGATCAGCGGCCGGCGGCTGCTGGACGACCAGGACATCGGCGCCATCGAGGGAAGGATCGATGCGGCCCGCGCCGCCCGGCAGATGGCGGCTGCCCACGCCGCGCTACCCGATGCGCTGCGCGAGGTGCTGGACCTGGTCGTCCTGGACGGGCTGACCACTCGCGAGGCCGCGCAGGCGCTGGGCATCACCTCGACCGCCGCCCGGGTCCGGCTGCACCGCGCCCGCAAGGCCCTGCAAGCCACCGAGCAGACCCGTACCGACTCCCGCGAAGCCGTTCTGGAGGCCACCCAGTGAACGCCCCCCTGCACTTCAAGCAGCAGCTCGCGGACGAGCTCAACGCCCGCGCGACCACCCTGACCGCCCCGCCCGGCCCGGCCGGCCACCGTGTCTGGAGCCGCGCCCCACGCCGGCGGCTGACCTTCACGCTGGGTGCCGTCGCGGCCGCCGTCGCCGTGGGTGTCGCCGTTCCGCTGGTCGGCGGGACGCACGACCAGCGGGCTGCCGACGGCCCGTCTGCCGCGCCGACTGCGCACCGCACCAAGAGCGGCGGCATCGACATCGTCAATGCCGACTACGTGGTGAAGTCCATCCCGGACGGCACGATCGCCGTGCAGGTGATGAGCCCCAAGGGCATCCCCGGGCTGCAGGACGCCCTGCGCCAGGCGGGCATTCCGGCAGTGGTGACGGGTTTCTCGACGTCGTGCAAGGCCACGGTCCATTACGACAACAGCGTCGATCCCCTGAAGGTGTTCCCCCAGCCCGGCGCGGACAGCGGGATCAGCGGGCACTACTCGCTGATCAGGCCGAGTGCCGTCCCGAAGGGGGAGCACCTGTTGTTCGTGGCGACGACGGGACTGCACGGGCAGGTGGGGACCCTGCAGATGTCGGTGGTGCGCGAGGTGCCCACCTGCGTCCCGGAGTCCGACAACGGCATCGGCGAGGGATACGTCCCGCCTGGCACCAATCCGTAGGCGAGTAGGCAGGCCAGGGCCCTGCATGGCGCGGCACCCGGTCCTTGCCGCGGCGGTTACGCCCGGGGCCAGGTCCGGTCGAGGAAGTCCGCGATCAGTGGGGCGATTTCCGGCAGCCGGTCCTCCAGGGCGAAGTGGCCCGTTTCGAAGAGGTGCAGTTCGGCGTCCGGTACGTCGCGCAGGTAGGCGCGGGCGCCGGGTTCCGGGAAGAAGGGGTCGTTCGTGCCCCAGGTGATGAGGGTCGGCGGGCGGTGCTCGCGCAGCCAGGCCTGCCAGGCCGGGTAGGCAGCGACATTCGACCGGTAGTCGTAGGCGAGCGCGAGCTGCGCCGCCGTGCGGCCGGGCAGGTCCAGGAAGTGCTGGTCGAGCAACCAGCCCTCGGGCGCCACCAGTTGGGGGTCGAGGGTGCCGCCCTCGTACTGTCCGCGGGTGGCGTCGAGAGTGAGGAGCCCGCGGATGGTCTCCTCGGCGCCGGGCAGCTCGGGGGTGAGCGCGATGAACTCCCTCGCCCCGTCGGACAACCCCTCTTCGTATGCGTTGCCGTTCTGCACGACGAGGCCGGCGACCCGCTCCGGGTGGCGCAGTGCGAGCCGGAAGCCGACCGGGGCGCCGAAGTCGAAGACGTACAGGGTGAAGCGCCGCAGGCCCAGGTGTTCGACGAAGCCCTCGGTGATGTCGGCGAGTCGCTCGAAGCTGTACGTGAAGCCGGTGGGGGCTTCGGTGTGGCCGAAGCCGGGGTAGTCGGGGGCGATGAGCCGGTACTGCGCCCCCAGGGTGTCGATGAGGCGGCGGAACTGGTGCGAGGCGGACGGGAATCCGTGCAGGAGCAGCAGCACGGGGGCGTCGGCGCGCTCGGGCAGCGACTCGCGGTAGAAGACGTCCACGCCGTCGACCTCGACGCGGCGGTGGGCCGTGCGGGCGGGGACGGCGATGCGGGATGCGGCTGCGGGGCTGTGCGGTGCGGCGGACGTCGTCATGTCACATGCCTCCATGGCGGGAAGATGCATTAGTTATCCGGTGGAGGCAGTTATAACCCTGACTCTTCTAATGGGTCAATGGCTGCATGTAGCATTAGGGCATGTCTGAGAGTGAGCTGCTGACCGGGGAGCCCCTCGTCCTCGACCTGGTCAACACCCGTCCCGTGGAGGGCGGTTGCCGCAAGGACCTTCTCGCGACCCCGGAGCAGTTGGCCGCCTGGCTGGCGCTCCAGGCGCACCGTCTCCCCGAAGGACTCGCCGAGGAGATGCCCGACGAGGCCGACCTGGCCCCGGTGCGCGCCGTACGGCAGGACGCCGAGACCGCCGTCCGGGCGCTTCTCGACGGGGACGCCCCGCCCAGGGCTGCCCTGCATCGGCTCACCGGCGCCCAGCGCGCGGCGCCCCCCGTGCGCGCGCTGCTCTGGGACGGCACCGCCGTGACCGCCGTTGAGCGTCGTGAGGGCCCCCTGGGCGTCCGCATCGCCGCCCTGCTGGCCGAGGCCGCCGCCGACCTGCTCACCGACCCCGCGGCGCTGGGCAGGGTCAAGCAGTGCGAATCCGACGCCTGCGTCATGCTCTTCCTGCCCGCGCATCCCCGCCGCCGCTGGTGCTCGCCCACGCGCTGCGGCAACCGGGCCCGTGTGGCGCGCTACTACGAGCGACACCGCGCCGAGGGCTAGAGCCTGCTGGGAACATGCGCCGGCAGGGTGACCTGCGGCGAGTGGCGGAGGTCGCGGTACCCCTGCGCGTTCGGGCCGAAGCCCGAAGCGACCGTCTGGGCCCGCTGTTCCGCGTCGTACGCCGCCACTTCGACGACGACCTGGCGGACCCGGCCGGAGACGCGTCCGGTGTGGATGAGAAGCAGCAGCCGTTTGCCGAACAGCGGGCCCAGGCCCAGCCGGTAGAGGTGCACGGGCAGCCGTGCCGGCGTACGGCGTCGGCCGGCCGCGGCGCCGACGAACGGCGCGGCGGGCATCCAGTCGTTGAGGCGCAGCCCGAGGAAGCGGTGGGCGTGGTCGACGCGCAGCGCCTCGGTCCAGGCACGGCCGGCGGTGTACGAGACGATGTCCACGACCTCTTCCGGGTCGTGGCCGAGCGCGGCCCAGCGCCGCCGGGGCAGCCAGGTGGCCGCCAACACACCGGCCAGGATGCGCAGCGTGTACGCCCTGACCGGGATCGGCCCCAGGCGCCACACCCCTTGGGACGGGCTCGGCACATACGGCAACTCCGTGAACACACAACTGATCCGGTGAGCAGGAACCCGGCTCGGGTCGGGACGGACTCGCCCGACGGTTACATCGGCCAACGAAGCGTCCGGATGTCGCACAGCTCTGCGAAATCTGTCGTCCGGCCACGGCCCCGAGGGCGCGACCCGAGCCGTGCACCAGCCCCTCGCACGCCCAGTAACCCCCCGCAGTGACAAGGGGGATTGGGTGCTGTCAGCGGCCCGTCAGTTGCCCTCGTGAGAATCGGGGACGTCGCGACGGATTCGACTCCGGTTCTTGAGCAGGTGCCCCCCACCGTCCTGTCCAGACGGTTGTTCCACCCGCGTCGAACCGACCTCGGCCGACCGCACTGACCCCTGAGACGAGAGGGAACGACCGTGTCCCAGCAGGCCCTCCAGCATGGCGCAGCCTCCGTCGCCATCCGCAGCGCCGCCTGGTACATGCCCGAGCACACCCTCCCGATCGCCGATGTACGAACGCTCGACGAGACCGAGCGAGCCACCCGCGACGGTCTGGGCATCGACACGGTCCGGGCCGACGACCGGCTGAACTCCGTCACTCTCGCGGAACGCGCGGCGCGCCGGGCGCTCGAACAGGCGGGGCTCGACGCGCGGGACCTGGGCGCCCTGGTGATGGTGGAGTCGCGGGTCCAGGAGACGTTCCTCAGCTCCGAGGCGACCCGGCTCCAGCACCGGCTCGGCGCCGACCACGCGACCACTTTCTCGGTCGGCGGACTCGGCTGTGTCTCGATCACCCCGGCGCTGCTGACGGCCCGCGGACTGCTGGCCGCGGACCCTGCCCTCGATGATGTCCTGGTCGTGCACGGCAGCAAGCCGGCCGCCGCCCTGCGCTACCGCCACCCCGTCACCGTGAACGGCGACGCCGGGCAGGCGCTGCTGCTCTCCCGCAGCGGGCGCACACGGGTACTCGACATCATGCAACTGACCAACGGGCGGTACTGGGACCTCTTCCACGTCGACTACCGGGACCGCCCCACCACCCAATGGCGTGAACAGTGCACGGAGCCCAGCACCTACACGTTCCGCCTGGCCATGGAGACGCGCAACCGCCTCTCCGCGATGCTGGACGACCTGCTGCGGCGCAACGGAATCGGCCGGGGGGACGTCGCCGGCTTCGTCAGCCAGAACCTGTCCGCCGGGAGCTTCACCTTCCTGGAGGACGCCCTGGACATCGAACTGCTGCCGGCCTGCCGGGAGAACCTCCGGCAGTTCGGACACCTCGGCCCCAACGACGTCTTCCTCAATCTCCGCACGGCACTCGACCGCAAGGAGCTGGCCCCCGGCGACCTCGCGGTCCTGATCAACGTGAGCCCGGTAGCTGCCTGGAGTCTGCTGCTGGTCGAGACAGGTCCCCAGGAGGACACGGCATGAACGACGTCACCTCGCAGATCACCGCCTTTCTGAGCGCGGCTCTTCGTCGGCAGGTCGAGCCGGACGACGACTACTTCGCACGGGGCCTCGCCGACTCACTGTTCGCACTGGAACTGGTGACCTTCGTCGAGAGCCACTTCGCCCTCACCGTCGAGGTCGAGGACCTGGACCTGGACAGCTTCAGGACCGCCCGCCGCATCACGGAGTTCGTCCGGCGCAAGACCGCGGCGCCCGAGTCGGGAGAGGCACATGCAGCCGAGGCTTCCTGAAAGCGCCCCCGACGGCACGACGACGGGGCTGCCGCCTGCGGAGCCCGTGCACCCCGTGGACCTGTCGCGGGTCGCGGCCGATCTGGCGGCCGACGCACATGACCGCGCCTCCCGTTGGGACCAGGACGGCGGACTGCCCGATTCGGTGCGCAGAGAGGTCGCCGCATCGGGACTGCTCGCCGCGGACCTGCCCAGGCGGTACGGGGGCGCAGGCCTCGATCCGCTCACGCTCGGGGAGATCACCGCACGGATCGGCGGTGAGTGCAGCGCGCTACGCGGGCTGCTGACCGTACAGGGCATGGTCGCGGCGGCCCTGCTGCGCTGGGGCACCGAGGCGCAGCGGGCCGACTGGTTGCCCAGGCTGGCCGCCGGTGAGCTGACCGCCGGCTTCGCGGCGACCGAGCAGGGCGCCGGCAGCGCGCTGGGGTCGGTGGAGACCCGTATCGAGGCGTCGGCCCGGCCGGACCACCAGGAGCTGGTCGTGAGCGGTCGCAAGAGGTGGGTCACCTTCGGCGCGGTCGCCGACGTATTCCTGGTCCTCGGCAGGTACGAGGGAAAGCCGGCCGCGGTGCTCGTGGACGCGGACCGCGCCGGTGTCGAGCGGGAGCCGGTGAACGGCCAGTTGGGCATGCGGGGCGCCCGGATCGCCCATTTGTCCTTCGACGGCGTGCGGGTGCCCCGGCGTCAGCTCGTCGCCCCTCCCGGCCTTGGGCTCTCCCATGTGGCCGGCACCGCGCTCGACCACGGCCGGTTCACGGTCGCCTGGGGATGCGTGGGCATGGCGGACGCGTGCGTCGAGGACGCGGCCACCCACGCCGCGGTCCGCCGGCAGGGCGGCATCCCTCTGGGAGACCACCAGTTGGTCCGGTCACTCCTTGCCAGGGCGGCGGTGGACGCCGCCGGGGCCCGGGAACTCTCGCGCAGGGCCGCGGAGGCGCGGGCCCTTGGCCCGGGACACGGGGTGGCGGAGACGCTCATGGCCAAGTACGCGGCGGCTTCCGCTGCGGCGACGGGCAGCCGCGACGCCGTGCAGGTGCTCGGCTCGGCCGGCTGCGCGCCCGACAGCAGGGCGGGCCGTCACTTCCGGGACGCCAAGGTCATGGAGATCATCGAAGGAGCCCAGCAAGTGTCCGAACTGCACATAGCCGAGCGGTTGTTGCGGCGCTTCGGCGATGCCGCACGCGGCCCGGATCCCGCCGTCGAGCGCCGGCTTCCCGGGGAGTCGCTGTGACGGCGGCGTCAGGCGCGCCCACCGTCAAGTGCCTGGTCTGGGACCTGGACGACACCCTGTGGGACGGGGTGGTGCTGGAGGGCGACGATCCCGTCCCCTTCCCCTCGGCGCTCAAGACCCTGGCCGAGCTGGACCGCCGCGGCATTCTGCATGCCGCCGCGAGCCGGGGTGAACGCAGTGTCACCCAACGCCATCTGACGGAGCATCGGCTGGCCGACTGGTATTGCGCGACAGAGGTGGGCTGGGGCGCCAAGTCCGCCGCGGTGCGCCGGATCGCGAAGGCGCTCAACATCGGTCTCGACACCATCGCGTTCGTCGACAACGACCCGCTGGAGCGGGCGGAGGTCGCGAGCGAACTTCCCATGGTCCGCTGCTACCCGGCGACGGAGGTAGGACAGCTCCCGCAATACCAGGAGTTCCGGCCCGAGCACATCACCGCGGAGGCCGCCGGGCGACGTCGGCTCTACCAGGCAGAGTGGCGACGCCAGGAGGCCGAAGGGGAGTTCGCCGAAGGACGCCAGGCTTTCCTCGACTCGCTCGATCTGGTCATGGAGGTCCGCCCGGCCACCGAGGAGGACCTGTCCCGGGCCAGCGAGCTGACCGTCCGCACGCACCAGCTCAACAGCACGGGGCTGACGTACGGCATCGACGAGCTGCGCCGGCTGAGCTCCTCGCCGGACCATCAGGTGCTGCTTGCCACGCTCCGCGACCGCTTCGGCGACTACGGGATCATCGGCCTGGCCGTCACCGCACTCGTCGGGCGGGACTCGGTCCTGCGGCTGATGCTGATGTCCTGCCGAGTCGCCTCGCGGGGCGCCGGAAGCGTGCTCCTGCACCACCTGATCCAGCAGGCGCTTGCGGCGGGCCGACGCCCCGTCGCGCACTTCGTCCCGACCGAGACCAACCGGAACATGCTGGTCACGATGCGCTTCGCCGGCTACGGGGCGACGGCTGCCGACGAGGACCGCCTCGTACTCGCTGTGGATCCGGAGCGTCCGCTGCCCAAGGCTCCCGGACACACGCGCGTGATCGCCGGTCCGGCACACACGGCACAGGAAGCGAGTCAGCGATGACCCGGGATGCCGGTGGCACCGATCGGTTCGTTCCCGCGGACGCCCCGACGGAGGTACGTCCGGTGTGGGCCGCGTTCCGGAGCCAGGTGGTCAGGACACCCGAGACGACCGCGCTCATCATCGGCGGGATCTCGCTGACGTATCGCGAGCTCGACCAGGCCTCGGCCGGTCTCGCACAGCTGCTGTGGCAGCACGGGCTGCGGCCGGGCCGGGTCGTCTGCGTCCGGACGCAGCAGAGCGCCCTGTCCGTGATCGCCATGCTCGCGGCACTGCGCACCGGGTCCACCTGGGCGGTCCTGGAACCGGACCTGCCCGTCGGAAGGTTCGAGGCGCTGTGCCGGGACACCGACTGCGCGGTGGTCCTGAGCGAGGGCGATGACGCCGTGCCGGCCTCCGTGCTCTCGGCGATGCCCGCCCCGCCGGCCGTCGTGGATGCGGCGGGCCTCGATCCGGCGCGGCTCGTCGAGGCGGGCCGCGAACTGCCCACCGACCCGTACCCACCGGTCCCCGAGCAGAGCCCCGCCTACGTCGCCTACACCTCGGGATCCACCGGTGTGCCCAAAGGCGTGATGGTCGGCCGGGACCAGTTCGCGGCGTCGATCGGCTGCCGTGGGCCGGTGTACGGCACCGAGCGCTCCGTCTTCCTGATCGCGTTGCGGCTGTCCTTCGACGGGATACTCGGCGGCATGTTCTGGTCGCTCACCGGCGGCCACACGCTGGTCCTGCCCGACCCCCGACAGCTCGTGCAGGTGGGGCAGTTCACCCGACTGGCCAGGGAACACCGGGTGACACACCTGTTCAACATTCCCTCCTACTACCGGGCGGTGCTCCAGGATCCCGGCGGCCTGCCCGACACACTGCGGATGGTGGTGGTGGGGGGTGAGGAGTGCACCCCGGGGATGGTGGCCGCGCACCACGAGCGGTTGCCGGGGGTCCGGTTCGTCAACGAGTACGGGCCCACCGAGACGACCATCGCCTGCACGGTGGAGACCGATCCGGACCCCACCGGGGACCGCATCCCCATCGGGCGGCCCTGGCCGGGAACGCGGGCCCTGGTGCTGGACGAGCGGCTGCGTGAAGTCCCGGCCGGGCAGCGGGGCGAGCTCTACGTCGGCGGCTCCCTCGTGGCACTCGGCTACGCGAACCAGCCGGCCCTGACGGCCGGGCGATTCGTCGCGGACCCGTACGGGCGGCCGGGCGGGCGCCTCTACCGCACCGGGGACATCACGAGCGTCGACGAGCGGGGCACGCTGCACTACCACGGCCGAACGGACGACCAGGCCAAGATCCGCGGTGCGAGGATCGAACTCGGCGAGATCGCGAGCGTGCTGGAGAGCCATCCGGGCGTGGCGCAGGCCGTGGTCCTCTGCGAACGCGCCGGGCAGGACGAGCCGCAGGTGATCGCCTTCGTACTGCCGACACCCGGCAGCGGGCCGCCGGATGCCTCGAAGCTGCGCGAGCACTGCCGAGGCCGACTGGTGGAGCAGGCCACACCGAGCCTGTTCGTGCCGGTCGACCCCATCCCGCTCGACCGCAGCACCAAGGCGGACCGGGCCGCGCTCCGCAGGCTGATCCCGGCAGGCCGACAGGCTTCCCCGGGTACCGCGGGCGGGGACTGGAGCGGCCACCGGCTCGCCGTCGGCCGGATCTGGGCGGAGGTCCTCGGGCACTCCGGCTCGGGCCCGGACGACAACTTCTTTGCCGTCGGCGGGAGTTCGATGAAGGTCATCGACCTGCACGACAGGCTGGACAAGCGGTGGCCCGAGGCGCTGCGGGTGGGCGAGCTGTTCGACCACGTCACCATCGCCGCCCAGGCCCGGCGCATCGCCGACCACCTGGGCGAGCGCGCGCACGGCGAGGAACCCGCCCCACCGGCCACCTACGAGCTCTGACACACGCGAAGGAGAGGTGACATGAGCGGTACGGACGTGACACGCGGCAGACCGGCCGTCGCGGTGATCGGCATCGCCACACGCTTCCCGCAGGCGGACTCCCTCGCCGCCTTCCGGGCGAACCTGCGGGCGGGGCGGGACTCCGTGCGCCCGATCTCTGCGGAACGTATCCGGACCACAGGGCTCGATCCCCGCAACGACTATCCCGAACAGGGCTACCTCGACCGGATCGACCTCTTCGACCACCAGCACTTCGGTCTGTCCCGGCGTGAGGCGGAGGTGACGGACCCGCAGCACCGGCTGGCACTCCAGCTCACCGAGGAGGCGCTGGAGAACGCCGGATACGCCCCGTCCGGCCTCCGCGACAGCCGGACGGCGGTGATCTTCAGCTCGCCGGGCAACGGCTACGCACCCCTGGTCCGCGAGCACGGCACCCTCGGCATGAGCGGAAACATCCCCTGCGCCCTGCCCGCCAGGATCTCCCACCTCTTCGGTTTCACCGGCCCCTGCTACGGCGTGGACACCGGCTGCAACGGCTCGCTCGTCGCCGTCCACCAGGCATGCCGTGAACTCGCCGACGACGACGCGGACTACGCCGTCGTGGGCGGGGTGAACCTGCACCACGTCGTGCGGCCGTCGGCCGCGGTGGCCGACTTCCCGGGCATCGCCTCGCCCACCCGCCGCTCCCGCGCCTTCGACCGTGCCGCGGACGGCGCGGGCGCCGGCGAGGGCGGCGGGGTGGTGCTCCTCACCACGCTGGAACGGGCGGTGGCGGAGGGCGCGTTCATCCACGCCGTGATCCGCGGCAGCGCCGTGCTGCACAACGGCAGGCACTCCGCGACCATCAGCACCCCGAGTGCCCGCTCGCAGGCACAGGCCATCACCAAGGCCTGGCGCAATGCCTCGCTGGACCCGGCGACCGCCGGATACATCGAGACACATGGCTCGGGCACCCGGCTCGGCGACGCGGTGGAGGCCGAGGGCCTGGCCCTGGCCCGTCCCGACGGCGACCGCACGGTGAAGGTCGGCTCGGTCAAGACCAACATCGGCCACCTGGACCACGCCGCGGGAATCGCCGGGCTGATCAAGGCGGTCCTCAGCGTGCACCACGGCGAGCTGTATCCGTCGCTGCACTTCGAGGAGCCCGCCGACGAGGTCGACCTCGCAGGTGCCCGCCTGGAGGTCGTCACCTCGCTCCAGGAGTGGGACGACGAGACGCGACGGGCCGGCGTGAGCTCGTTCAGCCTCGGCGGCGTCAACGCGCACTGCGTGGTGGAGCAGCCCCCGGCGACCGCCCCGGTACACCTCCCCGCCGTCAGTGCCCCGCAGCTGATCGCGGTGTCCGCCCGCAGCCGGGCCGACCTGCTCGCCCAGTGCGAGCAGCTGTCGCTCGAACTGCGCCACGCCGCCCACCCGTTGGCCGACGTGGCGCGGACGCTGAACGAGGGACGGGACCACGACCCCCACCGCGCGTGCGTGACGGCCCGGGACACCTCGGAGCTCGCGGCACGCCTGGCCGCCGAGGTCACCTGGCGTCGGCTGGAAGCGGCCGAGGCGGCTGCCCTCGGCTCCACGGCAGCGCCCCGGGTGGTCTTCCTGCTCTCCGCGGACGCCACGCCCTACGAGCCGCGCGGTCAGCAGCCGGACCCGTTGCCGGACGAGCTGCCCGCACCGGCCGACCGGGCCGCGATGATCGGCGGGCAGCTCGCGACGTACCAGCGCCTTGTCCGGGCCGGCGTTTCGCCGGACGGGCTCATGAGTTCGGGGATCTCCCGCTACACCGCCCGGTACCTGCGGGGCGATCTCAGTGCCGACGACACCGCCGTGCTGCGGCGAGCGCACAGCGGGCAGGACCCGGCGGTGGCGGGCGACCCGCTGCGGGTGGAGCAGCTCCACGCGGCGGCGGACGAGCAGCTCTCCCGAGGCCCCGTGGTGTTCGTGGAGCTGGCCTCCCGCGGCGAGATCAGCGACCGGCTCACCGCTCACCTCCACGCCCGCCCGGAAGCCCGCGTGCTCCGCCTGCGGCCCGGTGCCGCCGACGCCGAGGCCGCCGTCCTGGAGCTCCTGGGCAGGCTGTACGAGGAAGGCGTCGGCCTGGACTGGCCGGCGTTGCGGGCCCACCCGTCGGCGGGCCGCGTTCCGCTGCCGGGACATCCGTTCACCGGCGTTCGCTGCTGGGCCAGGCCCCTCGGTGAGGTGGTGTCCTTCGACGAAACACCCCAACGGCCCCCTGCTCCGGCTCCCGTTCCGGTGCCTGCGCCCGCGCCTGCCTCCGAGGAGGCGGTCCGCACGCCCGGCGAGCCGAGGACCGAAGGGTCCCGGACCGTACTGGACTGGCTGCGGGACACCCTCGTCGAGCTGCTGCACGCGGATGACGTCCCGGCCGACGCGGACTACTTCTCCATCGGCGGCAACTCCGTGATCGCTCTCCAGCTCGTGGAGCGGGTTCGAGTACGGCACGGGGTCCGGCTCAAACTGGCGGACATCTACGACCACCCCGTCGTCGGCTCGCTCGCGGAGGCCATTCAGGAGCGGGCCCCGCACACGCCGGCGACACCCGCGCCACGCCCGCCGAGCGCCGCCGACGCGCCGCCGGCCCCGGTCGCCCGCGAGGTGCCCGACCCCGAGTTGCCGCCGATCGTCCCGGGCGGCGAACCGGTGCTGTCGTACGGGCAGGAGCGCATGTGGCTCCACCACCAGGTCGACCCGACGACCACGCTGTACAACCTCCCCGGCGCCTCCCGGTACCGCGGCCCGCTGGACGTCGAGAAGTTCCGGCTGGCCTGGGAGGACCTGGCGCGGCGCCACGAGGTGCTGCGGTCCAATCTCGTCGAGGCCGACGGCAGGCCCGAGCTGGTGATCCGGCCCGAACTGGGCGACTTCTTCACGTACTTGGACGTCTCGGGCGAGGACGCCCCGGTGACCTCGGCCGGCGCTGTCGTCACCGCTGCCACGCGCCAGGGCTTCGACATCGCCGGCGAGCCGCTCGTACGGGTGACCGTCGTGCGGCTCGGCGACGACGACCACATCGTCTGCTGGTGCATGCACCATGCGGTGAACGACGGCTGGGCTCCGCAGATCCACCTGCGGGACCTGCTGGAGTTCTACACGGCCCGCCTGGAGAACCGGGCCGCCGGCATCGAGCCGCTGCCGGTGCAGTACACGGACTACGCGCGGTGGCAGCGCGAGCTGGTGGCCGGCTCCCGCCTCGACGGTGAACTGAGCTACTGGCGTGAGCGGCTGAGCGACCCGCCCACGCTGGAGCTGCCCACCGACCGGCCGCGCCCCGGCCGGAGGGACTTCGCGGGTGCGACCCACGGGTTCACCATCCCGGGCGCCCTGGTCCAGCGGCTGCGCGAGGTGGGCGCCCAGGAGAGGGCCACGCTCTTCATGGTGCTGCTCACCGCGCTCAACGTGCTGCTCGCACGGCGGTCGGGCCAGCGGGACATCGTCGTCGGCACCCCGACCATCGGTCGTAGCCGGCCCGAGCTGTGGGACCTGCTCGGCTTCTTCAACAACACGATCGCGCTGCGCTCCGACCTGTCGGGCGACCCGACCTTCCGCGAACTGCTGCGCCGGGTGCGCGGGGTGGTGCTCGGCGCCCTCGACCACCAGGAGATCCCGTTCGACCAGGTCGTGCGCGAGGTCGCGGTCGACCGTGATCCGAGCCGCAACCCGCTCTTCGACGTGATGTACGTGCACCAGACGCTGCCGCCGGCCGCTTCCTTCGGCGAGATCGCCGTCGGACCGGCACACGACCCGGACGTCATCCCGCATTTCCCCGGACTGCCCCCCGGCACCGCCAAGTTCGACATCTCGATGGTCGTCGGCGAGCTGGCGGACAAGGACGAGATCGTGGTCATGATGGAGTACGCGACGCAGCTCTTCGACGCGGACACGATCTCCGCCCTGTCCGAGGCGTTCATCGAGCTGCTGTACGCCGTCGCGGACGACCAGGACACGTGCTTCGGTGACCTCCCCGGCGGTCCTTTGCCACCCGTCGGACCGGGCACGCGGCCTGCCCCGGTGGCTCCGGTAGCCACCCCCGTTGTCAGCTGCCTGGAACTGCGCGGCGAGGTGCGGCTTCCCGTGCTCCGCACGGCGCTGGAGGAACTGGCGGAGCGGCACGAGATGGTGCGTGCCAGGGGCGTCGAAGCCGCCGGGCACGGCTCGTCGCTCGGCGACGGGTTCCTCACCACCGCGGACGTCTCCGGCGAGAGCGAGCCCCTGTTCGCAGCCAGGGAGATCGCGCAGGCCGAGGCCGCACTCGTACGCGATCCGGCATCGGGCCGCCGGCTCCACGCGCTCCTCGCGACGACGGGCCCGGCCGAACACGTCCTGCTGGTGACCACCCACCAGCACGCCTACGACGGTGGCCGGCCGGACGTGTTCTTCCGGGATCTGCTCGCTTCGTACGGCGCCCGTCTGGACGGACACCGCGCCGAGCTGCCCGGGCTTCCCACGCCGCCCGGCGAGTACACCGCGCCCAGGTCGGGCCCGGCAAGAGAGGTCCAACTCGCCTACTGGAGAAGGACATTGAGGGGACTGGCCGACTGCGCGCCGCCGCTGGACCGGGCCCGGCCCGCCCAAGGCACCCGCGCCATCGCCACCGTCGGGTCCCGGATTCCCGGCGACCTCGCCCACGCGGTGTCCCGTTCCGGGACCAGGGAGAGCGTGCTGGCGGCCGTCGCCGCCCTGCTCGCCCGGCACACGGAGGCGGGCGAGGCGCTCATCGGGCTGACCGGATCGGCGCTTCCTCTCCATGCGGCCCGGACTCGGGTGGATCCCTTCACGCGGAGCCTGCCGCTGCGTCTGGACCTGGCCGACGACCCGTCCTTCGAGGAGCTCACCGACCGGGTACGGCGCGCCGTCACCGGCGCGGAGCAGCACCGGGACGTGCCGCTCGCCGACATCGTGCGCGCGGCCGGACTGCCCGACGAGCCGGGCAGGGCGCCCCTGTTCGACGTGGCGTACGCCTACCAGGCGTTGTCGGCGACACTCGGCCCGGCAGCCGGGGTGGCGGCGGCCCCCGTGCGGTGGCCCGGCACGGACGCGGGACGGCTCACGCTGCCTCCCGGCCGCAGCGATCTCGACCTCTCCTGGTCCGTCGTCGAAGGGCCGGGGCGCGACGAGCTGTCCGTCTCGTTGGACTACCGCACCGAGCTCTTCGACCGGTCGAGTGCCCGGGCTCTGCTCGACGGACTGCTCGTGGTGCTGCGTGCGGCCACCCACGCTCCTGGCGCACCACTGTCGAGCCTGTGGTCCGTCCGCCCTACGACCAGCGCAAGCACACCCGCGAAGCCGACCACGGCACGGCCCGCGCACACCGTCTGACGCGGCTCGGACTACGAAGGAGACCTGCAACAGTGGGCGATCAGACCGATGTTCAACACACCGCGCAGACCATTGTGGACGGGTCGCTGGTGGGCATCGTCGGCGCGGGCACGATGGGGATCGGTGTGGCGCAGTGCTTCGCCGAAGCCGGCCTCCCCGTGGTCGTCGTCGACAACGACCACGGCGCGCTGGCCTCGGGACCGGACCGGCTCCGCGCCGGGATCAGGACGGCCACGCTGCTGCGCCGCGGGGCCCGGCAGGTGCGGGCGGGCGCGCCCGCACCCCGCGCCGAATCCCTTGTGACCTGGTCCGCCGAGCTCGCCGACCTGGCGGCCGCTCTCCTGGTGGTGGAGTGCGCCCGGGAGGACGAGGACATCAAGGAGGGGATCCTCCGCGAACTGGACCGGATCTGCGGGGCCGAGGCGATCTTCGCGTCCAACACCTCATGCATCCCGGTCGGTCGCCTCGGCTCCTTCACCGGGCGCCCCGACCGGGTCATCGGCACCCACTTCATGAACCCTGCGCCGCTCAAGGACGCGGTGGAGGTGATCCGCGCGCCGGAGACCAGCGATCTCACCCTGGAACGCACCGAAGGCTTCCTCACCCACATCGGAAAACACGCCCTGGTGGTGCGCGACGCCCCTGGCTTCGTGACGAACCGGGTGCTGATGCTCACGCTCAACGAGGCGGCGGCCGTGCTGGGCGAGGGAACCGCCGACGCCGAGACCGTGGACCGGATTTTCCAGGACTGTTTCGGCCATCCCATGGGGCCGTTGCGCACGGCCGACCTCATCGGTCTCGACACCATCGTCGACTCGCTGGAGGTGCTGCGCCGGCACACCGGAGAGGACCGCTTCAAGCCCTGCCCGCTGCTGTCCCGTCTCGTCGCCGAAGGCAGGGTGGGACGCAAGTCGGGCAGCGGCTTCTACCCGTATGCGCCACAGCACCTCGCCGCGCGGGGACGTACCGGCCGTGACTGACCGCGAGGGCGCGGCCGCCGACACGTCCGCCGCCGGACACGACGCCTGGCACGAGGTACGACACGCTGGTTCCGGGCCCATCGCCCCGGGCAGCCGGATCGCCCAGCTCGTGGAGATCCAAGGCGACCTGGACCTCGACACGCTGCGCAAGGCGGTAGTCCATGTCGTGGCCGAGATCACCGCACGGCCGGTACGCCTCGCCGGCGAGGAACCGGACGGACCGACTGCCCCTGCGAGCTCGGACAGCCTGCCGCTGCCCGTGGTGGACCTGAGCACGGAGGCGGACCCGCGGGGCGCGGCCGACGCGTGGACCCGCGCGGCGCTCAAGCGGGGAGCGGAGCTCGCACGCGGCGGCCAGGAGACGAGGCACCTCTCGTCCACCCAGGCGTTGCTGCGGCTCGGCCCGGACCGCCACCAGTGGTTCCACCAGCACCCCCGGATCAATGTCGACCGCTTCGGCTGTGCGCTGATCACCCGCCGGGTCTCCGAGGTGTACACCGCGCTCGCCGAGGAGCGCCCGGCCGCCGACGGGGCCCTGGCCACCCCGGCCCAACGGGCCTCGGCAGCGGCCGGGTACGCCGGGTCTCCCGCGCAGGCGGCCGACCGCGCCTACTGGCGCCGCCAGTTGGCCGATCTCCCCGAGCCGGTGACCTTCGCCTCCGCTCCCGCCCGGGACGCCGGCTGGTCACGGGCACCGGTGAACTCCCGCCCGGTGACGCTCGGCACCACCGACACCGAACGCGTACGCGCCATCGCCCGCTTCGGCGGAGTGCCGGTACGGGCGGTGCTGTGCGCCGCCTTGGCGGCCTACACCCACCGGCTGAGCGGCGCCACGGACGTGGTGATCGGCCTGCCGGTGGACGGCCGGCCGAGCCGGGTGAGCAGGCGCGTCCCGGACGCGAGCGACCACATAGTGCCGCTCCGGCTGCCGGTACGGTCTGCCACCACCTTCGCCGAACTCGTCCAGGACGTCGCCCGGAAGTCGCGCGAGGCGGTCCGGCACCAGCGCCTGGGCCACCGGGGTCTGTGCCGCGCGGCCGGGGTGCCGGACGACCGGCCCCGGCTGTACGGGCCGATCGCCGACATCCGCACCCCAGGAACCCATGTGCGGTTCGGCGAACTGTCCGCGGTGGTCCACGACCTGGTGCCCGAACCGGTCCACGACATACGCGTCGTACTCGACGACGATCCCGTGAACCAGCGGTTGCGGATCGTCTTCAGCGGTGCACCGGACCGCTGTCGCGCCGCCGAACTCGACGCGCACGCCGAGCGTTTCGGACGCCTGCTGGCGCTGGCCGTGGCAGGCCCGGGGGACCCGCTGGGCAGCTTCGACCTGCCGGCGGAAGACGCACCGGCGGCCGCTTCCGGGACGAGCGGCACCGTCTCCTCCGGAGTGCCCCGCCGAACGCTCACCGACCTGCTGGAGAGCGTGGCCCGGAGCCACCGCGACGCGGTCGCCGTCATCGGCGCCGACGACAAGCTCACCTACGCGCAGCTCCATGAGCGTGCCAACCGGCTGGCCCGGCTCCTGATCGACCGGGGTGCCGGCCCGGAGTCGGTCGTCGGGCTGCTGCTCCCGCGGTGCACCGGGACACTCGTGGCCATGCTCGCGGTGCTCAAGGCCGGCGCCGCGTATCTGCCGCTCGATCCCGCCTACCCCGCCGAGCGGCTCCGCTTCATGGTCCGGGACGCGGCACCGGTCTGCGTGCTCACCGACACCGCCACCGACACGTACGCCGCGGACATCGCGAGCCCGCGGACCACGACCATCCGGCTCGACGACCCCGCGATCGTGGGGGAGTTGGAGCACTTCCCGCCCACACCGCCGAACGACACCGACCGGCCCGAGCCGCTGCTGGCCTCGCATCCCGCGTACGTCATCTACACCTCCGGCTCCACCGGTAGGCCCAAGGGGGTCGTGGTGCCGCACCATGGTGTGGTCGCGCTGGTGGAGTGGGCGGCCGCCGGATTCGGCGCCGAGTCGTTGACACACGTGCTGGCGGCGAGCTCTTTCAGCTTCGACGTGTCGGTGGCCGAGATCTTCCCGGCACTGGCGGGCGGCGGCAGCGTCGAGCTGGTCGACAACCTCCTGTCGCTGCTCGACGGCGACCCGCCGCGCTGGTCGGGCGGCCTGCTGTGCGCCATCCCGTCGGTGTTCTCCCAGCTGCTGGAGACCGGCGGTCTCCAGGTGTCGGCCACGACGCTCTCGATGACCGGTGAGGCGCTCTCGGCCACCCTCGCCGACCGGATCCGGGAGATCATGCCCGGCACCCGGGTGCTCAACGTGTACGGGCCCACCGAAGCCACCGTCCATGCCACCGCGGCCACCGTCCAGGCGGGTGACGGTCCTGAGCCGAAGGGCGCCCCGCCCATCGGACGGCCGCTGGACCACGTACGCGCCTACGTGCTCGACAGCTCGCTGCGCCAGGTGGAGGCCGACCGCCAGGGCGAGTTGTACCTGGCGGGAGACGGCCTTGCCCGGGGATATCTGCACCGGCCCGGGCTGACCGCGGAGCGTTTCGTCGCCGACCCCTTCGGCCCGCCGGGCGAGCGGATGTACCGGACCGGTGACTTGGCCCGTCGGCGCTCCGACGGCCTGCTCGACTTCCTCGGCCGCGCGGACGCCCAGGTCAAGGTCAACGGCTTTCGCATAGAACTCGGCGAGGTGGAGGCGGTGATCGCCCGGCACCCCGCCGTCACCGAGGTCATGGCCTGTGTCCGCAAGGGGCCGAGCGGCGAAGCCCGCCTCGTGGCCTACCTGGTGCCCGCGCAGGGAGCCCGGATCCCCGGCCGCCACGCGCTGCGGGACTGGGTGGCCGAGCGGCTGCCGGCCCATCTGGTCCCGGCCGAGCTGATGGCCGCCTCCGCGCTGCCGCGCATGGGCAGCGGCAAGCTCGACCGCGAGAAGCCGCCGACGGGTCCACGGCCGCTGGAGGTTGACCCGTCCCCGGATTTCGGCCGGGGGGACGCCCATCTCGCTTCGCTCGCCGCCGGAGCGGGGCAGGAACGCGTGGCGCGGGGGTTCCGCGAGGTGCTCGGACTGTCCGAAGTCGCCACGGACGTCAGCTTCTTCGACCTCGGCGGCGACAGCATGATGTCGATCCAGCTGTTGAGCCGACTGCGTCGGGAGGGTCTTGTCCTCACACCGCAGGACATCTTCGAGCACAAGACGGTCGCGGCGCTGGCCCGGGTCGTGCGCGAGGCGAAGGATACGAAGAGCACGGAGGCCGTGGAGCGTACGAACGCGGAGGACGGAGGGCGGGCGGCCCTGCACGGGCCGGACACCACCACCGAAGCGGTGCCACGGCGTCGAGGCGACCGGGAGACGTCCGAGGAAGCCGGCAGCGGAGTCCTGCTGCCGCTGCGGGAGGCCGGCGACAAGGCGCCACTTTTCTGCGTGCACCCGGCGGCGGGCTTCTCCTGGTGCTACGCGGGACTCACCTCGCCGCTCGGCACCGATCGGCCGGTGTACGGCCTGCAGGCCCGGGGCCTGGGCGGTCCCGAAGTCCTGCCGGCGTCCCTGCGGGAGATGGCGGCGGACTACCTGGACCATGTCAGGTCCGTCCAGCCCACAGGCCCCTACCACCTCCTCGGCTGGTCCTTCGGCGGGGTGGTCGCCCACGAGATGGCGGTACAGCTGGAGGAGAGCGGCGAGTCGGTCAAGACGCTGGCGATCCTGGACGCCCACCCCGCGGGCACGGACGTCGCCGACGCCGCGGCCTCGGCCGAGGCCGCGCCGGGTTCGCTCGCCGGCCGGGACGTCCTCGCGATGCTCCTGGAATTCTTCGGCTACGACCCCGCCCCGGGGGCGGCCGAGTCACTGACGTATCCCCGGTTCGTGGAGATCGTCCGTGCACAGGGGGGACTGCTGGCCTCGTTCGACGAGCAGCGGATCGCGGCGCTGGCCCGGACCTTCGCCAACAACGCGCGGATCGCCGGCCTGCACGAGCCCCGCCCCTTCGGCGGGAACACCGTGATGTTCACCGCGAGGGAACATTCGGCCGAGGCCGCGCTCGGCCTGTGGCGCCCGCTGATCAAGGGGTCGCTGGAGGTCCTGCCGGTCGACTGGACGCACACGGAGATGGGAGGCCCCGCCGCGCTCCGCGACGTCGGCCGCGTACTCGTCGAACGGTGGGCCGCCGAGGCACCACAGAAGGGGTCGGTGAACACTCCGTGAGGAACGAGCCGGGGCATGTGCACGCGGCGGATCACCCGTCGATACCGCTCACCACGAGGCAGCACGGGATCTGGATGGCACAGCAGTTGGCGCCTCCGGCCCGGTTCCAGCTGGCCAGCGCGTTCGACATCGCCGGAGACCTCGATCCGGAACTGTACGAGGCGGCCTTCCGGTTCGCCGTGGCGGAGACCGAGCCGTTCAGGTCCCGGTTCGCCGTGACGGCCTCCGGGGAGCCGAGGCAATGGGCCGGCTCCCTTCCCACCTGGCACATGCCCGTCGTCGACCTCCGGCGGGAACCCGCACCGATGGCCGCAGCGCTGGACTGGATGCGGGCGGACATCCCCCGCCCGCTCGACCTGGCGAACGGTCCGGCGTTCAGGACCGCGTTCCTGCGCCTCTCCGAGGACCGGGTCTGCTGGTATCTGCTCGTCCACCACCTGGTCGTGGACGGCTTCGGACTGGCGCTGTTCGCCCGGCGGCTCGGCGCGGTCTACGGGGCGCTGGAGCGCGGCGAGGCCCCGGAGGCAGGCCACCAGGTGCCGTTGGACACCCTGCTCGATGCCGAGAGCGCCTATCGCTCCACGCCCGACTTCGCAGCCGACCGTGCGTTCTGGATGGCGAACATGGCTGGTTGGCCGGGAACCGTCCGGCCGGGTGAGTCCGGGCCCGCCGGGCTCGGCCGGGACGCGCCCGGCCCGACGGACATCGGCGGGACGGGCGGGGCACCGGTGCGCGGCGCGTCCCGGATGCCCGCGGACCGGGTGGCCGCCCTCCGCGCACGCGCACGCGAACTCGACGTCCCCTGGACGGTGGTGGCGACCGCCTCCGCCGTCCTGTTGGACCATGTCCGTACCGGCGGGGGCGATGAGGTCGTCGTGGGTTTCCCGGTCGCCGGCCGCACCCCCAAGACCGCGGGCGCCGTGACCGGTGCCGCGTCGAACGTGCTCCCGCTGCGGGTGCCGGTCGACCCGCGCCGGCCGGCCGCCGACCTGATCCGGACCGTCGCCGAAGCCACTGCCCTGTGCCTCGACCACCAGCGCTATCGGTACGAGGACCTCCGCCGTGACCTCGGCTTCACCGGGGCCGTGCGGGATCCGTACCAACTGACCGCGAACATCGTCCCGTTCAGCTTCGGCCGGGGTTTCGCCGGGCGGCCGATGACGCTGAGACAGCTCAACACCGGCGCGGGGGAGGACCTCTCCGTCATGGTCAGGCCGGAACACGGCCGGGCCGGCCTGATGGTGGAGGTGCACGCCGAAGCAGGACGGTACGAACCCGAGGAGGTCGCCGCCGAGGCCGACCGCTGCGTCCGCCTGCTCGACCAGCTGATCGACGAGCCCCAACGCCCCGTCGGAGAGCTGGACCTGCTGGCACCGGAAGAACGCAGGCTGCTCGTACCGGGAATCGGCGCACCGGCCTCCCTCTCGCCCCGTACGCTCCCCGAGCTGTTCGAACACTGGGCCGCACTGACTCCGCACGCCCCGGCGGTCGGCCACGGCGAGCGGCAGCTCACCTATGCCGAGCTCAACGCGCGCGCCAACAGACTGGCCAGGACGCTGATCCGGCGCGGCGCAGGACCCGAACGCACGGTCGCCGTCCTGCTTCCCCGCTCCGAGGACATGGTCACCGCGATCCTGGCGGTGTCCAAGACCGGTGCGGCCTACCTCCCGCTCGACACGGCATGGCCGCCGGAGCACACGGAGCGGATCCTCGCCGATGCCGAGCCGGTATGCGTGCTCTCCGAGACGGACCCGACGGGAGCCACCGCGGCCACGACCGCGTCGCCGACGGGCGACGCCCACCCGACGGACAGCGACGCCAACCCGACCGACGCGGACCGCACGGGACCGCTGACACCCGACCATGCCGCATACGTCATCTACACCTCCGGATCCACCGGCCGCCCCAAGGGCGTGGTGGTCCCGCACCGCGGTCCGGTGGCGCTGTTGGAGGCCGGAGCCGCCGAGTTCGGCTTCGGCCCCGACGACACCTGGGCGATGTTCCACTCCTGTGCCTTCGACTTCTCCGTGTGGGAGATGTGGGGCGCCCTCGCGCACGGCGGCCGGCTGGTCGTCGTCCCCCGCGAGGTGAGCCGCTCTCCCGGCGCCTTTCTCGACCTGCTGGCGCGGGAACGCGTGACGGTGCTCAATCAGACGCCCTCCGCTTTCCGGTCGCTGGAGCAGGCGGAGGCCGAAGAGCCGGAGCGGGGGCGGGAACTGGCCCTGCGATGGGTCATCTTCTGCGGTGAGGCGCTCTCCCCGGCCGTCGTGCGCTCCTGGTACGGGCGGCACCAGGACTCCGCGCCCGTCCTGGTCAACATGTACGGCATCACCGAGACCGCGGTCCTCTCGACCCGGCTCGACCTGGACCGCGAGCACGGCACGGCGCGGGTCGTCCCCATCGGGAAGGCCATCGCCGGCACCCGGCTGTACGTACTGGACAACCGGCTGCGCCCGGTGCCGCCCGGCGTGGCCGGTGAGCTGTACGTGGCGGGTTCCGGTGTGGCCCGTGGCTATCTGCGTCGTCCCGCGTTGACGGCGCAGCGCTTCGTGGCCGACCCCTTCGGCCCCGCCGGGTCCCGGCTCTACCGCTCGGGCGACCTCGTACGCGCCCGCCGGGACGGCTCACTGGAGTATCTCGGCAGGGCGGACGACCAGGTCAAGATCCGTGGCTTCCGGATCGAACCGGCCGAGGTCGAGGCGGCGCTGCTGGCCGCCCCGGGTGTGGCGGGCGGCGCCGTCCTCGCGAGCTCCGGTGTTCCGCACGCTCCGGCCCGCGCCGGGGCGGCCCGCGATCAGGGAGCCGACGGGGCCGCACGGCTGGTGGCCTATGTCGTCCTCACCCGGGAGGCGGCGGCGGACGATCCCGGGCCGGCTCTTGCCCTGCTGCGGGGATGGCTTCGCGAGCGGCTTCCGGCGCATCTGGTCCCGTCCCTGTTCGTCCCGCTCGACAGGCTGCCGCTCACCCCGAACGGGAAACTGGACCGGGCGGCGCTCCCGGCCCCTCACGCCCGCGCGCACACGCCGTCACGTGCCCCGGACACGCTCCTGGAAGCCGAACTGGCCGTTCTGTACGCCGACTTGCTCGCCGTGGAAGTCGAACAGGTGGGCGCCGACGACGACTTCTTCGACCTCGGGGGCGACAGCCTGCAGGCGACACGGCTGGTCGCCCTGGTGCGCCGGGCCGGCCTCGGCGATCGCGCGGAGCTGGACGTCAGGGACGTCTTCCGCCACCCGACCGTCGCCGGGCTCGCCGCTCATCTGGGCGACACCGGTCATGCGGGCGACACCTCCGCGGCATCGGAGCCCCGGCCCGTCCCACGGCTTCCGCTCGCCGAGGACCGGGGCCCCGAGCCGGTCCCGCTCTCCTTCGGCCAACGGCGCTTCTGGTTCCTGCACAAGCTCGCCGGACCCGACAGCACCTACAACGTTCCCCTGGCACTGCGCTGGGACGGAGAGCTCGACCGGGAAGCGCTCCGTGCCGCCCTGGGCGACCTCACCGACCGGCACGAAACCCTGCGCACCCTCATCCAGCAGCGGGACGGCCAAGCGGTCCAGCACATCCTGCCGGTCACGGCCGCGCGCCCGGAATTCACGGTCCAGCCCGTCGCCCCGGACCAGCTGGCGGCCGCGTTGAACGCCGCGGCCGTCCGCCCCTTCCACCTGGAGCGCGAACTCCCCCTGCGCACCGTCCTTTTCACCACGGATTCCTCGCGCGGGCAGACGCTGCTCCTGCTGCTCCACCACATCGCCTGCGACCGCGCCTCGCTGCACCGGCTCCTTGACGACCTCACCACGGCGTACCGGGCCCGCGTCAAGGGCGCCGCCCCCGGCTGGTCGCCGCTGCCCACGCAATACGCCGACTTCACCCGGTGGCAGCGCGAACTGCTCGGCACCGACGGCGAGCCCAGCGCCCTGCTGGCCGGTCAACTCGCCTACTGGAACAAGGCCTTGGCAGGCCTGCCGGAACGCATCCCGCTCCCCACCGACCGTGCGGAGCGGGCGCCGTCCGGGCGTCCGGCGCACACCGCCGGTGACACGGTCGCCTTCGCCGTCCCCGCGGACGTACACGGGCGGCTCCTGGAGCTGGCCGCGGACGAGCAGGCCAGCCTCTTCCTGGTCGTGCACGCCGGACTGGCCGCGCTGCTCACCCTCCTCGGCGCGGGCACGGACATCCCGATCGGCACGGCGGTCTCCGACCGCGCGGACGCCGAACTCGACGGCCTCGTCGGGTTCTTCGTGAACACGCTCGCCCTGCGCACCGACACCTCGGGAGAGCCGACCTTCCGTGAGCTGCTCGGCCGCGTCACGCAGGCCGATCTGGCGGCCTTCGCCCACCAGGACGTGCCCTTCGACCTGGTCGTGGAGGCGCAGGGGCCACGGCGGGCGGCGAGCGGGCAGGCCGTGTTCGGCCGAGCCCTGTTCCAGGTGATGCTGGTTCTCGCACCGTCCCTGCCCGAAAGGCTGGAGCTGCCGGGCGGGTCCGCCACGGTGGACCTGATGGGCAGGGGTTCCGCAGGGTTCGACCTGACCTTCGGCCTGTTCGAGCGGCGGGCCGCCGACGGCACCTGCCGTGGACTCGACGGTGTGGTCGAGTACCGGACCGACCTGTTCGACCGCCCCACCGTCGAGGCCCTCTGCACCCGCTTCGCACGGCTGCTGCGCACGGCCGCTGCCACCCCGGACATCCACGTCCAGGACATCGACCTGTCGGAGCCGGAGGAGGGTGTCAGAGCAGCCGGAGATGCGGGAGCCGGCGGCGCGGGGTGATGTGTGGTCCTTGCTGCCGGAACTGCTCACGCTCGTGGAAGCCCGACCTTGGGTGCGGGGTTGTCACGGCGGGCTCGGCGGGCTCCGATCAGCAGCAGGGCACAGGCGAGCGCGATGAGCGGCCAGGGTGTGAACGGGAGGACCACGGCGTCGACGACGCTCCAACTCCCCAGCGTCCAGGCGATGAAGGCCGGTGGGGTGATGCCGCGGCGGTTCAGCCACAGCACCGTCAGGCCGACCAGGACGAGCGGTGGGCCGAAGCTTTCCAGGCTCAGCCAGTACGCGCTGCCCGCCGGGCTCATGTCGGCAAGGTCCTCGCTCCACAGCCCGCCGCTGAACCATGTCCCGGCGTGGCGCCCGGCTTTCTCCACCGTCAGGGCGAGGAGTGTGTGTGCGGTTCCGAATAACGTGATGATCCAGCCGGCCCACTTGATCATCTGGGTTCTCCGTTCTCGTCGTGAAGCCGCGTGGTGCGGCTCCGCCGATGTTGTCTTGGCGCGGCAGGGCCCGCGAGAATCCGGAACCATCGTTCCGATACTTCAGTTCCGATACTCTCGTTCCGTATAGTGCGGGCATGACGGTGAAAAGGCAACGGGGCGGACGCCCGCGGGACAGTCGTGTGGACGACAAGATCCTGCAGAGCACGCGTGAGCTGATCGACGAAGTCGGCTACCCGGCCCTGACCATCGATCAGATCGCCGCGCGTGCCGGGGTGGGCAAGGCGGCGATCTACCGTCGCTATGCGTCCAAGGCGGAGATGGCGTTCGCTGCCACCATGTACGAGGAGCAGTTGCCTCCGTTGGCCGAGACAGGCTCGCTGCACGGCGACCTGCTGGCGCTGGTCCGCGCGTTTCACGTGCGTATGGCCACCCCGGCGGCCCGACAGCTGGCACCTGCCCTGATCAGCGAAATAGCCGTCAACCCCGGGCTGGACAAGCGGTTCCAGGACACCTTCCTCGCCGCCGAACAGTCCCTCTTCGCCGAAATCATCGACCGGGCCGTTGCCCGCGGCGAGTTGGCCGGGGCTGTCGACCCCGCCATGGCTCACCTGCTGGTGCTCGGCTCCCTGGCCTCCGCTCTGTTCATCGTCAACCTGCCGGTCGACGACGCGATGGTCACCGACCTCGCCACCGCCGCCACAGCAGGAATCACCGCCCTGGCCGACCGGTACCACAACGGCCCCGGCGGACTCGCCGAACCGCGCTGACAGGGCCCGCGACGACCGGCTCAACCTCCTCGACACCCACCCCGGTGACCGGTCGGACGACGCCGACTGGCCTCCCGGAGACCGGCCACCGGAAGAGAACCCAACCCGCTCTCAACCGGTCCGCCCAGAAATTTCCAGGGCTGGGGCCGGCGCGCTCAGACCGCGCCGAAGCTGCCGTCCTCCTGGCCCGGCGCCATGGGTGAGCAGCCGTGGAACGAGGAGGAGACGGCGACCATCAGCCGGCATGGGCAGATGACCAGTTGCAGATTGCCGTAGCCGAACCAGCGCGGCCAGCGGGACTTGGCATACACCCGATCGCCGGCGAAGGGCTGTCCCAAGTCCTCCACCAGTTCGGGCAAGGAGGCGTTACAGCCGATCGGCCCGATCCTGGCTGTCCGGCCGAACTCCGCCAGTATCCGGGTCGCGGTCATGGCGAGAATTCTGCCCTTGGGCACGCTGAGCTGCCGAGGCAGTCACGACCTGCCCGTAACGGCGATTCCGGCCAACGCGGGCCGGAGCCCCGAAGCAGCCGTCTGCCGCAACGTGCCACCACGCACTCAGCAACCCCCACCGGACATGTCGGCGTTGTCTGCCTGGGGAATCCTGTCGTGGGCTGTACGGATCATCTCAGCCACGAAGGCGTGCACGGCCGGTGTCTCGGTGTGCCAGGTGGTTGCCACGGAGAGCGTGCGGGTCACGCTCGGTCGGCAGCGGAGGAGCCGTACGCCTGGGTGGTCCCGCGGGGCTGCCATCTGCGGAATCAGCGCGACCGTCAGCCCGGCGGCGACGAGTTGGAGCTGGGTGGTGTAATCCGCCACGCAGTAGCGGATGGTGGAATGGGGCAGCCCGACCGAGCGCAGCAACTGGACGAGTGCCTGATGGGCGTTGCTCCCTGCCGGGCAGCTCGTCCAGATCTGGCCGCGCAGGCTGTTCAGCGGCACTTCTTGCAGGTGAGCGAGAGGGTGGCGGTCGGACACAGCCAGCAAGGCGCGCTCATGTGCGAGCGGATGGGTCCGGACCGCGGGCGGGATGCGCGAGGGGGAGTGCGTCCAGCTCTCCATCACCACGGCGTCCAGTTCCCCGGTGTGCAGCGCGGGGAGCATGTCCGTCGCCTCCCCGTCCTGAAGCTCCGGCAGCAGTCGCGGATAACGCTCGGTGAGCGCCAGGAGTGCCTGCGGCACGAGCGCACGCAGTACCGAGGCCACAGCGCCCACCCGCAGGGGCCCTGCGACCAGAGTGCTGAGGGCAGCGAGATCCTTCATCGCATGGGTGGCGACCGCGTCCATCTGCTGTGCGGAGGCCGACAGGATCCGGCCGGCGTGGGTGAGCCGGATGCCGCGCCCGTCGGGCTCGAGCAGCTTGCAACCGGCCTCCTGCTCCAGCTTCCTGATGTGCTGCGAGACGGCCGGCCCCGTGACATGCAGCGATTCGGCTGCCGCGCGGATCGAGCCATGGCGGGCCACCGCCGCGAACACCCTCAGTCGTTCCCAGGTATACACATCAGTCAGGTTACCCATAAGTCGGGCTATCTATTTCTCCGAAGAAACAGTAACTAGTGCTATTCGATCCCGAGTGAGAACGTGAAGTGTGTGGATACCGCACGGAAGCCCTCGGCGCCTTCCCCTGCCACTGCCGCGCAGGGGGCGGCGACCCCAGCAGCCGCGAGTCTGCTCGTGGTCGGCGGCGCTGCCTGTCTGTCCGCCTCCGCCATGTTCGTCAAGCTCGCCGACATCAACGCCGGCACGGCGGCCTTCCTGCGCTGCGCCATCGCCGTACTGCCGCTCGTACCGCTGATGCTCCTCGAACAACGGCGCCACGGCGCCCTGCCCCGCCCCCTGCGCGGGTACGCGGTTCTCGCGGGCGTCTTCCTCGGCGCCGACTATGTCATGTGGACCCTCAGCATCCTCGACATCGGCGCGGCCGTGGCCACGGTGCTCATCAACGTCCAGGTCATCGTGTTCCCCGTGCTGTCCCGCCTGTTCGGCGGCAACAGGATTCCCCGCCGCTTCCTCTACGCCACCCCCTTCATGCTGACGGGCATCGCACTCGCGAGCGGCGTCCTGCAGCAAGGCCAGCAATCCGGGAACACGGTGCGCGGAGTGGTGCTCGGCATGGCCGCCGGCGTCGCGTACGCGGCGTACCTCTACCTGTCACGGCTTTCCGGGCAGCGCTCGCCCCAGCATGTCGTCAGCCCCGTCTGCGTCTCCACGGCCGCGGCGGCAGTGGCCTCCGGCCTGATCGCCCTGCTGGCCACCGGCCTGCCCCTGGCCATCTCCGCCGCGGCCTGGGGATGGATCGTCGCCCTTGCCCTGCTCGGACAGGTGGCCGCATGGATCCTCATCAGCAAGGGAAGCCCGCGCCTCGCCCCGAACACCGCGGCCGCACTCCTGCTCCTGCAGCCGGTCATGGCCATCGGCTTCGCCCTGCTCATCCTCCACGAGACCCCCACCATCGTGCAGTTGTGCGGCTGCGCCCTCGTCATCGCCAGCGTATGGCTCGCCAACCGCACCCCCAGAACCACCAACCTCTGACCAGAAAGCACCCCTTCACAGCAGATCGGGAAGGATCCCGCATGGAGCCCCCCACCGACGACTACGGTCTGATAGCCCCCATCAGCCTCCCGCCCGACGGGCACGCACCCGGCGGCGTGAGCGGGCCGGCCGAGTACGACGGCTTCTTCCGCATCCATCACACCGAAGTCTCCGACGCCGCATGGGTGACGCAGGTCCTGTCCGTGACCCGCGGAGTCACCGACGATCTGCCCGACACCACTCTCGACGAAGCAGAGCGAGCCGATCTGCTCGATGGCATCACACTGCTGCTCCAGCATGCCCTGCGTGTCTCCAGCGACCAGTGACGACAGCTCCCCGGGGGGTACGCATGAGGCTCGATCACAGCCAGAAAGCCGCCGTGTACAGGTGGAAACTCGGGCACCATGTCTTCCACCTGCACCTCACTTTGATGAACACCCATCTCACCGCCCTGCGCAGGGCACTTGACGAAGAAGACTGGGTCACCTGCCGTTCCCTGCTGGACACCCTCGCCCGGCTGTACCGGGCAGCCACGGCATCGATGCGCTACGCGTCCGACTTCCCGCAGGGGAGCTACACCGGGCTTCTGCGTCCCGCCATGGAACCCCCATGGGTCAGTCCCGGGTTCTCGGGAAAGTTCAACACGGACCATGAGCAGATGCTCCACCTGCTCAAAGAGGTCCGCAGCCCCCTGAAGAAAGCCGCCCGCACAGGGACGGCCCCGGGCGAAGTGCGGGATGCGGCTCAGCGCTTCTGGCAGGAGCAAGCCCGCAACCGGGCGCAGCACAAGCTCATCTGCGAGAAGTTCGTGCCCGGCGGCAAGTCCCTGCTCCAGGAATATTTCACCGCCGAACAGTGACGACCGCACAGAGAGAGATGGCCATGACGTTCACCATCGTAGAAACCTGGTACCTGACCGACGAGGCCGCCCAGGACGCGACACGGACCATGCAGATCATCGACGACGCCATCGGTGAGAACGCCCACCACCACCCCGGATGGAACGGTCACGCCACGTTCCTCCAGGACCTGCGGGAACCGAATGTCGTCACCTGGGTGTACCCGTGGCGCAGCAAGCAGGACCACGTCAGCCTCCTGGAGACCGAAGAACCCTTGGTGCAGCCCCTCATCGACAAGTACTGCACCAAGCCGCGGACGATCCGCTACACCAAGGAACTGCCGGTGGAGGTAGAGCATGACCACCACTGACGGCACGCCGCCTGTGGGCGACTGGACACCGCGGGAGCTCGAAGAGAACGGGCGTCTGCTGCTGGCCCGCCTGCGGAGTCACTTCGAGGATCTGCGCACGCTGCCGGTCACCACAGACCGGTCGGCCCAGGAGATCCGCGCCCTGATCGACGAACCGCTCCCCACGGAACCGGAGGCATTCGGCGACATCCTGGAGCAGACGTGGCGGGACGTACGCCCCCATCTCACCCTGTGGAATCACCCCCGTTTCCACGCCTACTTCTCCAACAGCTCCAGCGGCCCGGCCATCCTCGCCGAGATGGCAACCGCCGCCCTGAACGTCAACGTGATGCTGTGGGATGCCGCGCCCGCCGCCGCGGCCGTGGAGAGCACCGTCCTGAAGTGGCTCGCGGAGCTGCTCGGCTATCCCGCGGACGGCGACGCGGTGCTGGTGGACGGAGCGTCCCTCGCCACGCTGTATGCCCTGGCCGCTGCCCGGGAGCAGCTCACCGGCCTGGACGTACGGCAACACGGGCTTGCCGGATCCCCGAGGTTACGGGTCTACGCCTCCGATCAGACGCACAGCAGCATCGACAAGGCCGCCATCACGCTCGGCATCGGCCTCGACAACGTCATCCGTCTCCCCACGTCGGGCGACGGCATGCTGAGCCCCGACGCCCTGGACGCACAGATACGTGCCGACGTGGACAGCGGATACCGTCCGATGGCTGTCGTCGCCAACATCGGCACCACCTCCACGGGCGCTGTCGACCCGCTCGTTCAGATCGCCGAAGTATGCGCACAGCACGGCGTCTGGCTGCACGCGGACGCCGCTTACGGGGGATTCTGGCGGATGGCCGACGGGGTGCGGCCGCACGTACCGGATCTCTCGGCAGTCGACTCATTGGTGGCCAACCCGCACAAGGTCCTGCTGTGCCCGATGGAGGCGAGCGCGCTGTTCTGCCGCCATCAGGATGCTCTCACCAACACCTTCCGGCTCGTTCCCGAATACCTCACCACGCGGCACGAGAACGGCAGCGTGGATTTCATGAACTACTCGCTCCAGCTCGGACGGCAGTTCCGGGCTCTGAAGCTGTGGTGGATCATCAAATCCTTCGGCGTCCGGGGTATCGCCGAACGGCTCACCGCCGCCGTCGACCTGGCGGACCACCTGCGCAAGGCCGCGGGCAACTCCGCGCACTGGAAGGTCGAAAACCCAGACACCCCCTTCCCCCTGGTGTGCCTGCGCTACGCCCCGCCCGGTCTGACCCAGGAGCAGACCGACGCGCTGAACCAACGCATTCACCAGCGCGTGAACACGGCCGGACGCTCCTACGTGTCACACACGGTCGTGGAATGCGGCTACGTCATCCGCGTCTCCATCGGCAACATCCACACCCTCGCGGAGGACATCGACGTGCTGTGGCGAGAACTGTCCGCCGCGGCAGCCGCTGAGGAGGGGAAGGCAGCGTGAGCACCGCTTCAGCGACCGCGGATCCCGAGACCTTCGCCCAGCGCCTCAGCCAGTTCTATGCCGTCGGTCGCTGGTCCTCGGTCAATGACGACTTCCCCTGGTCTCCCGCCCCGCGCTCGCTCCCCTGCCTATGGCGCTACCGCAATCTGCGCCCGTTCGCCCTCGAGGCCGCCGAGTTCGTCAAGGGCGACTCCGCCGCTCTGCGGGTGATCACGCACCTCAACCCCGGGCATCGCGCGTACGAGGCCGCCTGCGGACACCTCTACTCCGGCCTGCAAGCCCTCAAACCGCATGAGTCCATGACGTGTCACCGGCATGCCGCTTCCGCCATCCGCTTCGTGCATGAGGGGAGCGGGGGGTGGACCGCGGTGAACGGGGACCGCGTCCGCGTGGATCCCGGTGACGTGATCGTCACCCCGAGCCGCCTCTGGCACGAGCACGGCAACGACGCCGAGGACGGGCTCGTGATCTGGCAGGACTGCACCAACGATCCGCTGGTCAACACGCTGGGTGCCAACTTCTTCGAGCTTCACCCCGACAAGACACATCTGCGGTCGACCCCGAGCACCGACTCGCTGTCCTTGTGGGGAGGCATCCTGCTCCCCGAAACACGCAGGGACCGTGACGCGTCCCCCCTCTACGCCTACCCCTGGGACAAGTGCCATGACGCCCTCATCGCAGCGGCCCGCGCGGGCAACCACTCACCGTACGACGGCGTGATCCTCGACTACACCAACCCGGCGACGGGCGGGCCCGTCACGCGGACCATCGGCTGCAAGCTGCAGCTCCTGAGGGCCGGCGAAAGCACTCTGGCTCACCGTCACACCGGGTCGGTGGTGTACATCGTGGCCCGCGGCCGCGGCGCGACGAACATCAACGGCACCGACTTCGAGTGGTCGTCCGGCGACACGTTCTGTGTCCCGTCGTGGGCGCGGCACTCCCACACCAACCAGAACCCCTCCGAGGACGCGGTGCTGTTCTCCTACAACGAGTTTCCTCTGATGGAAGCACTCGGCCTCTACGCCGAGGAATCCGTTCCCGAGCACGAACAACACAGCTGACGCCGACCGGGCGGAGCCATCTCGTGGCTCCGCCCCAGCACCCCGGCGTGAAGGGGCCCCATGTCTCGCATTTTGATCATGCTGTCCGCCGCTTCCCGGATATCCCTCGCCGACGGCAGCTCCCGGCCCATCGGATTCTGGCCCGAGGAACTCGTGGAACCGGTCCGCGTGTTCGGCCAAGCCGGTGTCGACGTCACCCTGGCGACACCGGGAGGGAAACCGGCCGTCGCCGATTCCGCGGGTTTCACCCCCGAGGGGACAGGTCTTTCCGCTGCCCGCTGCGACGAACTGCGCCGCTGCGTCGACGCCCTCAATAGTCGGCTGGATGCTCCCCACGCACTGGAGCGGCTCTCCGCGGAATCCTTCGACGCCGTGTTCGTCCCCGGCGGGTACGCCCCCATGGCCGACCTCTGGACCGACCCGGCCTGCGGCAATCTCCTCACCGCCTTCCACGACACCCTCAAGCCCATCGCCGCGGTGTGTCATGGCCCCGTCGCACTACTGTCGTGCAGGACAGCGGCAGGGCGTTGGCCCTTCGTCGGCTACCGCATGACTGCTTTCACCGACATCGAAGAGAAGGATGTCGGCCTCCTGGACACCCTGCCGTGGACCGCGCAGAAGGCACTGACCAAGCAAGGGGCGCGATTCATCTGCGCATCCGAGCCCTGGAAGGAACACGTCGTACGCGATCGCCATCTGCTCACCGGGCAGAACCCCGCCTCGGCACACCCTCTCGCGGGAAGCCTGCTCTCTGCACTTTCTGACGGTGCTTCAAATCGATAGCCCTCACCTGCGGAGCGCGGCCCTGAGAGTCCGTTCAACCACGTCCAAGCCGTCAGCCAGCTCCTTGAGGGTGATGTTCAGGGCCGGGGAGAAGCGGAGGACCTGGCCGCCGACCCGGGAGAGCAGCACGCCCCGCTCCCGCAACTCGTCCAGGACGGACGCCGGATCGAGGTGGTCCGGCAGAACAAGTCCCCTCAGCAAGCCCTTACCCCGGGCTTCGAGCGCGGGAATCTCCGGGTCGGCGGCGAGGGCCGCGAGTCGGGCGGCCAGGTACGCCCCCCTCACCGCAGCGTTCTCGATCATCGATTCGTCGTCCATGGCGTCGAGCACGGCCAGAGCCGCGGCGCAGGCGACAGGGTTGCCTCCGAATGTGCTCGCGTGGCTGCCCGGTGGCAGAGCACCGGCCAGGTCCTCTCGCACCGCCACTGCTCCCATGGGGAAGCCGGCGGCGATGCCCTTGGCGAGGGAGCAGGCGTCGGGGACGACTCCGCTGTGCTCCTGGGCGAGGAAAGTTCCGGTCCGTCCATATCCGGTCTGTACCTCGTCGAAGAACAACAGGGCCCCGTTTCGGTCGCACACTTCACGCAGCCCCCTCAGGTACGCGTCGTCGGCGACGATGATGCCGGCCTCGGAGATGACGCACGACTCATCAAAAAGCCGCAGGCCCCGACTTCTGCCCGGTCGGGACCGATGGTTCGCTCATGGGCACGCGCAGAGCGGGGGGCGCCCGAGGGGTATGCGGGGTCGGCGTCGCATTGCCGGACGAGTTGGAGGCGGAAGCTGTTCCCTTCTGCGGAAAGCCCCGACACTCACTGGTGCTGAGAGGTGGGGCTTCTCGTCGTCCTACTGCTGAGCTGCGGGGTGGTCGGGGCCGTAGCCGCTGGTTTTCTGGTCGTACCAGTCGGGGCGTTGGCCGGTGGGCGCCGGGGCGGTCTCGCGCATGCCGGCGCCGTAGTCGCTGGTGGCTTTGTGGGTGACGGGGTCGGCAAGAGGAGCCGGCCAGAGCTGGAGGAGGTAGGTCTCGACGGGGTCGCCGGCCTCGCGCACATCGCCTTCGTCGCGGTTCTTCCCGTGGACCAGGAGGCGGTAGCTGCCGGGGCCGGGGAGTGCCAGCACGGGCGCTTCGTCGGGGTCTTCTTCGCCGGGGCCGATGGAGATGCGGGCCGTGGTCCAGGTGAAGGAGATTTCGGCGGCGTCCTGCCAGTCGTCCAGGTGGAGGGCAGGGGGTCCGTCCCAGAGTTCGGCGGTGACGTCGATGTCTCCGCCTTCTACGGCGCAGACGATCGCGGCGTAGTCCTCGCGAGCGGCGACGAGTCCGTTGGCGGTGTGATCGAGGGGGACGTCTTCGAAGGTGTCGAGGTCGATGAGGTCCAGGGTGCCGTGGGCGATGAAGAGATGGGGGCTGGAGACGCGGTCGATGAGTGAGGCCATGGCAGGGCTCCTTGCGACGGTAGGGGGACAGCGTTTTCGCTGTCCCCCAGGGGTTTCACGCTACGCGGCTGGTGTTACGGGCACTGCACCAGCGGGGGCATCGCGGCGTCGCTGCGGACGGTCGGGACGTTGGTGACGTTGACCCAGAACTTGTCGTCCTCCAAGAGCCGGTTGGCGTTGTACCAGGACTGCCGGGCACGGCCTTCGAGGCGGTTCTGCGCGGCGGGGACCATGTGGCAGGAGAAGTCCGGGTTGACGCTGGCACCCTGGTGGGTGGAGGCGAAGGGGTATTCGTCGCAGCTCTTCCCGGGCGGGCGCGGGATCGAGGACGGGCAGGCGGTACGCCGGTTGGCACGTATCAGAGCCTGCTTCATGGTGCGCGTCAGAGCCGGGCCGTGGCCTTTCCATCCCCAGTGGTTCTTGAGGTTGTGCTGGGCCCAGTCGATGTGCCAGGCGACCTGGTCGAAGGGGCCGGTGACGGAGATGTTGTAGCTGGGGGTGTAGTCGGGGTAGACGCATCCCCCGGCGGCGGCCGGACTCATGCGGGGAGTGTTGTCGCACCGCACGTTGAGTTTGGGGCCGAGGTCGATGCTGACCGGCGTGTAGGGGGCGGCCTCGTAGTTGAGGTGCGGGGCCTGGGCGTCGGTGTTGGTGACCGATCCGGGGGAGTCGATGACGATGTCCCAGCTCCGCGTCGTGCCCAGGGTGGTGATCTGCGGGGTGCCTCCGGTGGAGGTGCAGTGGCCGCAGGTTTCCGTGACGGTGGCGACGCCGAGTTCGGCGGCCGCGACGGTGGTGGACAGCAGCCGCAGGGTGACCTTGTCGGTCCAGCGGTGCCGGTTCCGGGCGTCGAGCTGGACGCTCGAGGTCCATGCGAAGTTGGCGCTGCCCTCGTACTGGTGCTCGGGCTCGATGTAGAAGTCGACGCGGAGACCGCCGGAGGCGCACGAGCTGGTGCGGTCCGTCCGGACCTGGCCGACGGTACAGGTCACGGCCGCGTCGGTGGCGACGTTCTGCGTCGCCAGCGGGGTGAGTTGGGCGGTGGCGCTGTGGCGGGGCTGAGGTGTGGGTGGGGCGGCGTCTGCTGTGGCGACTCCTGTGAATGCCGGGCTGACTGCGACGAGTGCGGCCAGCAGGATTCCCCCGCGTTTGATCATTTTCACCGCGCATGATCCTTTCTTGGGGATAAGGCGGGGTCATGTTTCCGGCGTGAAAAGCGGGGCGTCAATGGTCCGTTGAAGTGTGCAGGTTGGTTTCGGCCAGCACGGAACGCGTCAAGGGCGATTCCTGTGTGCTGGCTATGAGGCGAATGTGCAGGTGAGGGCCTCAGGAATCGTTGTCCGGAACCTTGCTTCCTGTATGTGGAAGCAGTGTGTCTCGGCCTTCACGGTCGTCGTATTCGGTGCCTACGCAGGATGCGTGGTCATTTGCGCGACTACCGTCAGGTCGGCCGGCGGAACAGAGTTCCGGCGACAAGGAGTCGGCCTCATGCAGGGAGTTTATGGACGCCCGCATTCGACGTGGTGCAGTATTTTCCGGCGACGAATGCGCGGCGGCCAGGCATCGGCCCGCCGTGTCACGTGCAGCGGGGTGTTCCTGCTGGTGGCAGCCGGCGGCACAGCACTACCGGCCGCGGCCGCTTGTTACTCTCTCCGATCATGCGAGCCCTCTTCCCAGGATCCTTCGACCCGGTCACTCAAGGGCACCAGGACGTACTCCGGCGCGCGGCCCTTCTGTTCGACGAGGTCGTCGTGTGTGTGATGTTCAATGCGAACAAGACCGGCCGCTTCCCCATCGCAGAACGGCTGGACCGGCTCCGCGCGGCAACAACTGACCTGAGCAACGTCACCGTCGACTCCCACACCGGCGGCCTGCTGGTCGACTACTGCCGCAGAGTCGGAATCGACGTCGTCATCCGCGGAGTCCGCGGCGTTCCCGACCTGGACCACGAAATGCCGATGGCCCGCATGAACCACGAACTCGCCGGAGTCGACACGTTCTTCATCGCCGCAGACCCAGCCCTGGCCCACATCTCCTCCACCCTCGTCACCGTGATGAGCCAACAGAACCGTGTCTCCGAATGATGACGTGAGCGTGCTCAGCAGTTGGGGCTGAAGGGAGGCCGGGCCCGGGGCATCTCGCGCCCCGTTTCCGGAGCGCGCCGGGAGTCCTTCGGGGTTGGCGGCGGAGGCAGCGCGGCGCCGGGCTCATCTCCCCAGTCACGCGGTGCATCGCCGGGCCGGGGGAGTGGCGCCCGAAGGTCAAGTCGTCGTTGGCGCCGGGGTGTTCGCCGGGCCGGCCAGGTGCTGGGGTTCGAGCACGAAGACCGGGATCACTCGGTCGGTCTTCTCCTGGTATTCGGCGTACGGCGGATACGCGGCGACCGCGCGCTGCCACCACTGGGCCCTCTCGTCCCCGGTGAGTTCACGGGCTGTCATGCCCTGGAGTTCGGGGCCGTCCTGGAGCTCCACGTGCGGGTCGGCCTGGAGATTGAAGTACCAGACCGGGTGGCGCGGGAAACCGCCCTTCGAGGCCACCGCCGCATACCGCCCCTCGTGCTCCACGCGCATCAGCGGAATCTTGCGGATCCTGCCGCTCTTCGCACCGCGCATCGTGACAATGACGACCGGCAGGCCCGTGTCCCAGAGTGTTGTGCCCTGTGTGCCACCCGAACTCTCGTACAGCTCGACCTGTTCGCGGATCCACTGCGCCGGACTCGGCTCGTACGCGCCCTCAAGAGCCATCGCATCCACCCCATGTCGTGCACGGATTGTGTCGGGACAGTCCAGCACAGGCCTCGCATGAAGGGGAGACCGCCGCTTCCGCTGCCCCGACCACCTCACATGAGACGGCGAGGGTTGCGAACTTCAAGGCTGTCTGCGATCCCCCTGCGCATCGCAGACAGCCTTGCGAGCTCACAACTCACCTGCCGAGTCGGCGAGTTGTCGCGTCCGGTGAACCGACTACCGCCTCCGGTCCACCACCGCCCGCAGCTTTCCGCTCGTTGCCGTGCGGTCCAGATCGGCTCCGTCCACCACCTCGACCGCGAAGTCGAGGAGCCGCTCGTCCACGGCCGAGCGGACCTCCGGGTATGCGGCGAGGAACGTGTCGCGAGCCCGGTCCGCGTCCGGGGCCTTGGAGTTCTCAAGGCGGAGGGTGAGGCATTCGCGGGCGGAGCCGCTGGTCAGGACGGCCTGGAGTTCTCCGCTGTAGCGCAGGTGTTCTTCGGCGACGGCCACGAATCGGCGGTAGTTGAGGAAGTACGTGGCCACGCGCATCACTTCGCCGAGTCGGCCCAGCAGCTCGAAGCGCGGGGAGCGGTTGCCGCAGGGGCAGTCGCCGGGCAGGAGCCGGCCGAGGTCCCCGATGACGTAGCGGTCGAGGTGCTGGCCCCGGCGGGCCCGGGTGGTGAAGACGAGCCGGCCGGTCTCTCCCGGCGCCACCGGACGGTCGGCGTCGACCGCGACGATCTCCAGGGTGTGCAGGTCGGCGTGGAGGTGGTGGACGCTGCCGCCGCTCTCGACGCACTGGTAGCCGAGGGGGCCGAGGTCGGTGCTGCCGTATGTGATGGAGCGGACGGTCTCGATGCCGAACGTCTCGGTGAGGGTGCGGCGCTGTTCCTCGGTGAAGTGCTCACCGCCGTAGAAGATCTTGCGGATGCCGCCGTAGGAGCGCAGCAGGTCCGCTTCCTCGTGCAGGAGCTGCCACAGGTAGGAGGGCATGCCGAAGAGGGTGTCGACCTCGTACGCGACGATCATCTCGGCGGTGGCACGGTGGTCGGAACCGGCGGCCATCGGCATCTGGACGCCGCCGAGGCGTTCGAGGATGGAGAAGAAGCTGATGAACCCGCCGTACATGCTGCCGCAGTAGAAGAGGTTGGCGGTGCGGTCGCGGGCCGGGTCGTAGCCCGCCGCCAGCAGCCCGCGGGCCGCCGCGTGCATCTGGGCGTCGTAGTCGTCGTAGCTGAACAGCGACAGGGCGGGGGTGCCGGTGCTGCCGCCGCTGCGGAAGTACAGCTCGGCGTCGCCTCGTTCGACGTCCCGGTTGAGTTCCTGGACGGCGGCCTTGTCGAGCAGCGGGCCGGCCGGCTGCGGGAACGCGGGCCGGCGGACCAGGTCGTCGAGGCAGGCGGTGGTGGCGAAGCGGGCGTCGGCCTGGACGGCGACGCGGCGGCTGTAGCGCTGGAGCGCGTACACACCGTCGTGCGGCTCGCCCACGTACCCGGAGGTCATGGCGCCCACGGGGGTGACCCGGGTGGCGCCGGCGGCCAGAACGGCCGCGGAGAGCTCGGCGATGTCGGTGCGGCTGCCCGCGATGCCCGCGGTCTGTAGATAGCGGCGCATGGGCCGGAGCGTGGAGATCACGTTCTTGCGCGGCAGCGGCTTGACCCAGACGCTGCGGTGCAGCGGCGACGCGCTGAGTGCCGGGCGGGTGTCGGCCATGACGCGCCAGGTGCCGTCGGGGGCGGCCAGGACGCGGGTCAGGCCGAGGTGTTCCTCCAGGCGTGCGAGGTGCTCGGTGGTGGTGAGCTCGGCGTACTCGGCCGGGTCGAGCTCGTCCTCGACGGGCGCCGGTTGCAGGGCCAGTGCGGCGGCGAGGCGGTCGGCGAACGCGTGCAGCTCGCCCTCGTTCTCGGTGTCGAGGTAGACGACCTGGGGACTGGAACACGCCTGCTGCTCGAAGACGCAGATGTCCTCGGCCAGCGCGGTCACGGTGGCCTCGTCGGCCCAGGCGTCCCGGGTCAGATACGCGAAGGAGATCTTGTGTCCCCACTCCACCAGGCGGCAGCCCGCCGGGACATGGGCGGTCACCCCCTCCACAGCGGCCTCGCCGCCCCAGACCGCGACGGCGTCGGCGGGTGCGCACATCAGGCGCAGCCAGTCCGTGCGCGACGAGGAGAAGCGCAGCACGATGACCCGCTCGGCGAGGGCGCCGCCGGCGTCGAACGCGGCGAGTTCGGCGAGAAGGTGCTGGGCGAGGAGGGTGTCGGCGCTGCTGGTCTTGAGGATGTTGACGTTGCCGGCGAGCAGTCCCTCGATCAGGCTGAGCGGCGCGACGGTGGCGGCGTTGCCGGGGGCGATGTGGGCGACCAGGCCGACGGGTGCCCATGCCTCGTACACCGTCTCCTTGGCGTCCGGGCGGCCGAGGCGCTGCGGCGCGGTGCCGCCGAACTCGCGGCGGAGCTTGCGGGTGAGCGCGTCGCGGCCGAGGAAGGCTGCGAGTTCGGCCAGCAGTTCCCCGGTGCTCTCCGCGTCGCCGGGCAGGTGTGGGGCCAGCCGCTCCCGTACGGGATGGCCGGGGTCGCGCAGGGCACCGGCGAGCGCGTCGCAGGCGGCCACGACGGTCTCGGTGTCCAGCGGGGTGGCGAGCGCGGCCTCGACGGTGGCGGGCAGCGTGGCAAGACGGCGGGCGGCCTCGTCGTCGCCGATGAAGGTGCCCTGCCAGTAGTGGTGGTTCATCACGGTCTCTGCCTCGGTCATGACATTCCCTTCATCAGTTCGGCGGCGGCCACGGCGCAGCTCTTGTTGCGGCTCACCCCGGCGCGGCCGTGGACGGTGAACCAGTCGGTGTCCAGCTCGCAGTCGCACTCCTCGCCCGGGTGCAGCGAGGCGAGGTCGCCCATGACGACGCTCTGCGCCGGTACGGAGGTGATGTACGGGGACACCAGGTGCAGATAGCCGCGCTCGCCGTACGCGAGGGGTTCGAGGGTGCGCGTGGAGCGGATGAAGACGCGCGACCACACCGGCGCGTGCAGGTTGTGGTGCGAGCACTCGATGTACGGGATGCAGTGCTCGACCGAGCCGAAGGTGTCGCGGATCCGCTCGGAGGGGATGCCCAGTTGCTCCGTGACACGGGCGTACAGCTCGTGCTTGCCGATCTGCTGGTCGGTGTGGCCCTTCCAGCCGCCACCGAGGATGACCAGGGAGTCCTCGGGCAGTTGGAGCGGCGGCAGACCCATGGCGCGCATCCGCTCAAGGGTGAACCAGAGGAAGGCGGGGAAACCGAGGATGCGCACGGGCGCGTCGTCCTCGGCGAAGCGGCGCAGCGCGGCGACACAGCCGAAGGGGTCGAACTCGTGCCCGTTGCCGGTGGCGCGCAGGGCGTACTCGACCTGGCGGGCCGGTGCGAAGTCGCACAGGTAGTTGTCGGTGAACGCGGTGCCCAGTTTGAGGTCGCGGGCGGGTTCGTAGCTGTACAGCAGGTAGTTGACCGGCTGGTCCGGGGTGATCCAGCCGTTGCGCTCGAAGATCCGGGCGACCATGCGCTGGGCGGACCGGATGGTCCACTCGTCGAAGAACATCTGCGACTTCTGCCCGGTGGTTCCGGAGGAGGTCAGATGCAGATGCACGTCGTCCCGGGGGATGGACAGGACCTCGTGGCGCTTGAAGAAGTTCGCGTGCACCAGGGGCGCGTCGTACGGGGTTTCCTGGCGCTCACCGTCGTACAGGCTCCGGAAGAACGGGGACCGCTCGCGGTGCCAGGCGTTGGACTCCGCCATGGCGGCGGCGAACAGCTCCTCCTCGGCGGGTCCGCGGACGTACGGCTCGGTCAGGTCGCAGAGCCGCTGCACCTGGGCCAGGGCCGCGGCGTCCGGGACGTCGACGGGCGCGAGATGGGGGTTCGAGGGGGTCATGAGGCAACCTCACGGGAGGGCAGATGGGTCGACGCCCAGGCCGACACATAGGAATCGAGGAAGGGTTGGAGTGGTGTGTCGACGACCACACCGTGGAAGTCGATGTGCTCGGTGGTGCGGGACATCACCACGTAGTCGTGGAACCCGTCGTCGTCCCGGCGCATCGCGGGATACAGCGCCCCGGCGATGAAGCCCTGCGCGCCGAAGGCCGAGAGCGCGGCGTGGTGTTCCAGCGGCACCAGCGCTTCGACGTATCCGGCGCCGGCCCGGGTGAGGGTCCGGGTGACCGACTCCAGCCAGCCCGCGGCGAACACCGGGTCGGGGTGGGCGGTGACCAGCGCGCAGTACCGGCCGGTGCGGTTGAGGTACGCGTACACCTCGAAGCCGCCGTCGTCGGGGGTGAGCAGGATGTTGGGGGTGTGCAGGGGGTAGAACCAGCGGCCGGGTTCGGGGAAGCGCTCGTGGAAGCGGCGGCGGACGAACGCCGGGGCGTCGACAATCTCCAGCGGAGCCTGCGCGGCTCCGGCGGGCGCGGGCCGCGGCGCGATGGGCCGGGTGCCCGCGTAGCTGATGCCGAGGCTTCCCTCGACCGTGCGCAGCAGGGGAGCGAGTGAGGCGGGCACCTCGGAGACGGGGACGCGGCGGTCGAGGACGCCGGGCGAGTGACGCGCGTAGAGTGCGAGGCTTTCGCGGCTGTTGAGATCCACGGCGTTGGGCAGGATGCCCATCGGGCGGAAGCCGTTGCTGGCCACGACGCGCTGCGGTCCTGCGCTGACGGTGCGGACCGTGGCGTACACCGAGTCGAGCTTCCCCGCCCCCAGGGTCCGGGCGCACAGGGCTTCTGTGAGCTGGCCGGCGAGCCCCGAGCCGCGCTGGTCCGGGTGGACGGCGAGCCCTTCGAGCCGGCCGATGCGGCTGCCGGGCTCGCCGTGGATCGCGGCGGACCCGGCGAGTGCCCCGGTACGGGCGCAGCGGGCGACGAGCCAGAGGGTGTGCGGGTCCTGGATGAGCCGGGACATCTCGGCGGGGTCGGTGCCGAGGGCCGTGGGGTAGTGCGGCCCGTACACGGCGTAGTAGAGCTGGCGCAGATCGGCGACGTCCGCGGGAGTCGCCTGCTCGATCGCGGCGGTCATCGTGCGCCTCCGGTGGCGACCGGTTCCGGTGCGGCACCGGTGACTGACGATTCGTCAGATCCCTCTGCTGCCTTCGGGTTGTCGCCCAGCAAACCCAGGAACGCGGCCGCGGGCACAAGCCCGGCGGCCTGGATCAGGCACAGCGTCTGGGCGGACAGGTGGTCGCCGAGGAGGCCGAAGAGCAGCGAGGCGACCGGGAAGGTCGCGCCGAGGATGGCCTGCATGACGGCGAAGAACGCGGGCTTGTCGGCGGCCGGAACGAGCCGCTGGAACAGTGCCACGAAGCGGACACCGATCACCCCCACACACCAGCCGGTCACAAGGAGGGATCCCGCGATGACGGGCCGCGCGGCGACCAGGCCCGGCACGGCGAGCGCGACGGCCATCGTGGCCAGGCAGACAGAACCGACCACGGTGGGCCGGCCCGGCACGCGTGCGCCGGTGAACGAGCCGATGAGCGTGCCCGCGCCGAGCGACGCCTCCAGGAGCGCGACCGTGCTGCCGTCGCCGTGCAGGACCGAGGCGGTGTACAGCGGCATCACGACGAACACGGCGGTGGTGAAGAGGTTGGCGGCGGCGAAGCAGAGCAGGATGGCGCGTACGTAGGGCAGCGCGCCCAGGATCTGACGCAGCGTCCGCTGTGACACCTCTCCGTCGGTCGCGTTCCCTTCCGCGTCGGCGGTGTCATCGGCCGTACGGAAACGTGCGGCCGCGATGAGGAGTGCGGCCGCCGCGTAGGCACCGGCGCAGCCGACGGCGAGACCGGCCACTCCCGCCTTGTCCACGATGAGGGCGCCGAGCAGGGCTCCGCCGAGGCTCGCCAGGGACTGGGTGGACAGTTCGAAGCCGGTCGCGGCCTCGATGTCCTCGTCGTCCACGAGTTCGGGCACCGAGGTGGTCAGACAGGGGTCGAAGAACGCCTGGCAAGTGGCGAGGGCGAGCGTCGCCGCGTACGCCGCAACGACGGGCAGGTCACTCGCACAGGCCCAGACGGCCAGAACGGTCGCGACCGCTCCCGCACCACCTGCCGCCGCGCGCAGCAGCGAGCGGTGGGCGAAGCGGGCGACGGTGCGGGCGACCAACGGCGCGAGGGCCACGGCGGGCAGCGTGCTGACCGCCATGAACAGCCCGGACGCGAGGCCGCCGGCGCTGGTCGCGGCGTAGGCGATGAGCCACCAGGAGATACCCACCTGGAACATACGCACCGCGGCCTGGGTGAACACCTGCCCCAGCCATACGGTCCCGAAGGCACGGTTGCGCAGGACGAGCGGGAGGCGGCGGTCGGTGGTCGTGGACGCGGTCATGCGGTCGGCCTCTCGTCGATCACGCGGACGAGCTTGCCGGAGCGGGGGTTGACCACCAGGTCGCGGTGGCGCGCCCATTCGACACGCAGCGGGTGGACGAATCCGGCGTCGACGCTGTCGGGGTAGAGGGGGCGGGCGTCGTTGAGCTCGGTGACGACCGCCTTGGCGAGCACGTCGAGACCGGCCGGGTCGTCGCCGGGAGCGGTGGCCAGGCGCAGCACGAGTCCGTCGCGGCCCTCCCAACGGCGTACCACGAGCTGCATGCCCATGACGCGGCCCTCGGTGTCCGCCGCGGCGACGGCGGTCTGGGCGTCCTGCGAGTACAGCGACACGGGGCCCACGCGCACGCCTTCCTCGGCGCGGCCGAGGATGCGGAAGACACCACCTTCGACGTCGGTCCACTCCGCGCGGTCGCCGGCGGGGTAGCGGATGACCGGCATGAGGCGTCGGAAGAGCTGGGTGACCACGACGCGTCCGGCCCGGCCGGTTTCGCGGATCGGCTCGCCGGTCGTCTCGTCGAGGATCTCGACGACGGTGTGCGGGGCGAACGTGCGGTGGGTGCGCGGGTCCGGGCCGGGAACCGGCCGCCCGAGGAGGCCGCCGTCGACGCTGGCGTAGCCGAGCGAGCGGGGCTCCGCGTTGGGGAAGGCGGCCGCGAGCAGGCGACGCTGATCGTCGAAGAGTGCCTCACCACCGAAGAACAGCAGCTCCACGGCGGTCAGTTGACGACCCTGCGACATCAGGTGCTCGGCGAGGCGGCACAGGGTGGTCGGGGTGCCTGCCACGACCTGTGCGGCGAAGTCCTCGAGCGTGGGGACCGTCGACTCCAGCGGAGCGCCGCCGCCGATGGGCAGCCGTACGTTGGCGACGGGGGCGTGCGTGAGCGAGTCCAGGATGAACAGGAAGCTGGCGTAGAGCTCACCGGCGTAGAAGAGATCGGCCACCCGGTGTCCGGGACGCAGACCCGCATCGACGAGACCGGCGCCGAACGCGGTCACGAACTCCTGCCATTCCTCCCGGGTGTAGCAGGAGAACTTCGGCGCGCCCGTGGTGCCACCGGTCTTGAACACGACAGCCTCCCCGAGGGGAGCGGTCAGGACACGGTTGCCGTGCAGGGTGTTGGCGGCCCAGAACTCGCTCTGGTCCACCACCGGGAGGTCGGTGATGCGGTCGACCTGCGGCGGAAGATCCGCATAGAGATCGGCATAGAAAGGAGAATGGTCACGGGCGAAACGTATGAGGTCCGAAACGTGATGGACGGGCATGCGGCGTTTTCCTAAGGAGAGGTGAAGACAGGAGAGGCGGGGCAGGCATGGGCGAGCCAACAGACCGGGGACCCCCCGACCCGCCTGCTTCACCGTTCAACTTCCCTCGGGGTGCGCGCACTTCACGCACCGGGGCAGCGCAGGCCCCCCGCCTGACGCTCGTCCACATCATGGAACACGGTTGACACTGGATCAAATCGAGTGTGGCCTTCGGTGCTTCTGGTGGCCGAAAGGAATGCCCTTTGATCCGTGGGTAGAATCGCGTGTGCGGCGAACTTCCGAAGGTTCATCGGTCAACAACCATCAGGCTGTTCCTCGCGGGGCAGGGTGCTTTCTTCCGGATCGCACGGTATCGGCGTGGTCGGTGAGGAGAGCGGCGGTCTCCTGGTCGCCCCAGGCTGGTTGCCGGTCGGGCGTGCTCATAACCGCCCGCATCGCATGCAGCCTGCTCCGGTGGCTCCCGGGCGGCGGGAGCTCGTCGAGGAACCCAGCGCCAGGGGCGCCGAACGGTCCGCGTGCCGGGCGGCAACGTCGGTCATTTCGTGGCCGGTCTGCGGAAGTGTGCCGCATCGAGTCGGGTCGAACCGGCCGTGTTCTCGTACTCCGCTCGCGCCGGGCAGACGACCTGTCCTGGCGCGGACGGACCTCCTGAGCGCTGCTCCGGTCAAGATCGGCCACTCGTTGTCCGCCCTCGCGGGTCCCCGCGCCGCTGGAAGGTGACGCGTGTGGATCACGGAGTCAGTGCGGCGGACACCCGTGCCAGACGATCGGCTGACGACCCTGGAAGGGCAGGACGTGTGCTGTCCGCGGCTCTGCCGGCCAAGCCCGGGTCCGCTCAACGAAACCGCTCAGTCCGGGTGTTGATCACGGTGTGGTCGTGTCCGTTGCCGCCAGTACCCCTGTCAAGAACCGCCGGATGGTGTCCCGTTCGTCGACGTCGAACCCGTCCAGCACCCCCACCACCCTCTCGATCAGCGGGCCGAAGAACTCCCAGCCCAGACGCACCGCCTCCGGCTCGACCCGCAACAGAACCCGGCGGCGGTCGTACTCGTCGCGGATTCGCTTCACATGGCCGAGTCGCTCAAGACGGTCGATCACCGCAGTCGTTCCCGCCGAGTTGAGACCCAGGCGAGTGCCGAGCAGGCCCGCCGTGGCCGCTTCCTCGGCGCGGGCCGCGTCGAGCAGGCAGATCAGAGCTCGTACATCAGTGGAGTGCATGCTGTTGCGGGCCGCGAACTCCGCCTGGCGGAGGCCGAACTCGACGGTCACCGCCCGCAGCAGGTGCACCAGTTCCAGGTTGTCGTTCATATCGCCTCCGTTTAGGATATCTCGCTGAACGAGATAATCGCCTGGCGAGGTATTGGAGTTCATCGTGTCAGCAGTGTCCGGACAGTTCCGCACCGCCTATGACGCTGTCCTCGCCCAGTGGCCCACCCCCGTGGAAAGCCATGAACTTCCCACTCCCTACGGCCTCACCCACGTCAACAGCTGCGGCCCTCTCGACGCCCCGCCCCTCGTGCTCCTGCCCGGCGGTGGGGCCACCTCCACTGTCTGGGGAGCCGCCGTTGCCGCAGGGTTGAGCCGGACGCGCCGGGTGCATGCCGTGGACCTGGTGGGGGAGCCCGGGCTCAGCATTCCGGCCGAGGGGAGTGCGATCCGGACTGCCACGGACCTGGTCAGTTGGCTCGATGCGGTCCTCGACGGCCTCGACCACCCTGGCCCCGTCACGCTCGCCGGCCACTCCTACGGCGCCTGGATCGCGGCTCACTACGCCGCCCTGCACCCCCAACGCCTGGCCCGTCTCGTGCTGTTCGACCCCGCTCAGGTCTTCGCCGGGCTGCGTCCCGGCTACGTACTGCGTGCTCTGCCCATGCTGTTGCGGCCCACTCCCGCCCGTATCCGGAGCTTCCTGGCCTGGGAGAGCGGCGGCGCCGACCTCGACGCGGCCTGGCTGCGGCTGCAGGAAGAGACGGCCCGCTTCCCCACCGTCAGGCCCGTCACCGGCCCACGTCCTTACCTGGCCGGACTCGACCGAGTTCCCCTCCACATCCTCTTCGCCGAGCGTGCCCGCTGCCACGATTCCGCCCGGGCGGCCACGGCCGCGCGCGCCGCCCTGCCGGAGTCGCGGATCGACATAATCCTCGGCGTCTCACACCACGCGCTGCCGCTCTCGGCAGCCGAGGCCGTCACCGCCAGCCTGGCTGCCAAAGGGGGCTACCGGACTTGAATGCGTCGCCGGTCCGCCCCGCCCTGGGCTTCGGGCCGCCGGACTGCCAAGCCCATGGTGCGAGTTGGCCCGGGCAGTCAGCTCACCAGGGCTCGGTGGCGAGCTTCGCGGATGACCTGGTCGGCGGTTTGTTCAGGAGTGAGCGACGCGGTGTCGAACCACCAGCCGACATCGCCGAGTTCGCGCTTCATGTCGGCGTCGAGGCGTTCATAGCCATCGAAGTCGAACCGTTCGCGCGGATCCCTGATGGTGTTGCGGTAGCGGCACGCCGCAACGCCCGGCACGAGGACGACGAGGAAGACCTGCCGAGCCGGGAGGAGGTCTACGAAGAAGTCCAACTGCCTGCGGTCGGGGATTATCCAGTCGATCACGGGCGTGAAACCTGCGTCGGAGATGTTGTTCGCCAGCGTGCACAGGTTGCGGTTGCACAGGTCCACTTGCCGCGCCGCTTCGTCGGCCGGCTCACCGAGGGCGCCGACGCGACCGCCGACAATCAGCCTGCTGATCCGGTCGCCGTCGAGCCGCGCAGAGCGTGGCAGCAGGCCGGCGACCATCCTGGTCACTGTCGACTTCCCTGCCCCGGGCATGCCCGTCACGATCAGACAACTTGGCCTCTCAGCACCGATCACGCCGACAGGGTGTCAAGGTGCGTGCGGGTCGGCAACCGCAAATTCCCAGTGCGCTCCTCGGAAGGCCGGACGAGCATTGATGGGGAGCTGAAGGCAGCACGGGCGTACGGGTGATGAGTACGGGGCCGAGGTGAGCGACGACGGTCTGTCGGCCACTGCGTAACCCGTTCCGGTCCGGGCCGTCGTGGCGCGGTCGGCCGACCAGGAGGAAGGCTCGTCCTGCCTTCCACGCTGCGCACACCGTCTTCCTGCCGGGAGACTGGGACGATGCCGTTTCGCAGCTGAACGCGCCGTTCGCTCCGGCGATCTGGATCTCCTTGCGCGGCACGACCGCCGTCTCCTCGTGGGATCAGCTTGTAACTTTGCCGTGGGCAACGACGCCTCAGAGTCGTTGAACGCGGCGGCGACGTAGACCGCGCCATGCGCCGCACGCTTCCCTGTCGAGACACCCTGCGCCTGGACGGCGGCCCCTTCCGGTCACCGTCACCCGGTGAATCGCCAGGCCCACCCCGCCTCTGAGCCGTTGGGATGGTGTGCTCGATCATGAAGGGATGACTGCCTTCTACCATGTGTGCTTCGTGGTTCCGGACATCGAGCAGGCGATGCAGGACTTTCGCACCCATGAACATCCTCTTCGGCCGCTCCCGGGACGAGGGAATGGCGTAGTGAGAAGCCCGAGCCCAGCAAGTTGTTCGTAGGGGGGCGGCCTGTGGGGACATCCCGTGGCGGGCACGACGACCGGCCGCTGTCGATCCGCTCGACGTCGTGGTCAACTCCGGCCTGGTCATGGGCTCGGGATGGGTGCGGGGAGGCCGTAGCGGGGCGCCTGGCTATGCTGCCCTGATGGCTGTAGTGGACATGAAGAAGTCGCAGGGCTCGACCGTGGACCGGGGTACGTACTTCCTGTTCACCCTCGGCGTGGTGGGATTCGGTTGGATCATCGCCGCGGCCAACACAGGGATCTCGTACCTCGCGTTGGGCACGGACGTCGTCCCGATCGTCACCGGCTTCATCGGGTGTTGCGTCTTCGTGATCGTCCTGCGATTCCTCCATCACGCATGGTGGCTCGCCTTCCTCTCCTTGCTGCCGGCGGTGTTCGTGCTCGTGGGCTCGGTCCAGTACGCCCCCGAAGCCGCGCTCGACAGTCGGGGCGTGCGCGAGACCGTCCGTATCGCAGCCGACAGCGCCACCGACGGCGGCTCGAACCACCGCTTCACTCTCATCGGAGGGTCGGGCGAGCTCAAGGAGACCCTGGACTACGACGGGGACCACCCGAGTTGGAAGGTGGGCGACCGCATCGAGGTCGTCAGCGACCCGGAGAACGTCGTCCCGCTGGAGGTGGCTTCCGACGTCGATTCGAGCGGTCAACTCGGTGCTCTCGTCATGGGCGTGGCTGGGTGGACGGCCATTGCCCTGCTGGCCGGCCGGCGCGGTTTCGTGCGACGCCGCGCGGGTCTGCATCCCGCATTCGAGGACGTCGACTGAGACGGCCCCACGCCGACAGTGACGGCCGGGGGGGCCGTGATACGTACCTGGCGTCGATCCGGTCCTGCACCGTCGGTGGCCACTCACCGATGGCCTGGCATCGCTCATTCGGTGTCGATGTCGGTGGCGTAGCCGGCAAGGAGTGCCTGGAAGGCGTTGCGCCACAGTTGTTCAGGGTGGGCTGCGAGGGATCTGTGCCGGAGTTCGAGGCTGGTCATGCCTTCGCACAGGGCATGGAAGGCGGTCACTGCCTCGGGCACCGAGCGACCGCCGAGTCGGCCCGCTGCGGCGAGCGGCTCGAACCGCTGCGCCAGGGCGGCGAGCGCGGCGTCGGCGGCGGCTTGGAAGCGTGGCCACACCGCCGGGTCGCGGTGCTGGAAGGCCACCTCGAACAGGGCTGGGTGTTCCCGTGCGAAGTGCCGGAACATGAGAGCCGCTTCGACGAGGTCGCGTCGCGGATCGTCGGTCGAGGGGAGGGCGTTGATGCGCTCGTGCAGCGTGTCCATGGCGTGGGCGCCGAGTGCCCCGAGGAGGGCTTCCTTGGATCCGAACACGCTGTAGACCGCGCGGGTCGATGTGGAGGCGCGGCGGGTGACCTCGCGCAGCGACAGTCCTTCCGTACCGCGCTCGTGGAGCAGCTGTTCCGCGGCCGTCAGGAGCTCGGCTGCGGTGTTCTCGTCGTGTTCCCGTGGGCGCCCCATGGCTTGCCGACCTTTCGAAACGGCGTTACGTTTCAATGTAACGGAACCTTCGGAGGAGGTGTGCCTCATGGCAGCCTCGACCGGTACAGCCACCGGGCTGGCGTACGACATCGAAGGAAGCGGACCGCCGGTTGTCTTCCTGCACGGGCTGACGTTCGACCGCCGGACCTGGCAGCCGGTCATCGCCCGGCTGGAGGGGGCACTGACGAGCATCGCGATCGACCTGCCCGCCCACGGGCAGAGCGGTGGCCGGCCGGCGCCGCTGGAAGACGTCACCACCCAGATCCATCAGTTGCTGGAGTCGCTCGGTGTCACCCGCCCCGTCGTCGTGGGGCACTCGATGTCCGCGGCGCTCGCGGGGCTCTACGCGTCGATGTATCCGGCCCGTGGCATCGTCTTCGTGGACCAGGCCACGGACGTCCTCCCGTTCGCGCGGATGATTCACCAGGTTGCGCCGATGCTGCGCGGCCCCGCCTTCCATCAGGTGTGGCAGAACATCGAGGACAGCCTCGGGCTCGATCGTCTCTCCGGACCCACCCGCACCCTGGTGCTGGAAAACCACGAGGTCAGACAGGACGTGGTGCTCGGGTACTGGAGCCAGATCCTCGAAACCGAACCCGAGGAACTCCAGGCCTGGATCGACGGCACAGCGGATCGGATCCATGTCCCCTGCCTCGCGGTGTTCGGTCGGCCGGCCACGGACGGCGAGCGCGAACGCCTGGCCCGTCTGCAGGATGCCCAGATCGAGGAGTGGGCGGGCGAGGGACACTTCGTCCAGCTCGTCGATCCGGGGCGGTTCGCAAACAGGCTCCGTACGTTCGTCGAGCACTGCATTCCCAAGGGGTGACTGACTTCTGCCGAGCCCGCTCCGCCGTGCCGCGAGGTGCGGCCCGGCGGGTTCACTGACACCCTGCCAGTGTCGGCTGCGGAGGGTGAGCCAGGCGACGGACGGCTTCCGGGGAGCCGGCTCACCCTGCCGGAGCCACGGCAGCCAGGTGCTCGTCAACCAGAGGAATCGCGATGGCGGGTTCGAATGCGGAACTGATCGGTCAGGCCTACCGGGCTTTTGCCGCCGGCGATATCCCGGCAGTGCTGGAGAGGCTGGATGCCGATATCACCTGGCATGTTCCCGGGCGCAGCCCGCTGTCCGGTGACTATCGGGGCCCCGACGGAGTCCTGGACTTCTTCGGCCGCTGCCAGGAGCTCTCCAGCGGGACCCTCAAGGTCGTGGCCGATGAGATCCTCGCCGACGGGGAGCGCGTCGTTGTCCTCAGCACGGTGTCGGCCGAGCGGCTCGGCCGGTACGGGTCCTCTCCGGAGATCCACGTCTGGCGCGTCGTCGGCGGACGCGCCGTGGAGTTCCGGGAATTCCAGGGCGACCAGGAGACGGAAGACGCATTCTGGGCCGCGTGACCTGAACGACCGGCTCCCGCGCGCCCCACGCTCGTCGCCGTGCGCCCACCCCATTCGGGCTGCGGCAACGGAGCGTGGACATGAGCATGGACCGCCCACCGGCACGGGCGCCAGGCCCGCCGTGTGCGGCGTGGGATCGCCAACCACCGGATCGGTGTCGTCCGCAATCGCATGGGTACCAGGCATGGACCGCCCATCGAAAGTGAGGACCACCGTGACCGATCGCAGGCCCGAGGGGCCAGGAGACGCCGGAGCAGCCGTACCCGAGCCCGTTCCCCGGGACCTGCCGGATCAGCAGGCCGGGCTCGCCGACGATCCGTGGGAAGCCGTAGGCGACGCCGCGGAGAGTACCCGTGACGAAGGCCCCGATCGGGAGATCCCGGATACGGACGAGGCGGGCACCGGCCGCCGCGGTGCCCCGCACTCCGGCAGCACGCGCCCGGGGCACCCCGTACCGGACGAATCGACTGCCTGAGTCGCCGCCGGGCGTGGATGTTGCGGAACCCGCGCCGAGCACATTCCGTATCCGTACGACGACGGACCGGCAGCGCCGCTCTCATGGCGTGTGCCCGTCCGGTTTGCCGGGTATTGGCCTGTCACGGAAGTGAGTCCTGCGCCTCTTGGGAGTTGCCTATGCCCACCACCGACGCCATCGTGATGCTGCGGGAAGGCCACAAGGAGATCAGGCGCCTGATCCGCTCCTACCGGACCGACCGGGATCCCCGCGTAGTGGAGAAGTTCCTGCGCGCACTGACCGTGTACACATACATCGAGCAGGAGGGCATGTACCCGCGGGTCTCCGTCCTGGCTCCCGAGACCGAGCCGGCCATCGTCGCCTTCCGGGAGGAACACCACATCGCCGAGGTGCTGGCCGCCGAGTTGCAGGACATGCGTCCCGAGGAGATCGCCTTCGACGCGAAGACCTGCCTTCTGATGGACATCGTGGAGCGGCACATGGACGCCGAGGACCACAGGTGGTTCCCGCAGGTGCGGGCTTCGGTCGGGCGCAAGGAACTACGGGAGATCGGTGCCTGGATGACCAAGCTCGCCGAGCGGGCCCCTCAGCGGCCGCACCGCCCCGACCGGCAGAAGGTCTGGGACGCGGTGGCCGCCTGAGCCCTGTCCGCCGCCCGAAGGAGGTCACGGTGAGCGAGAAGGACGACTTGCGGACCTACCGCGGGAAGCGGCATTTCGACAGGACGGACGAGCCGCGCGGAGACAGCACCGCGGAAGGCGAAGCGCCTGCCGGCGACAGCGAGCCCACGTTCGTGGTGCAGATCCATGATGCGAGGTCCGTGCACTTCGACTTCCGTCTGGAGGTCGACGGCGTCCTCAAGTCCTGGTCGGTTCCCAAAGGCCCGTCCACCGACCCGCGAGACAAGCGACTCGCCATTCCCACCGAGGACCATCCCCTGGCCTACCGGGACTTCGAAGGCGTGATCCCCCGCGGCGAGTACGGCGGCGGCACCGTCATCGTCTGGGACCGTGGCACGTACCGGCCCACCAGCCATGACAAACGCAACCGTCCGGTGCCCTTCGGAGAGGCGCTCGAGAACGGCCATGCCACGTTCGACCTTCACGGAGAGAAGCTTCACGGTCAGTACGCGCTGACCCGGTTCCACGGCCGTGAGGAGAGGAGCGAAGGCTCGGGCCGTAAGCCGACGTGGCTGCTGGTGCGGACCGGCTCGGCCCGCGGCACGCGCGGCGGCACCCCCGACCCGCGGCGGGCCCGATCGGTACGCAGCGGTCGTACGCTGCGCCAGCTGGCCGAGGCGCCGGACGCCGAGACCTGGGACCCGGAACGGCATTGATCGGCGGTGACTGGCCCGCTGGACACACGGCCGCCGGAATTCGACGGCCGTACGGCCGAAGCCGCGCCGGGTGTCGCACCTGCGTCGCCCCCGATGCCGGTGACGCTCAGCGACCGCCGTGGCTTCGCCGAGGGCTGGGTCTTCGGGCGGAAGCCGGACGGCATCCGCGCTCTCGCTGTGCAGGAGGGAGGCACGCCGACGGCCAGGTCCCGTTCGGGGTGACGGCTCGACGCCACCTGTCCGGAGATCGTCGCCGCGCTCGCCGCGCAGGCCTGCGCGCACTTCACGGTCAACGGCGAGAGTCGCCTGCTCACACGGCAGAACGGATTTCGCGCGGCTCCAGCAGCGCACGGGTCTCACCCGCCCCGCGGACGTCGCGGCGAGCAATGTCGCCGTGACGTACCAGGTCTTCGATCGCGGCTCGTGGCACAGATCGCCTTCGCGGAGTGGACCCGCGACGGTCTGCTGTGCCACCCCCGCTATCAAGGGCTTGCGGGACGACAAGAACCCCACCGACTTCGTCAGTGAGACCCGGAGACCCGGAGCCCTGACCGACCGGAGGAAAGTGATGCGGGCCCAGCCCGAACACGGCGGTTCCGGACGATGGCTGCCTCAGAACGCCTTGTCAGGCGCCGTCCCAGACCGGGGCATCCGTTCCCCACAAGCCCGGCGGGCGCCGCCAGTTCAGCGGGCCCCCCTCGTACGACACCGGAGGCAGCGCGTGGCGCAGCCGGCCCATGGGGCTGTCGGTCTCGGTCAGCCGGTGTTCGGCGTCGAAGCCCTCACGCTCGCCCGGAGCGGGTACCAGGTCGTGGACCAGCCAATGGGCGGTCTGCGCAAGGGCCGGGCGGACCAGCCGGGTGCCCCCCGCGCGATGCTGCTCGGTGAGCGCGCGCAACACGCCGGCCGCGAGGAGATAGCCGGTGCCGTGGTCGAGCGCCTGGGCGGGCAGGGCGCCGGGCGAGTCCGGTGAACCCTCCAACTCGGCGATTCCGGTGGCCACTTGGACCAGGCTGTCGAAGCCGCGCCGTCCGCGCCACGGCCCGTAACGGCCCCAGGCCGAGAGCTGTGCGATCACGAGGCCCGGTCGGCGTTCGGCGAGCGCCTCGGGGGTAAGACCCAACTGCTCGAGGGCGCCCGGCCGGTAGCCGGTGACCACCACGTCCGCCGTGTCGAGCAGTACATCGAAGCGCCCGCGGTCGGTGGCTTCCCTCAGGTCCAGGGTGGCTGAGCGTTTCCCCATCCCCGTGTCGTTGTGGGCTTCCTGGGATTCCGGCAGGTGCGGGGCGTCGATCCGCAGTACGTCAGCGCCGAGCAGGGCCAGCGTCCGGGTGGCTACCGGGCCGGCCAGCACGCGGGTCAGATCCAGGACGCGCAACCCCGCGCAGGGCAGGGCGGCACCGTCCGGCCTCCTGCCCGGGGCATCGTCGAGGCGCGCCGTCGTCAGCAGTGGCTGCTCGGCGACCATGGCCCCCTGCTCGTTCTTGGCCCACTCCTCGGGGCTGCGTGCCGCAACGGCCAAGCCACCCGCCGCGCACACGGTCTCCTCCACCTCCAGCGCGGTGAGGCTCGCGACAGCCCGGACCACCGCGTCCACCGCCTCCCCGTCGGCATGCCCCGCCAGCCCCAGGGCGGCGAGCAGCCGGGCCCGGTGGTGTGGGTAGTTGGCGTGTGTGCGAACCCATCCATCGCTCGCCCGCCAGAACCGGGACAGCGGCTGGAAGGTCGACCATCCTTGCCCGTCGACCCGCACCAGACGATCGCTGAGAAACCCCGTCGCGACCGCCTCGTCATCGACGCGTACGCGGGGGACGGGGAGCCCGGTACGTACGGACATGAGCTCGGCGGCGGCGAGTGAGCACACCGCGACGGTGGCCCGCGCCAGCTCCATGACCGGCAGCCGCGCCGGCAGCCCTCCGCAGCGGCCGCCGTAGGACACCCGGTCGAGCGACGAAAGATCGCCTCCCAGCGCTGCCCAAGCCTGCGAAGTCCCGGAGATGATGGGGGAATTCATCCCCTCACTATGGCACTGAGTGCCACCGAGGGGGAGGGCGGTGTCGTCGGCCAGGGCCTTCGTCGACGTACCGGCGGGAGACGTACCGCCGGGAGACGTACCACCGGGACGTGAGATGGCGGCACCACGCCTCGACGGTTCTCGGCGACTCCAAGGCGGCGCGAACTCAGTGCGAGCGGGTGAGGGTGCGGCCTGACCAGATGTCGATCACCACCTGGTGGCTCGGGCGATGCGCCCTCGCCGTGCCCGCGGCGTAGTTGCTGTCGACCTGCGCCGCCTCGGCCGTGTCGGGTGTGGCGTTCGTGCAGGACGTGCCGGGGCCGTGGCCGGACATGAGCGCCGAACACGGGCCGCTGTAGTCGTCCGGCAGACCCAGGATGTGCCCGGTCTCGTGCGCCGTGATCCGGGTCGCGTCGTAGCCCTCGTCCACCGCCTGCCGGCCCAGCTGTACGTCACCGCTGCCGCCGGGAAAGACCGGCCCCAGGGTGGCCTGCGGCCAGCCGCTGGTCGCCTCGTAGACGTAGTCGGCCGAGCCGGGGCTGCTCGCCGGTTCCAGGCGTACGTTGTGCACCGCGTCGTTCCAGTTCCGCACGGCCTGATCGATCGAGGCCGCCCATGGGCCGGCCGCGCCGGCGTCGTAGGTCAGCGTCACCACCGCTGCGGGTGTGCGCGGCTCGGAGTGTGCCGGCGCGAGGCCGACCGCCGTACTCAGTAAGGCCGGGGCGAGTGCCGCCAGGATGGCTGTTCGCTTGCTCATGAGACCGCTGCGCCTCCTTGAGTCTCAGCTGTTCTCCGCAGTAAACAAGTTCGGCGCGAGCATGACAACAAACTCGACGGCGCTCGGTTTCGGCGGCCGTCAGGTTGGCTCGAAATGCGCCCCGCGCGCACGCGACGCCGCGAACGCCCTGAACGCCGCATACGTGCAAGGTGAGTGAGGGCGTTCGCGGCGTTCCCTGTCACGCGGCGTGCAGGGCGAGGGTCGGGGACATGCGGGCGGCCCAGACCGACGATCTCGGCGGACGCATCGCCCTGGAGGCGCCTCCCGGCGAACTCAAGCAACTGGCCGACACCTTCGACGAGTTGCTGAGCCGGATCGAGCAACTGGTCAGTGCGCAGAAACGCTTCGTGGCCAATGCGGCCCACGAACTGCGCACCCCGCTGGCCGTGCAGCGCGCCGCCGCGCAGATCGGTCTGGCGGATCCCACGCCGGAGAAGGTGGCACGGGTACGGAGCAAGCTCGTGGCCCTGTCGAAGGACGGCGCGCACCTCATCGACGGGCTCCTGCTCCTGTCGGCCACCGACCGTGGGCTCGAACGCCGCGAGGCTGTCGCCCTGGACGAGGTGGCAACGGCAACGGCAGACGAACTCACCTCGCTGGCAAGGGAGATGAAGGTCTCCATGGTGCGTGACATCCACCCTCTGAGGGGCGAGGGCGACGAGGTCCTGCTCAAGCACCTGGTCCACAACCTCTTGAACAACGCGATCCGTTACAACGAGCCGGGGGGACGCGTGACCCTGGACGTCGGCGCGGACATCCTCAAGGTCTCCAACTCCGCGCCGCGCGTTCCGGAGGACGTGGTGCCCCGCCTCTTCGAACCGTTCCGCAGGGCGCACGAACGCACCAGCGCGCCGGGCGAGGGCGCGGGCCTCGGACTGTCCATCGTGAAATCGATCGCCGCGGCGCACGGCGCGAAGGCAACCGCGCGAGCCAACCCGGAAGGCGGCCTGACGGTACGGGTCCGCTTCCCCGGTCGATCGACTCCGGACCCGCACGAACCAGCGGTGACCGGCTAGACGCCGATGGTCCGCTGCCGCGGCGTGATGGTGGGCCCGCCACCATTTCGCCGAAGGCCCGCTGGGGCGTGAGCGCGCCGTGTGCCCAGCAGGGTCCCTATGCGCCGGTTCGGTGTATCAGGCCGTTGAGGATGAGGGTGAGGCCTGCCTCGAAGGCCGAGTCGTGATCGATCGCGGGCAGGTCGGCGGGTGGCGTCGTGCTGTCTGCGGGGTTGGTGTCTGCCTGTTCCTCCAGGACGCTGCCGATGGTGAAGCGGCCGGCGGCGAGCATCGCCATCTGGGCGTCCCGTTCGGGTACGCCGGAGGCGATGAGGAAGTCCATCTTGCGGCGGATCCGATCGAGGTCGCCGGTGGGGGTGCTGCCGGCGTGGAGCCGTGCGCCGTCCCGGCGCATCAACAGGGTGCGCCGGAAGCTGCGCGTGTTGTCCGCGAACCAGTCGCGCCAGTCGTCCTGGGGCGTCGGCAGGGGCGCGGTCGCATGCGGTTCCATCGCCGCTTGGGCCATGGCGGCGAGGAGGTCCTTCTTGGTGCGGAAGTACCAGTAGAGGGACGGCTGTTCCACGTTCAGTCGCTTCGCCAGCCGTCTCGTGCTGACGGCGTCCAGGCCGGCCTCGTCGAGCAGGCCGAGCGCCTCGGCGACGACGGCCTCGCGGTTCATCTTGGTCACGTTGACAATCTATCGCCGATAGATGACGCTGAAAAGAAATCTTTCACCGATAGATTTTGGGGGCGGGCATGACAAACGGATCGGACAAGCAGCCCCTGCGGGTCCTCGTCGCCGGTGGCGGGATCGCGGGGCAGGCGCTGGCCTTCTGGCTCACCCGCGGCGGTCACCGGGTGACCGTCGCCGAACGCTCTCCGGCGCTGCGGGCCGCCGGCGCCCAAGTCGATCTGCGGGGGCAGGGCATCGAGGCCGTCAAGCGAATGGGGCTTCTCGACGCCGTCCGCGGCAAGCTCGTGGACGAGGCGGGCGTCGCCTTCATCAACTCCCGCGGCAAGGCCAAGGCGACGATCATGGCCAACACCTCGGGACAGGGCCGGCAGACCCTCACGTCCGAGTACGAAATCATGCGCGGGGACCTGGTCCGCATCCTGCACGCTGCGACGAGGGACGACACCGAGCACCTCTTCGGCAAGAGCGTGGACGGCTTCGAGCAGGACGCACACCACGTCGTCGCGCACTTCTCCGACGGCTCGTCCCGCGCATTCGACCTGCTGATCGGCGCGGACGGGCAGGGATCACGCATCCGGCTGGCGCTCCTGCCGCAGGGCTTCGACCCGTACTGGCGCGTCGGCATGCACATGGCCTACTGGTTCGTTCCGCGCATCGCCTCCGACAGCAACATCCGGGACACCTGCATGGTCCCGGGAGGCCGCCAGATCATGCGCCGCAGCCACAACCCGACGGAGACCCAGGTGTACTTCGTGATGCGGGAGGAATCCGAGGAAGCCTCCGCCATCCACCGCGCGCCCGTCGAGCACCAGAAGGAGTTCTGGGCGAGCAGGTTCCGCGACGCAGGCTGGCAGACCGAGCGCTTCACCGAGGGCATGAAGACCAGCCCGTTCTTCTACTCCCAGGAGATCGTCCAAGTCCGCACCGACACCTGGTCCAAGGGCCGCGTGGTCCTGGCCGGCGACGCCGCGCACTGCGCCTCCCCCTACAGCGGCATGGGCATCTCCGGCAGCCTGGTCGGCGCCCACGTCCTGGCCCGCGAAATCAATCGGCACCCGGGCGACCTGCCCACCGCACTGGCCAACTACGACCGCGTGCTGCGGCCCTTCGTCAACGAGATCCAGGGCGAGGTCAACCCCCGCCTGCTGCGCCTGGGCCTGCCGATGACCCAGCGTGCGATCAACATCTTCCAGGCCACCACCGCACTGGCTTCCTTCCTGCACATCCCCGACCTCGCAGCACGCCTGTCGAAGGAGGACCGCGGCGGCAACTGGCAGCTCCCCGACAACCCCGCGCCCACCAGCGCCGCCTGAAGACGACCGGGCAGTCCGCGACGGGACGAGCGGATTGCCCACGGGCCGTCGTGCTGGACTCGTGAACAAGCGATCCGGCCAGGACTTCGCCCCCCGCGGCGAGGGGAGCGCGCAGACCTGAGGGTGGGCTTTGGATGCCGCCGGTGCGACGGCTCGAAGGCACCGGTGGCCAGGGCGGTGCGGCCGGGGGCGGGGGCGCAGGTGCTTCATCGGCCCATCGGGCGAGCCATACGCGGCCCTGCGCCCACTCCACCCTCGCATCGGGCGGTGGCGTTGACGAGGGCCGGCAGCCGGATCATACGTGGGTGACTCGCTGCCTTCCTGTGGCTGCCTCTGGGGAATCGGCTTGCCCGGGGGCCCGCATCCGGTCACATACGGGTATGAGCAGAATGGCGCAGGTCCTGGTGCTGGCCCGGTACGAGGACGAGGTGATGGAGCCGCTGACGCGGGATGACGAGTCGCGTACGTGGCGCGGCCGGTTCGAGAGGATTCCCGGCTGGTTCGTCGGCGGGTGGTACATCGAGTTCTTCCGGGAGAGTCAGCGCGTGGGGATTTTGGGGGACCTGGAGGCGCTGCCCTGGAGTGAGCCGCGGTGCGTGCAGGTGATGCTCCATGACGAGGAGGACGACTGCTTCGGGCTGTGGATGATCCGCGAGGGGAAGCTGGTGGAGGTGCCGCTGCCGGGCACCGAGCGCTTCCACGAGCCGGCCCCGCCCACGCAGGAATACGCGCCGAGCCCCGGTTTCTTGTGGCGTACGGACGTCGGGCACACGTGGCTGCCGGAGCAGACCCCGGAGGAACTGCGGGACCCGCGCCCGGCCTGGTAGGAGGGGTGGCCCCACTACGCTGCCAGCCGGCAGGGACCTGCCCTTGGCCGATCCGCGCGCACATGCCCGTCCCCGCGCGAGGTCGTGAGGCGGGTCGCCACCGCCCCGGACCGACGGAGCGTGGAAGCCGAGGAGCCGGCGCGCCCTTGGCTTGTGAGACCGTCGTTGCGGGTATGGGGTGGTGGTTCCTCTGCAGGACCGGCGGCAGGGAGGCGTTGGAGCGGTGGCTACTGGCTCTGGCGGACCTTGACGCCGCCGATCAGCGAGTACGCGCGGACCTTGACGACCGCGCTGCCGGGTTCGCCCGCCTGGCTGCGGCTGCGTCCGCCGATCAGGGAGAACCCGCTGACCTCGACCGTGGTGCCGGCCGGAACCGTCAGGTCGACTCCGCCGAACAGTGAGAAGGCGTCGACCTCAGCGCAGGCGCCCTCGGGGTAGGCCAGCTCCGCGCCGCCGACCAGGGCCGCTTTGATGAGGTGGGTCGGACCGGCCGGGAGCGTCGCACCGGTGTGGTCGAGGCTGGCGCCTCCGACGGCGGCGACGTGCACCGTGCGCTCGCGCGCCTCGAAACCGCCGCGGTGCTTGAGTCCGCCGAGGAGGGACAGGCTCCACTCGGTGCGGCGGGCCGGGGACGTGGTGTTCTTCGTGATCTCCATGTCCCCCAAAGTACGGTCGCGGCCTGACGTGCCAACAGTGTCGGCGGGTACGAACTCCGCATGACATACGTCATCGTGCGCAGATGACGCGGGGTGGCACCACGACGACAGGGTTCGCGCAGGCCGGGGGAGTGGGGGGCGCGGCACCCCGGAACCGGCGGCCATGCGGGGAAAGGACCTGGTCGCTGACCCGCTTGACCCACTTGACCCGCACACCGGTCAGGTGAGTCTCTTCCGCGCCCAGCGGGCAACGCCGCTGAGCCGGACTGCCGCCACCCACACCGCTGTTGCCGGTCCGGACGGGCCGGCCGACGCGTCGCCGTAGCCTTCGAGGGCGGTCGCTGCCTCGGCCATCCGCGCGATCCCGATGACCGTTCATGCTGGGCGGTCTGCCAGATCTCAGGCCGGCGTCGGCCCTGGTCCCGAAGCGGCGAGCCGGGTCGTGTGTGCTCGCGTTCGGACTCGGCGTGGTGGGTGGCTGTCCCGTCCATCCCGTGTGGTGCAGCCAGTCTTCGAAGGTCATCAGGCCGGGATGCAGCCGGCGCAGGAGGCCGATGTCCCGGTCTCGGGCGTAGAGATCGCGGTCGGCGAAGAACTGGAACATCGCTGCGTAGTCGTGGCCGAAGTCGGGGACCGCGGCGCGCAGTTCGTCGTGCGGCATCGGGATGTAGGCGCTGGGGGTGCCCGTGACCTCGGTGAAGGCGGCGGCGATCTCGTTGCCGGTGAGGCTGTCGCCGATCACGGCGAGGTCGCGGGCGCCCCAGGACTGCCAGTTGTCGAACATGTGGCAGGTGAACCAGGCGATGTCGTCGAGGGCGACGAGCGGGTAGCGGGCGGAGCCGAGGGGGAGCTTGAAGGTCAGGCCGCCGCGGTCGTCCGGTCGGGGGGTGAGCCGGTCCCGCAGGTTCTCGAAGTACGGCGCCGTGGTCAGTACCGAGACGTGGTCGGTGTACCAGCCGCCGGTCTCCTCGCGGAGCATTTCCTCCGACCGCATCAGGCCGATGTGGGCGGCAACAGCGGCTTTGCTGTCGAAGTGCGGGACGGGGCGGCCGGTCAGGGACACCGGGCTGTCCAGTGAGGACCAGACGAAACGCTCCACGCCGGCCCGTTCCGCGGCGGACAGCAAGTGCAGCCCTTGCCGGTACTCGCCCACCGCGCTGCCCGTCGCGAAGAAGTCGGTGTTGGCGAACACGCGGTCGGCCTGCCCGATCAAGGTCTCAAGAGTCGCCGGGCCGGAGCGGACCAGCCGCACACGATCCGGCGCGGTGGCGGCGAGTGCGGCGGCGTGGGCGGACTCCGGGTGGCGGGTGGGGACGGTGACGGTGGCGTCGGTGGTGGCCAACAGGCGTTGGACGACGTGTCTGCCCATGGCCCCGGTACCGCCGACGACGAGTACGTGGGTCACGGCGTACCTCCCTGCTGCGTCAGGATGTCTTCGGCCACTTGAGCGTGGGTGGCGACCCAGACGTCGCCGGACACACGTATGTGGTCGAGGATCTGGCCGACCATGCCCGCGAGAAGTGGTCGGCCTGCGACGTGGGCGTGGACGGTCAGGTGGAAGATGCCTGGGCCGGGGGCGGTGAGCAGCTGGTTCAGTAGCTCACGGTGCAGGTCGCGGTAGGCGTACGGGCCGGAAGCGGCGTCGCGTACGTCGGAGTGGTCGCTGTGCATGAGGGAGACCAGAGGACCGTGAGCGGTGCACACGACCTGCGGAAGGTCGTGGTCGCTGTGGTCGCCGGTCCAGCGGTAGCCGGCCTCGGCGAGCAGGTCGCCCGTGTGCCTCGAAGCGGTGGCGCGGGGGCTCATCCACCCCGTCGGGCGAACGCCGGTGACCTGGCGGAGGATGTCGGTGCAGCGACGGATATTGGTCCGCTCGGCATCGGTATCGAGCAGCGCGGGCACCACGTCCTGGGCCCAGGAGTGTGCGGCGATCTCGTGCCCCGCCTCGTGCACGGCCATGACGGTCTCGGGGTGCCGCTCGGCCACCAGTCCATTGACGCCGACGGTGGCGGGCAGGTCACGGAGGACGTCGAGCAGCCGCCAGATGCCGGTGGTGACACCGTAGTTGGCCCAGGATGTGCTGTGCGTGTCGTCAATGCCGGACAGTGGCCACGCCGCGGCCATCGGCGCGTAGGCGGGCCAGTGCCCTGGTGACCACAGCTCCAACGCGACGGTGACCAGCACGGCGACCTTGCGCCCGCCCGGCCAGTCGGCCATTGCTCTCATGCGGTTCCCCTTTCCCGGTAGCTTCCGCCGTGGACGCTAGTGGGGCGGTGGGTACCTGGAGGTTCCTGGCAGCGAGCTACCGTCGAGGCATGCGTGAGTACTCCGGCAGCGTCTTCCTCGCCGACTGCCCAGCTCGGCTGGCAGTCGAGATCATCGCCGACAAGTGGGCGGTGGTCGTGCTGTTCGCGTTGAGCCGGAAACCGTGCAGACACGGCGAGTTGATCGACCTGATCGGCGGAATCTCGCGGAAAGTACTGACCCAGACGCTGCGGCGGTTGCAGGGGTACGGCCTGGTCGACCGCCACGCCGAGGCCGGGAAGGTCGAGTACGTGCTGACAGACCTGGGCCGGACCCTGGTGAAACCGATCGCCGTGCTGACCGAGTGGGCTCACGAGCACGGCGCGGCGGTGGCGGGATTCCATGAGCCCGAAACGGACCAAGAACTCTGATAATTCTTCGGGGTGACACGCACCGGGGCGGGAGTGAATGCCATGACCACGACACGCGCACGTCGGACTCAGGCCGAACGGGACGCGATGACCATCGAGACCGTCTCCGCGCTGTTCTCCTCAACGTTGTATGCCGGCGCCACGTTCCTCCTGTTCGTGCTGCCGGTGCTGTACGGCCTGGTGTCCGGAGCGGCGAAGAACGGACTCGTCACCGTGGCGGGGGTCGCGGCAGCCGTGGCGTTCGTAGCCCGGATGGTGGAGGGGCTGTGGCGGTTCGGGCAGCGCGACCCTGAGGCCGATGAGTAGGACTCCGCCAGTGCTGCCTTCCCGTACGACGTGGAGTGTTGCCTGCCGGCAGGACTGCGGACGCGCGGCTTACGGATTCCTCCGGCTGTGAGCCGTACCTGGGCTGTCTCATACGTCCAGCCCTTTTGGGCGGACGTGCGGGTGGGCGCGATGGGTGCCAGGTGGCGGTGGTGTCGGCGATTCGTGTGTCGCCGACAATCTGACGGCTTCTGGCCCCGATCGTGGATGAGGGAACGTCAGCTTGATGACGGACTATCCCTCCAACTGCCGGTGCCTTCCCCTCGGTAGGCGGGTGTCACACTGCATCGAACGCTGTTCAGTCGATACAGAACTCGTTGCCCTCGATGTCCAGCATCGGGATGCACGACTCGTTTTCCTCGTCGGCATACAGCGTCTGCACGTGAGTCGCACCGAGCGCGACCAGTCGTGCGCACTCGGCTTCGAGCGTGGCGAGACGCTCGTCCCCCACGAGCCCGGTGCCGACCCGGACGTCGAGATGCACCCGATTCTTGACGGTCTTGCCTTCGGGGACGCGCTGGAAGTACAGGCGTGGGCCCTCGCCCGACGGATCACTGCAGGTGAACCATGATCCCTGCTTCTCAGACGGGAGCGATCGGTTGAAATCGCCCCAGGTGGTGAACCCCTCCGGCGGCGGCGGTATGACGTACCCCAGCACCTCACACCAGAAGCGAGCGAGACGCTCAGGTTCTGTGCAGTCAAAGGTGACTTGAAATTGCCGGATCGCTGACATCGGCGCACCATACCGCGTACCAGAAGAACCCTGCCGCTCATTTTCGGATCCGCCCAAGACGCTGGAGCCGGGGTCACTTCTGGGTGGTGAAGGCCTGCGTGAACAAGGCTTTGAGGGCGTTGCTGACGCTGTCTTCATGCGAGGCTCTCGTCGACGAGCAGGCCGAGGGCGCCGATGGAGATGAGCGCGGGCGGAGGACCGGTGAGGTCCTTCGCGCGGGCGGCGGCCGGACACGGGGTGATGGTGTAGCGCCCGGGCTCATGGCCGAGCAGGCTCGCCCAGCAGAACGGCTGGAGTTGGGGGATACCCATCACATGGCTGCCGTCGCCAATCAGCAGGATCGCGGTGAGCCCTCCACCCGCGCTCGCCGCCGAGGCCTACCGGGCCGGTCGTCGTGTATCGGGCGACCACTGCTGAGGGTGTGGGAGGGTGCTGTTCAGGCGGTGCTGTCCGGCGGGGCGATGCGGGCGGGTGCGCCGAACTTCAGTGTGGTCCCCAGGGCACCGTCGGACCGACGGTGTACCGTGCGGTTCCGAGCGGGGATGGGCAGAACGTGGACGGTGACGGGCCCGTCAGGGGTGAGCGTGCCGACACGGTTGCCTCCCCATCCGGTGAACCACGGCGTGCCCTGTCCCTCCGACGGTTACGGCGTGCGGTCGGGCGGTGCGGTCGGCAGCGGGAACTCGGTGATCCGCCGTCGGGAGTGATGCGTCCGTTCTGACCGGCGGCGACCTCGGTGACCAAAGCGCGCCGTCGGGGTCTGAGGCGATCCCGACCGGCGCTGCCGCCTCTGTCAGCAAGGGGAGCAGGGTGAGCACGCGCCGGAGGAGCGCATGCGGGCTTCGACGTGCGGGTCTAGACGGGCTGTCCTAGCGTGGAACGCGGCGCCAAACAGGACCCCGTCCTTGAGGAGCAGACCCATGGCCGTTCTGTGCAAGCAGGCACTAGCGGCGGTCCCCGATCACATCGCCACCCTTGAGGAAGCCCTTGAGCTGGCGCAGAGGATGAACCATGACTATCCGGCACGTGATCCCGCACTCGGGCTGATCGAAAATACCGGAGTTCTCGAACGGCACGTCGTCCAGCCTCTTGAGCGAGGCGTTGCGCCATCCCGGAGCAGCGGCCCACAGTGCCGTCCACCAAGCGGAATCCAAGGCTCGTGTTCCGGCGGTAGCGTGCCAGGCGCCGGAACGTGTTCGGCGACGGCATCGCCGCCGTAATGGTTCGGGCAGGGCCGGCACCGGCCTTCGCCTGGAACAGAGCAGTCCGTGCCTCACCCCGAACACAGAAGGGGACTGGATCTCCATACGCGGTCCGGATCCACCCGCGTCCACTTCCAGCGGGACATGTGGATGCCGGACACGATGGAGCACCCCTGAGGCCTTGCGCGCGGTGGCGGAACACGACTGTGACGCCCGCAAGCTCGACTTCTGCCTCATCCACGCGGGTGTGCCACGCGTCTTCGACGATCTGACCGCTTCCTGGACGCCGCCCCCGTCCGAAGCGTTTCCGTTCAGCCGCGCCACGCCTACTGAGTATGGCGACATCGCCGGCGCCGTAGTGCTCGACTCACTGGCACGCCTGTTTGACGAGGCGTAGGCCCTCGACACACACAAGGGGTTGCCGGCCGGGTTCGGTTCCGGCATCACCGCCGAGATCTGCCTCGGCACTTGGATCTTGGATCGTGGACCAGGCGGCTTGAATCCGCGTCCACACCGAGCAGGAGGTACGCATCATGAGTAGTCAAACGGACGAGCCACCGGTCCGCTTCTGGAGTGTTGACGACGTAGAAGCCCTCGACTTCGACCCGGCTATGCAGGAGATGCTGGAAGACGGCGGACTCGCCCGCATCCGGATGCCGCACGGGGAAGGCGACGCGTGGGTGGCGACGAAGTACGAGGACGTCAGACTGGTCACCAACGACCCGCGGTTCAGCAGGGCGCAACTGGCCGGTCGCGATATCACCCGAATGGCCCCGCACTTCATTCCACTCGACGACGCGGTGGGTTTCACCGACCCTCCGTACCACACCGGGCTGCGCAAGACGGTGGCGAGCATGTTCTCCCGCCGGCGCATCGAGGAACTGCGCCCGCGCGCCGAGAAGATCGCCGAGGACCTTCTGGACGCGATGGAGCAGGCCGGAGCGCCGGCCAATGTGATGGAGCACTTCAATACCCCCTTCTCGGTGGCCGGGATCAGCGAGCTGATGGGTGTGCCGGAGGAGGACTGGTCCCGGATCATCGGCTGGACCCTGCTGGTCATCTCCTCGGCGCAGGGCCGCCGGCGCAGCGAGCAGGCCAAGGAGGAGATCGGCGCCTACTTCGACGCGCTGGCCACCCAGCGGATGGCGGAGCCCCGCGACGACGTGGTCAGTCACATGGCCGCCGCCGAAAAGGAGGGCCGGCTTTCCCGGAAGGAGTTGGTGGCCTTCGCTGTGCTGATGGAGGTCAGTGGCATCAACTCGGTGCGGTTCAACAGTGCCAACATGGTGTACCTGCTGCTGACACACCCGGAGCACCATGCCAGGCTGCTGGCCGAGCCGGACCTGCTGCCGCAGGCGGTGGAGGAGTTGCTGCGCTTCATCCCCCACCGCAACGCGGTGGGCATGGGCCGCATAGCCACCGAGGACGTGCAGGTCGGCGAGGTGACCATTCGGCGTGGGGAGCCGGTCTATGCCTCGTATGTGGCGGCCAACCGCGACCCGGAGAAGTTCCAGGACCCGCACAGCCTCGACTTCGACCGCTCTTTCAATCCACACCTGGCCTTCGGCAACGGACCGCACTACTGCGCCGGCCCCTGGCTGGCCCGGATGGAGATGCAGGTGATGCTCCGCGGTCTGCTCGACCGCTTCCCCGGCCTGCGGCTCGCTGTTCCGCCGAGTGACATCCGCTGGCGGCGAGGCGAGCTGATCCGGGGTCCGGAAGCGATTCCGGTGACCTGGTGACGTGGGACGGAGGAACTCCCGATGACCGAACTGACGACGCACACGATGGACGGCCTGGTGCTCCCGCCGGGCGCGGGACGAACCCTGGTGACCAGTGCCCAGGTGGTGACGATGAAGGTAACGGGCGAACGCACCCAGGTGGGTTCCCTCTTTGAGGTGGTGGTGCCTCCCGGGTTCGATGTGGGCGCACACGCCCATGCCAACAGCGAGGAGGTGTTCTACGTCCTCGAAGGCGAACTGGAGATACTCGCCTTCGAGCCCCGGGAACGCACGCCGGACAACTGGGAGCGGTGGGAGTCCCGTTCCGGCCGGCGGCCGGTGCGCGCCACCCCGGGCTCGGTGGCGCATGTGCCACCCGGCTGTCCGCACGCATTCGCCAACCGGACGGACCGGAACGCCAGGATGCTCGTGCAGGCGGCTCCGCCCCCGAACCACGAACGCTACTTCGAGGAGTTGCTGGAGATCCTGAACGCCGACGGCCCCCCGGACGAGGCAGCCGTATCCGACCTGCGCAGGCGCTACGGGATCGATCAACTGACCCCCTTGCGCACCCGGCTCAGCGGGCAGCCGTGATCCGGTCCCGCTCTGCGACGACGTGGTCCCGGGTGTTGAAGACGGTGGGCTTGAGGTCCGTCATCGTGAACGCACCGGTATGAGATCACAGCGGTTGTGCCGGATGCGGTGATTCATGCGTCCGACCCTACCGGTGGCGCAGACCGACGCAATGCAGAGAGTGCAAACGGTCGTACCGGTACCCCTGCCGGTACACCGTCCGACTACACCACCCCCGCCGACGGCGAACGTCGCCGCCGCCCCATCCGATGGGAAGTATGGACCGGTGAAAGCGCTCGTCATAGAGGAGTTCGGCGGCCCGGAGGTGATCCACCTCGCGGACCTGGCTGATCTCGAACCCGCGCCCGGCGAGGTCCGGGTCCGGGTGTCAACGGTCGTTGTCGGCCGCACCAAGGACATCGCGACCCGAGCCGGACGCCCTCCTTTCGCGGAACAGGTGCCGGGATTTCCCCATGTACTCGGCAGTGAGCACGCCGGCGTGGTCGACGCCGTAGGTCCGGGCGCGGACCCGGCGCTGATCGGGAGACGAGTAGCCGTCTCCGCGGTGCTCTCCTGCGGACACTGCCGCGCCTGCCAGGACCGGCGTGAGGAGGCCTGCTCGTCGTTCGGCCTGATCGGCATACACCGGCAGGGCAGTTACGCGCACTCGTGCGTGGCCCCGCAGTCCAACCTCTCGCTGCTGCCGGATGACGTCCCGTTCGACCAGGCGGCGGCCCTGGCGGGCAACGGGCCTGTCGCCAGAGCACAACTCGACGCCGGTCATGTCGGCCGGGGCAGCAACGTGCTGGTGATCGGTGCGGCGGGGTCGCTCGGCGCGACCGCCGCATCGCTCGCCGCCTTTCGAGGGGCCCATGTCATCGGTGTCGACCGCCTGAGCGTCAAACCGGGCTGCATGGACGGCCTGCCACTGCGAGCGGCCCTCGACGGTGACGCGGACGACCTCGCCGACGCCATTCGCGAGGTGACCGGCGGGTGGGGTGTCGACTGCGTCATCGACAACCTCGGTATCCCGGCGGTCTGGCACAAGTACCGCGAAACACTGGCTGACATGGGCCGGATCGTCGTGTCCGGAGCGATTTCGCACGAGCCGCTGCCCATGGCGCTGCTGCCGTTCTACCTCCACAGCCAATCGCTCATCGGGGTCCGCACCGGCAATCGCACGGAGATCACCGCCTTGTGGCGAGACGTGGCGGACGGCTTCCGTATCCCGGAGGCATTCGTGGATGCCAGACCATGGGAAACCGTGGGTGATGCCCATCGTGCCGTCGAGGCGGGGGTCTCCCGCGGCCAGGCGGTGCTCGAAGTGGGGGACTGACTGGGCGGTGGGCAGAAGGTCGGTCCGCTCGGCCGGGTCGTCCGCATCGAAGAACGCGAGCATCCGGTTGTCCGGACACGAGTGGGACGTCCCAGGAGGTAGCGAGCGGCTACGTTTGTCGGCCAGGTGAGGGAACACGGGCGCGGGCGCACACAACTGGCACCCGGACCGGGAAGACAGTCAGGAAGTCACCCAGTCATCTTGTCACGTGGGCGTAGGCGGGGGCGCTTACCTGGACGAAAAGGTTCTCATGTCTGCCACCCGACACAGGCGCACCGGCGCGCCGTCACTCCTGGGCGCGATGGCCGCGCTCACCGCATCCGCCCTCGCCCTGGCAGGGTGCGGTGCCCCAGTCGGGCACCGCACCGGCGGCAGCCATGTGGGAGCCCCGGGAGGAGGCGCCCGCTGCCCCCGGTTGCAGCGGCCGATCCCCACGACGGACGCCGACTGGCAACCGGTCGCCAAGGCGCTGGGCCGCACCGGCGCGCTGCGGGAGAAGGTGGTCTTCGGGATCTCGCTGCCCCGCAGGGATCTGAAGGTCACCAGCCGGGGAGTGGAGATCGGGGCGTCACTCGCGCTCAACGGCAGCGCGGACTTCGCCCGGTACTGCGACGGCACGATGCTCATGGGCGACCTGGTGCTCACTGAGGACGAACTCCCCAGAGCCACCGAAGCCCTTCAGGAGGCGGGCATCGAGCAGACCGCCCTCCACAAGCACCTGCCCGATCAGTCGCCCCCCATCTGGTGGACGCACTTTCACGCCATGGGCGACCCGCTCACCCTCGCCCGCAAACTCAAGACGGTTCTGGAAGTCAGCGGCGACCCCATCGCGGTGCCGGCCCCGCCGAAGACTGAGCCCATCGATCTGGACACCGACGGGATCGACGAGACGCTGGGCCGCAAGGGCATCGCCGAAGGCCGGACTTACAAGTTCTTCCTCGGCCGCGCGGAGACCGTCACCTCACACGGCCATGTGCTGCCCGCACCCATCGGTGTCGACACGGTGATCAAGTTCCAGGCCCTGGGGGATGAGCAGGCCGCGGTCACCGGCGACGTTGTGATGACCGCACATGAAGTGCAGAACGTCATCCAGGCCCTGCAAAAGGGTGGCTTCGAAATCGTCGAGCTGCACAACCACATGCTGGATGACCAGCCCCGCCTGTTCTACGTGCACTACTGGGGAGTCGGGGACGGCGTTGAGCTTGCCGAGGGCCTGCGTCCGGCCCTGGACGCCACCAATCTGGCGCCGCCCGCCCCGGCGTCATGACCGACGCCGACGATGGACGGGCGGTTGGTGCTGGGTGTCACGGCAATTGCCCCTGAAGTGAACGCCTGCCCGGGCAGCTCCTGGTGGCCCGGGCACCGGTCTCCTTGGCCCGCGCCCGGTCCTGCCGTTCGACGACAATCCGGCTGAGCGGACCGGTCTGCATGGCGAAACTCCGCATCGAGATCTCCGGATACCCGCGAACCCTGCAACGCCCCCGCGACTTCTGCGCGATCCGCTCCTGCCTCGCCACCGTCGACCACCACAGCTGGACCATGCTGTACGTCCTCACCCACGCCATGGGTGAGCGGTCATCCCTTGAAATGGGAAATAACAGGCAAGGGCTGATTTATCCGCCATTCGAGGGATACTTGCGATATAGGGCTGATTCTGTACGGTGGGTGACTCTAGCGTGGGGGTATGTCTGCCCCCGAGCCCCGGTCTTCGACCGTACAGATTCCCGAGGCGGTGCACTCCCGCCGCTGGGCGATCCTGACCGTGCTGCTTTTCAGTCTGGTCGTTGTCGTGCTCGACAACTCGATCCTCAATGTCGCGATGAAGACCATCGCCCAGCCGCCCCCCACTGGACTCGGCTCCACTCAGAGTCAGCTGCAGTGGGCGATCAATGCGTACACGCTGGTCTTCGCCGGGCTGCTGTTCACCTCCGGGCTTGTCGGCGACCGGCTGGGACGCAAGAAGACGCTGATCTTCGGCATGCTGGTCTTCGGCGCCGGCTCCCTGCTCTCCGCGCTCGCCGCCTCCTCGGGCGAACTGATCGCGTTCCGCGCTCTGATGGGCTTCGGTGCCGCGTTCGTCATGCCCAGCACCCTGGCCATCATCGCGAACGTCTTCGACCGGGACGAGCGGCCCAAGGCCATCGGCATCTGGACCGGCACGGTCGGCTTCGGTATCGCGCTCGGCCCGATCGTCGGCGGGCTGCTGCTCCAGCACTTCTGGTGGGGATCGGTGTTCCTGGTCAATGTGCCCATCGTGGCGATCGGCGTGATCGCGATGGCAGCGCTCGTCCCGGACTCCAAGGACCCCCTCCCCGGCCGACTCGACCCGGTCGGGGTGCTGCTGTCCATCATCGGTCTGGTCCTGGTGGCGTACGGCATCATCAAGGGCGGCCAGCTCGCCGACTTCACCGCGCCCGAGTCGTGGATGACGATCGTCACCGGTGTCGCCGTTCTGGGCGGCTGGGTGCTCCATGAACACCGAAGCGACCACCCGGCATTCAACATCGCGTACTTCCGCGACCGGCGCTTCTCCGCCTCCGTGGTCGCCATCGGCTTTGTCTTCTTCGGGCTGGTGGGTGTGACCTTCTTCAGCGTCTTCTACACCCAGAGCGTGCGTGGCTACACCCCCCTGCAGTCCGGCCTTCTGATGCTCCCGCTCGCCGCCGCCCAGATCATCTTCGCGCCGCGGGCGCGTCTGGTCGTCGCCCGGTTCGGCGCACGCGCCGTGTGCGCCACCGGGCTGGCCCTGGACGCGGTCGCGTTCCTCGGCTTCCTGCTACTCGGTACTACTACGCCGATTTGGGTGCTTGAGGTGGTGTTCTTTCTGATGGGCACGGCGATGGCGCATGTGATGCCACCCGCCACCGTCATGATCATGTCGGCGCTGCCACGTGAGAAGGCCGGTTCCGCCTCCGCGGTCAACAACACCTTCCGACAGGTCGGCGGAGCGCTGGGGGTCGCTGTACTGGGCTCGCTGCTGTCCACCGTCTACCACAGCGGCATCGACAGCCATCTCGCGGCGGTCCCCGGGCTGTCCGAGAACCTGCAGCGCACAGCGGGCGAGTCGGTGGAGGCCACCCTGGCGGTCGCGCAGCAGCTGGGCGCGGCGGGCAGGGCGCTGGTCCAGCCCGCCAACGACGCGTTCGTCCATGCCATGCATGTCACCGCGACCGCATCGGCCGGGGTCGCCGCTCTCGGCGCGGTGGTAGCCCTGGTCTTCCTGCCGGGCCGCACCTCTCAGGAGCCGCCCGCCCACGAACAGGAAAAGGTGAGCGTGCGGAGCGAAGGGTGACAGCGGGACCCACGGCCGGCCCAGTCGTTCACACGGACGCCAGAGGTGAGGACCGGGTTGACGGCCTGGCGTGCGTGCGAGGACACATCCAGGTTGGGTCGGAGCGTTGATGTGTGTGATCCGGCTTCCCACCGTGGCAGGGGTAACGGTGGGTTGGCGGGCCCACCCCCGCCAGAATCTGCTTCACCCGCACTCCGCCGGTGGCTGCGGCGAACAGGCACACGGCGCACGATGAACGAGCCCGCCTGCATCCATCTTCTGGACGGCGTCCACCTGTTGGTCAAGGCACCCGTGGTGCGCGTCTGAGAGGGGCTCAACACCCATATCTTCAGCAAGATGGGGCAGTTGGTCACCGGGCATGAGTGGCTGATGGCCTTCCTGCCGCCTGCCCCCTCGCCACAGCTGTATCCGGTGGAGGGAGCCTGACTACACACCAAGCGCATCCGCGCCAGCTTCGCCGTTGTCGACCTGGACCGCACTGAGTGCACTCGTATGCAACCGCCTCAAATGCCCGCGAAACCGGCCGTCCTCAACGGCTTCATTGCCGGAACCGGTCCAACCCTCGACACACCAACATCGCCCTGACACGCCGAGATCAGTAATAAATGCATACAGCGAACCCTCATGGCATGGTGAACGCCCAGGGGAAACCCCACAGATCGCACACCACATACCCAGGAGTGGCGTCATGAACCCCGAGCAGGGCAGACACGGACAGTCGGACATCGACCTCCAGGGGTGGGAAGGCTGGCTCTACCACGACCCGGCTTCCGGTGACCGCGAGGAGAGCGGTCTCCGACGCGCGGATGACCCGCTGCACCAAACGGACGACACGCCAGACAGGAGCCGCTGACAGCGCCTCACTGCTGTGCAGGGACACACCCATACGCAGCGAACTCCCCGACTGACAACTTGGCGCGTCGGTGCGAGCGGCACAGTGATCGGCGTGGACCGCGACGGGTGGTGCTTGTCGAAGCCCGCCGACGCACCGGCGACGTGCCTGTGGTCGAGAACCGTGAAGCAGATACCCACACCCTGCCCGTCCCGCCAAGCGCGGCGGTCCGGGCCAAGACCGACCGGGTTCTCCGGGGGCCGCTGGGAAGCTTGGCAGACCAAACAAGGGCGCCAACGACGCAGATTCCCGGCCAGGCAGAGGGTCGCCGCCTTGCTGATGTACCGCTGAGACACGGCCATTGGCGCAGACGGTTCGGGCAGGCAGGGCTGCGCGCGGTGGAGGACTCGTCGGCATAGGGCACGGGGGAGCGACATGCCGCGGCGTCGCACCTCCCGCGTGCCGGCATGCCGAGTTCGGGGGCCAGGGTGGCAGACGGGGCGTCGGCGGGCTCGCCGGCCGTACGGATCCCGAATCGCTTCAGGTTCCTGCGCGTACGGCCAGGTGGAGTGGCAGGACGTCGAGAAGCTGATGGGTGCGGAGATCGCAGATCACGCCGCGGTATGCGGGAGCTGTCAGGGAGCACCTCACTACCTGGAACTGGCCATAGCGATCGCGGCGTTGGGCGTGCTCGAGGATCGGTACGACAGCAGGTCCCACGATCAACTCACATGCCTGGCGGGCGTGCTACCCGATGATGAGGTTGCCGAAGACGCTTCCGATGCCCGCGCCGCTGCCTGCGACTCCGAGGGTGGAACCGACTCCGACGAAGACGGCAGCGGCGTCCGGATCGTTAGGTGTTGGTGCCGCTGGAGCAGGAGTGGCCGCCCATGTGCTGGTCAGTACGAGAAGGGCACTGAGCAGGGCAGTGGTGAGAAAACGATGGCTGCGCATCATGCGTACTCCTTGACCAGAGAGACTGCCCGACGCTTCGGGGCGAGGCTTCCTACGACGACGCGCCCTGTAACCCCGTGAAAGCGGCGGACGGAAGCATGCTGGGGGCGTGCGGCTGCCTGGCTTCCGACCCGTCCCGCGCAACGCCGCACGAGAACGAGGTCGCCAGAGGCTCGGAGATGGGCGAGAGCCACGACCACCGGAACCCGCTATGAGGATCAATGTTCAGACCCTGTAGCTGCCGTCGGTCGCGTGGGCCGGATCCGCCCGGCCACGAGACACGGGAGCCTCAATGACGAAGTCAAGCCGTGGTGCAGTGGCCCGCGGTGTTCGTTCGGCCATCCGGGTGACGTTGAGTGGGAAGGTCTTCCGGCCTGGTCGGAGGGTGTCGAATCCTGTGGGAAGGAGCATGCGAGAGGGAGGGGGGCACACCATGACGTATCGCATCAAGCGGCTGGCCAGGATCGTACTGATCGCGGGAGCGGCGGCGGTGCTGGTCACCGGCCCGGCCGCCAGTGCACAGGCGGCCTCGGGCACGCTGTTCTTCAACCGTGCGGACACGGGCGCCAGGGACGCGATCACCAATCCACCGAACAATGATTGCCGTCTGCTGGACGGCGGTGCGGGCATCGTGGACAACCGGACGAACGCCATTGCTTTCTTGTACCGGGACGAGTACTGCTCGGTCCTGCAGGACACCCTCGGTCCCGGGCAGAGCGGTGGATACGCAGGGCTGACGGTGCCGCATTCGGTCGAGTTCGGCAGTCCCTAGTAGGACTTTGTTAGGTGGTGTCGTAGGGCTGCCAGGGTGCGGGCTGTCTGCAGGTCG